>CAILLK010000048.1 GCA_903835005.1 uncultured Bacteroidota bacterium | reverse complement strand
CACCGGGGGCTTCACCCCCGGCTATTATATTTCGCTCTTTCAGAGCTGTTTGAGTTTTTAATAATCCTTAACTTAACGACATTGCCTTTCAGGGTTTGTATTCGATGATTTTTGCACCGTGGGCTTCACCCCCGGCTATTATATATCGCTCTTTCAGAGCTGTTTGAGTTTTTAATAATCCTTAACTTAACGACATTGCCTTTCAGGGCTTGTATTCGCTGTTTTTTGCACCGTGGGCTTCACCCCCGGCTATTATATATCGCTTTTTCAGAGCTGTTTTTTCAATTTAATTGCTGCTACAGTACTATTTTATTTGGGGTCTTCCGGATTTATGTGCAAGTGTCTCCTGTTACTTCCTTCTTTTAAGTTTTTATTGAATAAATAAGCAAAAGGATAATACTCTATTTCGAAATTCCGGGAACGATAACTATATTTTTTGATTGATTTATTTCTCCCTAACCCAATTTCGTCCAGGCCCAATTTATAATAATAAGTCACCTGAAGGAATTTATCGTTCAGGATTACGAGGCCTCTGCCGAATGGTTGCTGAGGGTCATATTGATAGAGTGAGGTATCGGTCTGTAATTCGTTGTTGCTTGGCTGCGATACCGGGGAGCCGTAAAAGGTGATAAAATAATCCTCATTTTTGCTGTTAATGACCGGGTTTTTTACCAGCAGCCCATCTGAATCCATCAAAATGCCATCGAACATTTTCTTTTGAATGAGGGCTACATTTGTATCCATGTAGTAGTATACGGTGCAATAGTTGAAATGATCATGGAAGTCGAGTTTAACCCGTTTTATGACTTCTGCGGCATCCTGTTTTACTTCTTCCAGTTTTTTGTACTGCCGTGACCTGGTAAGGGCCTCAATGCGGTTGTGTTCAGAATTCAGCTGAACCAGTATTGCACACGGGTATAGCAAGCCTGAGGTATCCTGAGCGGAGCACTGCTGCCGGAAAGCAAGCAGGATAGTGAAAAGAATAATTCCAGTGATGGTTCTTATGCCGATTTGCATAGTAAGTAATTTACACAAAAGTAGTATAAAAATTGGAAAAAGTGTATTAATTCCAATATTTTTTGATTTTATATAGTATTTTTCAGGTGGAAACTCAGGAATTTGGCATTTTTAAGGCTATTTATTTCTGATCTTTGTAATGTCTGTTTTAAATATCAACTCAAAAAAGGAGGACGAATTAGTACTACCTTTACCGGTTCATAATTATTCATGAAGCCAGTAACCATTCAGCGTAATATAGCCTTACTTTCAGTGGTCTTGTTTCTGGCAAAAATATTTGCCTGGTACCTTACAGGGTCTGTTACCGTGCTTACCGATGCACTGGAGGGCATAGTAAACATGATAGCGGGTTTCCTGGGCCTTTTCAGCATAACACTGGCGGCGATGCCCCGCGATACCAATCATCCCTACGGGCATGGTAAAGCTGAGTTTTTGTCATCGGCAGTAGAAGGTACTTTGATCGTCCTCTCTGGTTTTGTTATCATTTTTGAGGCTATTCAGCATTTACTGGTGCCTCATCCGCTGCAGAAGCTGGACCTGGGCCTGCTGATTGTAGCGGCAGCGGGAGGCGTTAATTTTCTGGCAGGGAAATATGCTGAAAAAAAGGGGAAGAAAAACAACTCCATGATACTGGAGTCGGCAGGGAAGCACCTGCAGACCGATGCATGGTCGACGGTAGCGATAATCATCGGGTTGCTGCTCATTATACTTACCGGTAACAGGTATCAGTGGCTGGACGGGGCTGTAGCACTGTGTTTTGCCTGTATCATTATGATTACGGGTTATAAAGTGCTGCGCCGCTCCATATCGGGCATAATGGATGAAATGGACGTAACCCTGCTTAAGGAAGTGATAGCCCTGCTGCAGGCCAGCAGGAAGCCGCAATGGATAGACCTGCATAATCTGCGGGTGATACAGTATGGCAACCTGATGCATGTGGACGCGCATATGACCATGCCCTGGTACTACACGGTTAATGAAGCAGACAATGAAATTCAGCAGCTGGAAAAACTGATCAAGTCTAAATTCGGGAGCCAGGTGGAGCTGTTTATACATATAGACGGCTGCAAAGACTACCAGTGCAGGCTGTGCGCCATGGAAAACTGCAAGGTGCGCAAAGCAAAACCGGATAAGCAGATGGAGTGGGTGACAGACAATGTATGGGCCAATGCCGAACATGGCAAAGGGGCTGCACACTAAGGTTTATGGGCCTTGATTACCTGTTGCCGATATACTCTTCAGCTCTTGAAGCCTGATTGCTTCCTGAAGTATACAGTGTGCCCCTCCAGTTCATGTTTTTGGCTTCCCCGTCGACAGAAGAATGAAGTATTCTGAAATCGGATAAACCCTGAACCTGCCGGTAGAAAAGGAAGAAGGCATCTGTGATTTCTTTACGGTTGATCTGCGTTATCTGGTTGTATCGCCAGATTTCATAGGGCACACTGCCGTTTTCACTTTCAACGGTTATAATATCATCGGGCTTGCCGTAACGCAGGAAAATGATACCCCTATCTGTTTCATAACCCGGCACGCCATGGCTGGAATACAGATCAATTACATTTTCAATTTTTTTCGAGAATTCTTTCCAGGCTTTCTCCGGGTCGTCCTTGTCTATGTTTAAGAAGTAGTTGTATACATAATACCGCATGTACAACTCGTCGGGTTTTTTCAGAAAGTTGCGGATAGTTGAAGTTCCAACGGCATCGCTGAAAGGTAACAGCATTTTAAGTATTGCTCTTACCTCACTCAGGGAATATCTGGCTATAAAAGTTTTTTTCAGGTTCAGTATAGTAACTTTTTCAAAACCGGTATCAGATGCCGACTTTGCAGCAACGGCTTTTGCAGTGTCGGGAACGAGGGGCGTAGGGTGCTTATTGTAGCGCTGGAAAAACAAGGTTTGGGAGGCAATAGGGTCATGGTTTTTATTTTCGAGCAATACCCTCAGGGTATAGTTGCCAGATGGTAAAGAGCTGATAGCAAAGTTGCCTGAAACCCTAGCCGACGATTCTTCTTTGATGGAGTCTTTTTTATTGAAACTTGCAAAGTAGGCCTCATCATCATTTTTTGAAATCATGACCCTTTGAAACAAGGGGTATTCCGTTTTTGCAATTTTATAGGTCAGGTATCGCTCGGCATAGTAGTTGAGGGTTTGCTTATTGTCGTCGAGGAAATTGGCACATTCCGGAACCTGCTGTACCCCGTTTTTTAAGAAATTGGTCTGGGCAGCTGAAGGGATGATGGTGTCCAGCAGCTGCAGGCCGCTGAAGTAAACAGTATTTGCCGGCGCAGGTATTGTAAATGTGTCTGTTAAAGAGAACTTGTTGGTGCTGTCGTTCAGGTCGGTCATGACCAGCTTCATATGAATGAAGCCAGGCGAAAGGGTGTATCTGCGCAGCTCCAGGATACTGTGGGTGCGGAGTTCCTGTACATTGGTCCTTGGCACCGTCTGCAGAATGTAGTGGTCTTCTCTGATGATACCCGAACTGTCGGTGAACAGGATATCGGTTTTTATGCGGGCAACTATTGTTTTTTCAGGTGTGAGGTTGTAATGCAGCGTTTTTGGGTTGATTTGCCAATATGCCTCCAGTTCAGGCAGCAGTTTACCGGTTTGGGCAGGATCGGGTTTGTAGAAAAGGGTGTGCGAAACCGATGCATCTATGGCTACAGACCTGGTGATATAAAACAGCATCAAAATCAACATACCAGCCTTTCTGACCATTCTTAAAATATTTTGAACAAATATAAACCCAAATTGCACCCTAAATGCCTAATTAGACTAACCCTACTGTTAAAAGTTTTTTGTATTTACATTTGCAGCAATGACTATTGTATCCCCGTTTCTTACATTTCCGAACACAGGCTGGTGGATGCAGGTGGCAGGGGCAGGCCTTGTGATTCTGGACAAAGGGGAGCATTTCAGTAAAATGAGCTACCGCAACCGGTACCGTATCTCGGGCGCCAACAACCCGATTTTGCTCACTGTGCCCCTGGTTAAAGGCCGCAACCAGCGCGAACCTATGAGCGGTGTTCAGATATTTAATGAAGAGCGGTGGCAGGTGCAGCACTGGCGCACACTGGTATCGGTGTATAAAAGGTCGCCGTTTTTTGATCATTATGAAGACAGCCTTAGGCCGCTGTATGAGCAGAAGTTCACTTATCTCACTGATTTTAATATTGCTGCGCTGGAATGGGCCCAAAAACAACTGAAGCTGCCATTGAGAACTGAACTAACAGATACCTACCAGAAAGAATATGCGCCTGAAGTTAAAGACCTGAGGATTGCCGGAAATGCCCCTGTTGATTTCCCGAGGTATTACCAGGTATTTGAAGACCGGATAGGCTTTCAGGCTGACCTGAGTATTCTGGATTTGTTGTTTTCAGAAGGTCCGGGGGCGAGGGGGTGGTTGATAAGTCGTAAGTCGTAAGTCGTAAGTCCTTAGTCGTTAGTTGATGGGTTTATGGTTGATAGTTTGATAAGGTGATAAGTTATCACCGGCATTGGAATGTGATATGAGTTGTTTGAAAATGGAAGGATTTGTTGTCCGGGCATTGTGTTCTTATTGTTTATTTGCTTTATGAAATATTTATAAGACATTGCGATTTTCCATCTCAATATTTTCGTAACTTTATAATAGATTATAGAAAACCGGATACCTATATGAGCAGGACAACAATAGTTAAATCTAAACCAGAGGCCATTAAGACCGAATCAGTAAAAACAGATAATAAATCGCTGAGTGAACCTGTCTTGGTTAAAGGCGATACGCATAAGAATGGCGATTCGACTGATGATGATGATGAATTGACTACAGAAATATTGAAGGAGATAGTCAATACGGCTTTTACTAATGCCGCAGCAAATGCAATGACTGTTATGGG
Organism: uncultured Bacteroidota bacterium; assembly: GCA_903835005.1. Taxonomy (GTDB): domain Bacteria; phylum Bacteroidota; class Bacteroidia; order Chitinophagales; family Chitinophagaceae; genus Nemorincola. The sequence goes on along the minus strand of CAILLK010000048.1, from coordinate 101,891 downwards.
GTACAATGTTATTGCAGAGGATGGATGGGTAGTAAAGATTTTTGCAGACGGCACCAGAGAAAAAATTACAGAACTGAAAGTGGTTCCCCGTCCTGCCAACATCATCCTTTATTGATCTGTATGAAAAGATTCCGCCTGTTTGCCGGGCCTAATGGTTCGGGCAAGTCCACCATAATAAAAAATGCAAGGAATTCATTGGTAAATGGCCGTCCTTTAGACTTTGGCGTATATGTAAACGCCGATGATATTGCAGTTGACCTGGCAAAAGGCACTTTTACTTTTGCAACTTATGAGATGGACAAAATAACAATGGTCCATCTGGCTGAATACGCTTCTATTTCAGGATTGTTCCGTAACGGATTTAATGAAGAAGCCCTTTATGAAGCAATAACCCTAACCGGAGATAATGTTGAACTTAATGCAAAAAACCTTGTTGAAATGGTTGCCCAGTTGCTTTCCAATTTCCTGATTGATCAGTTGCTGCAGGCAGGGAAAAAATGCACTATGGAAACTGTATTCTCACACTTCAGCAAGGTGCAGTTCATGGAGCAGGCCAACAGCCTAGGCTACAAAGTGTACTTGTATTTCGTAACCACATCCAACCCTGAAATTAATGTGGAAAGGGTAAAGTTGAGGGTGGCATCCAATGGGCATAATGTGCCAGAAAACAGGATCAGAGAGCGCTACATAAAATCGCTAGATCTTATGTATGCTGCAGCACAACTGGCATATCAGGCCTATTTCTTCGACAATTCTTTTGGCCCGGATCAGCATCAGCTCGTAGCCCATTTCAAAGTTACGGATGGCAAAAAAAACTGGGATGAATTCGATCCGGCCACTCTACCAGGTTGGTTCATCGAATATTACTTAAACAAACAAACTCACATTGGCAGATCTCAAACTACGGGAGAATGAGGCAGATCATGCAGCCACAAACTGGCTAGTTGCAAGCCAATGTGAAACAATACACCGCAAAAAAAAGTGTGGAATAAAACTACAAAAACCAGAAATTTTTGAAATTCTTTTGAAGCATTTTGAAAATAAATTGAAGTTGATTAGGTTGATAGCGGATTTGAGCAATTATTCCTAAAACCCCCGCATTTTCCAAACCCCCAGCATGGCTTCTTTAACTATGCCGCTGCTCATTTTAGAGACGCCTTCTTTGCGGTCGCGGAAGGTAATGGGGACTTCGGAGATTTTAAAGCCCAGTTTCCAGGCGCGGTATTTCATTTCGATCTGGAAGGCATAACCTATAAAATGTACTTCATCGAGCGGAATGGTTGACAACACTTTGCGGCTGTAGCATACAAAGCCGGCAGTGGGGTCATTGACGGGCATCCACAAAATCATTTTGGTATAGAGGGCGCCGCCTTTTGATATGAAAATGCGGTCCCACGGCCAGTTGACTACTTTGCCGCCTTTGGTGTACCTTGAGCCTACAGCCATGTCGGCACCTTTTGCACAGGCTTCGTAGAGGCGGGTAAGGTCTTCGGGGTCGTGCGAGAAATCGGCATCCATCTCAAAGATGTATTCATAGTCTTTTTGCAGTGCCCATTTAAAACCAGCAATATATGCAGTACCCAAGCCCAGTTTACCGGATCGTTCGAGGATGTGCAATTTACCGGCGAATTCGTTCTGCAGTGTTTTTACAATAGTTGCAGTGCCATCAGGAGAGCCATCATCGACCACCAACAGGTGAAAACCACCCGGCAAAGAAAATACCTTGCGGGCAATCTTTTCGATGTTCTCCTTTTCGTTATAGGTCGGTATAATTACTAGTTTATTCAATCAGACTCTTAAATTAGGCGGCAAAATAATGATTATGGAATGATTTATCTTGAAAAATGTTTGCAAAAGTTGTTCAGTATGTATGTTTTTTACAAAAAAAGCCGTAGCCGGGGCAGGGAGAATAATAATCAGTTAGTATTAAGACTTAAACCCTGTTTTTTTCAATTTCATCCGGTTCAGGATCTCTGAAATTTTTTGTTTGGTATGCAGTGCGAAATCAGCCTGCATCATCCAGTCGTAATACTGGGGCTCACTGGTGAATACATCTTCCACTTTGCGGCCCTTATATTTCCCGAAATTAAACACAGGTTGACCGTCCTTCATCACTATGCGGCGGGCAAAATCCACATATTCTTCGGTATGGGTAAACTGGTGCAGGGTGGGGACATCGTGGCCGATTTCGGTATACCGGTCCAGCTGCGCTTCAAGTACGTCGATTGTTGCATTAATATCTGCCTCGGCGCTGTGCGCGTTTTCGAGGTCTTTGTGGCAATAAAACTGGTAGGCCGCGCTGAGTGTGCGGGCTTCCATTTTGAAAAATATCTGCTGCACATCTATCATGTGCCTTTCTGTAAAATCTACATTTATGCCAGCCCTGAGGAATTCTTCGGCCAGCAGGGGCAGATCGAATTTGCTGGAATTGTACCCTCCCAGGTCGCAACCCCTCATCCAGTCGTAAAGCGAATGGGCGATCTGCTTAAATGTCTGGCAGTTTTTTACATCCTCATCAGAAATGCCATGGATCAGGGTAACCTCCGGAGGAATAGGTATGCCCGGATTTATTCTTTTCACGTATTTTTCGCGCTTTCCATCGGGCGCTATTTTCACAAGTGCCAGTTCTACAATACGGTCTTTGGCATTGTCGGTTCCGGTTGTTTCGAGGTCGAAAAAGATAATGGGTCTTTTTAAATTGAGCTTGGGCATGGATGCAATTATAAAATAGAGTGCGAACTTAAGGTATTCCAGTCAATTCCATCGAAAGTTCCTGAACTCATGAGTAATAAAAATACGGGCTTGCCTTTTCCTGCCATACTGATCTTCACTGCGTCTTCGAGTTTTTTCCTTTCATCAATGACCTGAATATCAGGGCGCCCGAAGTATTTTTTTACAGCCACGGGATCCAGGGCCGGCAATCCTTTCAGATCCAGGGCATGGTGGCTGAAATAAACAATAGCATCATCGGCGGCATCCATGCTATGGGCATATTCGGAGAGAAACTGCTCATTGAGACTGCTGAAGGTATGGAGTTCGAAACAAGCCACAAGGTGGTGGCCGGGATAAGCCTCGCGAACCGCATCGAGTGTTGCTTTTAATTTACTAGGGGCATGTGCAAAATCGCGGTAAACCATCAGGTGTTCAGACTCTTTGATTTTTTCGAGCCGGCGGGCTGCACCAGTAAACGAAGCAATTGCCTTGTAGCAATTTGATTCTGATACTCCCAGTTCCATACATACATCGATGGCAGCCTGCAAATTGAGCAGGTTGTGCCTGCCGAATATGGAGAGTTTTACCGGGCCATTTGACGTATCCATTACAGGGTAGCCGTTTTCGTAATGAAAAGGAGGGGTAGAGTAGGGTACAGCGCTCAACTCACCTCCAGATGTATGTATGGCACGCCGCACCTCGGGGTCTTCATTGTTGTAAAACACTTTTGCGCCTTTATCCATGCCCTGCAGGTATTGCTGAAACTGGCTGAAGTAAATTTCATAGGTAGGAAAGACATTGATGTGATCCCATGCAATGCCGCTTAAGACGCTGATGTGGGGATGATAGAAAAATATTTTGGGTTTCCGCTCTTCGGCAGATGCGGGATATTCATCGCCCTCCAGAATAATAAGGGGAGCATCAGTGAGCCTGACCGACTGATCGAAGCCAGCGACCTTTGCGCCCACCAGGTAATCGAAATCTATGCCCTGCTGCTTAAGGATATGCATGATCATAGAAGTGATTGTGGTTTTGCCATGGCTGCCGGCAACAACTACTCTTTTCTTGTTTTTGCTTACCTCATAAACATATTGCGGAAAGGAATAAACAGGGATTCCGGCGCTTTTAGCAGCCAGAAGTTCAGGGTTATCTGCTCGGGCGTGCATGCCCAAAACAACTGCATCAGGCCTTGGCCTCACCCCGCTTAGACTATCGCTATGGGCAGGCTCATCCGAAGGAGCGGGAGATAATGATGGATCTATTTTTTCGGGAAACCAGCCATAATTTTCAGGAAGGAGGCCGGCATTAAGCAGATTAGTTTTTGCAGGATCGGTTATTTCATCATCGCTGCCGGTAATTATATAATCTTTTTTCTGCAATGCAAGAGCCAGCTGATGCATTATTGCCCCCCCGATTGCTATAAAATGAATGTGTTTCATAATTTTTACTATCTTCGTACAAAGTTAAACGAGCTTTTTACTATTCATAATTATACTGTATGCAGCTATTCTTAAAATTCAGGCGCTATGCCCCGGTTATAGCCATTCTTGTGCTTACGCTTACTTCCTCCTGCGGCGGATCGAAGAAGTATGGATGTCCTAACCATCTGTCTCTTCCGACTATAAGCCATTTATTTTAAGAAATTCAGCCTGAATTGTATTGCAGTTGTCATTCCCTGATTGAGAAAATATGCGGCGCCAGTGAGCTCACGAATGATTCATTCTCACGCTTCATTACTATTTGACGCAGTAGCCAATATATACCTGGAGTGATGTGTTTTGCCACGTTTCAGTTGAAGTGGTAGCCTGGTTATTCATATTGGTAAAGCAATAATTGTATCTGGCTCCAACAATTATCTTATGAGGTAAATTTGCCTCCAACCCGATAACCCCGGCAAATTCGCCTGACTTATATAATACCTTAGGGTCGGCATACAGTTGTGAATTTTTAGAGACAGATACCATGTTGCTGTATTGAGGCCCGACTTGCAGAGACAGATGATTGCGGATAATGGTATAATCAAGCAACAGCGGGACATTAAGGTAGGTTACATTGAAGTCGCCGATATTGCCATCCGTATCAATACTTATCTTCGATTTGTAGTGTGTAGTACTTGCCAGTATTTCCAGCCTTACACCAATCCTGTTTTTATGCAAGCCGGCAAAAAAACCACCTGAAAAGCCGGTATTATAACCTGAAACCCAATCGGCACCTGTAATAGACTGCATATTTACACCTGCCTTAATGCCAAAATAAGGCTTTGGCGCAGTGGAATCGGCAGGATGAAATAACTCACCGGCCACCTGGCACTGAGCAGCAGGCACAAACAGAAAGGACATTAACAAGTAAGGAATAAATAACCTAAGCTTCATAAATAGTAGAAATTTGGTGCAAAAGTATACTATTTAAATTGCTGAATATAGAAATTACAGGAATCTCCAGCCAGCATAAATCTGGAATGACCGGTTGTGCCAGGCTTCCGTGCCAAGACTTGTACTCAGGTCATGGCTGTTAATATCTGTGAAGCCAAGAACATAGCGGGCACCTACTATGAAATGAAGGGGTAAGATAGCCTGAAGGCCTAAAATACCAGAATAATCGGTAGTTTTAAAACTATTCTTAACATCGGTGCTGCCGTTTTTAGCAGATAAAAGGCTGCTGAACTGCGGGCCTATCTGTACCCAGAGCCGGGGAAGAAATCTGTACTCAAATAAAACTGGGACATCGAGGTTAACGGTATTTACATCGCTACTCTGGTTTTTTTGCAGTAATTCGTCGCTTATAGCATATTTTACAGTTTTAATAAGTCCTTCAACCTGAACGCCCATTTTATTTTTTGTAATGCCCACAAAAGCACCGCCAACAACACCGCCTTTGTAAGAATTCTGGAAAGTGGAATTACTGTTCAGGTCCTGAAAATTAGCGCCCACTTTCAGGCCCAATGTTACTTTAGGTAAAGCTTTAGTAACTTTTGAAACTACCGGAATCTGTGCATGAGCGGCAACAGACAATAATACAGCTGCTGAAAATACTGTGGTAATAAGCGTGCTTTTCATATGAGTAATTTTTGAGCAAATATACTGTACAAAAATCATGCCTGTTAAAAAAAAACAAGGTAAATTTTAATGACCGGCAAAAATCTTTCTCTGTTTCTAAGTCTATGAATAGGGTTATAAATATTTACATTTACATCCGATGCCGGAAAAGACCTCATCTGAATCGTATGGTTACAACAACCTGAGAGCAGGAGCAATATTGTCTGTGATAATGACAGGATTGCTGCTGGTCTTTTCTGTTGTATTTTACAAGGAAAGGATGTTGTTTCTGGACGGGCCGCATAATTTATTCCTGATAATAAACGATGGCCATTTCCATATTGAGGAGCATCGTTATGGCTCTTTCATAACACAGGTGCTGCCTGTATTGGGGTACAGATTGCATCTGCCGCTACAATGGGTAATGATGCTCTATTCCGCATCTTTCAACCTGTTTTTTCTTGCTGTGGTATTATTGCTGGTATTCAGATTCAGGGAATATAACCTGGCCATATTATTCGGCTTATATCTTACGTTGTTTGCCAGCGCTACATTTTACTGGCCGAATAATGAGGTGCATCAGGGCACAGCATGGCTCCTGCTTGTTTATGCAATCAATTTTTTTGTTGCAAGGAAGCAAATCACATCAATAATTGCGGTGCCGCTATTCCTGGTTTCCTTTTACCTGGCCATCTTTACCCATCCTCTTATAGTTTCTGAAGCGTTATTTTTATGGTTCTTTTTCCGGATCGGGAAGATAAACTGGCCTTTTACAAGGCACCAAACTGTTATTTATACTCTAGTTCTCTTTGGGCTGGTGATTTATAAATTATATGTAGGTATGCATTCCGGCTATGACAGCACCAAAATGGAGCAAGTTACCGGTTTCCGGGTTTCGCTGCTAAGGGACATTATTAATTCACGACAGTTGCAATTCTTCCTGCACAGCTGCCTGACTAATTACTGGCTATTTGCAGTATTGTTTATTTCCGGGCTTATTGCTTTAGTAATAAGGAGGAAATATCTGCTGGCTTTAATTAGCCTGTTATCTGCCGCAGGTTATTTATTACTTGTCTGTATTACATTCAGGGATGAGCATTCAAATGTATTTTATATAGAAAGTGAATATATGCCGATGACTGTAATCTGCTGTGCATCGTTTGTTTATTTTATTTTACCCTCTATCAGAAAGAAAACGGGGATTATGCTCCTTTTTATTCTTTTTATTGTTCGCACCAGTTATATCCTTCATGCTGCCCCGACCTTTATCAATCGCGTAGAAGTGCTTGAAAGAATCAATGAACAGATGAAGGTAAAGAATATTGCCAAGGCGATAATTACAAACCTTCCCCGAAATGTTGATAGTATGCTTCTGATGAACTGGGGTGCACCCGTGGAAAGTATTTTCCTGTCGAAAACAAAGGGTGAAAATCCGCAACGTACGTTTATTTTTCTCAACCCGGATGAAATACAATCGTTTAACACCAGCAGTAAGGACACGCTATTAGGGTGCTGGGAAAAGCGGCCATTCGGCAGGCTGAACCCCTTTTATTTTCAGCTAGATACAACTTCAAGCTATAAGGTTATCAGTTATCCAGCTTTAATGGAGTAATTTTATAAGAAAGAGTACCGATTCATTATTCAGATTCTATAATCATAAATTGTGGCTCAAGAGGGTGCATGCCATTTTTGAGTGTATCTATAAAGTTACTTCCATGAATCAACCAGTAATCCATGAAGTTCTCTATCCGCTCCTGGAGCCCGCCTGCCGGGAAAAGTGCATTTTTCAAGCTGGTAATTCTATCCATCTGCACCTGCATTTTTTTCTTTTCTGCGCGAAGCATTTTTTTCTCCAATAATTGCAACTGGTATCTCATTTTAGTTATTACCGCTTCGGCTGCCGGACCCAGTGTACTATCTGCAGCCGATGCTTTTGCTTTTAAAGTGCTAAAAACGGATTCAATAGCCTGGAGTTCGATCCCGGTTTGCCAATCAGCAGCAGCATGATTTGCAACAAAATATTTTTGCAGATCGGGTTCCGGCCTGAAAATATCTTTGATGCTGAAATCCAGCTTTTCTCTTAATTTAGTTTCCCTGTTTTCTACCCACATTACTGATTGACGCAGATGCACAGCGGGATAGAATACCTTATAATGTTCAAACAGGGGTTTCAACTGCAGCCAGTAAGCTACTTCGGCACCACCACCAATGAATACTGCGTTTGGCAGAATAGTTTCCTGGTACAGGCCACGGAGCATAACATTTGGGCTGAACCGCTCGGGATGTTCATTCAGTTCTTTAAGTAATTCGTTTTTTGTCCACTCTATGGCGGTATTGAGCACCACCCATTTTTCTCCATTTCTCTCTATTCTTTCGCGCAACTGATCGGCAAGATAAAAGAGGTTAATCTCCCTGGGATGGGCTTGTATTTTGTAATGCTCCCCCAGCTTTTCTATCTGGCCGGTAATTACCGGGTAAGAAGCCTTGTTCAGTAGTTCATCTTCCATTACCGGAACGAAGCTTTTTTTGAATTCTGCATCGTCCGGATCGAGAACTACCAACCCAAAGCGACCAAACAATGCATTGACAAGGTATTGAGTTGCGGCTCCAATCGTTTTCTGTTTCGCGTAAGCCTCTGTAATTATTTCGAGGAGGTCATCACAGTTTTTGCCCGGAGGGCCAAATTGTTTAAACAGTGAGTTGATCAACGGCTTCAGGCCAGCAGTATCCATACGGCCTACAGCACCAGATTGGCCACTACCATCCCATACAAACTTATCTCCGCGAAATCTGAAAGTGCCCAATTCATCAATATCATTGTCTTCGGACCCCATGTAGTAAACCGGAACAAAGTGATTGCCGGGATATAGATTACTTAATTCTTCAGCAAGTTTTATGGCGTGGATAATTTTATAAATAAAGTATAAATAGCCCGTGAGCAGATTTGGCTGATGGGCAGTGCAAATGGTAAAGGTGTTTTGATGGCTGAGTAGCCGGATATTTTCTTCTGTTTTTTCAGAATGGCTCAATCCGGAATATTGCCGTTTCAGGGTGTTAACCAGAACTTCCCGGTTTACCGGATAATTCCTTCGTTGCCCGATAGCCCTGGCAATTCCGCTGGCATCGGGAGTAAAATCATAAAATGGCCGGGTATCCGGATGCCCGCTGAGATAATCTGTAACCAGGCGGGAAAAATACCCGGTTTCTTTATAAGGCACATACGAATAAATGTTAGCCAAATTGTTTTATTTAGTGTGCAAAGTTACTCTGAAGACCTGATAATAATATCATTACAACAATACCTTGTGGTGATAGACAGAATGGAATTTTTTATAACAATAATCTGAAACGGAAAAAAGTTTATTTTCAGCATTTCAAATGAGTGACCAAAAGACCATAAAAAACTGGAGCGAAGAAGAACAGCCCCGAGAACGGATGCTGGCAAAAGGCGCATCCGCACTCACAGACGTGGAGTTGCTTACTATACTTATTGCAAGTGGTAACAGGGAAAAATCGGCGATGGACCTGGCCAGTGATGTGCTGGCACTGGCGGGCAATAACCTGCGCGAGCTGGGCAGGCTGAGCATACAGGAGCTGCGGAAAATCAAGGGGATTGGCGATGCGAAAGCAATAACGATTTGCGCCGCTATGGAACTGGGCCGCCGCCGGCAGATAGGGGAGGGTATAGAGCGTAAGAAAATAAACAAGAGTACTGAAGCCGTGAGCATTATTATGCCTATGCTACAGGACCTGAATCATGAAGTTTTCTGTGTTGTGTACCTGAACCAGGCCAGTAAAATACTGAAGACGGAACTGATTAGCAGCGGGGGTATTACGGCCACTGTAGTAGATGTGCGTATGATACTGAAGAACTGCCTTTTGTATAACTCCAACCAGATTATAATAGCCCACAATCACCCATCTGGCAGTAAGAAGCCCAGCGATGCGGATAAATACCTGACCGCAAAACTGAAAGAAGGCGCTGCCCTGATGGAGATCAGGCTGCTGGACCACCTGATTATTGCAGGGAATGAATTTCTGAGTATGAGCGATGAGGGGTATATGTGATACAATCCTGCGGACCGAATTTTTTTCAGATAAAAAGGCGATAACCGAAGAGCGCCTGATGTTTTTACATCAGTGACTATATAAAAAAAGAGGCCTCATTCAAGGTCTCTGAAATGAAATTATTTTGTTATGTACTAAGCTTTCTTAGTTGTCTTTTTGTAGGCGTCGGTGCATACATGCCCTTTCTCGCCATGAACATAGTTATGTGCAGCGGCGTTGCATTTGGCATTGCATTTGTGGTCTTTCAGCTTAGTAACAGACGTAGTACTTTTAGTTTCTGTTTTCTGCTTGTCCTGCGCCTTGGCGGCCTGACTAAAAGATGCTGCGATAAGAACGGCAGCGATCATGATTTTTACAGTTTTCATTATTTTCAGTTTTTAAATGAATTCACAATTTAAGTGCAAAAGCTGGTATGAACAATAAAAATAAATTCATTAACCAAGAGTAAATGATATCAATATCAGTATTTACTTTCCCGCTCCGGTTTTCTTTTTTCCTTCATACTGACAGCACTCATCGAGGCCATTGTATGCTTTTTCATCGCCGGCATATTTTTCGGTATCGTAGCCAGAAGCAGCAACAGCTTTCTGAATAGCATCATCCGATGTTTTGGACTGATCGAATGAAACAGTCAGTTCTTTGGTTTTTTTATTCCATTTTGCCTCCGATGCTCCGGCTTTTTTTGCAGCAGTTTCGATGTGTTTCTGGCACATACTGCAATTGCCTGCAACTTTAATGGTTTCAGTTTTAGTTTGAGCAGCAGCCATAAAAGGCAAAGCAAATAATAAACTAAATAAGTAAACCTTGGTGGTATTCATCATAAATATGGATTTAGTTATTCTATGGCTAATTTTTTGCAATCGGTTCCCATGCCATCAGTCATATTGACCAGGTAATTTCCTCTTATAAGCCCACTGAGATCGAGCTGAATATCATTTGATCCAATTCCAATTCTTGAATTTTGCTGCCTGATTATTTTGCCAGCAATATCCGTGATTGTAATAGTCATCTGGCCCGAAAACAGGCTGTAATAATAAATGGTAGCCCTGTCTTTTGCCGGATTAGGATAAATAGTTGTTGTTGCATGATCATTAACCACTGTTACTACACCGGATGGTACAGTGCCTGTAAACAGAAGAGTATCAACAGACAGGTAACTGCCTGCAACAGGTGTAGTTCCACTTGAAGCCAGAAGAATCATTGCCGTATCTGGAATGCTGCCCTTCTGGTAGGTGAGTGGGATTGAGAACGACGCCCATGTCATTGCCATACCAGGCAATGTATAATTTGTAAAAGATACCGTATCTTTTTTATTGAGGGCACTATTCCATTTCGATAAAAACACCACTATATGGCCCTGATCTGCGCCGCTGGCCATGTATTGCCACTGGCCTGTAAGATTTGCCGGTCTTGAATTGAAAGGAAAGCCCCCGGAAACACTATAGGTAGTACCAGTGACTGTTATAGCTCCGGTTACTGCAACACCCGGAATTGCACCTAGAATTGGTACTGCTTTAGAGAGCAGTTTGATGTAATACGAACCGACAAGTGCAGGAGTGCCTTTGATACAAGTATAAACAGAGTCGAGTGTAGAAATAAATGCATTGGCAGTACCCCAGCTCACAGGCTGGTCATATCCCGCGGTGCCACCCGCGCCTGAGGTTGCTGTATGGGTCCAGTTTTCAAAACTGGCATTGGGAATTTGTGCAAACGCAGTTCCGGCAAGTAAGAGAGCAATGGAAAGTGTAAAATGTTTAATCATTCGCTATTGATTTTAGAGTGATCAAAGTAGTAAAAAACCTCACTAACTAACCAACAATAAGGCTAAATCAGTGAGGTTACTCTATAAAAGTTCAAATTAGAATTTAAAGAAGAAGAAGTATGGGGCAGCCCACATTAACTCGGTGCTTATTTCATATCCTATTATGCTGTGGTTGATGTCCTGTATGGCGCCGTTTTCCATATTTATAAAGCCGAGGGTCTTTCCTTCCCCATCGCTTACAGTACATATATTTGATCCCTTCTGAGTATTAATATTACCCAACATTTTGTGATTGGCATCCTGTATTATTTTACTCTGAATAAGATAGCCTATTGTATTATGGTTTTTATCAGTAATAACTGATGAGCCGTTATTGCCAGATTTAAATTCGCCGAGAAAATTATTTTTGGCATCTGTAATCGTACCTCCTTTGATATAGCCGAGCACCTTATGATGGCTATCCTGAACAGATTGGTAGGTCGCGTCCTGGGCTTTGGATAGGTTTGCCATGCAGCCAAGACATAGAATTAATAGTAGTTTCTTCATATAGTTTTATATTTAGACTTGCAAGTTAAAATTTTTTTTTGGTATTTTATTGATTTAGATTCACCACTAAGAAAGATTTTTTAAAATAAACGGAAAGCAATCGGGCTCACGAATGTGCAGAAAAATTAAGTTCTTACTGACAACACGTTGTATTTGTTTGATATTTATTTAGCCACTTTTATGTTTCAAACAAGGAGATTATTCCGGGAAACTAAAATTTCTGAGCGCTTTTGGGTTTATCAATGAAGTGTACTATATTTGCAGTCCGAAAATTTTATTGTTTAACACAAAATAATTTCTATTATTATGTCTGTTAAGATTCGTCTTCAGAGACATGGGTCGAAAAAGCGCCCATTCTATTTCATCGTCGTGGCAAGCACAACAGCTCCCAGGGATGGTAAATTTATTGAAAAATTAGGTACGTACAATCCGCTGACGGTTCCTGCAACTGTAAGGATAAGTCGTGAACGTTCGCTTCACTGGCTGGAGAAAGGCGCACAGCCAACGAATACCTGCCGTCGTATTTTGTCCTTTAAAGGGGTATTGTTCCTTAAGCACCTGATGCGTGGTGTATCGCTGGGTCTGTTTGATGAAACAACAGCAATGGAGAAATTCGAAAAATGGAATGGCGAACATGAGGAACTGGTAGCTAAACGCGAGGAAACACACCGCCGGCACAAGAGCGAAAAACGCCACGAAACAATGAAAGAATCAGTGCGCAAAATTGAAGAGAAAAACAGCGCAAGAGCAGCCCAGATAGCGGAAGCGGAAGCTGACGCCACTGAGGGTGAAAGCACTGAGCAGCCAGCAGAAGCATAATTCAGGATTAACTAAAAGGTTACTTTCTGATTTTGCTAAGCAGGTACAGGTTATTCATTAATATATAAAATTATCCTTTCAGGTGCCCTCATTCAGGGAATCTGAAAGGATTTTTATTTTATTGAATTTTTGTTACGGAGATCAACCTGTCTTCGTTGACGTGATTTCGATTAGTAAAAAGAAATAAACTCGTGGTAGGATAGTAGTTAATTTTTATAATAATAATTATTTTGGTAACCTCACTTATTGATTTGTATGCTTTAAAATTCAGAAAACAGTATGTCTGAAATTATTTAATACTGATAATTATTGTGCATATAATGGTATAAATTAACTGTGAGTTGATTTGCCAGCCAGCCAAATATTTTTTTCTCAAAAAGTTAATGTATTTTTTTTGTCTCTAATCTTTTTTTAGTAAGTTTACCATTTATTAAGGAAATTAATTCTCTATTTAAGAACAGGCATATGAAAAGAAACGTTTTACTCACGTCAGATTACCCTAACACATCAGGCAATTTTCGTTGTAAATCCATCAGAACCGGCTTATTGGTTATACTGCTTTGTTTAGCTGGTTTTACCGGCTTTTCAGCCGTTACAGTTGTTCCGGCTCCGAACGGCGGCGCTATTTGCAGCACTGTAGCAACATCGCCTACCAACGTAGGTACCATTACCATAACTGAAGGAGCAACAAATGACTTTCCGGCAGGTGCGAGCCAGCTGGTACTTGCCCCGCCTGTAGGCTGGTCGTTTGTAGCAGTATTGCCAACAATCAGTGCTGTCGGAGGTGATGTTACTATCGGTGTTACCAGTATTACCGCCGGTTTGCTGACCATAAATTTTAATTCACCAACTACTACTCATATAGATGCAATAACTATCGCCAATCTGCAGGTTACAGCAAATACAGTTGGCTCATCAACAGGCAATATTTTTGCCCAGACAGATCTTGGAATTGTTGGAATTGCTACCGGTTCTGCTGGTACCAATTTCGGTACACTTTCTATTGCATCGGCAGTGGCTCCATCTGTATCAGTAAGTGGTGTGCCTGGCGGCGCAATCTGCGCGGGTACAGGTGTTACTTTTACGCCAACTCCCACGAACGGTGGCACATCTCCTACTTATCAGTGGTTCTTAAACGGATCTTCGGTTGGTACTTCCCCATTTTATTCTTCCAGCAGCCTGGCTAATGGCAATACTGTCTATTGTATCATGACAGTAGTTGGTGGTTCCTGTGTATCGCCTGCAACAGCAACCTCAAATACAGTAACCATGACTGTAAATCCGCAACCAACAGTAGTTACTGTGAGCGGTGCTGGAACATACTGTGGTAATACAACAATTACAGCTGCAAACGGTGGTAGCGGAACTATCTATTTCCAGGGGACTACTTCAGGCGGAACATCTACATCTACTCCTTCTGTTTCTCAGGTAGTTTCGGCCTCAGGCACTTATTATTTCAATGCTCAATCGGCTTTAGGTTGCTGGGGCCCTCAGGGAAGTGTTACCGTTTCAATCAATCCAACACCTTCAACTGTAACTGTAACTGGTGGTGGCAGCTTCTGCGGTGGTACTACTACCTTGAATGCCTCGAACCTGGGAGATGGTACCATTTATTATGAGGGCGCCGTATCGAATGGTGTTTCGCTTGCTACACCATCCTCATCGCAGGTAATAGCAGCTTCCGGTACTTACTATTTCAGGGCATATAACGGTACGTGCTGGGGCACACAAGGCAGTGCAACTGTAGTTATTAATCCGGTTCCGGCTGCAACAGTAGTTGCCGGTGCAGGAACTTTCTGCGGATCCACTACCGTGACCGCTTCCGGTGGTGGTGGTGGTACCATCTATTTCCAGGGAACAACATCAGGTGGTACATCAACCTCAACACCTTCTGCTTCCCAGGTTGTTACTTCATCCGGAACATATTATTTCAATTCACAATCAGCAGCCGGATGCTGGGGCACGCAAGGCAGCACTGCAGTAACCATTAATACTGCTGCAACTGCGAATGCCGGTCTTCCGCAGTCTATATGTGCAGGCACAACAATAACACTTGCCGGAAGTATAGGCGGCGGCGCTTCCACTTCGACCTGGACGGCACCAAGCGGAACTTTCTCCAATGCTTCTTCATTAACCTCTACCTATACTCCAACAATAGGTTCTGGTGTGGTCACTTTAACATTAACAACCAATGACCCTGATGGCGCAGGGCCTTGTACTGCAGCTGTAAGCACAGTGAATATTACCGTTAATGCCTTACCGAACACACCTACAGTAACAGGTGGTGGTACGGCATGTGGATTCACTACTTTGAATGCATCCCTGGTAGGCCTTGGTACTATTTATTATGAAGGTACTACATCAGGTGGAACAAGTATAGCTCTGGGCGGCACTCCGCAAATAGTTACTGCTACAAATACCTATTACTTCAGGGCACTCAGCGGCGGTTGCTGGGGACCTCAGTCTGTAACTGCAGTTACCATTAATCCTTTACCAAATCCATATACTGTTACCGGTGGTGGTGGTTATTGTGCAGGCAGTACAGGCAGTGATGTTGGACTGAGCGGTTCTGATGCCGGTATCAATTATCAGTTGCAGAGAGGTGGAGTTAATGTTGGTCCGATAGTACCCGGCACACTTGCTGCCCTTGATATGGGCCTCCAGACAGTTGCCGGAATTTATACTGTTGTAGCTACCAACCCCACTACCAGTTGTACACTGACAATGGGCGGCAGCGCTTCAGTTTCCATTAATGCATTACCTACCCAATATACTGTAACCGGTACCGGCAGTTATTGCGCGGGTGGTGCAGGTGTTACAGTTAACCAAACTGGATCAGCTGCGGGTGTTACCTACCAGCTGATGCTCTCCGGATTGCCGGTTGGTTCTCCGGTTGCAGGCACAGGTTTGCCAATTACATTTGGTCCACAGACATCAGCAGGTACTTATACAGCAACAGCAACCAATACCACTACAGGCTGCACCAACAATATGCTGGGCAGCGCTGTTATCAGTATTAATCCAGCACCTGCAGCCTTCTCCGTTACAGGTGGCGGCGCTGTTTGCACGGGTGCACTTGGGCTTAATGTTGGTTTGGCCAGCTCAGTTGTGGGTACATCTTACCAGTTGTATAAAGGCGGGGTTATTTCCGGTGCAGCAGTTACAGGAACGGGTTCAGCGATTACCTTCGGACCACAAACTACAGCAGCTACCTATACTGTAGTAGCAACTATTGTTGCTACAGGATGTACTGCGAATATGACCGGCAGTGCTATTATTACCAACAATCCGTTACCGGGCACATTTAGTGTTACCGGTGGTGGTAATTATTGTGCCGGTGGCACAGGTGTAGCAGTTGGCCTTTCAGGTTCAGCAGTTGGTATCAATTACCAATTGTATATAGGTGGTGTTTCTGCAGGTACACCGGTAGCAGGTACCGGCTCTGCAATTACATTCGGTATGCAGACGGGTGCCGGAACATATACAGTTGTAGCTATTAATGCCACAACATCGTGCACCAGCAATATGACCGGTAGTGCAATAGTAGTTATCAACGCATTGCCTACTGCTTATGCTGTTACCGGTGGTGGCAGTTATTGCACAGGCGGCGCCGGATTGAATATCGGGCTTGCAAATTCCCAGGTTGGAGTAAGTTACCAGCTTTACCTTTCCTTTGTTCCGTTTGGCGCGCCAAAGGCCGGTACCGGAGCAGCTTTATCGTGGGGATTGCAGACTACAGCAGGTTTTTATTCGGTTGTAGCTACCAATACTACTACCAGTTGCACCAACAATATGACAGGAGGTGTTGCAATTACCATACTTCCTTTGCCTACAGCTTATAATGTAACAGGCGGCGGCGGATATTGTACCGGCGGTACAGGAGTACATGTGGGTTTAAGTAACTCGGACATTGGCGTAAATTATCTTTTATATCTCGGTGCAGTGCCGGTTGGCGTACCAGTTGCGGGAACAGGCGGCTCACTTGATTTCGGTCTGCAGACAGCAGGAGGAACTTATACTGTAATAGGTACCAGCTCTTCTACAACCTGTGTTAATAATATGACCGGCAGCGTAATTATAACTATTGATCCATTGCCACTTACTTATAATGTAACCGGTGGTGGTTCTTATTGCTCCGGTGGAGCAGGTGTAGATGTTGCACAGAGTGGTTCGGAAGTGGGCGTTAGTTACCAGCTGATACTTGGGGGATTCCCAATTGGTTTGCCGGTAGCCGGAACAGGTTCTGCTATTGACTTCCTGAATCAGACAGCTGCAGGAACTTATACCGCAGTTGCTACAAATACAGTTACCGGTTGCACCAGCAATATGTTGCTGAGTGCAACAGTAGTTATCAATCCGCTGCCTACTGCCTATAATGTTACTGGTGGCGGCGGCGGTTATTGTGCAGGTGGTACTGGTTTTGATATAGGCCTTGATAACTCAGATTTTGGTATTAATTATTCATTATATAATGGTGGCTCACTTGTTACTACCCTTTCCGGGATAGGCGGTCCTCTTGATTTCGGTTTCCAGACAGCAGCAGGTACCTATACAATTGTAGCAATTGATCTTAGTTTTGGCTGTACAGCTACCATGAGCGGTAGTGTTGTAATAACAGTTGTTCCATTACCGGCAATATTTAACCTTACAGGTGGTGGCGCTTATTGTGCCGGTGGTACAGGTGTTGATGTTACTTTAAGTGGCTCAGAATTGGGTAAAAGTTATCAGTTATCAGTTGGCGGTGTACCTACCGGCCTTGCGATGAATGGTACAGGCATGGCACTTGATTTCGGATTACAGACTACAGTGGGTACCTATTCATGTGTAGCTACCGATACTACTTACGGATGTACCAATAATATGACCGGTGCACCTTCTATTACTACTAATCCGGCTCCAACAGTTTTTGCAATGACAGGCGGTGGTGCATACTGTGTTGGTGGCACTGGTGTTGATGTTGGTTTGAGCGGATCAGTGGTTGGGGTTAATTACCAGTTATTTAATGGTGTTACAGCAGTCGGGCCTACTATGGCTGGTACAGGTGGTGCACTAGATTATAGTTTGCAGACGGCAGTAGGTACTTATACAGTTATTGCCACTGATCCTTCAGTTACCTGTACAGCAACAATGTCCGGCAGCGCCATCGTATCTACAGTGGCCTATCCGGTAGTTGCAGCAATTGTTGGCCCGTCGGTTGTTTGCCAGGGAGCAACAGCTACGATGACTGATGCGACTGCAACCGGTATATGGAGCAGTGTTACAACAACGATTGCTACAGTAGGCACTTCAGGCATTGTAAGCGGCGTTTCCGGTGGAATTGATTCTATTGAATATACGGTTACCAATGGCACGGGTTGTGCAACAATGGTAGCTGTAACTATAGATGTACTTGCAGGACCAGCAGTAGCAGCAATAGGCGGAACTTCAACAACTATCTGCCAGGGATCAACCGGTACCCTTACCGAGACTACCACCGGCGGCACATGGAGCAGCAGTAATACTGCTGTTGCTACGGTAAGTACGAGTGGTGTGGTTACCGGAGTTTCTACGGGAAGTGCAGTAATATCCTATACAGTTTCGGGAGGCACAGGCTGCACCAACTCAGCAACTGTAAATGTTACTATAGGCGCTACCATACCATCAAGCGCACTTCTTCCAACTCCTTCGGCAACATTATGCGACACCAACCTGGTTAAGCTTTATGTAGCTACGGCAGGCGGCGGCAGCGGGCTGGCGTATACTTGGTATCTTGGTGGAGTGGCAATACCGGGAGCTATCACTGACACTTATTATGCCACTACTCCCGGATCATATTCAGCTATGATCAGTAATGGTACGTGCAGCGAAACATTCGCAGCTACCACGGTTCTGAATCCTCCTGTTCCGGTTATCTCACTTGATACTATTCCGTACCTGCTGTTTACCGGTTCATTTGTAGGTTATCAGTGGAATATGGATGGTTCAGCGATACCTGGCGCTACGAGCAATAATACTCCTGAGCGCGGCGCTGACAGTACCTACTATACAGTTACGGTTACAGATGTGAATGGTTGTGCGCGTACTTCCGATACCTTCTGGGTATTGCTGGCCGATACATCGCTTGCAGTCCATCCGGTTGTAACACCGGCATATGATATCCGCATCTATCCAAATCCTGCCAGTTCCATCATACATATAGATGCACCGGTTAAGGTTTTTGTATCGGTACTTAATATAGATGGCAGCATACTGATAGATCATCAGGAAGCTATCAGCCTCAATGTTGGCGGACTGAACAACGGAAATTACATACTTATGATATACGACGAAAACAACCATCTGCTTAAAACAGAGAAGCTTGTGAAGTTGCAATAGCATGATTTAAGACAACATAAAAACAGCCCGCAGATGAATTCTGCGGGTTGTTTTTTTATTGAGGCATAAGCTGATAAGTTGATAAACAGGTAAGTTGATAGGTTTATAGGTTGATAAGTTGATAAAGATTTATATCCTGACTAAACATGCTTCCCAGGTATATTATTCCGGGAGAAGCAGGAACCTGCTTTAGTAATCAGATCATCGCTTTGATCGTTTACCGAATGTCAATTAGCTAACAGGCAATATTTTTATTCCTGCGGCAAAACGGGATAGACAACCACCTAAGTGTGGGAGACTGCGCTAAGCATCAGAGGTGTTTTTCGTGATAGAAATAACTTAAATTTGCATAAACGATTTTTATAAATGGAACTGGCCGATCTTGATCTAAATAAAATATACAGCTATGCGGATTACTTCAAATGGCAGTTTGAGGACAGGGTAGAGCTTATAAAAGGCAAGATATTTAAGATGAGTCCTGCGCCGAATTTTGACCACCAGGTTCTGGCCGGTGAAATATATGCAGATCTCAGAAATTTTTTGAAGAAACAAAAATGTAAGGCGTTTGTTGCCCCTTTTGATGTACGTTTTCCAAGGAAGTCAAAAGAGGATAAAGATATATACACTGTCCTCCAGCCAGATGTATGTGTGGTTTGTGATACCTCAAAATATGATAAAAGAGGTTGTGTCGGGGCACCTGACATTGTGGTGGAAATTCTATCGCCAAGCAATAATGTAAAAGAACTGAAAAATAAGTTTGACATTTATGAAGAATCGGGAGTGCTGGAGTATTGGATTGTTTCTCCGCAAGACCGGACATTTCTGGTCAACAGGCTGGTAGGGGACCACTATGTTATATCAAGGCCAATGGTTTCCGGCGATGTGGTTACCACGGCTGTTCTGCCCGGTTTTGAATTGGATTTGAAGGAGTTGTTTGATTGTTTGGATTGAGGTGTACATTTTTTTGTACAGTGGAGCGAAAGAAAATAAACTTAATAAAACCAATCAATTACTTTTGATTCCATCATGAAGCAAGACCTTTTCCGGAAAAAAACGCTGGATCATATTAATGAAGAAGTGGCTGAGGGGCTGATAGAGGGCCATGCACGTAACATGCAAAAGGTACTTACTGTGCGCGACCTTACCTTTATGGGTATTGCTGCTATTGTAGGCGCGGGTATATTCAGTACTATAGGCAAGGCCAGTTTTGATGGCGGGCCGGGCATTATTCTGTTGTTCCTGTTTATTTCGGTGGCATGCGGGTTTTCGGCTATCTGCTATGCAGAGTTTGCCAGTATGGTTCCAGTTTCGGGCAGCGCATATACTTATAGTTATGTGGCCTTTGGAGAGCTGATAGCCTGGATAATAGGGTGGGACCTGTTGATGGAGTATGCTATAGGAAATATTGCAGTGGCAATATCGTGGAGCGATTATTTCTGCTCCCTGGTAGATAGTATAAGAATAGGCAGCTTCAGGCCGCATATACCGGAATATCTTGCCACCGACTACTGGACGGCTAAAGACCAGCTTACGGATGCAGCTAAGCTTGCCTGGGCCAATGCACCCATAGCAGGAGGCGTGCGTTTTATCTGTAATATACCTGCATTTCTTATCACATTTGTTATCACCTGGGTGATTTATATCGGTATTAAGGAGTCGAGGCGAAGTACCAATGTAATGGTGATACTGAAGATGGCCATAATACTGCTGGTGATGGTAGCCGGATGCTTTTATGTAAATACCAGCAACTGGACCCCATTCCTGCCCAACGGGATAGGCGGAGTACTTACCGGCACGTCGGCTGTTTTCTTTTCTTATATAGGTTTTGATGCGATAAGTACTACTGCAGAAGAATGCCGGAATCCGCAACGCGACCTGCCCAGAGCTATGTTTTATTCTTTAATTATCTGTACGATTGTATATATTCTTGTGGCATTGGTGCTTACCGGTATGACCAGTTATACCCATCTTAATGTGGGCGACCCGCTGGCCTATGTATTCAGTACCATGAACAGTAAATGGGCCAACTGGATAGCAGGTGTTATTTCGATAAGCGCAGTAATTGCAACTGCCAGTGTGTTGCTGGTTTTTCAGCTGGGGCAGCCGCGCATATGGATGAGCATGAGCCGTGACGGACTATTGCCGCCCATCTTTGCCCGCCTTCATCCCAGATATAAGACGCCATCATTCAGCACTGTGCTCACCGGGCTGGTGGTGGGTATACCGGCATTGTTTATGAACCTTGGGGTAGTAGTAGACCTTACAAGTGTGGGAACTCTGTTTGCATTTGTGCTGGTTTGCGGCGGAATATTAAAGCTGCAGAACGACCCGCACCGGTTGCAGAGTAAATTTAAAACCCCTTACCTGAACGGGAAATGGATAGTGCCATTACTGTTTATAGTATCAATAATTTTGTTTCAGTTATTTTACCCTGGCGGGTTTAAAGGTTACCTGAATTTTGCTGATGCGAAAGGAAATGTAACCTGGGAAGTTATCCGAACCAAAGTGCCCTTTTTTCTGTTTGGTATCACATTTCTGGTAACAACTATATTATCTTTTTTGAAAAATTTTTCAATCATTCCCGTACTTGGATTTTTGTGCTGCACCTACCTTCTTTCGGAGTCGGGCGCTACCAACTGGGAGCGTTTTATGATCTGGCTGGTAGTAGGCCTTGCCCTATATTTTGTATACGGATATAATCACAGCAAACTGGGACGGAAGACATTAAAGTAAGGCACTGAATCAACTGTAGGTTACTTCAGTTTTGTAATTGTTATAAAGGTGCTGAGGCGCACAAAAAGAGCTGATTTCAAAACCCATTTTGTATATTTGGGGAGATAAAAATCAGATTTCATCAAACCACAATAGTGGAATTATTCATTAACCCTACAAAATAGTACATCATAATTTATGTTTAAAATCTGCTTAACGGGGATATTACTATTGATGATAACCCATTCCGGCGCGCAAATACTGCCAATTGAAGGCAGTAAATTAAATTACAGAATGGTTGGTTTTTCGATCAATGAAAAACCAAAGCAGCAGGTATACAATATTGAGATTGCCGGAGGTAATTTCAAAGACAGTACTTCATTTTCAAGAAATATTATTAACGTGTATGAATGCACAGGTACTGAAAATGTATTGGAAGTTCCATTCTTTGGTGCAGAGTATACCTGGCGGTTTTATTATCCTGGCTTAAAGACCGGCAAGAAGAGCAAATTGTACCATTTCAGTACCATGAAGAATGAACATGTGGATACTTCGAAATTGCGACTCCGGGTTACTAAGCCGGCCACTGTAGCCTGCCGGGATTATTTTGTATCTGTAGATGCCGGAGGTGTGCTCTATGATATGAAGGGCAATCCGGTATGGTTTATACCAGATACCAACGGTATAGGAGGTGTTATGGGCGATCTTAATTTTACGCCGCGGCCTTCCCTTACTTTTATCAGGAACGTAGATGCTTACGAGATAGGATTTGACGGCAGTATTTTATGGCATGCACCTACTCACAGCTACTTAGTGGATACAGGCGTGGAAAAGTACCATCATGAATTTGTAAAACTCTCCAACGGACACTACATGATCATGGGTATGCAAATACTGATGTGCAAAGAGATTTCGGTACATGACAGCAATTATATAGTTACATCTCCGGATCGATCATTAATAGGTAATTATAAGCCAGGCAGGTTTGGAACTTTAGTGGAGTATGATGAAAAAGGTAAGCTGGTATGGTCGTGGAAATCATCAGACCATTTGCCAGGCACTGATTTTGATTACTATAAAGGGGAAGCGGATACAAATCTCAGATTTGATCCGCATGAGAATGCCTTTTATTTTGATGAGCAAAAGAAAATAGTTTACCTGGGATTCAGAAATCTGGACAGGATTTTGAAAATTGAATATCCCAGTGGTAAAATACTCGGGTTTTATGGAGAGAATTTTAAGCCCGGTATGCCCTCGCAAGGAAGTGGTTTTTTCTGTAATCAGCATAATATCAGCCGGACACATGACGGCCTGCTCTATTATTTTAACAACAACTCCTGTAAAATCCAGGACTCATTACCAACAATTGTACTACTGCAGGAGCCTTCCGAAGCCGGAGATAACCTTAAAAAAGTATGGGAATATACTTGTACGGCAGATGATACCAAAATCAAGCGGTTCCCAAGCGGAGGAAATGTGATTGAATTGCCTGACTACTCATTTTTTGTATGTATGGGAAGTGAATACAGTAAAATGTTTATAGTTAACCGGGATAAAGAAGTATTGTGGAGCGCTCTGCCTGAAAAGCATCATGAAAGTGAGCCTGATTTCAGAGGCAACCGGAATTACCGGGCAAATATTATAACAAGGAAGTATCTTGAACAACTTATTTGGAGCGCTGAAAAGAAGAATATTTCGAAATAAACTTGGCCAGGTTATTATAAGGCATTGATTAATATACATGCAAAATAATTGAGTTGTAAAAATAATTTATGTTAAAATAATAAATCAGATTAGCTTACTAACCTTTTGCGAAAAATGTACGCCATATAACGGGTACTAAGCCTGATTTTAAGTGTTACTAATGTTTCATGAAAAAATGTATTAAAAAAAAGGAGTTAAAATTTTTTTATTGAAACTTATTTCTCTAAATTTAGGCTCTGTATTGAATAAAAAGAATTATTAAGAGGGATATTACCTTATAAAGGGTAAGATTCGCCTGTTGTATAATCGCTTAAAATTAATATCAGCTTAAATCAGTTACAAAACCGTTTATTATTTATTTTTTCAAAAAGAAAAACGTATGAAAAAAGTCTATCTTGTTTCTATTGCTCTATTGATGTGTCTCCTGGCGCAATTAGCCAATGCCCAGACTACCACATTTTTCTACACAGGTTCCGGACAAACTTATACTGTTCCTGCAGGGGTAACCATGCTGGGTGTGGACGCTTATGGTGGCGGCGGTGGCGGCGCTTACAACTGCTGTACATCTCAGCCCCATTCATTAGCTGGCAGGGTTCAATGTACTCTGAATGTGACACCTGGAACTACTTTATATATTTATGTAGGTGGTGTAGGAGGCAGTTATTCAGTATCTCAGACAGGAGGATTTAATGGCGGAGCCAACAGCGGTGGATATTATTGTGCTGCAGGCGGCGGTGCTACCGATATACGGTTAGCTGCAGGAACAATTTCCGGTACTCAGGTGACTCCTTATACATCAACTAACAGAATAGTAGTAGCTGGCGGTGGCGGCGGCGGCGGCGATTTTAATGCTGCGGGCGGCGTAGGCGGCGGATTAACAGGTGGTACAGGCGCCAATTACTGTTGTGGTGGCCAGGGTACAGGCGGTACACCATCAGGCGGTGGTACGGGCGGCGGCGGTACCGGTTCCTTAGGTGTTGGTGGTACAGCATCAAGTTCTTCAGGCGGTGGCGGCGGCGGTTTGTGGGGAGGCGGCGGTGCAAGTATAGAAAGCGGCGGCGGCGGCGGATCTTCATATACCGATCCGGTATTATGTACCGGTGTTGTACATACCCAGGGATATTCAGGAGCAGCGAATAACGGCCAGCTCATCCTTACAGTATTGTGTAATGCTCCTGGTACTATTACCGGAACTCTTGCTGTTTGTAACGGACAGACAACAACTCTCACAGATCCAACAAGTATTTCAGGCGGAGTATGGAGCAGCAGCAATACTGCGGTTGCAACAGTAGGTTCATCTTCAGGTATCGTAACGGGTGTATCACCTGGCAATGCTACAATAACTTATACAGTTTCCAATCCATGCGGTGCGCTGGCAACAGCAGTCGTTACGGTTAATCCTTTACCAGGTAGTATTACCGGGTCATCAAGCGTATGTATAGGTACAACTACTACTTTATCCTCTTCTACACCAGGAGGAAGCTGGAACAGCAGTAATGCAACCCTGGCTTCAATAGGAGGTGTATCCGGAGTAGTAACAGGCAATTCTTTCGGTTTCCCTATAATTACCTATACATTACCTACAGGTTGTACAGCTGCTTTCCCAATGACTGTAAATACTTCACCTACAGCTATTACAGGTGTTGCTACAGTTTGTCCTGGCTATACTACAACATTATCAAGTACACCAACAGGCGGTTTATGGACCAGCAGCAATACATCACTTGCTACTGTAGGCAGTTCAACCGGTGTAGTAACCGGTGTAACGGGAGGTGTTCTTTCCATATCATATACAGCGCCCACAGGTTGCGTTACATCTTCAACCTATACTGTAATAGGTATGAGCCCGATTGTAGGTGTTCTCGGAATGTGTTCTCTGAGCACAACAACCACATTAACTGATGCTACATCCGGAGGTACCTGGAGCAGCACTAATCCTGCTGTGGCAACCATAGGTTCTGCAACAGGTGTTCTGACAAGTGTGGGTTTCGGGATTTCAACTATATCTTATACAGCCGGCAGTTGTACTGCTACAGCAGTTGAAGACATCGCTCCTACATCAGGCAGTGTATATACCATGACCGGCGGCGGCAGTTATTGTGCAGGAGGTGCAGGTGTTACCGTTGGTTTAAGCGGATCAACCAGCGGAGTAAGTTATCAGCTGTTTAATGGTTCAGGCCCTGTTGGGTCTCCTGTTTCCGGCGCTGGTTTCTCATTCAATTTCCCTGGAACATATACTGCCGGTACCTATTATGTAGTAGCAGATTATGGAAGCAGTTGTGCTCAGACCATGACAGGAACTTCTATAGTAATTGCAAACCCGTTGCCAACTGCATTTACAGTCTCCGGTGGTGGAACATACTGCAGCGGCGGAACAGGTATGCATATTTATCTTAACTCATCTACCATTGGTGTTAATTACCAGCTTTATCTGGGAAGTACTCCGGTTGGAACACCGATATCCGGTACCAGCGCTTCACTTGATTTCGGATTGCAGATTGCAACCGGCGTTTACTCAATTGTAGGTACTAATGCAACCACGGGTTGTGTAGGAAATATGTTGAATACTGTGACAATAACTACCAATCCATTGCCTAGTCAATATACTGTTTCAATTACCGGCGGTGGTGGATATTGTGCCGGCGGAACAGGCGATACAATAAAACTGAGTAACTCAACCACAGGTGTAAATTATGCATTATACTATGGTGGTACTCCAACCGGCACGATAGTAGCCGGATCAGGATCAGGCATATCGTTCGGTGCCCAGACTGCTGCAGGAATTTATACTGTAGTAGCTACCAATACTTCAACAAGCTGCACCAACAATATGTTGAATTCGGTAACGCTAACTGTTAATCCACTTCCTACTGTATATACAGTAACTGGTGGTGGCGCCTATTGTTCAGGCACTACAGGACTGCATATCGGTTTGAATTCTTCAACGGTTGGTGTCAGCTATCAGTTATACCTTGGCTCAACTGCAACCGGATCACCATATCCTGGCAGCGGCGCAGCTCTTGATTTCGGTACATTTACCGCAGCTGGATCCTATACAGTAGTTGCTACAAGTTCAAACGGTTGCGTAAGCACCATGAGCGGAAGTGCAGTAATAACCATTAGTCCTTTACCTGCGAGTTTTACAGTTACAGGAGGTGGTGCTTATTGTGCAGGTGGAACTGGACTTCCGGTAGGTCTTAGTGGTTCAGTTACAGGCACGTCTTATTCATTATATAACGGAGCTTCTCTTGTTGGCGGCGCATCAGGTACTGGCTCCTCGCTAACTTTTGCTTCAGAAACCGCAGCAGGTACTTACCTGGTTGTGGCTACCAATCTGACCACCGGATGTTCGGGTGGTATGTCGGGAAGTGTAAGCATAATTATTAATCCTTTGCCTCCGGTATTCAATGTATCAGGTGGCGGACCATATTGTGCCGGCGGTACGGGTGTACATGTAGGTCTGACAGGTTCAACATCAGGCATTAATTATCAGTTATTTGTTGGTGGTATTACTACCGGAGCTCCGGTATCCGGTACGGGCGCTTCTATTGATTTTGGATTGAAAACAATAGCAGGTTCTTATACTGTTGTTGCTACAAATGCTACTACGGGTTGTACGAGCATTATGACAGGCAGCGTTGCAGTATCTATTAATCCGTTACCTACCGTGTATGCGGTTACCGGCGGTAATCCTTATTGTACCGGAGGAACGGGATCAGTAATTGGTCTGGCAGGCTCAAATACCGGTATCAGTTACCAGTTATATAATGGAACAGCGACTGTAGGTTCGCCACAGGCAGGAACCGGATCTGCATTAACTTTTGGTTTGCAGACCCTTGCCGGAACGTATACCATTGTAGCTTCCAATATTTCTACAGGTTGCAGTGTTACGATGTCAGGTAGCCCAACAATTTCAATACTACCGTTACCAACAGCATATACAGTTACTCCGAATACAGGTAGCTATTGTGCAGGCGGAACAGGTGTTCATGTAATACTGAGTAATTCCAACTCAGGTATTATCTATCAGCTTTATAATGGTACCACACCAGTTGGCACTGCAGCTGCGGGCAGTGGTTTCCCTCTCGATTTCGGACCACAAACTGCTGCAGGTACTTATGTAGTAATAGCAACCAATACAACTACTACCTGTGCAAATAATATGTCGGGCAGTTCGGTTATCACAATTAATCCATTGCCAACTCCTTATCCGGTAACTGGCGGAGGAAATTATTGTGCTGGTGGAACCGGTCTGCATATCGGTCTTCTTGCTTCTACTGTTGGTGTTAATTATCAGTTATACAACGGCCCTGCAACTGTTGGTGCACCGATTGCAGGCACAGGTTCGGCACTTGATTTTGGTTTGCAGACTGCAGCAGGTACTTATTTAATTGTGGCTACAAATGCTGTAACAGGATGTACCAACAATATGACAGGAACTGTGGTGATAGCAATTAATCCACTTCCAGCTTTACATACTCTAACCGGTGGCGGGAATTATTGTTTCGGCACATCTGGCTCTGTTGTAGGCCTGAACGGTTCGGATTTAGGTATCAATTATCAGTTATTTAACGGAGGCGCAGTTGTTGGAACACCTATGGCAGGGACAGGGTCGGCAATCAGCTTTGGCCTTCAGACAGCAACCGGCACATATACTATTGTTGCAACAAATACTGTTACCGGATGTACCGTAAATATGATTGGCAGTACAGCTATCAATATCAATCCACTTCCAAACCTGCATAATGTTACCGGTGGTGGCAATTATTGCCCCGGCGGTACCGGTGTACATGTTGGCCTTAATACATCTGATGCGGGTATTAATTATCAGCTGATGAGAGGCACTTCTACAGTAGGCAGCCCGGTTGCAGGTACAGGTCTGGTTCTTGATTTCGGTTTGCAGACTGCAACTGGTGTTTACACAGTGGTTGCTACAAATGCAGTTACCGGATGTACCAGCACTATGACCGGAAGTGTAACAATTGGTCTTTCTGCTCTGCCGGTTGTTTATAATGTAACCGGAGGCGGTAATTACTGTCCGTCGGGTGCAGGTATGCATATCGGATTGAGTGGTTCGAATCTTGGGGTTACTTACCAGTTGTTTATAGGTAGTTTACCTGTTCCAGGTGCAACAATGGCCGGAACTGGTTTGCCTCTTGATTTTGGATTGATGACAGCAACAGGAATTTATACTATTGTTGCGACCGGCTCTGCAACTGGTTGCACCAATAACATGAATGGAAGTGCCACTATCGGTATCAGTCCTCTGCCAAATGCGCACAGTGTTACTGGTGGCGGAAATTATTGCCCTGGTGGTACCGGTGCTGTAATAGGACTTAATGGTTCTGACCTAGGTGTTAATTACCAGTTATTCAATGGCAGTCTCCTGGTAGGTACAGCTGTTGCAGGTACAGGCTCATCTATTAATTTTGGTTTATTTACTACACCGGGTACTTATACAATAGTTGCAAGCGGCGCAACTACCGGTTGTACTAATGCGATGACAGGAAGCGCTACAATCGGACTTAATCCATTGCCTGCTGCATTTACAGTAACAGGCGGAGGAAATTATTGTTCCGGAGGTTCAGGCGTTCACATTACGTTAAGCGGATCAGCTACAGGTGATAACTACCAGTTATTCAATGGTTCTACCCCTGTGGGTGGGCCGGTGGCCGGAACAGGCTCAGTTCTTGATCTGGGTTTAATAACCGGAACCGGAACTTACACAGTAGTTGCTTCCGATGCTGTTACAGGTTGTACCAATAATATGACCGGTAGTGTAGTTATCGGCGTATATCCGCTTCCAGTTCCTTATGCTGTAACAGGCGGTGGTGCATTCTGCTCAGGCGGTTCTGGCTTGCATGTACTTTTAAGCGGATCAAATACAGGAGTTACTTATCAGTTATTTAATTCAGCCGGTCCTGTTGGTTCAGCTTTACCGGGTACAGGTTTTGGTCTTGATTTCGGATTACAGACAGTTTTGGGTGATTATTATGTAGTTGCAACAAGTGTTAGTACAGGATGTACCAATAACATGACCGGAACTGTTATTATTGCAGCTAGTCCGTTACCAACTATCTATACTGTCAGCAGTTCAAGCAGTAATTATTGTGCAGGCGGACCAGGTGTAGATATTACGTTATCTGGTTCAAGTGCCGGAGTTACCTATCAGTTATATCGGGGTGGAGCGCCTGTAGGTTCGGCAGTTGCAGGAACAGGGTCACCACTTAATTTCGGTTACAACACACTGGCAGGAACTTATACAGTAGTAGCGCTCAATACCGCTACTTCATGTACTCAGAATATGTCCAGCAGTGTAACTGTAGTTATTAATCCTTTACCGGTGTCCTACACAATTACCGGTGGTGGTAATTACTGTACAGGTGGAACCGGTGTTAATGTTGGTTTGAGTGGTTCGGTAACCGGAGTGCTTTATCAGTTATATGTGGGCTCAATAGCAGCCGGAACACCTGTTGCGGGAACCGGCGGTGCAATTAGTTTTGGCCCTCAGACAACTGCCGGTACTTATCATATAATAGCAACCAATCCGGCTACCGGATGTACGAATATGATGTCAGGTACGATAACTGTCGGAGTTAATTCATTACCTACGCCATACACGGTGTCGGGCGGTGGCTCCTATTGTGCAGGTGGTACCGGATCCGATATCAGTCTTGCCAGCTCAAATACCGGAATCAATTACCAGTTATTTAACGGGGTTACTCCTGTTGGCTCAATGATCAGCGGTACAGGCGGCGCTATAGATTTCGGTATGCAAACTGTACCAGGTACTTATACAATATCAGCAACAAACAGCACAACAACCTGCGGCAACAATATGTCGGGCAGTGCAATGATTACTGTTAATCCGGCACCAACTTCATATAATGTAATCGGAGGTGGAAATTATTGTCAGGGTGGAACAGGTGTTCATGTAGGGTTAAACAATTCAACAACCGGAGTTACTTATCAGTTGTTCAACGGTTCAACGCCAGTTGGTTCCACTGTTTCAGGTTCAGGTTCCGTACTTGATTTCGGTTACCAGACAGCATCAGGCACTTATACAGTAGTTGCACTTAATTCAGCTACCGGATGTTCAGGCAGTATGTCGGGTAGTGTTAATGTTGGTATTAATCCGTTACCAACAGTATTTAATGTAACTGGTGGTGGTAACTACTGTGCATCGGGTTCGGGAGTGCTTATCAGCCTGAATGGTTCCGCTGTTGGGGTTAACTATCAATTATACAATGGCATTACTGCAGTTGGTTCAGCGGTAGCGGGTACAGGCGGTATACTTAGTATGGGTATGCAGACAGCTTCAGGCAATTATACAGTTGTAGCTACAAATGCTACAACCGGCTGCAGCAGCACTATGGCAGGCAGCGCTACAATAAGTATCACACCTTTGGTTACACCGGCGGTATCATTAAATACAACTGCTGGTGATACATTATGCTCTGGTATTTATACCACATTTACAGCTACACCGGTTAACGGTGGCGGAAGTCCTACATACGTTTGGACAATCAATAGCGTAATGGTGGCCGGGGTTGGTAATACCTATTCTTATCTGCCTGTTAACGGAGATGTAATTGCAGTTGTAATGACCAGTGATGCGGCTTGTACTTCATCGCCAACAGCAACCAATCATCTGAACCTGAATGTACTCGAACAGGGTACTCCGTCAGTAAATATTGCTGCTGTACCAGGTAATGAAGTTTGCACAGGTACATCAGTTACCTTCAATTCTGCGGTCACATACGGTGGATCTGCACCTACCTATTCATGGTTTAAGAACGGAACAAACGTAGGTTCAGCTGCTACATTCACTTATGTACCGGTTAACGGAGATGTGATCTACTGTGCAATTACCAGCAACTATCATTGCCGCAACGCAAATTCAGCCACAAGCCCCAACATAACAATGAAAGTAGATGTTAACACCACTCCTGTTGTTTCTGTTTCTGCCAGTCCTACCGGCAGCTACTATGCAGGTGAAACGGTTACCTTCACAGCTATGTACTCGAATGCAGGTACAGACCCTACATTCCAGTGGTTTATAAACGGAGTGCCTGTTTCAGGGGCTAACTCATCAGTATTTGTTACGAGCAATCTGAATACGGCTGATGTCGTATCCTGCCAGGTTACCAGTGGAGGCGGTTGTGCCGGAAATATTGGTTCCGGACAGGTTACTGTTCATGTTATCGGTGTAGGTGTTCAGCCGGTTACTGTTTCAGGTACAGACATTACAGTTGTTCCTAACCCAAACAAAGGCATCTTTACAGTTAAGGGCAACCTGGGTACACTTACAGACGAATCAGTTACAGTTGAAATTACCAATGTTTTAGGCCAGGTTATATACACCAGCAAGGTTATAGCGCCTAATGGTGAGCTCAATGCACAGGTTCAGCTGAATAGCAATCCTGCAAATGGCATGTATTTACTGAGTGTTCGCACTGCAACAGATACCAAGGTGTTCCATATGGTTATTGAGCAGTAGTCAATACATTTTGAATCAAATTTCTGATTGCGGGGCGCTACAGCGCCCCGCTTTTTTAATTAAAGAATGTACTCAATGCATAGCCTTCGGGAAGAATTAACCGGAATTTATTGTTTTAACCAATATGCCAATAGAGGTAATCTGCAAGTATATACAGATATTTGTTGTTCAGATGAAGAATATGAAGATCGGTATTGTTTGTTACCCCACATTCGGTGGTAGCGGAGTGCTCGCAACAGAATTGGGGATTGCCCTGTCGGATAAAGGGTATGAGGTACATTTTATAACTTATGAACAACCTGTGAGGCTCAACCAGGCTTTCCACCCCAATATCTATTTTCACGAAGTAAAGGTGCCTACCTATCCGTTGTTTGATTTTCCTCCTTACGAAACAGCGCTGGCCAGTGCAATGGTAAATGTTATAGTTAACCAGAATCTGGATATACTGCATCTGCATTATGCCATTCCTCACGCTTCTGCAGCTTATTTTGCGAGGCAGATACTCAGGAAGTCGGGAAGGGATATACCCTTTATTACCACTCTGCATGGTACCGATATTACACTTGTAGGTAAAGATCCTACTTATGAGCCGGTGGTTACCTTCTCAATCAATGAATCGGATGCTATAACAGCAGTATCTGACAATTTGCGGGAAGAAACACTCCGGTCATTTAAGATTGAAAAGGAAATACATGTTATTCCCAATTTTGTGGATATAAAACGTTTTCATCAGACTGATAAAGACCATTTCAAGCAGATGCTGGCGCCCGATGGCGAGCGTATATTGGTGCATGTATCCAATTTCAGGGCAGTGAAACGGGTAAAGGACGTGATCAGGATATTTGAGCAGATAAGGAAGGAAGTGCCCTCCAAGCTGCTGATGATAGGTGATGGACCTGACAGGCAGATTGCGGAAGACCTTGCCCGGTCGCTGGGCATCTATGCTGATACGAGGTTCCTGGGCAAGCAGGAGCAGATAAGCGAAATACTGAGCATCGCTGACCTCTTTATACTCCCTTCAGAAACCGAAAGCTTCGGGCTATCGGCACTGGAAGCTATGGCCTGCAGTGTGCCACTTATTTCGTCGGATGCCGGTGGCCTGCCAGAGATCAATATTGAGGGTAAAACGGGCTTTATGGGTAATGTAGGAGATATTGATACCATGGCGCAAAAGGCGATTTATATACTGAATGATGAAGAGCGACTGAAAGAATTTAAAAAGGCGGCAATAACGCAGGCAAGACACTTTGAAAAGCAGCACATAATACCCATGTATGAAAAGTTGTACTGCCAGGTTATTGCATCCTACCAGAAAGGTACCTGCGTATTTACTCCACATTGATTCCAAAGCCTGATTAAGTGGCAAATAAGAATCTATTGCCGGATGTTATTTATTTTTTAATTTTGGTGTAAATACATACACTATGCCATCTTTTGATATAGCCAGTAAAGTAGACCTGCAGACACTGGACAATGCAGTGAATATTGCCAAGAAGGAGATTGACAACCGTTTTGACTTCAAGGGTACGCACGTAAACTTTGAACTGAACAAGAAAGAAATGACCATACTGATAGAAGTGGAAAGCGATATGAAGCTGAAACAACTGGAAGATGTATTGCTGACGCGATCGATGAGGCAGGGTATTGAAGCCAACAGCTTTGATATGAGTAAGGAACCATCTGCAAATGGTAAGTATGTGCGCAAAACTATTGCCATTAAGAACGGTATAGATAAAGATTACGCAAAAAAAATAGTGAAGGTTATAAAGGACAGCGGCCTCAAGGTTCAGGCAGCAATAATGGATGATGTGATTCGTGTGACCGCAAAAAAAATTGATGACCTTCAGGATGTAATTCAACTTTGCCGTACATCGAATATAGATCTGCCACTGCAGTTTATTAATATGAAGAGTTAGTTGGCGATATATTTTTAATGTAAGCATTTATTCTGCTTACCTCTTTGAATTTGTTTATTAATCCGGTAATACTGAGATTGGCCAGCAGCAGAGGGCCGTCTTTAAGCTTGCTGTATTTTTTCTTTTTTGTAGCACCATTCTTTTTGTAATGGAAATACCTGCTTAAAACTATGCCAAGCCAGTAAGCAGGATCCTTGATACTATCAGGTTTCCTTGTGAACACATCGTCGCTTTCAAAATTGGGGGCCATCGTAAAAGTATCTAACAAAGTTTTGATAATTGCGGTGGGTTGGGACAGTATCCAGGCTTCCATTGCCTGAACCATAAAAAATACCTGATCATTATAACTGGTTAAGGTTAGTTCATCCAGTTTATTTGTCAGAGTTGTCTCCGGGCAATCAGAATCAATTAGCAAAACGCAATGCGTATCCGGTTGAGTTGCAAGGAAGGATTTTACAGCTTGTTTGTAACCACTACCAGGCTCAATAACCAGGTTAAACATGGAAGGTTCAAAAATTCCAGAAAAAAGTATGTGAAAACTTTCCCTGAATTTTTCACTATTGTCAAATGTTGCAGCATCAATATTATCATGAGGAAGCACACCGCCCTCAACTACGATTTTAATGGTTACCATCTTTTACCCCCGATTTTACCCCGTAACCAGAGCTGACCAACTAAAAAATCATCGCTCCAGTGTTCAAAATCATCTTCTGTTTTGCGGGCGACAATTGTTTTATTGTTATCATCTTTTTCGAAAATGAGTATATCATCAATTTCGAATGAATTTAATAACTGAGGCGAGTGAGTGGCAATGATTAACTGAGAAGTAGCTGATGCCTTTTTAATGATTTCTGCTATTGTATTGATCATGTCGGGATGCAGGCCGGTTTCGGGTTCATCAATACAAACCAGATTACCTCTTTCAGGGTTTATGAAGATAGATAAGAGTAATAAAAAACGGAGGGTACCATCGGATATCTGGCCGATACCAACGGTTTTAGCCAGTTTTTTTTCGCGTAGTGTGAGATAAAAATTATTACCAAACAGTTCGAAACCGATATCTTTGAAATTTGGGTTTACTTTATTAAGCTTTGACTCAATTTCTTCATAATCCAGCGAATGGTGGTTTTTAATTCTGTTTAATAACTGCACCAGGTTTTCGCCTGATGGAAGTAACCTAGATTCTATGCCATCAAAGCCTTTCTGCCGGATTTTACTATCCGGTGTTGTATCAAAATAGTCGTAGCCTGCCAGAGAATCTATCGCTAATTTCAGGATATGCAGTGTTAAAAATCTATTAGGATCAGCTATTTGGCGAAGTACTAATTCTTGTTCTTTAAAAGACACTCCACCCTTTTCCTGCGGATAATGTTCTCTGCCATTTGTCCCATCGGCATTTGAAGTTAGAATGTTTCCTTTCCCATTTTTTATACTTATATAATGGAAAATCTGCGTATTAGTTTGGGGCAATTTTTTATATAATTTCTCTTCTAAATAATATGAGGAAACGCCAGATTTATGGATAGTAATTTC
This sequence comes from uncultured Bacteroidota bacterium, assembly GCA_903835005.1. Lineage (GTDB taxonomy): Bacteria > Bacteroidota > Bacteroidia > Chitinophagales > Chitinophagaceae > Nemorincola. Next base: position 66,230 of record CAILLK010000048.1, on the reverse strand, counting down.
ATAAACTATTTTTCCTGAAAATTTAAATGTTTGATTATTTATACCCCGATTAATATCTTTTGCATCGAACTCATAAATCAACTTAATAGTATCTGCTTTTGATTCATTAAAATTGGCCACAGTATTAAATCCACCCCATTCCTTTAAGAATAGTTTTTCCATGCCCTGCCCTGATATGCTCTCATAAAGGAAACGGATAGCCTTGAGGAAATTGGATTTACCACTACCATTAATACCTACCAATATATTCACCCCAGGATTTAACTCTATAGTGGTTGCTTCACTGAAAGAAAAAAAATTTTCGAGGGTTATCCTTTTAATCATTTTACAAAGTTAATATACAAAACCAACTTTTTTAAGTGGTAATTAGGAATAAAGATATTCCCTGTTTAGCTGTTTTCCAGAGCTTAAACCTATTCAGATATTGATATGACATTCGCTGGAAATAAATTATACTTAGAGCCCACTATCCAGTTCCTTGTCAACAATAACCTTGAAATAATACTAACCATTCTGCTAATATCATCTGCGTTGTAAATAGATGAAATTACCGCTTATCTTTGAATCCGGTAACTATCAATTGATTTCAATGTCCTTATACTATAAATTCTTCCTGATCCTGGCAGTTGTGCTGGTGACGGGTAATGCTTATGCCCAGATACCTTATATAGACTCGAAGGAGTTGCTTACCAAGGGCTATGAACAACATAAAGACGGGCACTATAAAAAGGCGCTGGAATATTACCGGCAGGTAAGTGAGGCTGATACCAATTATGCTTCGGCAGTTTATGAACAGGTGCTGTCATTGCAGGCTGACAGTTCATTTAATGATGCCAAAATACTTGCCAGGTGCGGTTTGCGTCTTCCCAGAGCAAATAAGCGGGATTTTTTGCTGGCACTCGCGGCAACCTTCGATTACCTGGGCCAGCCCGACAGTTCGCTGATCATTTATGATTCTCTGAGAAGATTGTACCCTAATGATCATCAGCCTTTTTATGAAAAAGGAATACTCTACTTCAGGAAAAAGAACTACGATAGCGCTACCTCATATTTTCAGCAATCGTTGATTATAAATCCCGGCTATTATAAATCGCACTACATGCTGGGCCTGATCTATGCACTGGAGGGAAGATTGACAGAGGGTTTAATTGCCGTTCAAGCTTCTCTGCTAATGACTTCGAATGCCGACCAGGCAAAAAAGTCAATATTAATTATCAACAACATTATTACGGGTAATGATGAATCGGTGAAACTGCACAGCGAAAAAAATGAAAAATACAGTCATCCGCTTTTTGATGAAATTGATGAATTGTTACTCTCCAAACTGGCACTGCACGATGAATACAAACTGCAGATGAGCCTTAATGACAATATTTTCAGGCAGTCGCAGCTGGTAATGGAAAAGCTGAAATATGACCCGACAGACGGAAATTTTGTAATGCAGTTTTATGTACCGGTACTTACTCAGTTGTTCAGAGATAACCAATTCGAACCATTTATCCTGGAGCTTTATTCAGGATTTGGTTTCGATAATGTAGATAATCTTGCCAAGAAACGATCGAAGGATGTGGATGAGGTAAAGGGGATTGTTTTTCCTTACTTCAATAAAATACAGGCCACAAGAGAGCTTTATTATAAGGCGCGGGCAAATGCAAAAGAAATGTATCACTACAATACGGAAGATAACCGGATAATTGTGGGTGAAATAAAAACTATTGGCAAGGAAAGGGTTGTAACAGGTAGTGCCACTTTCCTAAGAAGTGACCATACACTGAGGGCCAGTGGTAATTTTAATGCAACCGGGAAAAAAGATGGCTGGTGGTTCTATTATTTCACAACCGGGAAATTAATGTCGAAAACATTTTACAGGAATGATGAAGAAAGGGATACCTCATTTGACTATTATGGAAATGGTAACCTGAAACAAATGGTTACAAGGGATTTAAGCGGGAATAAAAAAAGTGAATTCAACTATGATTACGGTGGGTGGTTATCATCGGTAAAAACCACAATGCCGGATAAAATGGTGGAAGACAAAAGCTATTATGCCAACGGCCAGCTGGAAACCAGGTTAATATATGAAGGCGATAATGTAAACGATGGCAATTATCCTATTTACTATGATAATGGTAAAATAAAAAAACAGGTAACAATAACAGGAGGCAAAATTGATGGCCTGCTGAAAATGTACTTCAGAAATGGCCAGTTAAGTGGCACAATTAATTATGCAAAGGGTAAAGAAGATGGCGAATATGAGGATTACTATTCAAACGGTAAACTTAAGGAGAAGGGAACCTTTGCCTCCGGTAAGAAATCGGGTCCTTATGAAATATATACCATAGCAGGCAGGCTGGAGGAAAAAGGCACTTATGATGACGGCGCAAAAGATGAATTAACAAGGTATAACGACAGCGGAGCGGTTTTCGCTTATTTTAAACTGAAGAAGAATGTACCTGTAAAACTCCGGTTTCTCGATGAAGATAAGCATGTGCTTTATGAAAAGGAGGATAAAAGCGGGATTTATGATTACCCGATCTATAATGACAGGGGTAATAAATCGGTGGATATGAAAATCAGTGAAAAAGGCAACAGAAACGGCCAGCTTACGTTTTATTATTACACAGGTGGCAGGAGTGAGGTGGGAAATTATACAGAAGGTGATGAGGAAGGAGATAATAAAATGTATTTTAAAGATGGCAAATTAAGAACTGAGCAAAGCTATTCGAAAGATAAAAAAGATGGCTACTATAAGAATTATTATTACAACGGAATGGTGAATACCGAGGGGTGGTATAAAGAAGGAAAAAAGCAGGGTCTCTGGAAGTATTACCAGGTAAACGGTAAATTGAAAAATGAAATTAATTACCTAAATGATGAATTAAACGGCAACTATGTTTATTACAATGTAAATGGCGAATTGGAGGACAAGTTTTTGTATGAATTCGGGATGCCGGTTGGGTATGTATGTTATGATACTGCCGGCAACCTTACTGACAGTAATTATTTCGGCACCCATAACGGGGAATTTGCATTTACCCATTTTAAGTCGCAGCCAAAGCTGGCGGATGCCCGGTTTACCATTAAAAATGGGACTTATGACGGGCCGACAACATGGACCTATGTAAATGGAAATCTGAGCAAGCGAGAGTTTTTCAGGACAGGAAACCTGGACAGCTTAAGTACAAGTTATTTTCCGGATGGCAGAATCAGTTCAAAGGGTATGTACTCGAATGGTCAGAAAACAGGTAAGTGGGAATACTTTGATGAAGCCGGTAGCCTGGTAAGAGAGGAAGAATATAACGGCCTGGGTGATATGGAGGGTAAGGTAAACCTCTATACCAGCGGGGTAAGACATATCCAGTATAATTACGTTGACGGGAATAAAACAGGTGAGCAGAATTATTATGGCGAAAATGACAGGGTGGCATTTAAACTGATTTATGAGGATGATAACCTGAACGGCTACACTTATGAAGGTAAAGATGGCAAAATGCTGCCGGTGATAAAATTGAAGAATGGAAGCGGTAAAATGGTAGCTTATTACAGCAACGGCAAAGTATCAGGAGAAGCACTATTTAATCAGAATATGGTGGAAGGTCCGCTTAAAGTGTATTATTCCAGCGGACAGATTGCCGAAGAGCGCAATTACAAATATTTTGATCTCCATGGCCCTTTTAAAAGATATAATCCGGATGGTAAGCTGGTTTATGAGGTTAATTATATTGACGATGAAGCCAATGGCCATGAACGGACTTACGACAAAGACGGGAAACTGGTTATAGACGCAAATTATTTTTGTGGTCATAAGCACGGACCGGTAGTAATCGTTGATCCGGCAGGTAATAATACCACTACTTACAATTATCATTATGGATTACTAACTTCCATTTCAAAATAATGGGCTACTCACCAGAAAGAGCTTACCGGAATGCTTTACGTTGCCTCATATACCTGTATGTGATAACAGGTTATTCTGCCGCATTGGGTCAGGATTATGACCAGATCTATAAAAAGTACAGCAATGAGCAAGCAGTATTTACATCGGTGAAGGAACAGCTGGTAATTGACAATGACAAGGGCAACCTTGTGGCTCACAGTAGCATTTCGAGAGAGAAAATGCTCATCGGGGAGTTGTCGCCGGGCGTCTTCAATAAAGAATTTATATTCTACAGTTCCTTTAATAAACTCGTTGATTATGATGCAGGAGCATCCGTTTATGAAAATAACGGCTACAGGAAACTGAATAAGTATACATCAAGTACTATTAATTCGGATCAGGATAATGTATTTTATGACGACCTGAAACAGACAGAAGTTGTCTTTGACGGGCTTACAGCGAGATCGCTGGTGAAAATAAATTATTCACAGGAACATTCTGACCTGCATATGTTGCCCTCGTTCTTCTTTGAGCGTTCGTTGCCGGTCGTTGAAGAAACCTATGAGGTAACTGCGCCAAAATATGTGAACCTGAAATTTGTGATCAGAGGCAACGGAGCCGACCGAATTATTCAGAAGCGGGAGGAAGGCAAGCATAGCATTACCTATAGTTTTACAGCAGCAAACATAAATACCCTGAAAGATTTTAGTGATGCACCATCGCACTTATGGTATGCCCTTCATATAGTTCCCTACATAACTTCTTATAGCCTGCCAGGCAAAGAAAAAGTAGATTTACTGAGCGACCCGGCACATCTCTATGCCTATTATTATGAGTATATCCGTAGCATAAATGTCGGGGAAGATACGGAATTGAAAAATACAGTTGCAGGCATAACAGCCGGTGCCCGGACCGAACGGGAGAAAGCCGCGCTGATTTATAAATGGGTACAGAAAAACATTTACTACGTAGCATTTGAAGACAGTCTTGAGGGCTTTATCCCCAGGCAGGCAGCAGATATCTGCAAGCGGAAATTTGGCGATTGTAAGGATATGGCCAGTATAATAACTGCCATGTGCCGTATAGCAGGGATCAAAGCTTATTTTACCTGGATAGGGACCCGGTCAAGACCCTATACTTATGAAGAAACGCCGGTGCCGGGTGTGGATAACCACATGATCAGCACTATAAATATTGGTGGAGAGTGGCTGTTTCTGGATGGGACCCATCCTATGCTTCCATTTGGCGAAGTTTCGCCGGCAGTGCAGGGCAAAGAGGCATTGATAGCCCTAGATGAAAAGAACTTTAAAATAATCAGAATACCGGAAACACCTGCTGCAAAAAATACTACATCAGACAGCACTTACATTAAGTTAAACGGAAACCGCTTGACCGGGAATATTGTGATCAATTACAAAGGTTATCCATCCTGGGACATGCAGATCCGTATGATGTACAACCATAATAAGGATAGGGAGACGCTGTCTAAAGATTACATTTCAAGGGGTTCCAATAAGTTTTCAGGCAGCAATTACCAGTTTACCCAATCAGACACAGGCTACAGGGATTGCCGGCTATCTGGCGATTTTGCAATTGATGATTATGTAGGGCAGGCAGGTAAAGAGTACTATGTGAATATGAATTTGTCGCGGGCGTTTGAATACAATCATATTGATACGGAAGCCAGAGGTGTGCCCTACTATTTTAAATTTATGGACATAGGCCGCGAAGTAGTAAAAATGGAAATACCGCAGGGGTACCATGTATCCTATCTGCCACCTGAAGCATCGGGAAAGCTGGATGGCGTTTGGAATTTCAATCTGAAATATTCAACAGACGGTCGGTATGTGGTATTATTGAAGAACTTTACCACAGAATCGCTTACTGTGCCTGTGCAAGACTTTGTGGCTTTCAATAAAATTATTGATAACCTCAGAAAGCAATATAAAGAAACAGTAGTGTTAACCTCTGACTGATACTGATTATGAGAAATACAACCTTAATAATAGCCGGACTCATTTGCCTTTATTTACCATTGCATGCACAGGAACAAAGCCACGGCTGGCAGGAAAAACCGGTTATCCATCAGCTACCTGCAGAGTTTGCCAAAGAATCGGCTGTGATCATTGAATTAAATAACCTGATTAAATATGAGGATGGGGATGATAATCAGTTGTGGATGTACCGTACAAGTCACAGGATCATTAAAGTGCTGGATGAAAAAGGTGTGGAGAATTTCAATAAAATGACAGTGCCGCTTTACCCTGGAGAATCTACGCAGACAATTAAAGCCCGGACCATACTACCTGATGGTACCGTAAAGGAAATAGCCCAGGACAAAATGAAGGAAATGAAGGGAGAGAATGGCGGAACTGAGATAGTTTTTGCGATGGAAGGAGTTGAGAAAAATGCGGAAGTAGAGCTACAGGTTACTTATAAAAAACAGCCGGTTTTTTTTGGTAAGGAAACTTTCCAATACCTGATCCCGGTGGTGGAAGCAACATTTGAGCTGACAGCGCCGTCGAGATTGAAATTTGAAGAAAAAGGGTACAATGGCTTCCCGACCGTAAGCGATACCCTGATAGATAATACCCGTCACATTTTTGCAAAAAAGGGTAGCATCACTGCCCTGGAAAAGGAAGAATACAGTTTTGAAGATGCAAGCAGGATGAAAGCTGAATACAAGCTGAGCTACCTGCCTGAAAAGAATGCCCAGGTAAGGACCTTTACCTGGCAGGAACTGGTGGAAAAACTATATGCCAACACCTATAAAATTTCGGATAAGGAACAAAAGGCTGTTGAAAATTATGTTAACTCCATTGGTATAAGGGAAGGAGAAAGTGAGGAGGAAAAAATACAGAAAATAGAGAGTGCAATTAAATCGGGTATTACCATCAATAAAGACATTGATCCTGAGAAAGCAGGCCGGATGGATTACGTTATTGCCAATAAGGCCACCAGCGAAAATGGTATGGTCAGGTTGTTTGCCTCATGCTTTACGGCTGCAGGGGTAAAAAATGAATTCGGGATGACCACCAACCACAATGATATCCTGTTTGATGCAGGGTTTGAAAACTGGACTGAACTGGATGAATATTTGTTTTATTTCCCTGGCACGAAAAAATTTCTTTCACCAACCGAAATATATTTCAGATACCCGTTCACCTCTCTGAATGTATTGGGAAATAAGGGTGTGTTTTGCAAAATGACTACGATAGGTGATATCACAAATGCTATTTCCGACATCAGAACCATTTCTCCCCGCCCGGTAACCGAGAGCAGGAGTGATGTGCGGGCTGCTGTTACTTTCGACCAGGATATGGAGCCAACTGCTGATGTAACCTATTCTTATACCGGGTATTGCGCCATGGGTTTGAGGGAATTGGCGCTGCTGATGCCAAAAGATAAACTGAAGGATCTGGTAAGCAACCTGATAAGCCTGGCAGTAAAGCCTGAAAATATGGTTAAATATGGCATTGCAGGCGAGGCATTTGAGAATTACTATACTGCCAAGCCACTTGAATTTAGCGCTACTATTAAAGCCTCGCAGCTGGTGGAAAAGGCAGGTCCAAAATATATTTTCAGGTTAGGCGACCTTATAGGACGACAATCGGAATTATACCAGAAGAGCGAGCGGAAACTGCCTGTTGATATGCCTTATTCGCATTCCCTGAACCGGACACTTACCATTGCAATACCGGATGGGTATACCGTTGTGAACCCGGAGGTTATTAAAATGAAAACAGAAATAAAGGAGGAGAGCGGCACTGTTACTACCGGATTTACAAGCGATTATAAGCTGGAGGGTAATCAGTTAATAGTAAATATTACAGAGTTTTACAGCCAGTTGCATTTCGCCGTTGCCGACTATGAGCCTTTCAGAAAGGTGATCAATGCATCTGCCGACTTTAATAAAGTAAGTATTGTACTGGCTAAAAAGTAGCTGGATTCAGACATTGAATTAACGTAATATTTCAGGTATAATGAGGCATACTCTATAAGTGATTGTTTTTTAATTTATCACTGATAAATGAAAATAACCACCGGATTTTGAATTATAACATCGGTTGACTAACTTCATGCTCAAATTAATACGTGTACATGAGATTCCGCAGACCATTTATATTTCTGGCAATGTTGTTGGCAGGTTCATTAAGCATGACTTCCTGTGTGAAAAATTATACCTGCCAATGTGTAATTAAGTATGGTGGTTACCCTGGTTTGCCCGATAGTGTCATTAATACCTATACTATTACCAATGACAAAACGGATGCACAATCGAAATGTAAGAATGAGGCATTTAATGCCAGTAATACACCTTATGTAAATAATGCGGCTATAACAGCTACTGAGACTTGCATACTTTATTAATGCCTGCAGGGTTAGCATACTTTAGTTATAATCATTCTTACAACTTTGGTCAGTAATAAGATAATTGAGTTAGGAATTCAATTAAATTGAAGGTTGGCTCTAAAATTTTTAGCATAAAACCAACATTTACCTGCATCAGCTAACCGGATAATTATCGGTAATTTTGTTTCAGAGTTTATGGAAAACACATTGCCGGAAAAAAATACCGTTTATTATATAAAGCGTATATCGGGTGTAATATTATTGCTGGCCTTATCGGCCACATTCTTTTATTCGGCATATACCAAATCAGGTGTTGAGTTTAATCCTCACCCAATTACCACTGCACTGCAGGTAACAAAAAATATGCCGCATAGCTTCTGGAAAACAACAGGGGCTTTTTTTGAGAATCTTATTGTAGAAACCCAGCAATCAAATAATTCTTTCGATAGTTTTCAATGGTCATTTCTTGATCTGGGTATCAACAGTATACTGGCTACAGGTATCATTGCCCGGGTTTTTATAGGGCTGGAGCTTTTGCTGGGTTTGTTTCTGTTATTTCATATCTACTTAAGACGGTTTACCTATCCGGCTGTTATTGCTATTCTGTCGGTTTTCATTATCTATCTTTTAATAGTCATTCTGAAACAGGGAAATACCGGTAATTGCGGATGCTTTGGTGATAAAATATCGATGAAGCCGATGGCTGCAATATGGAAAAATATAATTATGATTGCTATTACCATACTGCTGATGTATATCTACCCGGCTAAGCCTTATAAGCACCAAGAATATTATTGCATGGGGCTGGGACTGGTGGCTTTTTCATTACCGTTTTTGTTCAATTTTATTTATACCGGTACCAGCCCCGAACCGTATAATCAACCGATAGATCTGAGCCTGCTTTATAAATATGATCCTGCACCGCAAGTTGAATTAAGGACAGGCAAGCATATAGTTGCGTTTATGAGCCTTACCTGCCCGCATTGCAAAAAAGCAGCTTACCTGCTACATGTAATCCATCAGCAACATCCGGATGTGCCTATATTCATTGTGCTTGACGGCCCTGAAGCATTTAAAGATCAGTTTTTTAAGGAAACGCATGCGGAGGATGTACCGTATCTTTATTTTGCCCACCATTCAGTAGATTTTGTGAAGATGGCAGGGCCGGGAGTACCTTCAATATTCTGGTTTAATAACGGGGTGGCTGAGTATAAGAGCGTATATGCCTATTATCAGCTCGATCCGGGGTATATGGAGCAGTGGCTGAAAAGTTCAGCGCCTGCAGTAGTGCCTGCCAGGTAGCATACTGTTAACAACAAAAACAAACAGAAAGGCACTGAATTCTTTTGCTTACTCAGTAATTAAACTCCGGGTTATTGTTTTGGGCTATCTGCAGGTACTTTTGAGCTGAATCCATATTTCCTGCCAGTTTGTAGGCTACAGCCAGTCGTTCGTATGTAACAGAAACAGAAGGCTCGACAGACATGGATGCTTTATATGCATAAACAGCGGAATCAAAACTGTTCAATCTCATGTAGCAATTGCCCATATTTCTATAAGCGCGTGCGTAATCCGGATATTTATTCACTGTATGTCTGCATAATTCCAATGACTGCTCAAATCTGCCGGATTTGAAACATATGGCTGCAAGATTTTCCATTGCAACCAGATCGGAGGGATTAAGAGACAATGCCTTTTTACAATAGACTTCTGATGAATCGTAATTTACATCATGGAAATAAGTGTTTGCTATTTCGGAGTAGGCGAGATCAAGGGCGGGATATATACTTATTGCTTTCTTTAAATAATTGATACCAAGCTCTACCTGTTTTTTTCTTATCGTATCATTTTGCTCCAATGCATTGGCAGATATAAGCAGGTTGGTGCCGAGATTATATTGCAACTTGCAGTTGTCAGGAGCAACTTTTACATCGGCTTTGTAAAGTGTGTAATTATCATACCACTGGCTGTTCCTGTTAATGGTAAGAAAGGCATAAAATATGATTACAGGCAAAAGGACGAATACTGATATTATATATTTTTTAAACCTTGGTTCTTTTTCGGATTTTGCAACAGTAAATTTTTCAATCGAAAGAGCTATTATGAGGCAAAAACCTATTGCAGCAAAAAACAGAAACCGCTCGGCCATAATACCCGCAATAAGAAAAAAAAGGTTTGAAAAAACAGATATTGAAATAAGATAAAAAACTATAGCGAATGCATAGGGATCTTTGTTCTTTTTTAATAATCTGTAAGCTCCTGTTATGATAAGCGCTACATAAACCAGCAGTGAGAAAATTACTTTGATATTATTGAACCGGGCAAAAGAAATGGTATGGTAGGAATAATCGCTGAGCAAAGGATGGGGGAATAAAAGCAACTGCAGATAACGGCCTAAAACAAGTATTTCGGTTGCCAGCCTTTCGTGTAGGCCGGGTGCAGACGTAAGTATGTTATCGAGCATTGAAAAGCCAGTGTTGGTTCCGCCGTTTACAGATCCAAGAACGATAGTGCGGATAGTAAAATAAACAGATGCTGCAATGATTGCAGATATTATTATGGTGGTACTCCGTTTCTTATTATCATTGATATAGAAAAAGAATATTAATGGAAAAACCGCAAGGAAGGTAAGCGATGTTTCTTTTGACAGCAGAGAAAGAAAAAACAGGAAAATTCCTGCAATAAGTCTGGTAATTTTGCCGGAATGTACATATTTAATAAACTGGTTTAACGAAAAAAAAGCAAAGAAAAAACACAGCAACTGGTCGCGGCTTTTTATGTTGGCTACTACTTCAGTATTAACAGGGTGAAGTGCAAATAATAAACAGCAAATGAATGCAACAAAGTTTTTGTTCTCCCCTGGTAAATCTTTCAGAAAAAGAAACAGCAATATGATGCAACCGGCAAATAAAAGGATATTGATTAAGTGGCCTTCAAAAGGCACAGGGCCAAAGATCTGATATTCAATAGCGAACATGGCCAGCGATAATGGCCGGTAATAGTCGAAAGAGGCAACCAGGTTTCCTTTGAAATAAGATGTTCTGAAAATTTCGGGGATTCCCGCAATTCCCCGGGTTACAATCGTGTTGTTTTTGATCACTATAAAATCATCAATCGCGTAATCATTTTTTAAAGTATTGGCATATACAAGCAAAGATGCCAATGCAAGCAAAAAACAAAGTTTCGTATTAACAGAAATTTTTGGGAGTTTATTATTCATAACCGGAAAAGCGGCTGATAATTTGAACTTTTGGCCTCACGGTAAATGTATTTATTTTTTTGAGTTTATGGCAGATATGCTTTTTTTATTTTTTTGAAATTTTTAAGTAGTTTGTTTCATATTATTTTAAATCTTCTGTTTCGGAATAAAGTAGTTTACCAGATTTAACCTTGGTAAAAGATGTAACAAATCAAGTAATTTGTGCCGGAAATGAAAGTGGCCTTTGTACAAGACTGGTTTAATGCCAATGGCGGCGCAGAAAAAGTAGCCGGGGCAATACTTGATCTTTACGATAAGGAAGATGTTACTATCTATGCATTATTCAACAAATTCAACCCCCAGACAAGGAAAGAGATATTAAAAGACCGGACTGTTCAGGTTTCGGTACTCCAGTTAGTGCCGTTTATCCGTAAATTGTACCGTTACTTTCTGCCGGTTATGCCCTGGCTAATGAAACAGTTCCGGCTAAAAGGCTACGATCTCATACTTTCTACCTCTCATGCTGTTGCAAAGGGTTTCAGCAGCGATAAGGCAATAATCAATATATGCTATTGTCATACGCCTTTAAGGCCAATATGGGATCAGTATGATGATTATGCTGCCAGCCACCCGCTGGGGGGATCTTTTTTTTACAAGGCATTCGTTCAATACCTCAGGAAATGGGACCTGAAGACCTCAAAAAGAGTGCATTTTTTTATTGCCAACTCAATTCATATCCAGAAACGGATTTTGAAAAGCTATGGCAGGGAATCGGTGGTAATTTATCCTCCTGTAAGAGTTGATAAATTTGAACTGAATGAAGCTCCCCGCAAAGAATACTACCTGTGTGCGGGCAGGGTAGTGCCCTACAAAAAAATGGATATGGTTATGAGGGCGTTTATGCAAATGCCTGATAAAAAACTGGTAGTAATAGGTGATGGCTGGGGAGCAAAAGAATTCAGAAATATGATTAAAGGGCACCCCAACATAGAGTGGCACGGATATAAGAGTGATAAAGAAATGATGCATTATATGCAGGAGGCAAAAGCCTGTATTTTTGCAGCAAAAGAAGATTTCGGGATAATGTGTGTGGAGGTGCAGGCTTGCGGCACGCCTGTGCTGGCGCTGGATTATGGTGGGTATAAAGAAACCGTTATTGATGGGGAAACTGGATACTTGTATCAGGAACAAACGGAACAAGGCATAAGGGACGCAGTGGGCAAGTTTGAAACAGATCCATTAACGGATTTCAAAGTTATAAGAGTTAATGCGCTGCGTTTTTCAGAAGAACGGTTCAAAAAGCAGTTGGGTGATTTTGTGGCAGATTCAATGAATCAATTTTATAAATGACGAACCTGGAAGTGGCTGATCGGTATGCAGCCAGATTATTGATGTTATCCTTCTTTCTGCCGGCTAAATGGCAGGTGGCAGTAGTTATGTGTATCAGTACCTGGTTTATTATCCGGTCATTAAGGCGGCTCAGGGAGACTTCAAAAACTGATTTTGCCTGGGCACTGTTTTTCAGCAGTCTGTTTATTTTATATTTTGCATCACTGGCTATAACACCTGTTGAGTACCGTAACATACTGCTCCATCTCTGTGAACGAAAGGTTTCCTTGTTTTTTACACCGTTTGTGATGGCTTTGGCTGGTCCTTATTACCGTAAAGTCATCCTGGGCGAATTGCACTTTTTCGTGTTTGGCTGCCTTATTTCATGTGTAGCAGGTAATCTTGATTTTATCTGGCATTTTTACTTTTCTGCCGGTGGTATGCAGGTGCCATCGCATGTAGCTTACAGGATCCTGTTTGAGCATTTCACGGGTATACATCCGACCTATATGGGTATGTTTCTAGGGTTCTCCATATGTATTACAATACTTTCTGGCAGGGGGGATTTCCTGAATGGGAAAAAGGTCAGGTATGCGGTTGTTTTCCTGCTGCTGGTATTTTTGCTTGCATTGGTGGCAAAGTCGGCAATTGTAGCTATGATCCTCATTTTTGTTCACTACGGATGGACACAGCGAAAATGGATTTATGGGAACAAATTGCTGATTGGAACTATGGTTATGTCTCTTGCAGCAGCTTGTTATTTTATACCGTTTACAGGCCAGCGTATCAGGGAGGTATTTTTATACGCAGGTAATAATAAGCCTCAAGGAATTACTGATAATTCGGTTTATGTTAGGAAGATAATACTGGAAACAGACCTTTCGCTGCTTAAACAAAACTGGCTTGCCGGAGTAGGACCGGGCAGGGTATTACATTCACTTCAGGAGCGATATTTCTTTTACTCACTCGATCATAATTCAGATGTAAGCCATTACGACCCTCACAGTGAGTACCTGAATGAATGGCTTGGTTTTGGGCTTGCCGGTATTCTTTTATTAGCCGGAATGCTGATAATGCATTTGTTTAAAGCAATACAGGCCCGCAATCAACTATACCTTTACTTTCTTTTGATACTAATTATTACTTTTTTCACAGAAACTGTTCTGGCCAGGCAGGAGGGAGTGCTGTTTTACGCCTTGTTTAGTTCATTATTATTTTTCAGTTCAGCAAAGCCATATAAAACTTAGTTTTTAATCAGTTTTATTACCTGCTGCTGAGAAGAGGAGACAACTTTCAGGAGGTAAATTCCAGGAATGAGATCCGGCATTGAAATAGTATAAGGAGCATTATACCCTTTATAGAAATATACCTGGGAGCTGAACACTTTTTTACCTGCAATATCGGTAAGATAAAAATCTACATTCCCGTCTTGAAGAGGCGAAACCGATAATCTCAGATCGGCGCCAAACGGATTCGGATCTGCAATTACCCAGTTGGCAGAAGTAAACGGTGAAGGAGTAGATTTAACACTGAGGGCCTGCTGAGTGCATGAAAAGTCGGGTACACCATAACCAATCTGCGGGCCCGGATTGTTGTATGAACTGGCACATCTTATAATTGCCTGCCTGATCTGGTAAGGAGTAGCATAAGGGAATGCTTCCCAAAGGCAAGCAGCCAGACCTGCTATCTGTGGTGTAGAAAAAGAAGTACCGTCGTTGGCAGAAAGAAGAGAAGGCGAAGTGGATATATTGTATGAAGTGTTGCAGATTGTAACACTCATCCCCATAGCGCATACATCAGGTTTTATTTGTCCTGCAGCATTGGGCCCGTAGCCACTGAATGCGGCAGGGGAATAAGACTCATAATTAGTAGCCCCGATAGTAAGAGCACTATCGGCATCGCCCGGTGTTAGAATATGTGTACCCCAGCCCCCAATAGCAGGGGCACCGTCGTTGCCGGCGGAGGCTACAAAAAGTATACCTTTCATTGTTGCCATATTTGCTGCCTTGGCGGCTATGGTAGTTTTTCCATCAAGTGAAGTAAAAGGCTGAGGAAAGGATTGGTTATTGCAGGTACTTAAAAAAACATCGTAGCCCAATGAAGAGGTGATAACATCAGCCCCGACACTGTCGGCCCGTTCTGCTCCGGCAATCATATTGCATAGTTCTCCAGGCTGGTCATCCAGATTTTGAATTTCATTTTCAGTGATGTAAAGTGCATACAGGGCATTAGGAGCAGTGCCAACAAATGTACCAGGTATGTAGCCGGCCATAGTGGATAATACCTGTGTGCCATGAATATCGTAATTGAAAACATCGCTGCTGTGGTAAGTGAAATTGTATCCGTCAACAAAACGGTTATTAGCCCACATACTGTCGAATAAGGGGTGTGTGTTAACTGCTGGGAATCCGGCATCCAGAACAGCTATCAATTTTCCGGAGCCATCAAAACCATTGTCGTGCAGATAATTGCCATTTACAAGTTGTATCTGGTTCCAGGCGCCTGAATAATAAGTGCCATCGAGAGACGTAGGTTTTCCAGCAGTAGCAGGCGGCTGTGTGTTTGATGTGTTTCCGCTGCTTCTGTGCGCCACATCCATACAGTAAACGCCAACCAGAGCAACATCACTTATAAAAGACCGCCCGTTAAGGTTATGGATATTGGCAGTATCGGCATCCTTGAGGAGGATGACACAGAAATTAAGCCAGCGGGATGATTCATAAAATATACCACCCGTAAGGTGCAGAACACTGTCAATATAAACCTGGTTGACCGGAATATCTGTACTGTCAATTGCTATTCCCTGAGCAGTGCGCCGGGCTATTGACCTGGGGGATAAATAAGCAGCAGGGCTGCTGAGACTGTAAGGAGTATGGTTTTTATCTGTAAAGGAAATCCTGTATACATTTTGCTGACAGTATGCTTTCTGTGAAAGCAAAAGGCTGAAAATCAGAGATGCGTAGAAGAGTTTCCGGTACATAATAATATTATTTAATATTAGTTATACTCTACAGCTTTCATAACTACACTGTACCCGGATTTATTCTGGGAAGAATCGGGATATCCGAAGGTATAGTGGGTCCATTCTTTATAAACCATGCCTACATTGTAGGCATAGACTTCTTTAGCATAAGTGCGGTAGCCAGCAACTGCTGAGTCTACATTCTGATAATTTACATTCTGATCATCTTCCATTATGGTAACGGTATTATCGAACGTTACAAGGCTGTTGGTATAGGCAAGGTGATAATTCTGATAAGTATAATTCCAGTTATTAAGATAGCTAAAAGGCGAATCAAGTACATTGGCATACTGGTTTCCTGGCCAGGATGCGCCATTGGCAACAGGGAACATCATCTTTACATATTTGGTCTGATCCTGGTAATAAAGAAGGCTGTTGGCTGTAGGAGTAACAATAATCTGGCTGATACCTATCCATTCTGCAGCGCCATCGTAAGGACGGCTGTAAACATCAAGCAGATAAGAAAGCTGTTTGTTGTAAGTAACTGTATCAGTTATAACATATTTCATCTGGCTTTTAATCTCATACAGTGTGCCTGCAAGGCCAAAATAATAAATAGAATCTACATCATACACCACATACTTTCCCAAGGTGAGCGGGAAGTAATTACGCGTAGGATCTGCATTACTGGTCGTTATTTTTTTGCAAGAAAATACAGTAGTAAGGCATATAGCCATCAACAATAAAATAGATAAATTCTTCCTGATCATAAGATACCGGCTGCCGTTATTTCACAAATATAATTAAAGATACGAAAAAAGATACAATTTTTATCAGGAATTTAGCAGCTATCTATATAAAAATAATAGTGTATGCCTGTTATAATTTATTTAAATGATAATGGGCTTCTGGAAACAGGAAAAATAATTAAAATATTATATGTGTAATTGTGTATTATGAAAAACGCTCCAAGAACTGATCTTTTCTTTTATTAGAAACATCAACCTCCGACCCATCCGACATTCTTACTGAGCCACCTCTGCCTTTTACATATTCTTTTATGTGCTTTATATTGATTATATAACTGTTATGTACTCTGCAAAAAACGGACGAAGGAAGCTTTGACTCAATTTCATGAATCTGCCGGCTGATTGTAAAAACTTGCTTGTTTAAACAATATATTTTGCAATAATTGCCCTCGGCTGATATACGGATAATGTCTTCAAATCTTATAAAACTATAGCCCTCCATGGTTGGCAAGGCGAGCGTATTGTTATTTATTTGTTTAGAGAAGGAGGCTATCAGTATTTCCAGATTCAGATAGCTTTGGCGTTCATTAATTTTCTTTTCAATTTTATTTACAGCCTCTGTAAGTTCCTTATAATCTATTGGTTTTAATAAATAATCGGTAGCGCCGGCTCTGATCGCTTTGAGGATATAATCATCATAAGCAGTAGTAAATACAATATGGAAATTGAACTCTTTCAGACGGGCTAAAATATCGAATGCATTTCCGTAAGGAAGTTCTATATCCATAAATACCAGATCGGGTTTAAGCTGCTCAATTTTTTCAACAGCTTCATCGGCATCGGCAGCATATCCGGCTATAGTTACCTGGTTGCAATGTTTACCAAGCAGAGAAGTAAGAATGTCTTTGCTGTTTTCTTCGTCTTCAACAATAATTGTCTGTATCATAATAAGACATTTTAAATAAGGTTAAGTGAAATGACAATTGATGTACCGTGTTCCTTGCCGCCGTGTTCTCTCCGGTCGGTAATTTTTACTTCAATATTTCTGGAGTAAATTTTATTAAGTGATGCCACTCTTGCCAGCATCAATTCTATTCCTTTGGAATGGTGGTTGCCCAGATTTTTTTCTTTTAGTTTTTTTGAGGCTTCAATACCTATTCCGTTATCTGTAAGCCTGATCTCCAGCCTTTCTTTTTTCAGGATATGCAGTGTAATTATGCCTTTTTCATTTTTGAGGTATTTTATGCCATGAACAATTGCATTTTCTATAAACGGCTGCAGGCAAAAGGCTGGTATAACAGCGGCGCTCTTATTGAGAGATGCGTCTATTTCAATTAAAAAACTGAATCCATTATTATGACGCAACTGTTCTACCTCAAGATAGTTATTGATAAAGTTATATTCCTCATCAATAGAAATAAAGGTTTCTTTTGAAAGCATTAATGCCATACGCATAAGCTTGGCGAAGCGGTTGATAAAATACTCTGCCTTTTCGGTATTGTTATTGTGAATAGAATTTTGAATTGCATTGAGGCAATTAAAAATGAAGTGAGGATTGATCTGTATGTGTATAGCTTCCAGCTCCAGCCTGGATATAGTCTGGTTTAATTCTGATTGCAGCCGTTTTCTTTTTTCCAGCTGGCTGCTGTATTTCAGTGTTATAATTACAGCCAATGCTATAACTGCCAGAGCGGCCATCCATCTGAGCCATAACAACTGGTACCATTCCGGCAGTATCGTAAATTTTATATGGGCAGGGTGAAGACTTTTATTGCCAAATACATCAGTAGCATTCAGGTAAAAATTGTAATCGCCGGGTGCAAGACCGCTATAGGTAACTGAATTGTTTTTGGTATATAATGGCTGCGTATTTACTTCGTTGATATAGTATTCATACTTCATGTCGCCACTGCTGAGAAAAGATAAACCGGTAAAGTAAAGGCTTAGAGAGTTGTGCTTGCTGCTTATATTAATATCAGAGTCTTCACCAAAATATTCAGCTCCTTCTGCCTTAAGTTTGGTAACATAAACGGGGAAATGGTAACTGCCAGAGGTGTCCGTTGTTTTGAAATAGGATATACCGGTGCTGCTTACTACATAAACGGTATCATTGACCACAAGTATATCATTTACATTATTATCTACCAGGTTGTTTTTATCGTTATACCGCTTAATGGAAAAAGCGCTTTCTTCAGTTCTGATATAAGAAACACCGAGGTTGGTGCTGACCCATGCAGCATCGTGCTGGTCGATAAAAATATTTTTTATGATATCGGAGGTGAGGCCATCGCCGGAGGTGAAGTGAAACAGGACTATGTTGTTTTGAACAACGAAGATCCCATTGGTAGAAGTGCCAACCCACAATCTTTTTTTGTGGTCTGTTTCCAGACAAGTTATCCTGCTGTTCAAAATGCTGTTGAGCGAAACATCGGGGATTGATCTTTTGTTAAAGTAAATAAATAACCCGTTTAATGTGGCATACCAGCAGGTATCACTCAGGTTGCCGGCAATACTGGTAGAGCGGGTGTTATTAATGTTGTGAGTCAGAAAATTATTTGAACAATTAACCCCGAACGAACCCTTACTGGAAGCGAACAGCATTTCATCATTGGCCTCGTCATATTTCATGTCTTTAATATTGCTGAATATTTTTAATGATGTAAATACCTTTTTTGCCGGGTTATAAATAATTACATCATTATCGGACGCCAACCAGAGTATTCCATGTTTATCAGTTTTAAGGTCAACGATGCGGTTATTAACAGAATAAAATTTGTCTCGCTGCGTTTCATTTACTTTTCCATTACTGATAAACAGCAGGGTATTATCATTGTTGCCAACAATAAGATTTTTGTTCATTCTGATAATTGAATAATAGGTTGAGGAATTGTTTAAGCCGGCAGGAATTGAAATTACATTGGATTGTGTTTTGGGAAACATCTGCACACCGCCATGCAAAAACGAAATCCATTTATTGCCCTGGATATCTGTTTTATAATCGGAGATAAACGCATTCTGATCGAAAGAATCGATGGTACTTAAACTGTCGGCCGACAGATACTTTTCTAATATTGTATTGTTGGCAAACGTGATTCGAAAAATATTCTTAACCGGTTCGAAAGCATAGCTGCTGATTTCTTTATCAAAGGATTCCCGGAATTTTAAATCAATGAGGTGTTTTGAAGGATTAATGGTACAGGTGTATATATCAGAATGACTGAAATCACGGTGATCTGTGAGAATTAACTTACCATCTCCCAAGTCTAAAATATTATTTACGTCGGAGGTCTTCAGGTGCAAGCCAGAACATAGGTCAAACCGGCTGGCAATATTATTAAAAGCGTAGAAATCGGAATCCTTAAGCACATAAATAACCGAATTGATTTTTGTAATCATCCTGACTTTATAACTGCCAGGAAGCGAAAATTCAGAGATTTTATTATCCTTGAATCTGTAAATATTGTCCCATCCTGCAAACCATACTTCATGAAGATTGTTGTAAAATATATGCCAATTATAGTTTTTGATTTTCCCCAGTTCTTTAAAATTAGCGGCATTATAAAACCGCCCCTTGTGATAAAAACATGGTTGCTGGTTAAAGCATAAAAACCAGATCCGTTCCTCATCGTCCTCAAACATGCTGAATACATCATTATCTGCCAGCCCGTCTTTTGCAGAGAAGTTGGTAAATCCGGTGCCATCGAACATGCTCACACCCGCATCCGTAGCGAACCATAGAAAACCTTTTTTATCAGCAAGGATATTATAAACTGTATTACTGGCAAGGCCGTCTTTAACGGAATAATTTCTGGACAATTTAGTTTGGGCAGACAACTGCCCGCAAAAAATCAGTGCAAAAAGCAAGAAAAGAAAAGACTTTTGATTCATTTATTGAATAAAAAGAAAGCGGGTTATAAGAATAAACAAATCTCTGAATTATTTTTTACAATTTACCGGCTTCAGTTGCATAACTATACAATTATAACGGCCAATTATACAGTCTGTTTATTGTTTAGTAATATTTCATAGTACATTTACCTGATAATTATTATTATGAGATGTCTTTGAGTAAATATAATTAATGGCGGCTCTTCTGATATTTATAGAGCAATTAGAATATTCAAAATAACATTCAACTGAAAAATATACCCGAGAATTTTTAATAATTATTGACCCGTATTGGGTCGTTTTAAAAAAAATCTGGTTATGAGAAAAGTAATTACTATTTCCCTTTTTATGGCGGCAGTGTTAGCGGGCCATAATTATTCAAACGCGCAAACCGGTATCATTACCACGTTTGCAGGTACCGGATCGTCGGGGTATTCTGGCGATGGCGGGCCGGCAACTGCAGCCCAACTTTATGAACCCCAGCGAATAGCCAGGGACGGTGCAGGTAATATGTACATTTCTGATCTGGTTACCAACCGTGTAAGGAAAGTAACACCTTCCGGAATCATTAGTACAGTAGCTGGCAACGGAACAGGCGGATTTGGCGGAGACGGCGGCCCTGCAATTTCTGCATTTTTAAATCAGCCAAGAGGATTGGCGGTTGATGCTGCAGGCAATCTGTACATTGCCGATTACTGGAACAACAGGATAAGGAAGGTAGATCCTTCAGGTATAATCACAACTGTTGCCGGCACAGGCACGATGGGCTACACCGGTGATGGAGGCGCTGCTACTGCCGCCGAAATAGGAGAACTGACCGGTATAGCTGCTGATGCTGCGGGCAATATTTATATTCCCTGCATTACCCCATCTGTAGTTAGGAAGGTGAGCGCATCGGGTATTATTTCAACGATAGCAGGCAACGGAACTTTTGGTTTCAGTGGTGATGGCGGCCCGGCAACCGCTGCCCTGGTTTATTCTCCGGAGGATGTATCGCTTGACAACATTGGTAACATCTACATAAGTGATGCCCAAAACCACCGGCTCAGGAAAATAAATTCTGCCGGTATTATATCTACAATAGCTGGTAATGGAGTGAATGCCTATACGGGCGATGGCGGACCGGCTACTGCGGCCAGCACCGGCGCCCCCGAAGGGCCTGCTATTATAGATAGCCGTGGAAATCTTTATTTCTGCGATGCAACTCACCATGTGATGAGAAAAATAAGCCCTGACGGGATCATATCAACATTTGCAGGCACTGGTGTGTCGGGCTATACAGGCAATGGTGGCCCAGCCTTAGCCGCCGAGATGACCATTCCCAAGGGATTACTGCTGGACCCGTCAAACACACTTTATGTATGTGATGAGGGAGATAACACGGTACGTAAATTCAGTATCGCACCAACTTATGCTGCCGATAGTTTTTATGTGGACCTGACTAAATCATGCGGCGGCCTGGGTATAGGACTTTTTACTAAAAATTATGCATCAGGAATGAGCATGATTACCTATTTCGGTGATGGTACCACCAGTACCACATCCGTTTCGCCTGATTACGTGACTAGCGGCGGATTTGTATCCATCAGCCATTCTTATGTACACAACGGAACTTATACGGTAAAGCATGTACTGACAGAAGGCGGCGTGCATGTGGATTCCCTTAGTTATACTTACCAGTATATTTTCTGTAACAGTATTTATGTAAATTTTTACCTCGATGTAAACAGTGATTGCCTATATGAGCCAGGCACTGATTATCATGTTTATCTGCCGGTTACTGCCGAAATAGATTCTAATGGTGTGGCCATGGATACGGTATCTTCACCGGGAGGGTTTTATTATACCGCTTACGGGGTGCCCGGAGATGTTTACGGTATAAAAATTCTGTCGGCTCCGTCAGGACTTCAAACCTCTTGCCCTGCAACCGGTATTGTTTATGATACCCTGCACACAACATCCGATACTGCATTGCCAACTAATAATATAGGGTTTAACTGCACCAGTACACCGGGTTTTGATCTTGGTGTTCATGTCGCCATACAGTCTGGCAGGCATAGTTTTCAGGGAGCTATTGTAGCCGATAATATGTATTGTACACCACATGCCGGTACCGTTACTGCTGATTTCGGGGAGACCTATCTTTTCAACACCGCCAACTCAACACCTACTTCAGGCTCAGGCCATTCTGTCAGTTGGGACTTGTCTGCACTGACTTCTGAAACGCCGGCTCCTTATTATATTTTCTTTGATGCAGAAGTTGCCGGCACATGGCTCACGCCCGGAGATACGGTAAATTCAGAATTCTCAATTACACCATTAACAGGAGACATGAACCCTACTGATAACACCAATATCCGTAATGACAGCATAAAAGGCAGCTTTGATCCCAATTATATGCAGGTTTCACCGGCAGGCTGTATTACTTCAGCCGTTACCCAACTCGAATATGCCATAGGTTTTGAAAATACCGGCAATGATACCGCACATAATATCTTTCTTATG
Organism: uncultured Bacteroidota bacterium; assembly: GCA_903835005.1. Classification (GTDB taxonomy): domain Bacteria; phylum Bacteroidota; class Bacteroidia; order Chitinophagales; family Chitinophagaceae; genus Nemorincola. Next base: position 43,368 of record CAILLK010000048.1, on the reverse strand, counting down.
GATACATTGTCGGCCAGTGTGGATATTTCTACATTTAAGGTGGTTACCTCCTCAGCTTATATGAATATCAGTAAAATAAAGTATGGCGCACAAACCATCCTGAAAATTGATTTCCCAGGCATAAACCTGCTCGACAGCAGCCATCATAATCTATGCAACGGTGTAGTGATATTTGATATTAAGACACTGCCCGGCCTTGCAACCGGTACTGTAATCAATAATGAAGCAGGTATTTATTTTGATGATAACCCGGTAGTAATGACCAATGCAATCGGCAACAATGTAAATTGCCCGAGCGGTGCGTTGAATATACCAACAGTTAAAACAGAAAATGTAACTGTTTATCCTAATCCTGCCAGTGATCAATTGGTGATAATGGCAGATGCAAGCGCCTATGCCTCATTTGCTATTACCAATCAGCTTGGCCAGTCGTTAGCTCATGGGCAGATTTCCGGAGCCCGGTCAACAGTCGATATCATGAGCCTGCCTGCGGGTATGTATTTCATATCACTGAGCGGAGATGCAGGTAGTAAGGTACTGAAATTTGTAAAGGAGTAAATAATTATATCTTAAAAGGATTGAAAGAATATGGCCAACGGATGAAGTATAACTGACTTTGCTATTTAATTTAATACAAAAACTTAAAAATGAAAAAAATACACCTTATCAAATGCTTCATTGCATTTAATCTCTTTGTGATTGCACCATCTGTGGCGCAGACTACTAATATCAGCACTATAGCGGGAACCGGCGGTAGTGGACTCAGTGGCGATGGCGGACCCGCATCGGCAGCTTCATTTCTGGATCCGGAGGATATTACCAGAGATGCAGCCGGTAATATATATATATGCGATGCCGGCACCAGCGCCATCCGTAAAATCAATACTGCCGGTATCATCAGCACAATTGCCGGGAATGGAACTGCCGGATTCAGTGGAGATGGCGGGCCTGCAACCGATGCCGCACTTTATTTTCCATGTGGTATTGCTGTTGATGGTGCAGGTAATGTTTATATTGCCGACCAGGTTAATTACAGGATACGAAAAGTAAATACTGCCGGTATTATTACTACTGTAGCCGGAAACGGCATTGATACCTATTCGGGCGATGGCGGGCCGGCTACAGATGCAAGTATAGGCCAGCCATCAAGTCTGGTGGTGGATGCGGCGGGTAATCTGTATATTACCGCAGGGTTATGGTATATCAGGAAGGTTGACCCATCAGGAACCATAACTACTATTGCGGGAACCGGATCGGTGGGTTATGGTGGCGATGGCGGACCTGCTACTGCAGCCACCATCGGCTTTCCAAAAAATATAGCGGTCGATGCGTTCAGCAACATTTATTTCAGCGATTATTATAATAACAGAATACGGAAAATAAGCAATACAGGAATAATGTCCACCATCGCCGGGAATGGCAGTACTGCTTATGCCGGCGATGGTGGCCCTGCCACAGATGCCGGTATTTATAATCCGCAGGGGCTGGCCCTTGATCCGGCAGGCAATCTGATTATATCAGATAATGTATATAATGTAGTGCGCAAAGTGGACCATGCAGGCATAATTACCAAAATAGCAGGGACTGGGGTAGCCGGTTTTTCAGGCGATGGCGGGCCCGCTATGGCTGCACAGTTGTATAATAATATATCAGTTTGTACAGGCCATTTCAGTGATATCTATGTGATGGATATGGGCAATGACAGGGTGCGTAAGTTCGGTGAAGCGCCAAGCTGTTCTTCTGACAGCTTCAGCCTCACTATTTTTAAAGATTGCAGCGGACTGAATGTTACTGTATTTACAAATTATTATGCTCCGGGCAGAAGCGTAATAACAGAATTTGGCGACGGTACATCACTTACAACTCCGGTAGGGGTAACTTATACAGGAACAGGAGGGTATGCTTCCGTCAATCACGCCTATAATTATAACGGGGCCTATACTGTAAAGCAGAAATTAATGTCGGGCACCTCTGTTATTGATTCTGTTTCCTTCCTGTTCGATTACAAAATGTGCAATAGTATTTCAGTTAATTATTACGTTGATGAGAATGCCGATTGTGCCTATGAGCCAGCTACCGACCGCAATGTTTTTCTGCCGGTTAAAGTAGAAATTGATTCTAACGGAACACCTGTTGATACGTTGGAGACACCGGGAGGATTTTATTACAATGCCTATGGCGCCGGAAACGATGTGTATACAATCAGGGTTATAGGTTTGCCACCCGGCCTGGAGCTTGCATGTCCTTCTTCCGGCATTGTCTATGATACTCTTCATCCGGCGCTTGATTCGTCGGTGGCTGTAAATAATATAGGCTTTAATTGCCTCACGGGTACCAGTTTCGATCTTGGAGTCCATGCTACATCAGTATCAGGCAGGCATTCATTTATGGCCGATATAGTAGTAGATAATTTGTATTGCACCCCGGAACCGGCCACCCTCACCACGGTTATCAGTCCAAAGTATAATTTCAGTGGTTCTTCTTTGAGTCCAGCTACGGTGTCTGGCAGTACCGTAACCTGGAATTTCGGATCACTTACTTCCGGTTCGCTTAGCCCATCCTATATACATTTAACTGCTGAAGTACCCGGCGTATGGTGTATGCCGGGGGATACTGCCAATTCTCAATACACAATTAATCCGGTTACCGGCGACATTAATCCGGCTAACAATTGTGTAGTCAGGAATGACACCATTACAGGCAGTTGGGACCCTAATTATATAGCCGTATCGCCCAATGGCTGCATCCCATCCACAGCTACCCCTCTTCAATATGCCATAGGTTTTGAAAATACAGGCAATGATACAGCGCACAATATTTTCATACTGGATACTTTGCCGGCCAGCCTAGATGCAAGTACATTAAAGGTGGATGTGGCATCGGCAAATATGGTACTTACCAAATCCAGGTTTGGTGAGCAAACCATCCTTAAATTTGATTTTCCCAATATCATGTTGCCCGACAGTACCCATCATAACCTGTGCAGCGGAGTGCTGTTTTTTACTGTAAATACAAAATCGGGGCTGCCAGATGGCGCTGTGGTAAACAACCGGGCGGGCATTTATTTTGATGATAACGGGGTGGTAATGACAAACGCTGCAACCAATATTGTTAATTGTCCGGGCTCATTGCAAACATTGCAACCCCGGCTGCCGCAAATTATGGTTTACCCAAACCCAGCCAATAATGAGCTGATGATAGTAACCGGGAACAGCCCCTTTAATTCATTCACTATAACCAATCAGTTGGGCCAGGTAATTTTACAAGGCCAACTGAGCGGAACACGAAATCAGGTTGATATAAGCAGCTTTGCTGCTGGTATGTATTTCATATCTCTGAGCGGAGATGCGGGTAGTAAGGTGCTGAAATTTGTAAAGGAGTAGGTCCGTTGCAGTCAGTCCGCATTTTTTGATCATTCAGGTAAGTTGTTCAGATGCGTGCGTTATTGCCGGCGCGTTTTAAGAGTTGCTGATTACTTATATCCGGCTATATTGCCGGATGTAAGTGATCAGGAGATTTGCCTGTTATTCTGTCTGTCTGTTTCAGAAGGGGAAATTTACAGCATGAATTAGTTGTCATTATCTTTTGTTGCGGATGCAATTGCCTTTACTGTGTTCGTACCCGTTTGTTGAATTTACGCCCGATTGGTCAAAAATCCGGAGGCGGAAAATGCAACCGGCCGGTAAAAACGAGCTTCATCAATAGTCTATGTTATATTTTACAAGTTTTAACGTCAGGCATTGATTAATTGATTATTTTTGCACGCAATTTTAAATTATTATACAGAGTGAGTAAATTAAATATAGTTCGTTTCGCACCTAAAAATGGTGAAGGCTTTTATGATACGCTTAAGAAAAATATAGATGAATTCTTTAAGGAAAACAATCTGGCTCCTACAGGTAACAGGGCGTTGCGATGGAAGACAGTAGCAATGCTATCCTTATTTTTTGTTCCTAACATATTGATCATAACAGGTGTGGGCGCAGCAAGTCCCTGGCTGTTTTTCGGGCTTTGGTTCCTGATGGGCCTGGGCATGGTAGGTATTGGCTGCTCGGTGCATCATGATTCCAACCATGGTTCTTATTCTTCCAAAAAAATGGTGAATAAAATTGTGGGCGATGTTGTTAATCTTGTAGGCGGGTATGATGTTACCTGGCGCATACAGCACAACATTCTTCATCATACCTATACCAATATAGAGGGTCTTGACGAAGACATAGAAGTCGGGGGGCTGATGCGTTTTTCGCCGCATGCCAAAAAGCATACCCTGCACAGGTTTCAGCATATTTATGCATGGTTCCTCTATTGCCTGCTTACCCTTCAGTGGGTTACCTACAAAGATTACCGCCTGCTGTTTCAGTACGATAAAAAGGGGCTGCTGAAGAAAGAAAATATTACCCTGAAATCGGCGCTGATTGAGCTGAGTATCTATAAAGTGATCTACTTTGGCTATGTGCTGGTATTGCCCATTATTTTCTCAGGTATGCCCTGGCAATATGTGGTAGCCGGGTTTATGATACTGCACTTTACCGCAGGCCTCGGATTATCGTGTATTTTCCAGCTGGCGCATGTGCTGGAAAGTTCAGAATTCCCGCTGCCTACCGATGACCGGAAAATACAGAACAGCTGGGCCATTCACCAGTTGCTGAATACGGCCAATTTTTCACCGCGCAGCCGCATCATGTACTGGTTTATCGGCGGCCTTAATTACCAGGTTGAGCATCATTTGTTTCCGCATATATCTCATGTGCATTATCCGCGCATAGCCAAGATAGTAAAGCGCACAGCGCTGCAGTATGGCCTTCCTTACCAGGAGATGCCCAATTTTGTGGCAGCGCTCATTGAGCATGGCAAAATGCTCAGGAAGATGGGGAGGGAGTAGGTTGAAAAGTGATAAGTTGAGGTTGATAAATTATTAAGCCGGATTTGTTCCGGCTTTTTTGTGCAATAATCCGGTTATTTCCTATGCCATAATCGCCTTTCCTACTGCTTTTACCCCAAACCGGTTCCTGATGCCATCCAGGGCATTGCTCAGGTTCACCTGCGCTATGGTGTCGCTGAACAGGTCTATCTGGTAACTGCCGTGTACCAGGTTGCTGAATTTTATACCTATGAGCCGTATCAGCATCCGCCGCGAATAGAGCTTATGAAACAGTTCCAGCGCCTTCTCTGTCAATACCCTGTCTGATGCCGTATAGGGTACCCGCGCCTGCTTTGTCTCTGTGTCAAAGTTGGAATACCTGATCTTTACCGTAATGCACGAGGTCAGTTTCTGCTGGCTGCGCAGGTCGTAGGCCAGGGCATCCACCATGCGCACAATGATTTTCTTCAGCATGTTCATATCGGTAGTGTCCTTATCAAAGGTTTCCTCCTTGCTCAGCGATTTACGCTCGCTGTAAGGCACCACCGGCGAGTTGTCTATGCCATTGGCCTTGCGCCATATAGCCACCCCGTTTTCGCCCAGCACGCGCTGCATCAGTTCCACATCCATCTGCTGTATAGTGCCCACCTGCGATATGCCCATATTCCTGAGCTGCATATAGGTCTTGTTGCCTATCATGGGTATTTTTTTTATCGAAAGCGGCGCCAGGAAAGGCTTCTCAGTGCCAGATAGTATATGCAGCTGCCCGTTGGGCTTCGCCTGCCCCGTGGCTACTTTCGATACCGTTTTGTTCACCGACAGGCCAAAAGATATGGGCAGCCTCGTCTCTCTGATGATGCGCTGCCGCAGTTCGGTAGCCCATTTTGCACAGCCTATGAACTTATCCATGCCTGTCAGGTCGCAGTAATGCTCATCTATCGATGCTTTCTCTACCATCGGCGCGCTTTCCTTGAGTATGTCGGTTACCATGCCCGAGAAGCGCGTATAGGCGTCATAATCGCCTTTTACGAAAATAGCCTCGGGGCATAGTTGCTTTGCCAGCCGTGCAGGCATAGCGCTGTGCACCCCATATTGCCGGGCCTCATAGCTGCATGAGGCCACCACCCCCCTGTCGGAAGTGCCGCCTACAATTACCGGTTTTCCTATAAGCGCCCTGTTTTCAAGCCGTTCTACCGAGACAAAAAAGGTGTCAAGGTCAAGATGTAGTATGCTTCTGTCCATATTATTTGGCATCCATTTATTGTGACGAACTTACGCCAAATAAAATGTATTGCCAATTATTGTGGATAACTATATTTGCAAACTATGTTAGCCATAATAGTATAAAAAAATATAAGAATATGTGTATACTATTTTAAAATAAATATCTATATTGCAGTGTTTCTTCATTTCCGCTAGGTGAAATTTCAAACAGGAGAAGCAAAGAAATTATTTAAGGTAAAAGATCACTAGGGAATATTAAGGGGTGATATTGTTAGGCTAATTGAATACAAACAGCAACATGGGCAGGCAAAGGCATAGAAGCAGCGGTAGCAGTAATGAGAGCAGCTACAAATCAGTGCATATAAAACGGGGAATAAAGATCCGAAGGCAATCCAATAACAATGTCGTCATATTTAAAATTGCAGACCCTATAGTGCAGTTTGGCATTTTTATCTATTTTTTATATTGCCTCGATTCGAATGTGCAACAGCCCTCTTACCGCACTGTATTGCTGCTGCTGGTGGGCTGGCAGATCGGGAGCGCATTTTTAAATTTTTTCTACAGAGATACCAAAGCTTTAAAGACGGAACGGCTGATATACCTGGCTATAAATATCTCTTACATGGCCTTGTTCTTTTTTCTGGAGAAATATTTGCCGGAAAAAATTTTCGGCATAAATGAAACGGATGTACCCTTTATTCACCGGAACCAGATATTCCTTATGGGAGGGGCTCTGATAATTGCATTCTGGTATAATATCATCTGTTACAGGGAGGTAAAAGGCCTGCTGTCGAATATAACAGAGGAACGCTGAATCTTAAAAGCTTGTTCATCGCATCATGCTGAATTGCTCATCCCGCACCGCAGAGGCGGTTTTATGGGATTACCGCATTACATTTGCTGCAAAATTCAATACAATGTCATTACTTATAGTAGGTACGATGGCCTTTGATGCGCTGGAGACACCTTTTGGAAAAGTAGATAAAATTATTGGCGGATCGGCCACATATGCGGCCTGGGCTGCATCCAACTTCACTCAACCCATTAAGCAGGTTTCCATCGTTGGTGGCGATTTTCCGGATTCGGAGATCAACGAACTGAAGGCCAGAGGAGTGGCGTTTGAAGGTGTGGAAGTGGTGCCCGATGGCAAAAGCTTCTTCTGGAGCGGCCGTTACCACCTCGATATGAATACCCGCGACACACTGGTAACAGAACTGAATGTGCTGGCGCAGTTTGACCCAAAACTCCCGGACAGCTACCAGGACAGCGGTTTTGTGATGCTGGGCAACCTGGCACCTGCTGTGCAGATAAGTGTGATCAACCAGTTGCAGAAACGCCCTAAGCTCATCATCATGGATACCATGAACTTCTGGATGGACGTTGCCATGGATGAGCTGAAGCAAGCCCTGAAAATGGTAGACCTGCTGATGGTAAATGACAGTGAAGCAAGGCAACTGAGCGGCGAACACTCAATAGTGAAAGCTGCTAAAAAAATACAGGCCATGGGCCCGAAATACCTCATTATTAAAAAAGGAGAACATGGCGCGCTGCTGTTTTATGGCGACCAGATATTCTCTGCGCCAGCCCTGCCTCTTGAAGATGTTTTCGACCCCACAGGCGCCGGCGATACTTTTGCCGGGGGCTTTATAGGCTATCTCACGCGCATCAACGATATCTCTTTCGAAAGTATGAAGGCTGCAGTAATAATAGGCTCTGCAATGGCATCTTATTGTGTGGAGAAATTCGGCCCGAACAGGCTCAAAGAACTGACTGCCGAAGATATAGATAACAGGGTAAAGGAATTTATTGCACTGTCGAATTTTGAGATAAGGTAAGAATTAGTTTACAACTGGCAGTTTACAGTTGGCAATGACCTTTTGCCCAAATTGTAAACTGCCAGATGTAAACTTGTAAACTCAATTATAATGACCATCACTCCCGGATCAATAAAGACTGCACAGCTTCATGCCTATTTGTTAGGTTCTATAGCGCCGCGCCCAATATGTTTTGCCAGTACCATTGATAGTAGTGGTGTTTCCAATCTGTCGCCGTTCAGCTTCTTCAATGTGTTTGGCAGCAAGCCGCCAATTCTCATTTTTTCGCCGGCCCGCAGGGTAAGGGACAATACCATAAAGCATACGCTGGAGAATGTGTATGATACGAAGGAAGTGGTGATTAATGTTGTGAATTACAGTATGGTGCAGCAGATGAGCCTTGCCAGTTGCGAATATCCGAAGGGAACTGATGAATTTGTGAAGGCTGGTTTTACACCTGTGAAATCAGATCTGGTAAAGCCATTCAGGGTAAAGGAATCACCGGTGCAACTGGAATGTAAATTACTGCAGGTAATTGAAACAGGGAAGGAGGGTGGAGCTGCCAACCTGATTATCTGCGAGGTGCTGTGCATGCATATAGATGACCATGTGCTGGATGAACAGGGCCGTATAGACCCGGATAAAATTGACCTTGTGGCCCGCATGGGTGGCGACTATTACTGCCGGGCATCGGGCAGCGCAGTGTTTACGGTGCCCAAGCCGAATATGGACCTTGGTATTGGTGTAGATGCATTGCCGGCGGCTATAAAGCACAGCCATATACTTACCGGCAACAACCTGGGGCTGCTGGGCAACTGCACAGCGATCCCTGTGGTAAGCAACCTTATGGATGACGGGAGGCTCAATGAAATAATGCAGAACAGTACACACGACGAAGATGCAAAAACAACAGCACTGCATACCTATGCACATGAATTGCTGGATGCCGGAGAGGTAAATAAAGCATGGCAGGTTTTGCTGGTCTGATTGATTTTGGAGCAAAAAATGTCACCGGTAAAACAGGCGGTAACGCATATGATTACCTGGTAAATAGAAAGCTATTCCGCTGGGCATGTTGTAATGCTGTTCTTTGCCCGATCTTTGCGAACTTTGACGTTAATTTTCTGCAATACGCCACAAGATGAACAAAATACTTACTACATTGTTATTAGCAACTGCTCTTTTTACTTCGTGCAAAAAGAAACCGGAGGATGCTGTTGCCAGTGCTATGAAACATTATACCGAGATCAATAATAAGCAGAAAGATTATACCGTAAAGCGAGTAGACGATATTACCTCGGCCGCCATAGGGACTATTACAGGGTACTACCGCGACGAGGAAGTGAAGAAGATTGTCAGCGAATACTTTACCGATACCAGCCGCACTTTTACTGAATATTATTTTGATGATGGTATGCTCATCTTTATTCTGAAACAATATTTTGTTTACAACAAGCCCCGTACCTATACCGAAGAAAAGGCCAGGGCACAGGGCGACAGTGTTTGGTATGACGACAAAAAAACAAGGCTCGACATCAGCAGATTCTTTTTTGCCAACAATAAACTGGTAAAATGGTTTGGTCCTGATAATAAGGAAGTATCCAATAAATCCTGGGCGTTTACCAATAAAGAGACCACGCTTTGGGCAGAGACAATAGTACTTATCAAGGAACTGAAAGAACAGTAGACCTGATTCACTTTGCAGCCGGCCAGATTGGTTTTAATAGTCTGTATTTTGGCAGGTACCCCTATTGTACACTGTTTCAATCGGCGTGTTTAAAATATATGATTTCCCTTATAAATTCTTGAAGCCAGCTCAATAACTAATATTTATAAACTTATTGTTAAAATAAGGGTTAAAAGATAACCCATAGTGCATCAATGAAAAGAATTTTGAACTAAATTTGTGCCCATATAGGGTATTGCTGACCTGTTCTCAGGGAAGCTTTTTCATAGGGTTTATAGGGGCTGGCCTGTTCACAGGCTGGCTTTTCTTTTTTGGCAAAGTTTAAACGATCTGAATTTACTTTCGGGCTTGTGTATAAGTTAATCTGCAATAGAAAACCGTGCCCTTGGTTAAGGGAGAAAATATCGCATAGTAGTTCACCTGCCAACGAATAGTTTCGGAAGAACAATTTTCAGGGAAAGGCAGTGTATTATCTTATAAGCGTTACTTCGCCTTTGTAGGTTATGTTTTCCCCATTTGCCCCTGGCTGCGCTACTATAATCAGGTAATAGTAATCGCCCAATTCCTGTGGCACGCCATTAAAGGTTCCATCCCATCCGTGGTCAATAGTGTTCGAAAAGAATACCTGTTGCCCCCACCTGTTATATACGTGGAATTCAACAAGGCTGCGGAAATTCATCCCAACAGGCCGGAACACATCGTTAAGTCCGTCGTTATTGGGGGTGAATGCGGTTGGGATATAGCCGTTATTGCCGTTATCAATTGTAATAGTGACAAATGCCGAATCAAGACAGCCATAAATACTCATACCATAAACGGTATAAGTTGTGGTTACAACCGGTGTTGCTATAGGATCATTTATATTCGGGTTGCTGAGTGTTCCATCGTCGGGCACCCACCTGTACTGAAACGCACTATCGGCATTCAACTGTACACTGCCACCTAATGGAATAGTTTGACTCAGTGTAATATTTGTCAGTGGTGGAGGCGAAACTATACCGATATCTGCGGTAACTGGTATGCTCTGGCAGTTAAACAGCGTGTAGATAAGCGTATAGGTTCCGGTATCGGCATATGTAGCCGGAACTATTGCCGGATTCTGAAGGCCTGAAATGAAATCGTTTGGCCCGGTCCATGAATAATGGCCTCCGGGTAATGCATCAGAACCACTAAGAAATAAAGTTTGATCGTTGCACAATGGCTGAGTACTGGTTATTACCGGTGCGGGTGGGTTTGGCGGGTCAACCAGAACTATCGGGCCAACGATGTTGGATACACAACCGGTAATTGCGTTTGTAACAAAAATGTTTGTATAAGTTCCGGTGTCCAAAAGCCCTGAAGAAGGGTTGTTAATAATTAAATGGCCGCTATTTGCAGTTATAGTAAGAGTAGGGCCGGGTGTGCCATCATAATCGTAATTAACAATATAAGATGTGCCCGATATTAGCCCATTCAATATTATAGTGCCATCTGAGCCTCCGCAGGTGGTCGGGTTTGTAGAGTCGGTACTGGCGATAACTGGCAATGGGTTTACGGTTACAACCGCGGTGGTGAGGCACAGGCCGGCAAAACCATAGGTAATAATGGTAGTGCCCGGAATTAATCCGGATACCACTCCCGAAACTGGATCTATACTCCCGTTTAAAGTATTTGAGCTGGACCAGACACCACCTGTTACAGCATCAGCCAGCGGTGTGGTATTTCCTGCACAAACCGATAATGTTCCTGTAATAGGTTGTGGCATAGGATAGACAGTAACCGTTGTAATGGCATCGCATCCCAGTGGTAAAGTATAGGTAATAACTGCGGTGCCTGCCGAAACGCCTGTTACCACTCCACTGGCAGAAACAGTTGCTATGCCGGGGGCACTGGTAGTCCAGGCTCCTCCGGATGTTGTATCAACCAGGTTTATGGTTTGAGAAACGCATACTTCCGATGGGCCAGTAATGGGTGCTGCACCCGGATTTACAGTAACTGTAACAAAAGACCAGTATCCACTGGGTTCAGTATAGGATATATTCACAACACCCGATGTTGTGCCTGCTGTAACCACAATTGAGGTGCCGGTAGGAGCGCTAACGGTAGCAATAGCCGGGTTTGAGGAACTCCACGTACCACCAGGTGTTGTTTCTGTAAATGTTGAAGTAACGCCACTGCATAATATTACACCGGTAGTGGTAGCAATAGCCGGATACAGAACCAGCGAAACAGCCCCATCACCCGTAGTGCTGGCTGTGCCATTGATGAGCCCTGTGGTTATGGATGCCGGATTTACATAATTGGAACCACCACCGCCGCCTGCTGTAACTGTATTAACGCCGGCAATTATGGTATTGCCCGCGCCTCCGCCTCCGCCTCCGCCATATCCGGCTCCGCCACCACCGCCAGATTGACTGCCGGTAAGCCCCTCGCCACCATTGCCGCCATTGCCTGGATCTGTAGCTTGTGCCGGCATGCCATTAAAAGCAATACCAACACCTCCGAGTGCGCCAAAAGTGCCGGGAGTGCCCCCTGAGCCGCCAAAATTCGGTGCAAAACTACCGCCGTTAAGGCCTGGGTTGCCGGCTGCTCCGCCCGAAACAGTGGGTGATAATGCCCCGCCGCCACCGCCACCGCCTGCGAGCAGAAGCACTGTAGAACCGGTTGTATTCAATACTGCTGATGAGCCACCGCCACCGCCGCCACTTACATCTGTGCCGACTATTCCGGTCGGGCCGGCAAAATTACCTGCATTGCCACCATTACCATATCCCGTGCCACCAGATGCGCCGGTTATTCCTGTCAATACGGGCACTCCTACAGCGCCCTGAAGCCCAACATAGTAAGTAAGAGATGTGATTACCACAGGGGCTGCTACATTTAATGTGCAGATAATGGAGCCGCCATTACCTCCCGGGCCGCCATCGGGGAAGCCTGTGCCGGTACTGTTGCTGGCGCCACCGCTACCGCCACTCATTGTAACTATAACCCCGTTAACCCCGCATACTCCAGGTATATTAGGTACCGGGAAAAGTGTTTGTGCATAGATACTGCTGTTCCATCCGGTTGAAAACAGGACGAGAATTGTCAGTATTAAATATAATCGGCGCATAGAGTAAATATTGTATGTGGTTTTGCTGTATTCTGCCTGTAATTAGATTTAATTGTTTAAAAATAAAACATTTTTCATTTACAACAAAAAAATAGCGTTGAACATTTAAAAGTGGTACATAATAATAGACACCAAATTTACCAATAAAGTTGGCTAATTAGGAACTTTTATTGGTCTTAGCGAAAATTATTAGCCGGATAGATTGACTGTTTAGTGACGTTGCATTTAATTGTTCTTCCCGTGTTATAAGAAGTTGGGTGCAACAATTTTTTTACCGGAACGGTTTGATTTGAATAACAGAGATAAGTAGGGCAATTGACAGGGTATTGAATTGCGCCGAATTTTATAATAACATAATCAATCTACATGTATAAGTCCCATCTGTATTCCGCAAACAACCAGGCCTGCACGGCTGTTTACGCCTAATTTCTCAAACAGACTAATTCTATAACCGGCAACACTGCGTTCCGATATATTCATTTTAACTGCTATCTCTTTATAAGTAAGATCAGTGTGACATAATTTGAGCAATTGAATTTCTTTTTCAGTTAATGAAGGCATTATGTTTGAATGCTGCAGCCTGTGATAAAAATTACTAGAAGCAACTTCTGAGAAATACATTCCGGTTTCATGGATTGATTTCATTGCTTTTTGTAACTCTTTCGGGTTGGAATTTTTTAGCAGGTAGCCATTGGCGCCACTTCTGAACATTTTGATGATAGCCAATTCATGCTTGTGCATAGTGAGTATTAATACTTTCAATTCCGACCACTTCTTCCTTATCGCATCAAGTGTCTGGTATCCATCCCATACGGGCATACTGATATCTATAATCAGGATGTCCGGTTTAGTTTCCATCATCGATAGTTTATTATAAAGTTCATATCCATTGCTGGCTTCAGTCTGCAACACATATCCCCCGAAACCAAGAACAATTTCTATAACGCCCTTCCTTACTATCTCCTGGTCTTCTGCTATTGCGAACTTAATCAGTGATTCCATTTGTATTCAGGTTTATTTTTAAAATAATGATGCACCCTGTCATGGGATCAGTTTGTACTTCAAGCGAACCGTTCACAAACCTGGCACGTTGAAACATATTCAGGAAACCAAGCCCTCTCATTTCATATATCTTTTTCTTGTCAAAACCGATGCCGTTGTCTGAAATTTTCATTGTAAAAAAATCCGGTCCGTAATTTAATATAAAACTGATGTTTGCCGCCTTTGAATGTTTTACACAATTCTGAATCGCTTCCTGTGCAATTCTGTAAATCTGTATTTCTTTTTCTGCGTCAAAAGCAATAGGATTCCCTTGGATATCAATGTTGTATGAAATATTTTTAGAAACTTTGATGTTTTCCAATTCCTTTGAGATCGTCTCAGTCAGCCCGATATTCTTCACAAAATTACTGTTCAATGAATGGCTTATATTATGCAGATCATCCAATACCTGCCCGATAATTTTATTCGTTTTGTCAATTAGTAATGCTTGTTCTTCCCCGGGCGCAAGATCGGCTATTTTATACATATTCATTTGTGCAAACCCTAAAACGGATTTTACGTTATCATGCAGCTCTTTCGACATATGGTCCAGCGTGTTTTCATGCTCTTCAATTTTTGTTCGGAGGATGTTGTTTTGATGATCAAAAAAGATTTGACGCTTTTCCAGTTGATAGGCATTTTGCTTGTTTTTTTGAACAATTAAATAGGCAATAAGAAAAAAAGCAAACAATGTTAGCAATAAGGATCCCGCTACAAATAATGGTATTATATATTGATCATTCATTTGTTTTTCGTTTTTACAGGGTACCATAAATATACACATCCCAGGCTGCTGTATGTAATTATACCTATAACCGGAAGTGCAAAATTGACTTGCCATGCCGTATTCCGTAATTTCAGATTAATATAATCATATAATCCCCAATTTAAAAATGTAATACTCCAGAAAAAAGCAAGAATACTGATAAACCAAAAATGCGGATACTGGAATAAGTAGAGCGAATCATTTTTAATAAGTAACCGGAAAAATGCAAATAACGACATACCAATTACCATTAAATCTTCAAAAAACAAAAAATACGTATTGAGTACGTGCAGGTGCTGAATGTAAAGAATATTGATAATTCCTAATAGTATTCCTGCTACGCCAATAAAAATACCGATATTATTCTTTCTGAATACATCAATTATATTATTGAAATAAAGGCAAAGCAGGCTGAATTCGAGCAGGCAGTAAATTGCATATAGCGATATGTTGTTATGGTATTTTATTGCCAAATAGTATGCAGCGCTTTCATTAATGAAAGCGCTGCATACTAATATTGATAAGATTTTAGCAGCGATATCAATTTTTTTAAACCGGTAAACGCTGCAAATACTCGCAAAAAGCAATGATATTAAATAGATATAATATGGAGACTGATAAATCATATTCTTACTGCAATAAATCATTGCCTGCCGACCCTGATGGGCATGTATAAGGACACGGAATTAAGTGATCGAGGACATTTCCTCCATAATAAACATAATTACCTGATGTATCGTATGCAGCTATAACAATAGTCAAAGCACCGCTCTGATATCCCGCATATACACCAGAATTACCTGCATTAATATAACTCATAGTATGTGCAAAAATCAGCTTCACATTTTTTATCGAAGTATTCGCCAGAAACGCTCTTAATGAGTCCGCACTTACCGAAAATGATCTGATGTCTGTATCATTTGCAGAAGAGTTAATACTGTAAAGATAACTAGTGATCATTTGATTTGCAACACTCATGGAAATAAATTGAGATGTAGCTGTTTCTGTAGTGTCTCCCGTGAACCGTGCAGCGGAATGTGTTGGTGCGTTGCTTTTGGGTGTTTTGGGCGTCTCTGTAAACTTGTCTTTGTTGCAAGCGATTATTGCAATGCCTATAAATAGGGCGACTAGTAATTTGCTTCTCATATTTTATGGATTTTAATTGTTAATGAATTTTGTAAAGGTATTTTTATAGTTATTACTTTGGTACGTCAAAAAAGCTGTAATTTTCTTAACAAAAAAGTTAAAAAGCTTAAGCTAATTAATGAAAAAGCTCTCTTATTTAAGCTTTTTAGCTTAAAGAGGAGAGCACATTGGTTTTGTATTACTAGTTGGCTAGTAATATTTTATACTATTTCTGTATTCCTTTCCGGTAGGGATAATCCAATCATGCACAAGTGGATGATATACTAAAAATAATTATTTAAATAATCATTAAAATATACATTTGAATTTCCTCCGGTAATTAACGATGAAGAAATTGATCTATGTTACCTGTAATTGAAAATGAAAAGGCATAACATGGCGTATTTCCTATTCCTCAGCTTTAGAACAATACGGTTGGCGTATTCCGTCTTCAGAATAATTTCGATCTGTTAGTTGGCTTTGAGGTATTCTATCTTTCCGACTCCTGATTTTAATTAGGTTGATTTTTACCACATTCTCTTTCTGGGGCAAATAGAGCAATACCTATACAAGGTTGTTAATATTTAAAAAAGTAAGCCAAAAAGCTCCCTTGCAATAGCTAAAAAGATGAAAGAATAGAACAATAGTGCTTTGCTTTATTAATATGTTAACCGGAATTTTACAGAAGAAATTATTGCAACTAAAAAGAATAATGGTTCAATAATTCATTTAAATTTTTTAAAGGCAATTAAATCACATGGTTATGGAAATGGTTTCTTTAAGCCTGTTTTTTGATAAAACAATCTGCCGGCACCTCTTTTTAATGTGCACTGAAAAAACTTATAAAGGCATCAATAATCCTGTTGATAAACGAATTGCCATATCGAGGTTTATTGTTTTCCTCGACGATGTCTGAATCACTGGCTAGGTGAAGTCCGCTTTTCAAATCTTTTATTATCAAAACCTAATTTTCAAACAAAATAAATTAAATTTTATGAAACATAAAATGAAATACTTTTCAGCGTTGATGTCTCTGGTGCTCACCGCTCCGTTTTTATTCAGTACTGCACTGGCCCAGCCGGTTATCCAGGTTCCGGCGGCTTGTAATGTTATTGTTACCGGTTCAGGGGTGGGAGTTCTACCCGGATTCGGAGGTGTAGTAGGAAGTGGAGGAATAGTGCTTATGCCCGATCAATACCCTGGCGGGCTATTTAACTATATACCGAATGGCACTACTTTAACAGGTTGGAGTATGCAGGGGGATTTGTCTGTGCAAACACCAAATATCCCTCCAATGCCTGCGGTTCAGAGCGCTCCGGCAGTTCCTAGTTTGGCTATCCAGTCCTATAATGAAAATCTGAGAACGGCTGAACTCGCGAATGGAGGCCTGTATAATGCAAGATGTAAAGGAAGGGTGAATGTAGGCTATTCAAGTATCGGTTGCGGTGGTGCAGGTATATCTTTTGAGGTATATAAAACGTATACAGGCACAACAAGCGGTACCGGTCAGTATTATGTTCCGCCAATTGTCGGGGATGCATGCTGGCAGCCGGGAAAAATATATACCTATTCAGTAGACCAGATAGCCAGTGATAATTTGGCGGATGCTATCGGTCTGGATAATTATTACTGGTCAATTGTAGATGCTCTGGGCACTCCGGTAGCTGTTACTTCAGATTATTATTCTGCCGATTACAGTTCCTATACCTTTAATGCACCAGCATCATTTTCGTCTTACACCTTGCCATTTACTATCCAGGTTTGTTATGGAAGGGCCAATCAATGGGATGGTAATGCCGGTGGCTTACATACAACATGCGTTACCACTTCGGTTACAAGCCTGCCCGCACTACCGGTTTTTTCTCCGGCTATACCAACCTGTCTGAATACAGGAATCACTTCATTCACTACCACTTATACTCCGGAGGTAGGTTGCACTTATGCGTGGACGTGCAGCAACAGCAGCTGGACCCTAACGCCAGGCCCCGGTTCACTTTCAATCACTACTATGGATGATAACCCTGGTGTACTAACCCTTACCATCACCGGACCATGCCTGCCTGCTACCTATACCGAAACAATAAACCGCAGCTTTGACCCTGCGTTTACATCAATATCAGGGCCTACCTGCGTTGATGCGGGTGCGCCACCTTATACTTATACCTTGACATCGGGCAGCGCTGTACTGGATAATGTTACCTGCTGGACATTACCTGCCGGATGGTCTTATACTCCCGCTAACGGCGCTGCATCTATTATAAACTTAACAGTACCTCCGCTTACTTTGCCCGGCGCATATACTCTGACCGGCTATTCCTGCTCGTGCCCTGGAAGCCCGATCAGCATTACTATCAATGTTCAGCCTCCTGCCCCCACAGGCATCACAGGTCCTGCCTGCGTTGTGCGTAATGGCGGACCAACAGTAACTTATTCCTGTTCTGCAGTTACCGGTGCCACCGGTTATAGCTGGCTATTACCAACAGGATGGTCATGTAGCGGAGGATGCGCACTAAACAGTACTACTTTACAACCAGGCGGCACAAGCCCCGGTACTGATTACCTTGCTGTTGTTGCCCTTGGAACAGGTGGTTGCAATAGTGTTCCTTCGGCTGCATATGCTGTTAATTATGATCCTGTATTGCCGGCTTCCATCAGTTATGATTGCTTTAATTTCGGTATATCCGGTACCACACATATTACAGTTGGCAGTGCGCCTTCATCATTTTATGGCTATTATACAGTTACCTCTGTGCCATCAGGCCTGATCGTAGGTACGCCAACCACAGATGCCTATGGCGTGATTTCAATGGTTACCTCAGCTACAGCTAGCGGTTCTTATATATTATATATTACGCACGTTACCACTTCCTGTGGCAGCAGCTCAACAGTTGCTTATCCGGTAACAGTTGCCGGAAACGGGGCTGTACTCACTGCATATTATAACCCTGCGCCAACAGGTTCTGACCTTTATATAGTAACCGGAGGGCCTGGAACAGCAACCTTTGCATGGACTATCAATGGAGTATCTGTACCTGGTTCCAGTTCGTTTCTGGCTTTGAGCTCAGGCACTCCTCCTCCCGGACCTATATGTGTTTTAGATAGCTACAATGGTTGTACTACTGAATTGTGTCAGCCGGGCGGCACTCATGGCTACAGAATGGCAGGTGGTACAACCACTACTCAAGTTAATTTCAGCGAACTGGTTAAGGTCTATCCGAACCCGAATACGGGTGCCTTTAGTGTAGCGATTCCTGATGCCAACAGCGGCGCCACAATGCATATGATAGATGCACTGGGCAAAGATGTCGGGCAATATACACTGCAGGGAGGTGAAAACAATATTGCCGATAAGGGTCTGGCTCCTGGAATTTATTACTTGTTGCTGAATTCTGATAATCAATACGCTGTTTTTAAAATTGAAATTTTAAAATAAACAAAACAGTTATTAAGTGCTGATATCAAAATAAATACTGTATCTGGCGGTTCAATTGCTCTTCTGCATCCTTGCAAAAGTCTTGATATAGCTTACCATTAAAAGATTTTGTACATCGCATAAAGAGAGATGAATGCCCGGTTTTCAGGCTTTATTTAAATATCCGGGTTAAGGAACAGCGTTATAGCGCTGTTCCTTAACTATTTTTGTATTCAATTACTTTTATTTTATTATATGGTTTTTTTTTATTTAATTTTACAATGACAAAATTGCCTTTTCATTATTTCTGAATCTACAATAATTCCATGAACAGAAGGTACTTATTATACTCATTTCTGCTTATTTTAGGGCAATATTATTCCCAAAATAGTGCTGCACAGGTACGAATTATTAATACAATTGCAGGCAATCATATTGCTGGCTATTCAGGAGACGGTGGGCCTGCTACCGCAGCTGAATTTTTTGAGCCTGTGGGGGTGGCATTTGATGCATTGGGAAATATATTTATTGCCGATGTGGATAATAATGCAATAAGAAAAATTAACATTTCAGGTACGATCTCAACTGTTCTCTCGGGCTTAAATACACCGTCTGGCGTTGCTGTTGATGCTTCGAACAATTTATATATAGCTGATGCGGGCCTCGACATGATCCTCAAATGGAGTGGTGGTATTCTGACTGTAGTTGCAGGAGGGGCAGGTACCGGGTATTCCGGTGACGGCGGACCAGCTACCTTAGCTAAATTACACCATCCGGTAGGGGTGGCTGTTGATGCTTCAGGCAATTTATTCATAGCCGATGCCGAAAACAATGCTGTCAGGAAAGTGCTGGCCTCCAGTGGAAATATATATACTATTGCAGGGACCGGCACCGCTGGTTACAGCGGAGACGGAGGGCCGGCAACTGCAGCATATCTTCGTAATCCGGATTGTATAGCGCTTGATGTTTCCGGCAATGTGTATATAGCCGATGAACTCAATAATGCGATCAGGGAAATTGTAGCCTCCAGTGGTCATATTATTACTTTGGTGGGCCATGAAACAGGAGGTTTCGGTACAGGTGGTTTTTCCGGAGACGGTGGCCCTGCTTCGGCTGCCGCCATAACCTACCCCGCTGGTGTTGGCGTAGACATTTCGGGGAATATTTATATTGTTGATGGCGGTAATAACAGGATCAGAAAAATAAATACTTCAGGTATCATAACAACCTATGCAGGGGATGGCACTGGAGGATACACCGGCTATTGCTGCGGAGGCAGCGGCGGATATAGCGGCGATGGCGGACCGGCAGATTCTTCCGAGCTCTCCGTACCTGCAGCTATAGCATTTGATGCTTCCTGGAATTTATATATTGCAGATGCCGGTAATCAGGTTATCCGGAAAATTACACCGGCTAATGGCATCTATTTCAATGGTGGCACAAGGCAATCACTTTCGGTTTGTGGCAATGTGAGTAATCCGGTTGATGTATCCCTCGCAGTAATTGATACCACTGCCGGTGAAACAATTACCTGGAGTATGGTATCTGGTCCTGTCCACGGTATCCTTACTGTTGCTTATTCTGCAATGGCTACCGGCGGTGTGATCACACCTGCAGGTTTAACATACACACCCGCTCTTTATTATACCGGACCTGACTCTTTTACAGTGAAAGCCACAAATGGAAGCTTTACCATTTATACAACTATTATCCTCACAGTTAAAGCTGCTCCGGCTGCAACAATCACTGCCTCCTATTCCAGTATCTGCAATGGCAGCAGCGCCAAACTTATAATAACCGGCAATGGTACACCCGGTGGTGGAGATACTGCTCTCAGCCAGAATTTCAATGCTTCTTTAGGCTCATGGACTGTGGATACCTCCGGCACTGTTGGCACAAGTCCTGTTGCGCCGTTCAGGGATGTTCCCAATGATTATTCAAACGAATTGGGGACTTATTATAACCCCGATAGTTCTTCTTTTGCACTTGCGGATGCTTATGGTACCGGCTCTGCTACTGTTACTAAATCAAGACTTGTTTCACCTTCGTTTTCCCTTGCCGGATATACCAATGCCACCCTCTTTTTTGAGCAATCTTATAAAAAATATACAAATGATACAAACGCGGAGGTAGATGTTTCAACAGACGGTGGAACCACCTGGACTACGCTTATAAATTATACGCTCACCTATGTTACAGACCTCACAGCAGGTATTCATCCTTTTACCGCTCAGTCTGTTTCCCTTACTGCCTATGCGGGTTTACCAAACGTAAAAGTCAGGTTTTATTATAACAGCAAATTAGGGCGGTACTGGGCGCTTGATAATATTGTTGTTGTTGGTTACCCAACCGGAATAGATGCGGCTACCTGGTCACCGGCAACCGATTTGTTTACCAGCCCCGGGTTCACAGCTCCATATCTGTCAGGGTCTTACAGAGACACCTTGTATATGCATCCCACAACCGTAACTGCAACAACAAATTTCACTTATTATGCCACAGAATCAATAGGAGCCTGCTCCGTTACTGATAGTATAACAATAACAGTTACTCCTTCTGTATCAATTACCGGCAACGAATCAGTCTGCGTAGGGGCAAATGATACATTAGCCGATGCTACACCTTATGGCATTTGGACTGCAACTAATGCAAATGCAAATGTTGGATTTTCCAGTGGAGTTGTTACCGGAATAACCGCAGGGGTGGATACTATCAGATATACTACAACCGGAAGTTGTGCCGGTGTTGCAACTTATACGGTTTCAGTCAGTGCATTGCCGCCGGCTGCCGGTAGTATTTCAGGCCCTGCCACAGTCTGCACCGGGGCCTCCGTTACCCTTAGCGATGCTGTGCCCGGAGGTGTCTGGAGTACATCAGTGCCTGGCATAGCTACGGTAGGAAGCACGGGTGTGGTAACAGGAGTAGCTGTTGGAAGCACTGCTGCAACTTACACAGTTACCAATGGCTGTGGTTCGGCAATAGCAACTGCGCCGCTAACTGTTAATCCGCTACCTGTGGCAGGAACCATCACCGGCGCTGATTCATTATGCGCTGGAGCCGCTATACCACTTTCTGATATAGTTGCCGGAGGCGTTTGGAGCAGCAGTGCAAGCGCTTTTGCTGCTGTGGGTAGTACAGGAACGGTTACCGGAGTGGCTGTAGGAAACGCCACGATTTCTTACTCAATTACTAATAGTTGCGGAACTGTTTCTGCAACCAAACCTGTGACCATTAACCCTTTGCCCCTGGCCGGAACAATAACCGGCAGTTCATCAGTTTGCGCTGGGGCTTCAATTTTTTTGGGTGATGGTATTGCTGGTGGTACCTGGAGCAGCGGTTCAACCTCGATTGCAACAGCAGGCACCAGCGGACTGATAACAGGTATTTCAGCAGGAACAACCCTGGCTTCATATACCATTACCAATAGTTGCGGTACAGTCTCGGCTGTTAAATCTGTAACCGTTAATCCTTTACCGCTTGCCGGTACAGTAACAGGGGGTGCAACGCTTTGTGTGGGATCCGGCGTGTCGCTCAGTGATACCGTTACGGGGGGCGCCTGGAGCAGCAGTGCTGCAGGTATTGCATCTGTGGGCAGTGCTGGAGCTGTAACAGGTGTTTCTTCAGGTAATGCCACTATTTCTTACTCTGTAACCAATAGTTGCGGTACTGTATCTGCAATTAAACCTGTAACCGTTAATCCATTACCCTTTGCTGGAACTATAACCGGCTTTTCATCAGTTTGTTCAGGGACTGCAATTACCCTGAGTGATGTTGCTGCAGGAGGTGCCTGGAGCAGTACCCCAACCTCTGTTGCAACTGTGGGTAGCAGCGGAATGGTAACAGGTATTTCAGCAGGAACGGCTATCATTTCTTACACTGTTACAAATAGCTGCGGAACAGTATCTGCTCTTAAATCGGTCACTGTAAATTCCATGCCACTGGCCGGTAGCATAGCAGGCTCCTCAGCTGTTTGTGTGGGATCCGTTATTCCACTCACTGATATTGTTACCGGTGGCTCCTGGAGCAGTAGTGCCACAGGTACAGCTGCGGCTGGAAGCACCGGAGAAGTAACCGGTATAACAGAAGGCGTAGCTGTAATTTCTTATTCAGTTACCAATGGTTGCGGAACCTCGGCGGCTACAAAATCGGTAACAGTGAATCCTCTGCCTGTGGCCGGAACTATTACGGGAGTTGAAACAGTTTGTCTGCTCTCCACTACTGGTCTGGCCGATGCTGCACCAGGGGGCACCTGGAGCAGCTTACCGGCTACTATTGCTGCTATAGGCAGCACCGGTGTGGTGTCCGGAATATCAACCGGCTCAGCTACGGTTTCTTATGTTGTTGCCAATAGCTGCGGCACTGCAATTGCCACAACAGTAGTTACTGTAAATCCGTTACCTGTTGCAGGAACTATTACGGGCGCTGCTTCAGTTTGTGCAGGTGCTGTTATTACACTTAGTGATATTACTGCCGGTGGCATCTGGACCAGCAGTTCCTCCGGCATTGCTGTTGCAGGAAGTACTACAGGACTGGTAACGGGCATTTCAGCAGGTGTTGCAACCATTACTTATACTGTTACCGGCAGTTGCGGAACAGCGTATGCCTATAAAAATGTTACAGTTAACCCGTTGCCTGTAGCAGGAACTATTACAGGAGCTGCAACAGAGGTGTGTGCTGGTGCCACAATAACTCTTATTGATGTAGTAACCGGTGGTACCTGGTACAGCAGTGCAACTACCGTTGCCGCTGTAGGAAGTACCGGTGTGGTAACCGGTCTGTCATCCGGAACGGCAGTAATAGATTACTCACTTACAAATAGCTGCGGTACCGTTTTTGCAGAAAAAACCATAACAGTAAATCCGTTACCGGTGGCCGGAACAATCACGGGGCCTGCTACCCTCTGCACCGGGGCATCAATTACCCTGTCTGATATTGCTGCCGGCGGGGCATGGACGAGTGGGGCAGTGGGAATTGCTACGGTAGGTAGCACCGGAACAGTGACCGGTATAACTGCGGGCACAGATACAATATACTACACAGTCATCAATAGTTGCGGTACGGCAATAACAACTGCAATGGTTTCAGTTAACCCGGCCCCTGTGGCAGGCTATATCACCGGGGCAGATTCCGTATGTGCACTGGCTACAATTACATTGACCGATTCCATATCTGGTGGTACTTGGAGCAGCAGTAATCTGTCGGCAACAGTTTCCGGCGGCATGGTCTCAGGAGTGTTTGCTGGTATCGATACCATCAGTTATATTGTATCTGATATCTGTGGTGCCGATACAGCTCAAAAAACAATCGTAATTGATCCTTTACCCATTGCAGGGCCTGTTCTTGGCGCATCAGCCGTATGTACCGGTGCCTCGATCACTTTAACAGATCCGGTATCTGGCGGTAGCTGGTATTTCAGCAATAGTTCAGCAATAGTTTCGGGAGGCCTGGTAACAGGTATTAGTCCCGGAACCGATACACTTGCTTATATTCTTACCACTACCTGTGGGACAGATACAG
This sequence comes from uncultured Bacteroidota bacterium, assembly GCA_903835005.1. Taxonomy (GTDB): domain Bacteria; phylum Bacteroidota; class Bacteroidia; order Chitinophagales; family Chitinophagaceae; genus Nemorincola. The sequence goes on along the minus strand of CAILLK010000048.1, from coordinate 18,830 downwards.
CAACCTTAATTATCAATGTTAATCCTATGCCAGATGCCGGATTAATATCCGGTCCGTCGGCTATCTGTCCCGATTCATCAGTTACTTTAACAGAAAGTGTAAATGATGGCATTTGGACCAGCCTTAATTCCTTAGCTATTATAACCAGTTCAGGAATAGTTACCGGTGTAGCATCAGGAGAAGATACTGTTGTTTATTCTGTCTCTGATGCTTGCGGAACAGCTAAAGCAGATTACCTGATAAATATTTTACCTGATTCTGTTTGTTCTGCTGTCCAGCGCGTAAATAATATACAGTTTTCTTCAGGCACAATTGTTGTATACCCTGATCCTAATACCGGGACTTTTACCCTTAAGGTCTCTTCCGACATCAGGGAAAATGCTTTAATAATAATCACAAATTTGATAGGAGAAAAAGTTAAAGAATTTACTACATATACAAATAGGGAGTACGAGGTAAACCTTGAGGTGCCTGCTGGTGTATACTATTTATCGGCCTCAACACATCAGGGTATTTATTCGGCGAAAATGGTAGTTGAGTAAATTAAAGAAGGTAAATAAACATAGCAAAGCTGCATTTAGCCTCCACAGTAGTATGAAAAATTTTATCTGCTCTGCTATATTGGTATTGTTGTATCGCGCTTCTCCGGGTTTATGTTGCGATATATTTTGGTGAACAGCCGTTTTGTTAGCTACTTATCCGGTTAAATTAGCCGCCGGTAATTGTTAATTCTGGGTGTTATCTAAAAAGGCTTTCAGGAAAATCCGCTGAAGCTTTTTTATTTGTTAAAACAAGATGCAAAAGGCCATATGTATAATAAATGAAGGTCAAATTGAGTAAACTTGTATTGCAATACCAGTAAATGAAACGGACTCACAGGCTGAATAGCATTTTTAATGTGTTGATGGCATTTGCATTCCTGCCTGCATATGCCCAGGTTAAGGAGGGCAGTATTGCCTTGCCCGTGGTCGAAAGCAGCAAAATTGCTAATTGTAGGGTATTCAGCAGGTGGAAGCCTTCTATATCATTTTTAAAACATAACCCTGACTTCCTGAAAGATGGGAGTTACAGCATGTCTGATACATACATTAAGAAGGGGCACAAACACAGGCTCGGTTTTGGGCGTGTCGTGCATAATGGGTTAATTATCCCTGCGAGTACCAGCTTTACCTCTGCCACCTATCCGGCCGTCTATGTATCATCGGATAAGATGATCCATACTGGTGGAAATGTATTTATCCAGGTACTTCGGGGCAGTAACAGCCTGTCCAAATTTCCATTATGTAAGGGCGGTAATACTCATAAACGAGAAAATGCCCGATATTTTTCGAGTTATGCTGAAGCGGCATATAACCCCGATTTGAAAAAATCTTATGCCAGTTTGAACAACTATTACAAGCAAAAAACAAAAGAAATTACTGCACGAAAATTTACGGATCCGGTATATATTTCAGATATCGGATCTTTCCGTATCAACCCGGAAAAGTATGGCCTGAAAGATATTTTTCTTGAGTTCGAGTTTGTAGATGTGCAATCTGTCACGGAGCATTACCTGGCGGAAGATATGGTTTTATATTTTCCTGTGCCTTACTTTTCGTTTTTTGTGCCCTGGAACTATGCATTAATGACAACTAAAAGAAAAAGCGGGGCAGGCTACCCTAGCAATTTATTACTTCAGCTTCATGTGAAAAACCATGCAGGCCGGGAGATTAAAACATATAAGCAAGCAATTTTTGTGAATGAAAGGCACCTGGTTGGGTGGATTGCGGGAGTCAATTATTCTATATCAAATCTGGGGCTTGTCTTTCAGCAGGCATTGCCTTCTGCTATCGAAAATCTGATCAGTCAGTTTGCCGAAGATACAGCAGTAATGAATCAAATAAATGAGAACAATCAAAAAACAGATGAGTTTGCAAAGTTATGCCCATCTCTAAACCGGTGGTTGTGTCTTCAAACAAAACTTAATGAAATAACAGACGCAAAAACATCAATGGGAACATCGATCAATAATTTGCATGCTAACCTTACCGGAGCAGGCCTTACTCCGCCAATAAGTTATAATAGTGGATTGAATAATGTCACAATACCTTCAAACGCAAGTGCAGGCGCTGTGGCGGGTGAAATAGCTGGTATTGTTGTTTTGGATATCGGGATTTCCATGATCACTTCGGCCGCAAATCAAGCACAGCGCAGAAATCAGATATTTGCTTTACAGAATGAATATAACGAGCTGAGGCAGCAATACCAGCAATTGACACAGGAAGAAGCAGCAGCCAGGAAAGAGGTCCGTAATAATACGGATGCAATACTGGATATAATGAAAGTTGCAACTCTAACCCAAAACTATTTCTGAAGAGGTGCTGGGCGATGTCTTGTTAAGCATACGTTTGTATAGACATCACGATCTTAAAATACAACAAAAGGCAATTTTATTGCCCAAACAATGCCACCTTTTTTGAGCTAAAAAGCAAAACCCGCTCTGGGAGCGGGTTTTAAACTATTAAAGTGGTGTGGGAGGGAATTGAACCCCCGACACAAGGATTTTCAGTCCTTTGCTCTACCAACTGAGCTACCGCACCTTTTCGTTTTGGGAGTGCAAAAATAGGATTAATCAGCGATAAACCAAAAGGAACCGAACTTTATTTTTGATTTTTATTGTGTTTTTTTATTTTAGAATAGAAATCGGGCGCTTTTTGATGATTTTTCAGCCCGGTTTTTCCTGTTTGTATTTAACGGATACTGTTATTCCGGGGGGTATCGCATCAATCATTCTCTGCAGGAAAGCAGTTAGGGCCATTATGCCATAATCCGGGAAAATGGGAATTATACAGTTAATAACTGCAATTGCGTAAGTGGCGGGGCTCATAAACAAACTAAGTTTGTCCCTAAGTACCACAATCTGTTTATATTTCTGTAGTTAGGTTATGATTTATCAATAGAAAACGATCATCATGGTATATCTCGCATTAATTATAGTGGTCGTATACATATTAATCAAAAGGAGGTAACTATTTATAAGTTCATAATTATCCTGTTTGTTTCTAGTCTAATTGTCTAATTCTCTAAATTTCTAATTGTCAAATTGTCGAATTTCCGAATTACCGCATTGTCGCATTTCTGAATTTCCGAATTACCACATTGCCTAATTGTCAAATTGCCGAATTGCCAAATTGTCAAATTATCACATGATCTTCCTTTTTATCCATGCCCTGAAATATTCCCACTTCATTTTATCTTCATCCGGCTCTGTCGATAGGCCTGTATAAGGCCCTCCCCGCCTGATGTAATATTTATTGAAGGTACTCTGATTGATTCCCCACTTCATCAGGAATTGTTTGCGGCCATTATTCTTCTTTACTCTGAGTGTTGATTTTGACTGGAAATGATAAACCAGGCTTTTCCCTACTCCTTTAAAAATACGGCAACCCGCATACCACATCTTCATTGCGAAATCATCATCGCTGCTCACTCCGGGGCTCAGCTCTATACTGTAGCCACCGGTAATTAGCCAGTATTTGCGGTGTACTATTGTTGGTGGCCATGTTGAGCCGGACCAATCCGCTTTTTCAAACTGATTACATTCTTTTAGCAATGCTGCCTCATTAAATGTTTCAATGGTCTGGCCGTAGTCTTTATTGATCACGCACGGATTGTTGTAATTTATCGGTTCTATCATGGTGCTGGATAGCATAAAGCAATCGGTTCCTGTATTGCTGATTTCCTCCAGAAGATGGGTGTCCCATCCGGGGCACACATACATATCATCATTCATATACATTACATAGTCCATTGTAGCAAGTCCGCCGGCTTCATTTACAGCTTTGCAGATGCCGGCATTGTCTTCTGTATGGGTGTAATCCAGTTTCTGCTCTTTTGCCCAGGCCAGTGTTCCATCGCTGCCATCGTTGATGTGCAGGATAACCTGGTGCATCTTCACCGAATTTTTACGGATGCTTTCCACACAAAGCTTCACAAAAGCAAGGTTATTCCAGGTAGGTATAATGATTGAGAACATTTTTTTTTAATCTTAAGTATTTAGTCGAAAGTCAAAAGTACTAAACTGCCAACTGTAAATCCTAATGCCAACTATAATCTATAGTAGCAACTGCCAGAGGTAAATTGCCGCCTGTAAACCTAATATTGTGTAATTTTACAAAAATAGTTCATGCTACTCCAAATCCATCCGGAAAATCCGCAACCCCGATATATTAAGATGGTGGTGGAATGCCTGAAAGCCGGTGGTGTGATCATCTATCCAACAGATACCATCTATGGTATAGGCTGCGATATCTACCACCCCGAAGCCATTGCACGTATTGCCCGAATCAAGCAGATTGACCCCAAAAAAGCACAGTTTTCATTCATCTGCAGTGGTCTGAGCCACCTCAGTGATTACGCCAAAAGTGTGGATACGCCCATCTTCCGGTTGCTTAAGTCTGCCTTGCCAGGCCCTTATACATTTATCCTGGATGCCAGCAAGCAGGTACCCAAAATGCTGAAAACCAAAAAAGATACTGTAGGTATCCGTGTGCCCGACAATAATATTTGCCAGATGATAGTGGCCGAACTAGGTCACCCGTTAATGAGCGCTTCCTTGCCCATGGATGTTGATGTGGAATACTTTACCGACCCTGAAATTATGGAAGAGCAGTTTGGTAACCTTGTAGATATCGTTATAGATGGTGGTATTGGCAGTATACTGGCTTCCACTGTCATTGATTGCACCAGCGGTGCTCCTGTATTGATCAGGGAAGGGGCAGGGGAGTGGGATACTTTAAACCACTGACGGGAAACCATGGATTTAGCATTCGTTTTAAATTCGTTCAATTAAAATATATTAAGCGAAAAAGTTGATTAAAGGTTATCTTTTGAGTATATATTCACTTGTAAAGCCCCGTTAGGGGTTTGGGGTTTTTAAGCTACTTTCGCACCAAAATTACACAAATGAACCACGCTTATGTATTTCCTGGCCAGGGTGCCCAGTTCGTTGGAATGGGTAAAAAATTGTATGAAGAAAATACCATTGCCAGGGAATATTTCGAACAAGCCAATGAAATATTGGGCTTCCGCATCACCGATATTATGTTTGATGGCACTGCCGATGATCTGAAACAAACCAGGGTGACGCAGCCTGCTGTTTTCCTGCACTCGGTGATATTGTTCCTTACCACTCCCGATCTGCTGCCAGATATGGTTGCCGGCCATTCATTGGGCGAGTTTTCGGCCCTGATTGCCAATAAAGTGCTGACATTTGAAGACGGCCTGCGCCTTGTTGCCAAACGCGCCTCGGCTATGCAGCATGCCTGCGAAATCAACCCCTCAACTATGGCTGCTATAACCAACCTGGACGACCATATAGTGGAAGAGGTATGCAGCCAGATAACCGGCGAGATTGTCGTTGCGGCCAATTATAATTGCCCCGGCCAGCTGGTTATCAGCGGCAGTAATGAAGGTGTGAGGCAGGCCTGCGAACTGCTGAAAGCTGCAGGCGCCAAGCGGGCGCTGATATTGCCTGTAGGCGGCGCATTTCATTCGCCGCTAATGGAGCCCGCCCGTGAAGAACTGGCTGAGGCTATAGCCGGTACCACCTTCAGCAACCCAACCTGCCCGGTTTACCAGAATGTGGATGCATCTCCTTATATAACACCGTCAATGATCAGGCAAAACCTCATCAATCAGCTGACATCACCAGTGCGTTGGACCCAAACCATCCGCAAAATGATGGAGCACAATGCCACCCATTTTACAGAAGTGGGCCCCGGTAAGGTACTCCAGGGTTTAATCAGTAAGATTGCAAAAGATGCAGTAGTGGATGGGATTAATTGATTATGGTATACTCAGTAGGGAGATTCATTTTGAATTCTTTGCCTGATTTTTTGGTCAGATTATCTTCCAAGCCATTCCATCGCATTCCTGAAAAGCAGTTTATCTTTCAGATCAGCCGTATATCCCATGCTCTCTATCAGCTTGCCCGGATGGTGCTCTCCCAGCGGGAACGGATAATCGCTGCCCATGCATATATGATTCTGCCCCATGATGTCTATGACGAAATCCAGCGCTTTGGGGTCGTGTACCAGTGCATCTATCCAGAACCGGCCTATATAGTCTCTTGGGTTCACCGGGTTATCTGTTGCGCACAGATCAGGTCGCACGTTAAAGCCATGCTCTATACGACCTATAGTAAGCGGGAAACTGCCGCCACCATGGGCAAAAGCCACCCGGAGCCCGGGATGCTTTTCAAACACCCCGCCAAAGATCATAGAGCATATTGCCCGGCTCGTCTCTGCCGGCATACCCACCAGCCAGGGCAGCCAGTAGCGGGCCATATCTTTCTCGCCCATCATTTCCCAGGGGTGCACAAATATGCTGCAGCCCAATTGTTCTGCTGCTTCCCAGAATGGTGCAAAATAAGGGTCGCTCAGGTTGCGGTTATTGATGTTTGAGCCTATCTCCAGGCCGGGCATTTTCAGTTCGGTTATACAGCGCTCCATTTCCTTTATAGCCGTATCCACATCCTGCATAGGTACTGTGCCAATACCTATAAATCGGGTAGGGTGTTGGTCTGCACACTGAGCTATATGGTCATTAAAGAAACGGGAGGTTTCTAAAGCATGTTCTGGTTTCGCAAAATAGTTAAACAGTACAGGTATGGTACTCAGCACCTGGGTACTCACCTCGCTCATATCCATTTCTTTAGTGCGCACAGCCGGGTCCCAGCAGTTTTGCTCTATCTCCCTGAAAACCTTGTCTCCCTTTATCATCCTTGCGCAGCAAGGCTTGTGATGCTCCAGGTGTATAAATTCCCCATACCCGAATTTTTGAAACCAGTTGGGCACATGCTCCGGCATGATATGGGTGTGGATGTCGATTTTTTGAGTCATACTTTACCGAAAAAATTAATTGTTTTTATTCATCCCCTTCCACTTCAGGTAAATACTATAAATCCCGCTCCACTCCTCACCAATAACCCCATCAAACGGCCCGAATTTTTCAGGCATCGTTTTAAGGTCAGCTTCAGCTTCTTTATTGCCGCAGAAGCTGGCCCAGAATAGCATATTGGCCACATGCATCATGTTTTCCTTTCCCCCATCAGGCAGCTTTTTGTATTCAGCAAATACCTGCTCCAGTTGTTCCTTGCTGTATTTATCCAGGTCTTTACGGAAATACTCTTCCTCATGCATCGCTCCGTTCTTGTAGCTGAATTTATGAATCAGAAATGGCCGCCATAAGGTACTAAAGGTCTGCCCGATGGGCAATCCATACATTTCCTTCACTATCAGTTCATCTTTTGTCATTTGCGCCTGGCAGGTTTTGGTCACATCCCACACTTCAACCACCTTATTGCTGCCACACTCAAATAAACTGAATTTAGTGTAGGTTGAGTCGCCATCAGCCGAATTATAGCCGCAAATACCCAGTTCCTTTCCATTCGCAAACCGGAATATCCTGTTTGGTTTATCGTCATTATCGGTATGCACATCAGCCGGGCAGGCACAGTCCTGTGCAATAAGCCTGATTGAAGTAATCAACGTTAAAAAAATAATCAGAACCGTTCTCATACTTATATGAATTTAGTGCTCAATAAAACAAGATCAATGTCGCATTGCTGAACCCATATGCTCAAGTTAAGCCCCGGAACCAGGTACCGATTTTTCATCGCGAGGGGTTTGGGGTAACTGTTAATGCTTGTTCCAGGTCTCCTATAATATCCTCCACATTCTCAATCCCCACGCTCATTCTTATTAGTCCATCGGTTATACCAAAGATAATGCGCTCCTCCCTCGGCACACCCACATGTGTGGTAGATGCCGGATGGCTTATCAGCGTATCGCAGGTGCCGAGCGATACTGCACTGGTGCATAGCTTCAGGCTGTCAATAAACCGGATACCGGCTTCAAAACCACCTTTCAGTTCAAAACTTAGCATAGCGCCCGGGTGTTTCATCTGCTTGCGGGCCACAGCAGCGTCCGGATGACTGGCAAGGCCCAGGTAATTAACATGCGCCACCATGGCATGCTGCTCCAGGTATTCGGCCACCTTTTGTGCATTGCTGCAATGCCGCTCCATACGCAGCCCGAAGGTGCGCAGCCCGTTTGTAAGCAGAAAGGCATCAAAAGCATTGCTGTTACCGCCCAGCAGGCGGTGCATTTTGGTCAGGCCCTTGTTCATCTTCTCAAGATCTCTGCCTATCAGTATACCACCTATGGCTGTACCATGCCCGTTCAGAAACTTGGTGGTTGAGTGCATCACATAGTCGGCATCATACCTGAAAGGTTGCTGCAGGTAGGGGGTGGCAAATGTATTGTCCACACATACTACCAGGCCATACCTCTTGCCCATAGCGCACAAGTCTTCCAGGTCAAGGCATTGCAGTGTAGGGTTGGCAGGGGTTTCTATGTGCATCAGGGCTATGCTGGTATCCGCCTTCAGCGCCGCTTCCACCTTGGCCGGGTCATGAAAATCCACCAGCACATAACCTATTCCCAGGTCGGGAAGTATCTTTTCCACCAGTTCATGTGTGCCGCCATACAGCGATTGGTGTGTAATTATTTTCTGGCCTGCCTTTATGTTGCCCAGCAGCATGGTACATATTGCCGCCATACCCGATGCATGCAGAATAGCCTTGAGCTGCAGCGGCCTGCCATCCTTATCTGTTAGCCTGTAAGCCTCCAGTAATGCGATCTTTTCCTCAGCCTCACTTATTGTAGGGTTGCCCCACCGGCCGTAAATATATCCCTTCTCCTCGCCTCTGAACATAGCTATTGCCTGCTCTGCGCTGTCGAAGGTATAGGTGCTCGATGCATAAATGGGGGTGAGGTGGGCGCGGTTGCTCTCAGGTGTGTGTCCGCCGTGCAGGCATACTGTATCAAAACCGGCATTCTGGTTATCAGCCATTGATTACTGAATTTACCGCAAAGGTAGCATAGTAATCATCAATACCGCAATGCAATTGCTTTTATGTAGTATTCCGCTGTCACAAGTTAAAGAGTTTTTATGTCACGAAATGATAGTGATTCTTTGATTCTGGAGGTTAGTCCCGCTTTGCTTATTAATCACCGTTCAATCAATTATTTTGAAAATCTCCTCTGATATTTAATGAATAATATTCATAATTTTAGGTATTCTGAACGTTCAATCCGCAAAACTTTTTCAAATGACCCGCGAAGAAAAAACTGAATTATACAATCTGCTGGTGGCTGCTCATCCACTGGCTGAACGCAAGGGCGATACCATTCCTTATACTTCTCTCAACGGCCATATGTACAGTATGCTCACTAAGGCCGACGAAGTGGCTATTCGCCTGCCGGAAGCTGAAAGGGGGCAGTTTCTGAACAAATACAAATCGGCATTGCTGCAGCAATATGGCATAGTACAGAAAGAATATGTAGTAGTGCCCGATGTCCTCCTGAAGAAGCAAAAGGAACTGGCTGTATGGTTTGATATCAGTTATCAGTATGTATGCAGATTGAAACCCAAGCCGGCAGCTAAAAGTAAAAAGAAGGCTGAAAAGTAGGCCTGCATGATGTCTGTCGGTCACTGCATAATTTTGTGCATTGAATTAATGGATGGCTTGGCGGGCTTAAATTTTACAACAGGCTAAATATCAACTGTTGAAATTGCGCCTTCGCGTGAGATTGATCATTGCCCGTTTTTAAACGGCAGGAAGCATAAAAGATAATTGTTTTACTTTAGCCCGATGATCCCCTTTGATTTTTCGAAAATACAATTGAAATTCCGGCAGACGGAAGGCAAAACTTCCGTCTTCGATCCGGTGCGCAAAAAGTGGATCATACTTACTCCCGAAGAGCATGTGAGGCAATACCTGCTGCAATACCTTATCACCAATCTGCACTACCCCCCTGCGCTCATTGCAGTTGAGAAATCTATAGCCGTGGGCAAACTCAATAAACGGTTTGATGTGGTGGTTTACGGCCGCACCCATAAACCCTGGCTGCTGGCTGAGTGCAAAGCCCCCGAAGTGCCGGTTTCAGAGCACACACTGCACCAGCTGCTTGGTTATCAGGGCACGGTGCAATGCAGTTACTGGCTGCTCACCAATGGCCACCAGAATTATTGCGCCGATGCCCGGAATAAGGATAAAATAGTATGGCTGAACTCACTTCCCGCCTATGACCTTTGAGTACAGATCACTGTTTATTACGGTAAGCGCTTTCTTCACCACATCATCGTCCTGCACGCTGAAGGTATAGTAACCGTTGTCCTGAAACAGGAAGCGGGCCATCCGGGCCTTGATCTGCAGTTGCATAAAGTCTTTATTCACCGGCCTGGCAAGTTCTTTTATCAGCAGTTTCCGTGGTCCGGGCTCAAGGCCGGCAAGGTAAGTGCCGGTTATCTGTTCCTGCCCGTCGAACGACCGGGTGAACTCGCCGATACTGCTGTATTTCAGCCGCGTCCTGTTTTGCAGGAAGTAGTCGCAGATCACTGATTTCAGTTCGGGGCTGAAGATCAGGTTGCGGAAAGACAGCGAAAACCGGGTGGTATCGTAAGGCACATACACATCGGGTTTTATGCCGCCGCCGCCATATACTATGCGGTGATTGGCGGTATAAAACGGAATAGTATCACTGGTGTTCAGCGAATCGTTGCCGGTAAGCTCACCGTTTTCCAGGCGCTTTTCATAATCGTGGTAATAAGCCTGCTTACCCTGCGAGAACGACCGCTGTATGCACCTGCCCGATGGCGTGTAATACCGGGCTATGGTGAGGCGGAGTGCAGCCCCATCGGGCAGCTCATATTGCTCCTGCACCAGCCCCTTGCCGTAGGTGCGCCGGCCTATGATCACGCCCCGGTCCCAGTCCTGTATAGCTCCCGCCAGTATCTCGCTGGCCGATGCCGAACCTTCATCTACCAGTATAGCCAGCCTGCCGGTTTCAAATAGGCCTTTTTCCCGGGCGCGGTATTCTGTTTTGGGCACATGGCTGCCACTGGTGAAGACCACCAGTTTGTCGCCATCCAGAAAGTTATCGGCAATAGCGGTGGCAGCATCCAGGTAGCCGCCGGGGTTATCCCGCAGGTCCACAATCAGTTGCTGCGCGCCTGCGTTTTGCAGCTTGCTCAGGGCTGTTTTGAACTCAGGAGCCGTGGTGGCGCTGAAATGGCTGATTTTTATAAACCCGGTATGGTCATCAATCATTATACTGGCCTCAATGCTGGATGTGGGTATAAGCCCGCGGGTAATGGGTAGGGATTTTAGCGCCCCCGCTCCGTTAAGAACCGATACGGTAACTACCGTTTGCGCCTTGCCCTTGAGCAGGTGCGATATGCGGTCGGGAGTAATATGGGTGCCGGCTACAAGGCTATCATTTACTTTTATCAGCTGGTCGCCTACCTGCATGCCGGCAGTGGCAGCAGGGCCTTTATCTGTTACCGCGGTTACCTCAATGGTATCGCGCAATACGGTAAACTCAACACCTACACCCGAGAACCCGCCTTCCAGCCCTTCATTCACCTCATCTACCTCATCGGCAGGAATGTATACCGTATGCGGGTCCAGCGATTTGAGGATACCCGATACCGCATCTTTATATAGCACATTATTATTTACGGTGTCTACATATTTTTCATCCACCAGGTCTATAAGGTCATCCAGCCGGTCGTTGCGTTCTATTACAGTCGAGATGTCCCTTTTACTGCGCAGCGTATCGCGCAGGTTAAAACCGATGATCATACCGGCAATAAGCACCACAGCACATAATAACGGCAGCCACACCCTCCATCTGTCCCTACCTTGTATATCCATTTGCAGAAAAAAGCGAAGTAAAGGTAGTTGAAACAGAGCTATTTCAGGTTGAATTGAAAATTCACTTTTTTATCCCTGCAGGAGTTAAGCTTGTTGTCCGGGCTTATTGAAGCTATGAAGCTGAAGTGGATGGCACCATTCAAGTGAGGATATCTATCGGGCCTGAAAAACATTCCAATGCAAAATATCTATAAAAATGATGGTCATTACCACCGTGTGCCGCCCTGGCTTCAGCGGTGGCGAACGAAGTAAGTTGGAAATACTGATCCTTCTGTGCAACCTCCGGAAATGATGGAAATACCGGGCCCATCCGGATATACTCTCCAGGTTCGCAACTCCCCTCCTGTTTTTAGGAGGGGACCGGTTGATCGAGGCGAATGCCGAGAGCAACCAGGGGTGGTTAAACCCGCGCCCATCAGAAAATTTGCATACTCACCTCCTTTTTTCAAGGATGCCTGCAAGGGCACGAGCGCAGCTCAACCCGCAGGGGGAGGTGGTTAATTCCTTTTTTCAAGGAGGGGGTGGTTGATAGGCCAGGGTGGTTTTGAGGCGATTGAAATGATTATATATCAGTCTTCAATTAAAAATAAATTCAAAATACAAATATCGGGGAAAATACCCCCCTTGTTTTGCAGAAACTCCCGTTGCTGAGGGGGAAATGATTATGTAGTATTGTGCAGGATATTATTTACATAAAAAAATCTTTTAAAAATCCATTAAAATGAGGAGCTTATTATTGACGATTATTTTTGCCTTCTGTATATTTTCAATTAGTAGTTGTGGGCCAAGTGCATCTGAAAAAGCACAAATTCAACAACAACATGATGACTCAATTAAAAATGCTATTGAGCATAAGTATGAAATAGGAAATGAGTTCAAAACGGACAATGAAAAATTGAAAAAGCTACGTTTTCAAATGGAAAACGAAAAGGCTAGTCTTGAAGTAGAAAATGCAAAGATGAATGATTTAAAAGGTTTTAAATTTTTAAGGACTGCAAATGAAAAAGCACAACAAATAAAAAATAAGTCTCTTAAAATACAATCTATTCAAGATAATATTTCTACGATGGAACAAAATATTACTCAAGTGCAGGATAAAATATCTTCTTTGAAATCTGAATTGCAGAATTTTCAATAGAAATCAATTGAAAACATAACAAAACCAAATTTTTCTTTTATGGACTTCAATTTTTATCAAGCTGAAGCAGAAAAAACACAACAAGTTTATCTTGGTGAAAATAAAATTAATGAGGTTATACCTTTTCTAGGGATAGTCGGTGAAACTGGATCTGTTATTGCAGAACTAAAAAAGAGATTAAGAGATGGTGATAAGTATAGTAATTTTAATTCTCAACTCGAAGAGGAGTTAGGTGATGTTCTTTGGTATGTTTCAAATCTTGCGACAAATTATAAATTGTCCCTTAATGAAATTGCAATAAAAAATTTGAAAAAAATAAAAGAAAGATGGATTGACGATGATATTACAGAATATAAAAATTTTGATGAACCGTTTCCTGTGAAAGAAAGATTTCCGGAAGAATTTGAAGTTAGGTTCACAGAATATACTGACGAAGGGAAAATATATTTAAAAATAGAAAAGGATGGTGAGCAGATTGGGAATTCAATAACAGATAATTCATATGAAGATGATGGGTATAGATATCATGATATATTCCATTTTGGATATGTTGCATTTCTAGGCTGGTCCCCTGTAATAAGAAAATTATTAGAAAATAAAAGAAAAAGTAAGGATAAAATAGATGAAGTTGAAGACGGCGCGAGAGCAGCTATAATTGAAGAACTTATTTCACTTTTTGTATATTCACATGCTCAAAATCATCAGCTTTTTAAATACTCAGATCGTGTTGATTCGGAACTACTAAGAGATATCAGACGATTGGTGAGTGGTATCGAAGTCAAAGATTGCCCGGCAAGGCAATGGGAAACGGCTATAATTCAATCCTATAAAGTATTTGATGAACTTAGAAAAAATAAAGGAGGAAGAATATTGATAAGCATGAAAAATAGAAAATTGTTATACCTCGGAAAAAATTAATTATGGCAATATTAGTAAATGAGATAAACTGTTTGGACGCATGGTTGAAAGTATCAAACCTTATTTTGGTAAATGGTCAACAGGAAAATGTATTAATTACAATTGATCATCCATGTGATTTTACTAATCTTCGGACATGGCTCACTGTTCGAAATCCAAAGAGGATAGATTTAAATGCAGATCATATTCGCCATGTAGTGAATACAATTTTCCCATATAATTTATCTATTTTATGCGCCAATAGAAGTGACTTATATTTAAAATACAGGTCAATTTATTTAAATGGGAATAATAGGCGTTGGGGAACCTACTTTCAACGATTAATTTCTTTTGATAAACATTTTCAAAACAATGGAGCTAATCAATTAGAAAATGCGATCATAGCTTTAAATGGTGGTAGTCCACAACATCATTATATAGTATTCCATTTGACTGCAGTAAACTTGAACTCAAATGTGGCGCCTATGGGTGCTCCCTGTTGGCATTTTGGAGAAATAACAATTAACAATGATAACACAATTGACTTGGTTGCTATATATAGAAAACATGATTATTTCAATAAAGCATTCGGTAATTTCATAGGCTTGGCTAAACTTTTAGAATTTATATGTAATAATACAGGAAGGATTCCAGGAAAATTAATAGTCCATTCTATTAATGCATTCAACAATAGCACCAGAAATAATTTGGTTAGATTAATTGCTTAGTTGAAATTTACCTGCAGAAGCAATAATAGAACATGAATGAATTAGAACTAAAGTTTGATGAATTATGTAAGAATGTGCATAATTGCATATTGTGCCATAGAATGGAAGGAAGCCAAAGAGTATTAAATAGATCAGTTGGTTCACTCAACGCTAAAATTATGTTCATTGGAGAGGCTCCAGGACGATTAGGTGCAGATGATACTGGAGTTCCTTTTCATGGTGATAAATCTGGTCATAATTTTGAAGAACTTATTGAATTTGCTGGATTAAATAGATCCAATATTTATATTACAAATGCAGTACTTTGTAATCCGAAAGATGATACTGGAAATAATTCAACACCAAATACTTTGGAGCTAACAAATTGTTCAAAATATTTATCTGAACAAATAAATTTAATTTGCCCAGAAATAATTGTAACATTAGGAGCAAATGCACTTGCAGCGACAAATATTATTGAACGCCATTCATTGATATTAAAAAAACATGTTAGAACTGCAAATGTATGGAATGATAGAATATTAATTCCTTTATACCATCCAGGTCAACGAGCAATGATGAGCCGGAGTATGGCAAATCAGAGATCAGATTACCAATTTGTTGCAGACTATTTGAAAAAAATTGATAAAAAGCCTAAAGCACAGAAAGGTAAATCTTCATTAAATGTTGCTTTAATTGTCGATTATTTATTTTCAATAAAAGATAGTTATACATATTTTGCAATTCATAAGTTATTTTATCTGATTGAATATAAAAGTGTTCAAAGGTTTGGATACAAATTAACTAATTCATATATTATAAGACAAAAAGATGGACCCTATGTGACAGATCTAAATTTATATAGACTTAAAAAAGCATTGCCATATTTGCAAATACGTAATCTAAGTCAGGTTAATATTCTCTTATTTAGGCAACCCTATAACCTTTTTGAAGAAAGATTAATTGATAAATTTTTTTTGCCAGAAGAAATTAAAGTTTTAATTGATGAAGTTGTACAAGAATATGGAAATAAAAGTAACGCAGGTTTAAAAAGAAGCGTGTATTTTACACAACCAATGCGTAATATATTATATAAAGAAAATAAAGATAAAATAAATATGTATAATAGTCCAATTGAGTTTAATATTGAATCAACTTACAAAATATAATCAAATAATAATATACTTTACAAGCATTTGAAATATGAATATTTTCACTTCAGGGTTGCTATCTATTATTTTGATAATTATTATTGCTCATTATGCTATAAGTTTAAAAATTCAAAAAAAACTTTATAATGATGGCAAAAGCCCCAATTTATTCTTGGGTATAATTTTAATTATATGCATGTTATCATTGTTTATACCTTTCCTAATTAAACACTATTATAATATTAAATTTACTACTACAGGTGAAATCGGTGATATAATTGGAGGTTCAACTGCACCGATTTTGGGGATAATAGGCATTATAGTTACTTTTTATGCTTTTTGGATTCAATTTAAAGCAAATATTCTTCAACAGAATGAATTTGCCAGACAAGATAAAGCAACGAAAATTGATCGGTTTGAAAGCAAATTTTATTCTTTCATCAATATTCATAGGGAAAATGTTAGAGATGTTGAAATTGCAAAAAAAATTATTGGAAGAAAAGCTTTTCTATCAATGTTTAATGAATTAAGGTATACATATTTAGTTACAGAAGAGTTTTATTTTAGTAAATATAATAATAATATAAATATAAAAATCTCAGATGATGTAAGATACAATATAAGTTATTGTGTATTCTTTTTTGGAATTGGCAGAAATTCCAGTAAAATAATTCATGATTTGATACCTTCAAAATACAGTTTATTTACTACTGGATTGATTAAACATCTTATTGAACTTAAAAAAAATTTCAATAAAGAAGTGCAAAAAATTGCAGTTCAAGGCATTGAATTTGAGTTTAAATTGCAATATGTACCATTTGATGGTCATACGACAAAATTAAGCCATTATATCAGACATTTATTTCAAACAGTAAATTTTGTAGATAATTATAGTGTCAATACAATTGATTTGGCCGAAAAAAAGAAATATATGAAAACTTTTAGGGCTCAATTATCAATATATGAACAGTTATTTATTTATTATAATTCTTTGTCAATACTGGGAAAACCTTGGATAGAACTTAAAGACAGAGATGAAACATTATTGGAAAAATATACTATTGTAAAAAGCATCCCATTACCACTTGCGGATTTTTATATAAAGCCAAAAGATATGTTCAAAAATGAAAAAAATTTAAGTGGGGATGATCTATTTGAATGGGATACAATTAAAAATAGAATATCTGAACTATAATTTATATTCTTAAATAAATGTATATAATAGCATAAAGTCATAAAAATATTATTGTGAAATTAGAGGATTTAATATCTTATCAAGATGTACAAACACATCTTAATGGAAAAAGAACTAAACATCTATTGTTTGGCAATGGATTTAGCATAGCTTATAATTCTGATATATTTTCATATACGGCATTGAGTAAATTTATCGAAAACATAGAGGATGATTTAATTAAAAAACTTTTTAGTAGTTTAAATACTAAGAACTTTGAATTAATAATGCAGCAATTAGACAATTTTTGCTTAATTGCTTCAATTTTCAGTTCAGATAAAGATTTAGTAACGAGGATTAATAATGCCAGCGAAAAATTGAAAACCAGTTTAATCGATGCTGTTAAGGAATTGCATCCAGAACATGTTTTTACAATACCTGAAGGTAAAAGTAGATCATGTTATAGTTTTCTCGAAAGCTATCTGTCAAGTAATGGATATGTTTTTTCAACTAATTATGACCTACTTCTGTATTGGGTATTGATCAGAAATAAATCTGTTCATGCTATTGATGGTTTTGGTAGAGATTCTGAACGCTACACAGAGGAATTTCGATCAAATGACATCGTAGAATATTCGGAATTACGATGGGGCAAATACAAAAGAGAACAGACGATATTTTATTTGCATGGCACACTTCCACTTTTTGACACAGGAGTTGATATAATCAAAGAGGAATATGACAGTAATCATTATCTTTTAGATAAAGTGAAACAAAGAATGGAAAGGAAGGAATATCCAATATTCGTTACTGCTGGTGATTCAAGAGAGAAACTTACGCATATAATGCATAATAAGTACCTTTCTTTTTGTTATGATAAACTTTCATCAATAGAGGGATCATTAATTACTTTTGGTTTTAATTTTGGTGATTATGATGCGCATATAATTGACGCAATAAATAATGCTGCTCATTTTGGGAAAAAAGTACCAAATAGACTTTGGAGTGTTTATATAGGTGTTTATTCGGATGCAGATATGGAACATATAAATAGGATTAAACAAAAAATAAAATGCAAAGTGACATTATATAATGCAAAAACAGTTAATATTTGGGGTGATGATTAATAAGCTATTTTAAGTTTACGTCAAGTTTTCAACTGGCGCAGATCTGTAGCAAAGCCCAGTGCATAGCCGACCTGTCCGCACAATCTCGCCAGTTTGCAACTGGCGTTTCCAACCCCATAAAATAAATAAGCCTGAAAATTTGGAATTGTCGTCTACTTATCATACCTTTGTTCCAAATTTAATGACTAATTAGAGCTTATTAAACTATTAAATAATTTAGTATCCTCCTGAGGTATCGAAAGGCAATTTGCCAGGAATTCCATGATACATTATACCCGAAATATACCTTTTTATACCTTTTTATACCTTTTTATACCTTTTTATACCCGATTATACCTGATTATACCCTATTTTTCATAATAAATATTTGTAATAAATTTTGATAACCAATAATTTAAGTATAATAAAATAATAAACCTACTTTCAATTATACCCTAACCTTAAAACAAAATGATTTAATGGAAAAATTTTTCACATTTTCGCATTACCACATTACCACATTTTCACATTAACCAGTGAGATAAGATGAGATAATCGCAAATTTATTTATATTAGCCACCAGCAAGGGTTTCAGCGATTACCATTATCCCATCGCGTTTTTTTGAGACAATGGGATAACCAAACAAAATACCTTTTTCGGGAGGCTGCATTTTCCAAAGTTGAAGTTAAACCTGTACATTATAAAATGAAACATGTAAATCCATAGAATCGTGCTCAGACAAAAAATTACCCACATGGGGCATAAATGGGACATTTTAAACAACTAAATCGTTGATAATCAACACAAATGTGGGGTATTTTATTTTTTACGCCTATGGGAAATTTCTGTCTGGCGCCTGTAGCAAGGCCTTTGATAAGTTGCGACTAGTCAAAAT
>CAILLK010000047.1 GCA_903835005.1 uncultured Bacteroidota bacterium | reverse complement strand
CTTCGGGATTACTATCGTATCCATAATAATGAGCATCATAGAGCCTATAAGGCCATCGAACTCACGTTAACCTCGCTACTTAATGTCTGGTCCCTAATACTTTACTACTACCTTGAAAAAAGGCAGCCTTAGGAAAAAGGCATTTTGTTTGGTTATCCCATTGTCTCAAAAAAAACAAATGGGATAATGGTAAACGCTGAAACCCTTGCTGGTAGCTGATATAAATTAATTTACGATTATCTCATGTTATCTCCTATTTGCGATATCGGGAATTTGGTATTGAGATTTTTGTAACCTCGCTTCGGTATCTGCCCCTGAAGCTTTACTTCGGCCTTGAAAAAAGCAGCCTCCTGAAAAAGCCCTTTTGTTTGGTTATCCCATTGTCTCAAAAAAAACAAATGGGATAATGGTAAACGCTGAAACCCTTGCTGGTGGCTGATATAAATTAATTTACGATTATCTCATCATATCTCATCTGGTGTTGAGACCTCACCCCGGGCCCTTCCCGATGAAAACCGGGATAGACTTCCGGAGGAGTGGGTGTTATTGCAAATATATTGAAATTTCATAATGTAAAAAGCAATATTGTTTTGAATATTTGTGGAGGTTTTTGTTTGGTTATCCCATTGTCTCAAAAAAACTCGATGGGATAATGGTAAACACTGAAACCCTTGCTGGTGGCTGATATAAAATAATTTACGATTATCTCATCTTATCTCCTATTTGAGGTATTGGGAGTTTGGTTGTTATAACTTCAATAGCCTAAATCAACGAGAATGTTTGTGTGCCTGAATCCGGAGCAGGCAAAAAGCCTTACGATTAACTCAGGATGAAATAAAGATTGCATCATAGATAAATAAGTTGATATTTTTGGTTGAATTTGGGACAAAGATAAAATTAATAATTGGAAATTCCTATTTATTTGGTATATTTATTTTGAGTTTGGTGGCGCCAGTTGCCCCAAGTGGTTGGGATTTAAAATAAACTAGGTCAGTGCTCAGAAATGAATTATTGAGATCCAGAGTTTAATCAGGAAGAACAATACCTGAACTTATTGCGTATAGCGCCAGACTTACCCTACTGGTCATGCCGAGCTTTTTGAACAGACTATCCCTATAGCCTTCAACGGCCCTTGATGTGGTATTTAATTTTGCAGCAATCTCTGCATAGGTGAGATCTGAACCACATAATTTTAATAATTCAGTTTCTTTGGCGGTAATATGTGGCAATGACAACTTCCCGGATTGTATAGAGTGAATAAAACTGCCGGATACCTGCTCTGAATAATAATAACCATTTATATGGATGGAATAAATGGCATTTTTCAACTCATCCTGATGGCCACCTTTGAATAAATACCCGTTGGCTCCATAAGTGATCATCCTTATAATGTAATGCTCTGAACTATATTGCGTCAATACCAAAATTCCAATATCAGGCCATCTTTTCTTCAATTCAATTACCGTATCGAAACCATTCATACCCTTCATGTTGATATCTACAATACAGATATCTGGTTTGATCTTTTCATTATTTATCAGATCAATCAGTTCCTTGCCATCACTTGCTTCAATAACTACCTGCATACCGCCCAATACATTAAGCAAGCCTGCAAGGGCATGGCGCATCATTAGATGGTCATCGGCAATAGCAATAGTGATTAGTTTATCCATAATAAAATAAATGAAGGCAAATATTTAGATAAAAGAACCGAAAAAACTTTTTTTTATTATTAAACACCGAAAAAACATCAATTTTACAGGTAAAAAACTGAATGATTGCAGTTTTTTACCTGTAAAAAATTAAATTTTATTTCCTATTTTTGACTTAAATATTTAATTCAATGTAATTGATTTGTAATTAAAATTCAGACAGACTTTCTTCAAACTCTAAAACTTTATTTTATGCCATTTAATACCTTTTGTGGAACAGCCTCTGGTTATTCGGTAAGATGCGATGGGGGAACTGGTGCATCAGGAAATTTTAGTCCTGCAGCAGTTACTGGTGCATCAAGTATTTTAGGCGGACCCTTGACCAACTCTAATTATATTGGTGCTACTAGTTCCACTATTGTTATGGGATCCAATAATAATATTGGTATTGCATTAAATAGTCCGAATACGTTAAATACAATAGTAAATGGTGATTGTAATTCAGTATCTGGTTATCATAATGGGATATTTAATGGTAATGCTAATTGTATCTATGGTTTTAATGCTAATTTTAATAATATTCATGGTGGAAAATTAAACACTATTTGCCCTGGGAATAATTACGGAGTTATCTTACATGGATATGAAAATACAGTTTCAGGCTATGCATCTTCAATCATTAGTGGTAATTCACACTTAAATGCAGGCTATGCCTCAATAATTGGTGGCGGTGCAGGTAATTCTGCATGTTGTAGTTTGAATGGAGTCTTTACAGGGGCTCAGAATCATGTTTGCGCTGATAATTCATTTATAGGTGGTGGAGGAAGTAATTTAGTTACTGGTCAATATGGGTCTGTCGTAGGAGGTGGTGACAATCATGCTGCCGGAGTTTCAACAATTATTGGTGGTGGGTATTGCAATGTGGCTTGTGGCAACTATAGCGGCATAACAGGCGGCAGAAGAAATTCTATAAGCGCATCTGGCCTATATTCTTTTGTTGGTGGTGGATTCAGTAATGTTTCAGATGTACAATATGGATCAATTGTTGGTGGCACCAATAATTGTATAGATAGTTCATCTCCATTTGGCATTATTGGGCTGGGAAGTTCAAATAAGATTTGTAACAGCCAACTTGGTTCTATTTTAAATGGCACTGGGAATACCGTATCAGGGAATTATGGATTGATAGCTACAGGATATTTTAATTGTGCTAGTGGTCTGGCTGCAATAGTATTAGGTGGTGCAACAAATTTTTCAACTGGTCATGCCTCAAGTGTCCTCAATGGAGCAGAAAATATCGCATGTGGTGATTACTCATTGATAGCCGGTGGTTGTTTGAATCATGCTTACGCCACACTGTCAAGTACTGTTAGTGGATATTATAACCAGGTTTTGGATACAGCTCCTTATGGTTTCATAGGAAATGGATGCTGCAACCTAATTTCCAATGGTTCTTTTTCAGTTATTGTTGGCGGTGCAAACAATACGGTTAGTGGTGATTACGCTGCTATTCTCGGTGGGCATAAAAATTGCGCCGGTGCCGCAAACTGGCCTGTAATTGCGGGTGGCCAATGTAATACAATCTGCGGTGGAAATAAAAGCTTCATAGGGGCTGGTACTTATAATTGCATGAATACTAACTCAAGCTATGCATTCATTGGATCTGGTGTTCGGAATTGTATTTTATCATGCAGCACAACAAGTACATATTCTTGTTATTCATTCATAGGAGCAGGACAATACAATGCTCTTTGCGGGTGTAATTCTTCAATTTTAGGTGGTCAATATCATAAAATTTCATCATCATTTTCATTTATTGGTGGTGGTGGTGGATATTGTGAACCGACATCTACTCCATTAGGTAATCAAATAAATCAAGCCGGATCATGTTACGGAGCTATAGTTGGTGGAAATCAAAATTGTATTGGTGGTACGGCAACAGGTAGCTGTCCTTCAATTTTTGGTTTTATCGGAGGCGGTTCCCAAAACTGCATTTATTCCTCAACCGGAACAAATAATGATTCATGTTATGGGGTAATAAGTGGCGGACAATGTAATCTGATTAATCATACTAATTGCTATAGTGTAATAGTAGGTGGTTTTTATAATTCATCATCAGGCAGCTATTCATTCATAGGTGGTGGTGGTGGTTATTGTCAAGCTACATCAACGCCCCTTGGAAATAATATCAATCAACCTGGATCCTGTTATGGAGTCATTGCAGGTGGAAGCCAGAACTGCATTGGTAATCCTGCCGCAAGTTGTTCCCCAGCTGTTTATGGATTTGTAGGTAATGGGCTTAGTAACTGTATTGATTCTGGTAGTGGATCAGCTGGAATTACAAAGTTTGGAAGTATTATTCAGGGTAATAATAATGTAATTTGTCAAGGTACTGAATTCGCATTTATAGGAAATGGTAATGGAAATTCTGCTTCTGGGAATTATGCATTTATAGGTAATGGCGGTAATGCTCCATCCGGCGCATTTAATCAGGCAAATGCTTGTTACTCTTTTATCGGTAATGGTTCAGGTCATTTGATAACTGCATCATCTTATTATTCTTTTATAGGTGCTGGAAATGGTAATCAAATTAATGGAGTAAATTCTTTTATAGGAAGTGGTATAGCAAATTCTGTACAAGCAAGCTATTCATCAATAGTAAGTGGAAATGATAATATGATAAATACAAATTCTTGTTATGCTATAATTTCAGGTGGTTGTGATAATTGGATTGATGCAAATGCTTGTTATAGTGGTATAGTTAATGGTTGCGGTAATTATATTTTTGCTGATTCTTGTTATGCGTTTATTGGTATAGGATGTCATAATACTATATCAGGTTGTTATAATGTAATAGCTGGTGGTGGATGTAATAAATTAATATCGTGCTACAATCAGATTGGAGGTGGTTATTGTAATTTTCTAATTACAGGTGGTTGTTATTCTTCAATTAGTGGTGGTATATGCAACACTATACAAGGTTGGAATAATTTTATTGGTGGTGGCGGATGTAATCATAATAAATCATTTGCTGCAAGTGTCTTGGTAGGTGGACTTGCAAATTGTATTTCAGATTCCGGTGAATATAATTTTATTGGATCTGGGTTATCTAATACTATTTGTACTAGTGGTCACTCAAATATAATAGTTGGTGGTATATCAAACAAAACTAATACCTCATGTGTTTATTGTTCAACTATTAGCGATTATTGCTATTATCCTGCAGTTGATGGTTTTATTGGAGGTGGTAGGTATAATTGCTTAGATACAATCGGTGGGGTAACTCCTTACGGTCAATGTTTTGGTTTTATTGGAGAAGGATATGAAAATAAAATTTGTGCCAATACTTGTTATTCATCTATCCTTAATGGTTTTTCAAATTGTACAGCAAGTAATTATTCGGTTATCTTAGGTGGTAGTGGTAACAATATACCTGCTGGTATAGCCTATGCAGGAATATTCGGTTGTAATATCGGTTCTGGTGCTTGTTCTATTTGTGTTCAGCCCCATACTTTCCATGTCGAATGTTTGCAGTCGTGTTCAGCACCTTTGTATGGTTCTGGCACTTTTCCACAAGGAACTTTACAATATATGTGTGTTACGGCGGGAATGATTGCTATTGGATTTCCTTCGACAGCAAGAATTGCATTATTGTCCTAAATAAGATCATTTGCTTTGCTTAAAGCAAAGCAAATTTAAAATATTGATTATGAAATGGATGGTTATAATAATTCTGTTGTTGACTTGTATTAAAGTTGAATCACAAACAATTACAACTTTTGCAGGTTGTTCGTCATGTTCGCTACTTGGCAATGGAGGCCCTGCTACTGCTGCTTTTATACATAATCCAAACGGAGGTGTATTTGATAAATATGGCAATTACTTTTTTGCATCGGTAACCCAACAAATGGTACGTAAAATAGACACTTTAGGTATAATTACAACTGTTGCAGGTAATGGTTCTCCAGGGTACGGTGGTGATGGTTTACAGGCTACAGCTGCATTATTAAGTTCTCCTGGGGATGTAAAATTAGATACTTCGGGAAATTTATATTTTGGTGATGGCAATAATGCAAGAGTAAGGAAAGTGAATATGGCAACTGGTATCATATCTACCATTGCAGGTAATGGCACGTGTTCTTTTTTGGGAGAGGAAATTGCGGCAACAGCATCAGAATTATGTGGCCCATACTATATTTGCTTCGATAAAAAAGGCAACTTATATATATCAGACTATGTAAATCAGAGGGTACGCAAAATAAATACATCGGGTATTATTAGTACTTTTGCAGGATCAGGTGGTTTTAGTGCAACAGGAACCGGAGATGGAAGCCCTGCAACCGGTGCAACATTCAATCTGATAGCTGGTGTTGTTGCCGATGATACAGGGAATATTTATATAGCTGATGCAAATGGTGCAAAGGTACGAAAAGTAGATACTTTTGGAATAATTACGACATTTGCCGGTAATGGAACATATACCTATATTGGGGATGGTGTGCAAGCTACTACAGCGCAAATAGATCCGGTAAAGTTAATAATTGATAGTACTGGTTGTTTGATTATTGGTGATAGAGCAAACCAAAGAGTATTCAGAGTTGACCATTCGGGCATTCTTCATACAATAGCTGGAACTGGTTCCTCAACCTATGGAGGAGACGGTGGGCCTGCTACTGGCGCATCATTTGATTGTGGAGGTATCTCATTTGATCCTTGTTGGAATTTATACATTGCAGATTTGGACAATGACCATATCCGTAAAATAACCTACAACCCAACTTGTGATCCATATAGCAGAGGTCATTTTGACAGTGTTAGCCTCAATACAAACACAATAGTAAAAGGCAGTATTTCTATATACCCAAATCCCGCTTATACCTCAATAACCATCACTACCTCTCCCAGCTTCTCCAAAGGAGAGGAAAAAATAACTGGCATAACTATCACCAATCTCATAGGGCAAATAGTATATACCCAGGTTTATGATATAGAAAAAGCCGAAATAAATATAGCTGGCCTGCCGGATGGGGTGTATATAGTGAGGGTAACAGATAATGAAGGGAAAACAACAATGAATAAAATTGTAAAACAGTAACGCTGTGGAAGAACAAATAAAATTACTCAATGAAAAAGTGGATAAAATGTAAGCTACACTTGAATGGATGATAGTAAGAATGGTACGAGCCCAAAGCCTCATAAGCCTTGAGCCTTATATGGAACAAGATCCAGAACCAGATAAATCAAAATTTAGTTTTATAGGTGGTGTTTTAACTGACTCAATATTAAATCCCAAAAAGAATTAACTAATTATTTTCCTGAAAAAATATAATAGCTAAATTAATGCCCTATAGCCCAAAGCTATATATCCAACGTACTCCCCTTCAGGGGCAGGGGGTATTTACTTTATGAAAATCATACTCCACATCAATGGTGGCCAGGGCAAATGCATAGCGGCAACAGCCGTATGCAAAGCCATTAAAGCCCAATACCCCGATGGCCAGCTTATAGTAGTATCCGGCCATCCCTATGTATTTCTGGGCAACCCACTTATTGATGAAAGCCTTGGCTTTCATGAGCTGCGATACTTCTGGCAGCAGCACATAGATGGTCAGGATATCAAAGTTATGGCCCACGATCCTTACCTGGAAACGGCCTTTATTAAGGGCAAAACGCATGTGATACAGGTATGGTGCGAAATGAACGGAATAAAATACAATTGCGAATTGCCTGAATTATATATCAATCAGCGGGAGCGTTCTTTTTTCACCAACCATTTCGGCCAGTTTCAGAAACCTATTTTACTGATTCAGACAAGCGGCGGAGCCAAAGAACAGCAAAACAAATACTCCTGGACCCGTGACCTGCCCATATCAGTAGCCCAGCAGGTAGTTAATCATTTCACCAACGATTATCATGTGCTTCACATACGGCGTGAAGATCAGCTTTCGTTGCAGAATGCAACGCCGGTAACCGCCGATTTCCGTGCCCTCGCAGTGCTTATCAGCATCAGTCATAAAAGGTTGTTTATAGATAGCTTTGCTCAACATGCTGCAGCCGCCCTGGGCAAGCCATCAGTTGTTTGCATGATTGATCAGTTTGTAGCCAACCAGTTCAGCTACGATATGCACACCACTATCATTGCCAACCCTCCTACCTGCAAGCCCGAACTGAAACACTCTGTGTTTGCCAAATATAATATCTCCGGTGTGCCAATAGAATTTCCTTACAATCACGATGGCGAAATATACAATATAGCGCAAATAATTGCCGCACTGGAAAGTGATAATTATGAAGGCAAAACAACTGCATCTAAAAACCTGTATATAAAAGACAAAATAGTACATGATGCCAGTATGGTAGCCAACAGGCTGAAGCACCTGGCAGGTCATGTGGACCTGAGCAACATAAAGCAGGTATTGGATGTGGGTAGTTGTAATCTCATACAGAGTTTTGAATTTTCAAAAATCTTCACTGAAGCCCGTATTGATGCATTTGAACCTGTGCCCGATTCCTACCAGGTGTGTCTGAATAATTACAACCAGATGGATGAAGGCAAGAAGAACCGAATAAGGGTGCATAATATTGCCCTTAGTAATGAAGCTGGCGAAATGCCCTTCTTTGAAGTAGACCCAGCGCAAAGCTCAGTGCCCAATGTAGGTGCATCGTCTATGTTCCGGTTCATAGATGGCCTCAATGGTACTCCGTTTGGCCAGAACCTGATACAAAAGGAAATAACTGTAAAAGCGGATACGCTCGATAGCTGGTGTATAGTAAACAATGTAAACCAAGTAGACATTCTATGGCTCGATGTGCAAGGTGCCGAACTGCTGGTGCTGCAAGGTGCTGAAAACACGCTCAGAAACACAAAAATAATAATGACCGAAGTAGGACTGAAACCCTACTACGAAGGACATACCCTGAAACCTGCTATAGATGCCTACCTTGAAGGTCTGGGTTTTAAGGAACTCAAATCCTCATTCGAGCTCAACGGCTTTGATTATGAGGCTAACACTATTTATATCCGTTCGGAGAATTGATCAATTTTGTTCAATGCATTCATATTTACCCATTAAACCATAATAATGGACAAAATCTTCTTCCAATCCTCCTTGCCCCGATCAGGAAGCACAGTTTTCCAAAATATACTGAACATGGATCAGCGCTTCTACGCATCCTCAACCAGTGGCATGCTTGAACTGATATACGCTGCAAGACACAACTATACCGAAAGTCCGGAATTTAAGGCACAGGATGCGGAAACTATGAAAAAGGCATTCTTCGGCTTCTGCCTTGAAGGTATAAAGGGCTATTACAATGCTATTACTGATAAGCAATACATTGTTGATAAATCGCGCGGCCACTTTGCCCATTACGGGTTTATAGACAGCTTTTACCCCAACCCGAAAATGATATGCATGGTAAGAGCATTACCGGATATTATAGCCTCTATGGAGAAAATGCACCGCAAAAATCCACATAAATCTAGCCCAATAGTCAATCATGCCACTATGCAAGGCACCAGTACCCCCAAGCGGGTAGATATCTGGATGAATAACCCTCCAATAGGTCTTGCAGTTTAACGCCTTGCAGAGGCAATAAGGCAAGGCATAGATAAGAAAATGCTTTTCATCCGTTATGAAGACCTATGTCTTTACCCTGAACAACAAATGAAACGAGTATATAACTATCTCGAAATAACACCTTTCAAACCTGACTTTACCAACATACCCCAAACCACCAAAGAGGATGATGAAGTCTATGGTATGGCCGGCCTCCACACCATCCGTCCGTCTCTGGAAATGAAACCATCAGATGCCAAACAGATACTTGGCAAAGATGTACATGATTGGATTATGAAGCAATACCAATGGTACAATGATTATTTTGGGTATAAATAATTTTTATCAATAACTATTCGCTGATTTCAGGTATTAACATCCCAGAAGAAACAGAAATAATAGCCCGAGATTTTAAATAACCGATTATTTCATCTGCACATTTTTTTACCGATTTACTATCGGTATGCAAGTGTATTGCAGGCGCTGAAGGCCGCTCGTAAGGGCTATCTACACCCGTGAAATTTTTCAGTTTTCCCTCTGCAGCCAGTTTATAAAGGCCTTTTACATCTCGGACTTTGCAGGTTTCCAGGCTGGCATCAACAAAAGTTTCGATAACGGAGTCAATACCAATTATGGTGGCTGCCCTATTCCTGTCTTCCTCAAAAGGGGAAATAAATGAGGCGATTACTATAGTACCAGAATCGTTGAACAGTTTACAGATTTCGGCAACCCGTCTTATGTTTTCGCTTCTGTCTTCTTTAGTAAATGACAGATCACTATTTATACCGAGGCGCGTATTATCGCCATCTATTACATAAGAACTGTACCCATTTTCGAAAAACCATTTATCAAGTTCCTCCGCAATACTTGATTTGCCTGATGCCGACAAGCCGGTAAGCCAGATTGTAAATGCCTTCTGCCTGTTTTTTTCTTCTCTCTGAAGCCTGCTTACTTTACCGGTATGCTTAAAGAGATTCAATGCATTGGCCTGCCTTACTTTTTCAGCTATTTTATTGCGGGTAGGGATGCCAAAATTGATGCGGTGCCAGGCCCTTTCGTGGAGGAAGTACAATACCATTTTAGTAAACAGTTCAAGACCACCAATCTTTGCACCTACACCAATCTTACCTGTAATCAGCCAGCCTAATAATACAGTATCTATGGAGCCCACTATGCGCCATGACACTGTTTTTAGCAAATGTCTTTTGACGGTTGGGTCTTTTTCGAAAAGCCTGATAAAAATATCTGTAATCATCATTAGTAAATAAATGAATCATTTCGGTAAAACGATTCAAATTATACATAATAAACAGGACTAACTACAGGTAAAAAACTGGAAATTAATTTATCAATTACACAGTGTGGTATACGTTGCAGCAAAACATTTGTTTATAAGGCAGGCTCAATAGATATCCGCACCTGAATGGTGCCAACGCCACTGCAGCTAAATAGCAGCAGTAAGCCGGGACCCAATAACCTTTATTTTTTTGAATCAGAACAGATAATATAAAAGGAGTTGGTTTATGTGTTTCAGCAGCGGGGGTAGGAGCGCGAAAAAAATATTTCGCCGGGGCTGTAAGTTTGTTAAAGAAATATTCTCTTTTGCGTGTTTTGAGAAAATATCTGTAATTTAGTGTTTGGTTTTGATATGAGGAGTACTATAGGCGGCATATTACTGATTCTGGTGTGTTTCTTTGCAACGGGAAATGCGGGCGCTCAGGTAATGCCGAAGCCGGGCGACAGTACTAAAAAGGTGCATGATTATACCCCTCCACCCAAGATAAAGGGCCCTAAGCCTATCAGGCATGAAATGAGCGGGGGTTTCAGGCTGAATACCGATGGATGGGGAATATATACTGATATAGGGAAGGTGAAAACAAAGGACATGCGGCACAGCGATATGTTTCATAATGTGCGGCTGATACAAATAGAATTTGATGAGAAGAAGGACCCCAGGGAAATAAAGAGCTACAGCACCCAGGGCAGCGGCACGAGTACCTATATTTTTGGCAAGATCAATAATTTTTATACCCTGAAACTGGGGTGGGGTTTGCGCAAGCTGATAGCGGGTAAGCCAGATCCGGGCAGTGTGTCGATACACTGGGCCAACAGCGGCGGACTGGCCCTGGGCCTGCTGAAACCTTACTATCTGAATACCGTGAGCGACCCGGGGGCTATAAAATATAAGGATAACGAGGTGGATTTTCTGAACCAGGGCGCCATTGAAGGCAGCGCCGGGTTTATGAAGGGCATCAATGAAATTACTTTTATTCCGGGATTACATTTCAAGTCGGCCCTGCATTTTGATTTTTCTACGAACAGGAAGAATGTGATAGGTGTAGAGGCGGGGTTTGATGCGGAATATTATAGTACCGCAGTGCAGCTTATGGCCAATGAGTCGGCTACCAATTATTTTTTTAATTTGTTTGTTGCTGCGCAGTTTGGGAGGAGGTGGTGATTTTTTTAGTCGTTAGTCGTTAGTTTTAAGTCTAAAGTCTTTAGTTGGGCTAGATTTGGGGTTTATGGGGTATTCGTTATTTCGTTTATTTGGTTTATCCGTATCCTGATTTGGAGATGAAACAGTATTCTCTTACACAGCCCTTTTAGGTGTTTGGGGTTTGTTCCTTACCTTTGCATTATGCAGGAGTTGCCGGTAATCAGTTCAGCAGAAATCAATACAGCACAGCGCGTGAAGAAGCCTGACTGGCTGCGCGTAAAATTGCCTATGGGCGAGAATTACCGCCATGTGCGCGGGCTTGTGGATAAGAACAAGCTACATACCATTTGTGAAAGCGGCAACTGCCCCAATATGGGCGAATGCTGGGGCGAGGGCACTGCTACCTTTATGATACTGGGCAACATATGCACCCGCTCTTGCGGTTTCTGCAATGTGGCTACCGGCCGCCCTGAAGCTGTGGACTGGGACGAGCCACAACGTGTTGCAGAGGCTATGTACCTGATGAAGGTGAAACATGCGGTGATCACATCGGTAGACAGGGATGAGCTGGAGGATGGCGGCTCGGTGATATGGGCCAATACCATAAAGGCTGTGCGGGCGCTGAACCCTGGTACTACACTGGAAACACTGATACCGGATTTTAAGGGCGACTGGAATAATCTGCAACGGATTATTGATGTGGCGCCTGAGGTGGTATCGCACAACCTGGAGACTGTGGAAAGGCTTACCCGCAAGGTGCGGATACAGGCCAGGTACCGCAGAAGCCTGGAAGTGATACGCAGGCTTAAGGATAGTGGTATGCGCACCAAGAGCGGCATAATGCTGGGGCTGGGTGAGGAAAAGGAGGAGGTGCTGCAGAGCCTGCAGGACCTGGCCGATAACGGCTGCGATGTGGTAACTATGGGCCAGTATCTGCAACCTACGCAGAAGCACCTGCCGGTAGTGCGTTTTGTGCATCCTGATGAATTTGCCTTCTTTCGGGAAGAAGGGTATAAAATGGGCCTGGATTATGTGGAGAGCGGCCCGCTGGTACGATCTTCTTATCACAGCGAGCGGCATGTGCATGCAGGGGAGGGGAGAAAGAAATGGGAAAGTGAAACGGAGGGTAAGTATTAATTTTGTATCCCGGGGTTGTTAATTATATGCCTCAAGCAAAGTAGCAGGTAAGCTGAACAATTGAAATGCCAATTTTAAGGGCGCAAAACCATCAATTCATAAAGCGTTCAATTTTTTAAGCCAAACAGGATAATCAGTAGCAAGGATGAAAAATAAGACGTTGGTTTTGGGTGCTTCGGAAAACCCGGAGCGATATAGCAATAAAGCCATTGTGCGATTGAAAGATCATGGGCATGATGTAGTGGCAATAGGCAAGAGGGCAGGGAGTGTGAGCGGAGTGCCGATAGCTACATCTAACCCGGAATTGGAAGACATAGATACGGTGACACTATACCTGAACCCGCTGAACCAGCAGCCATATTATGATTATATCCTTTCGCTGAAACCAAGGCGCATAATATTCAATCCGGGTACTGAGAATGATGAACTGGAGGAGATGGCTGCAAAAGCTGGTATAAAGGTGCAGGAGGCGTGTACGCTGGTGCTGCTGGGTACAGGGCAGTATTAGAACTTCTTCCCGGTATAGAATTGTCCTTATTCATTCCATTTTTTTTGCCTGAAATAGAAAGTAAACAGGAAGAAAATAATGTGTGTGGCCTTGTAGGCGAGGAAATAAAAAAAACGCTTCAATATGTGGTTGCCCGCATAATATTCCTCTTTATTGATCTTCAGGCAGTCATTGTCTATAATTTTTTGGAGCTGGTTATTTACTTCAGTAGCTGCAGCCGCATTATTTACTTCCAGGTTCAGCTCTACACTGGCAAAAGCGCTGATATTGTTCAAGTTGTAAGATCCGCCGGTTATCCAGGCATCATCTCTTACAGCAATCTTGCCATGCAATATGTTGTTCTGGTATTCATAGATTTCTATGTTATTGCGCAGCAACCGGCCATAAAGGTAACGCTCGGTGTATTTTGAAAGCGGCACATCGGCCCGGGCAGTGAGTATCAGTTTTATTTTTACCCCTCTTTTTGCGGCTTTGTCCATTTGCAGCAGCAAGCGCTGGGGTGGCCAGAAATATCCGGTCATTATGGTAACCTGTTTTTGGGAATGACGGAACAGATCCCTGAAGCTTCGGGTTATTTCGGTTTTGCGGTACAGCCAGTCGTTGCGCCTGATCCTAATGTCGCATCGTTCAGTTGGTAGCTGAGTAATCTTCTTGGTGTTTAATATGCATTTTTCGCGTCTTGGCGAGCGGTTCCAAACCCTGGCACAAACAGATTGCAACTGGCCAGCCACCTCGCCTTCGGCATAGAAAGCCCAGTCGAGCCATGCTTTTATGGCTCCGATATCGTTATAGCGGTTGCTGATGTTGAGGCCGGCCACCATGCAAACACTGCCATCGGCTACTACAACCTTGTGGTGCAACCGGCGGCCGAGGTAAAAAGGCCCCGACCGGAACACAGGATTAAAAAAAGCAAAATGCACACCTGCATCTTTCAGGTATTTTATAAAATGCTCCGGCAGGCTGCCTGAGGCATAGCCATCTACCAGCAGATAAACGGCTACCTTTCTCTGAGCAGCCCTTACCAGTGCAGCGGCCACTTTGCTGCCCGTTTCATCGGCATCAAAAATATAGGTTTGCAGGTGCAGCCAATGATGCGCCCCATCAATCAGTTTCTCCAGCCGGTCGAAATAATCAGCACCGCCTTTTATCAGCTGCACCCGGTTGTGGATGCTGAAAGCAGCAGAATTGATGGGTGTTTTGCGGGGCATGTATTCAATGGCTATGGCACTGTAAGTTAGTTAAAAAGTGCGCAGGTTGATATTGTTTTATTAATTTATAAATGTAACACTGTGGCAGAAAATAAAATGCCCTCCCAAAATTCTCCGGGATCTTCGGCATATTTGTATCCGTTATGGCGAGACAAGTTGATTATCAGGATATGAGGTGAAAATATTTCGTAAGTTGTAGTTCTTAAATACCCTTAATAGCAATAATCAGTTTTGGCCCACATCAATCAAAATACCGTAAAGATCACCTCAGCTTCTCATTGTTCTTATGTCGCTCGGCATCGCGCAGGTTCTTTTTTTCGAAGTTCTTTTCCAGAGCATTGGTCAGGTCTGTGCCGGTCTGGTTGGCTAGGCAAAGGAGCACCCAGAGCACATCGGCCATTTCATCTGCAAGGTCTTTGTTTTTATCGCTTTCCTTAAATGATTGCTCGCCAAACCTGCGCACCATGATGCGGGAGAGTTCGCCTACCTCCTCCATGAGGATGCCGAGGTTGGTGAGTTCGTTGAAATAGCGCACGCCGGTGGTGCGTATCCATTCGTCGGTTTTCTGTTGGGCTTCTCTTAAAGTTAGCTCCATAGCCAATAAGAATTTGTTAGTTTGCACAAAATAAAAGAACTTCCCCGTTTAATTGCAAAAGAATAAACAATGCAGGTATTTAAGACAGATATTGAAGCGGCAGACGCATTAAAAGTGAAAACCGCTGAATTACGGAAGGCAATTGCAAAGGTAATAGTTGGGCAGGACGATGTGGTAAACAAACTGCTGATAGCCATATTGTGCAATGGCCACAGCCTGCTGGTGGGTGTGCCGGGACTGGCCAAAACCCTGCTGGTGAAAACAATAGCCGACGTGCTGGAACTTTCGTTCAAAAGGATACAGTTTACACCCGACCTGATGCCCAGCGACATTACCGGAGCCGAAATACTCAATGAGCAACGGCAGTTTCAGTTTGTGAAGGGCCCGATATTTGCCAATATCATTCTTGCGGATGAAATAAACCGTACGCCGCCAAAAACACAGGCTGCATTGCTGGAAGCCATGCAGGAACGCAATATAACAGCCGGAGGAACGCTTTATAAACTACCTGCGCCTTTCTTTGTACTGGCTACCCAGAACCCGATTGAGCAGGAAGGAACCTACCCGCTGCCTGAGGCTCAGCTCGACCGTTTTATGTTCCAGGTAACGCTTGATTATCCAAGTTTTGCAGAGGAGGTGATGATAGTCAGGAATACCACCGGGGCATCGGTATCTGAATTATCGAAGGTGATGACCGGGGCCGATATCCTGTATTTTCAGGACCTGGTAAGGCGTGTGCCTGTGCCCGATAATGTGCTGGAATATGCAGTGGGGCTGGTACAGAAAACCCGTCCGGGGTCAGTAAATGCTGCGCCGGTTGCAAGTCAGTATATAGCCTACGGAGCGGGGCCGCGAGCATCGCAATACCTGATACTTGGCGCCAAATGCAATGCACTGCTCAATGGCAAGTATTCGCCCGATATTGAAGATGTGCGGGCTATGGCAATGCCGGTGCTTCGGCACAGGGTTCTGAGAAACTACAAGGCTGAGGCCGAGGGCATATCGCAGGAATCTCTGATAAAACAGTTGTTGTAAAAAGCAGCCCTTATTGATTCTTTTTATTCGGAGGGGAATATTACCTTTATCCGGTGAAGTATTGTTCATGTATTTTTAACAGACATGCCTGATGGCTGAACCTAAGTCCGGCAACATACAATCTATACAGTTGCTGAGGGGAATAGCAGCTTTTATGGTTTTATTGAATCATGGTTATGGTGTAAAGGCCCTGCCCGATTCTGCCTTTAAGTATTCTTTTCTTTATGGGTCTACCGGAGTAAATATCTTTTTTATCATCTCCGGATTTATTATTCCCTATTCTATGTTTATAAATAATTATAAACTATCGGACTTTAAAGATTTCTTCCTTAAAAGGGTTACCCGGATTGAGCCACCCTATATAGTATCTATTTTCCTGGTTTTGCTGCTTAATTACAGTACCACGTTTTCGTATGGGTATACAGGTCCGGCTTTTAAAATTGACTGGCTCAATGTGCTTGGCCACATTGGTTACCTTAATGCATTTACCGGCAGCCACTGGCTTAACACAGCCTACTGGACACTGGCAGTAGAATTTGAATTTTATATACTGCTGGCGCTTTTATACCCGCTTATTACTCATCGGAACCGTTGGGTGATGTCAGCAACCTTTATTGGTTTGGCTGCAGCTACATTTATCACTGATTCTTCGCGGCATATCATTCATTATCTGCCTTTCTTCCTGTATGGAATAGGTTTATTCCTGTATAGGAGCCGGAAAATTACTTTACCTCTGTACCTTTTTCTGACTGCAGTAAATACATTAATTTGCTATATGGTATGTGGTACGTTCTTTGTATGGCTGAGCCTGATTGTATTGCTCGCCATAGTATTAATAAAGAGGGTGCCGGGGCCATTTATGTTGCTGGGTACTATTTCTTATTCATTGTATCTCACCCATGGAGTGCTTATCACACGATTTATGGGCCTGGTATTAAAACTGCATGGCATTAATGTTTGGGTGGCATTTGTTATCAGCCTGATCCTTTGCCTTGTTTTTGCCTGGTTCTATTACATTATTGTTGAAAAGTATTTTTTGAACCTTAGTAAAAAGATCCGGTACCGGCACCCCCGATTAACTCAGAAATAAGGATTGTGGAAAAATAAATTTCCTTGTACATTTGGCGGCATATGGAAAATCTTGATCAGAAAATTGATTTTTTAAAGAACAGGTACATTAGCCAGTTAGCTGGCCTGGATGTTGCTGCCCCAGCCAAATGGGGTAAAATGAATGTGCGCCAGATGACCGAGCATATGATTGATTATGTGCGTATAGCCAGTGGCAAAACCCTTCTGGACATTGTTACACCCGCAGATATGCTCCCTAAAATGCAGGGTTTCCTTGCATCAGAAAAGCCTTTCAGGGAAAATACGCCTAATTCACTCATGCCGGAAGATCCATTGCCGGTGAAATATGCCAGCCAGCAGGATGCGTTGAATGAATTACAAGCTGAAATAGATCATTTTTTTAAGGTGCACCAGCAAGAAGAGGCGAGGGTAACGCCTAATCCTTTTTTTGGTAATCTTGTGTTCGGGCAGCAGGTGCAGTTGCTGTACAAACATGCCACTCACCACCTGAGGCAGTTTGGTGCAGAGGTATAGCTATTCAGCTGTATAGCTGTTGCTCAATAAAGGGTTATTCCTTTACGCACTTCAATATAACCAGTTTTCCTGAAGCATCTGTTAATGCAACTAAAAACACCCCAGCCGGGAGTTGCTGCAGATCAACCACCTGGGTCAGCTGATTGCCGGTAACCAATACAGATTCTGCAAAGACCATTTTTCCTATTTCATCAAACACTTTAATTACCGCCGCTCCGTTTTCGATATTGGCGGCTGCCAGTGTAAAGCTGCCATGAAAAGGGTTAGGGTACAAAACTGCAGCGTGCTGCTCATCCGGTGAGTTCACTTCGGTTGGCACCGGAGGCGGGCCATATGTAGTAACCGTAATACTGTTGCTTGTGGCATTGTATGATGATCCGCATTTTGGGGCGACATTGAGTACGCAGGTATATATGTTGCCATTTGAAGGACTGGCATCGGTAAACGTACTGTTGGTGGCACCCGAAATAGGTGATCCGTTAATCTTCCACTGGTAGGAGATGTTATTCTGAACAGAGCTGTGTGCCTTAAAAGTAATCGCTGTGCCGCCGGGTACGGATGCAGGGCCGGCAAGTGTAATAAAAATGCTGCCATATGATGGTGACACTCTGACTCTGTGGTTATTGCCGTCTGCTACATAAAGGTCTCCATTTTTATTTATAGCTATACCACAAGGTACATTTAGTTCACCTGAAGTAGCCGGGCTGCCATCGCCGGTAAACCCTGGTGTGCCATTGCCAATGACAGTTTTGATAATGCCGGTTGAGAGATTTACCTGCCTGATTTTATGGTTGGTCTGGTCAACGATATAAAGCGAATTGGCGCCGTCGAAAGCAGTCCTTACAGGGTTGTTCAACTGAGCAGCCGTTGCCTGGCCGCCATCTCCTGCACTGCCTGCAACACCGTTTCCGGCTATGGTGGTTATAATGCCGGTGGCAATAACATATTTCCTGATCCTGTCATTACCATAGTCGGTAATGTAGAGATTGCCGTATATGTCGGCTGCAACTTCCCGTGGAAGTGAAACACTTGCTGCTGTGGCTTGACCGCCATCACCTGAAAAAGTTTCATACCCGTTTCCAATAACTGTACTGATATTTCCAGTAACCGCATCAACCTTTCGGATCCGGTTATTGCTTGCATCGGCAATGTATATATTTCCAGATGTGTCTTCGCTGACACCAATCGGGCAGTATAATTTTGCAGCAATTGCCGGGCCACCGTCTCCTGAGAACCCTGCACTTCCTGCTATCCCGGCTATTGTAGTGATAATGCCTGTAGATGCATTTACTTTTCGTATGTTCTGCCCTGCAGAGTTGCTGATTAATATATTACCTGCCTTATCTACAAAAAGACCACCTCCGCCCGACATGTTAAGAGAGGCCGCAGTTGCCTGGCCGCCATCGCCTGTATTGCCGGCAGTTCCGTTTCCGGCTACCGTGCTGATAAATCCGTTTACACTTATTTTCCTGATCCGGTTTGTTAAAACATCACTTATGTAAATATTCCCGGCGGTATCGTGGCATACTGCACGCGGAGCCTCAATTGTGGCAAGTGTAGCTGGTCCGCCATCACCGGTAGAACTATTAACTCCGGTACCCAAGCCTGTAAACAGGTAATTTGGAGTTCCCTCCACGGTAATTGGGGTAGAAACAAAAGCGGAGCAGGCAAAACTGTTGGTTACAGAATAGGTGATAATAGTACTTCCAAAAGCCATACCTGTAACCAGTCCGGATGTGCTGCCTACGGTGGCTATTGATGAACCGGATGTCCATGTACCGCCCGGTGTAGTATTCATAAGGGTAACACTGCTGCCAGAACAAATACCGGTTGCCCCTGTTATTGCTGCAAGAGCAGGGGCCGGATTTATGGTTATTGCCTTAATAACCGAGCTGCATGAAGTGGTATACGATAAAGTAACTGTACCGGCAGAAACGCCGGAGATTATACCGGTAGCTGAGCCAACTGTGGAAACAGAAGTTGCACTGCTGCTCCATACACCAGCGCCGGTTGCATCACTGAGGGTGGTGGTGGCTCCTACACATAAAGCCGATGCTCCGGTAATTGCCGCGGGGGCAGGGTAAACGGTAATCGTCAATACAGACGATGTTCCGGATATGGTATAAGAAATATTTGCTGTTCCGGAAGCAACTCCGTTTACAACTCCAGTCGCCGAACCAACAGTGGCTATCGCCGTATTGCTGCTGCTCCATGTGCCTCCGGTTGAGATGTCGGATAAAGTTGTCGTTGAACTCTGGCAAACAGCAGTACTTCCGGTAATCGGGCCGGGAGCTGTATTAACTGTAAATGTTGTGGAAGTAAAACAGCCCGTTGGCAGTGTATAGGTAATTGTGGCTGTGCCGCCGGAAATACCTGTAATAATACCGGATGAAGACCCTGCTGAAGCTATGGCAGAGTTACTGCTGCTCCAGTTGCCCCCCGATGATATATCGCCCAGGGTTGCAGTGCCGCCGATATAAACGGGGGTTGCGCCTGTAATTGCAGCCGGATGCGGATTGGTCGTAACCGTACCGGTAACAGAGCACCCGGTACCTGCGGTATAAGTAATAACCGAGGTGCCGGCAGATACGCCGGTGACAATACCGGAAGTATATCCGATTGTGGCAACAGCCGGTGTTGCCGATGACCATGTGCCACCGCCTGCATCCGATAAAGTTGTTGTTTGTCCGGTACAAACAGTCATTGTGCCGGATATAGCAGATGGTATGGGATTTACTGTAACAGAGGCAGTGGTAATACAACCGGTTGGAAGTTGATAGGTTATTAAATCGGTACCTGATGAGACCCCGGTAACGATACCTGAGGAGGAGCCTATGGTTGCTACTCCGGCAGTAGCTGAAGTCCATGTGCCTCCACCTGCATCAGTGAGCGAAATAGTGAGCCCCGGACAAACATTTCCAGGCCCTGAAACAGCTGAAGGCAAAGGATTAACAGTAACAATTGCCGTTGTGCTGCAACCCGTCACAGGCAGAGAATAAGTGACATTTGCAATTCCTGAAGTAATGCCTGACAGGACTCCGGACGCAGAACCGATTGTTGCTGTGCCAGAAGGACTGGCTGCCCAGGTTCCTCCGCCTGCATCACTCAGGGTTACTGACGAACCCGTACATACAGATGTGGAACCCGATATAGCTGAAGGAAGTGCATTTACGGTAACCGTAGTAATTACATAACATCCGCTTGGTGGTGTGTAAGTAATTATTGCTGATCCGGCTGAAACCCCGCTAATAACACCTGATGAAGGGCCTGCAGATGCAACGCCGGCAGAGCCCGACGACCATGTTCCGCCACTGGTTGTATTACTAAAGGTAACAGATGATCCGGCACACACAACCCCCGGCCCGGTAATTGCCGGAGGATATGGATTAACAGTGACCGGAGAAGTAATAGTGCAGCCCGTACTGATTGTGTAAGAAACCGTATCGGTACCAGGTGCTATCGCGGAAATCAATCCCGTACCTGACCCTATGGTGGTAATACCGGTATTGGTACTTAACCATGTTCCACCTGACGGTGATGAAGTAAGGGTGGCAGATGAGCCGGTGCATACAGATGTGCTGCCGCTGATTGCAGATGGTAACGGGTTAATGGTAACTGTGGAAGTACTATAACAGCTGCCCTCAGCATAGGAAATTGTAGCCGTACCGGCAGAAACTCCGGTTATAGTACCCGAGGCTGATCCGGCAATGGCAATGGATGGATTGCTGCTGTACCAGAACCCTATGGAAGCTGAGTCAGTGAGGGTAGCGCTTGTACCCGGACAAAGGCTGAATGAAGAAGGGGTAACCGCCAGGCTCGTACTGAATGTAACCGGAGCAGAGGCATTGCCATTAACAACAACCTGAAGACTGTATGTGCCTTGCGGTAATCCTGCTGGCAGAGTAAAACTGGTAGTGTCCGGAGCTGTTCCGGTTGAAATGGAGCCGTACCTGTTCCAGTTATAAGTGCGACCATAATAGACATTTGAGCCGGATGTGAGGCGAACAATCGGGAAATTTGTAGACATGGACCAGTCATCACCGTAGCTTGCTCCCTCTGATATACCGGTAAATAGTGTTCCGGTAACGGTAAAGGTGTCGCAGTTCACACGTGTTATATTGCCTACCGTTGGTTTTCCGGCAGAAAGGGCTGAACTGCCGGGTGTATAAACATAATACCTTTTGTTTCCCTGGCTGGTATAAAGTATATTTCCATCAGGCAGGGCGAGCATATTTGTATTATAGGATGCTACAGCTATTGATGATCCTCCTGAGGGCGCGGCCAAAGCTATAAATGTATCTGTTGCATAATCAAATTCATAAAATGAGGTAGGTGTAGGAAAGTGATTAGACATTGTAGGGGTGGGAGATAATGCCATAAGTATATTGCCATTATTCATCATTGCAGCTGCGGCATCTGGTGCGCCAAGACCGGATGGGATTGCTGGCCCTGTGGTCCATGATCCGGGGTTCGTATTTCCGGAAGGAGTATAAAAGGCGGTCACAGAGGTTGATCCAATAAAGAAGCTTCTGCCATCAGGGAGCTGTAATGCGGTGCCAGCTTCATACCCATATGAATCGTAAAGCATAACCGGACAGGCTGAATCAGCAATCCAGGTGTTGGTTGAAGGAATATATCTTTCTGCATTATGACTGCCCAGATCTACCTGCAGGATACTGCTGTCGGGCAATTTTAACCAGGCCGCCTCGTCATGGCTTCCTGTGCAAGACGGGGCTACAGTGTAGGTATTGGCTACCGGATCATACAGATAATTGGTAAGGGTAGTGCCGCTGTTTACCCCAAGAAGTAATTTTCCGTTGGGCAGGTTTTCAGAGTTGCCATCTGAAAAATTGACTCCCGGAGCGGTGAGGGAAGACCAACTGTTGGTCAAAGGATTATATATCTCTGCAAGTGTGCCCGATCCGTACTCGCCGCCACCTACATATACCCGTCCGTCATTCAAAACCCAGGTTGAAAAATACAAACGGTCATTGGCCATGGTTGCAATTCGTGACCATGTACCATTAATATAACTACCTGAAGCATCAGGCGTAAGTTTATCCCACGTAGTGCCGGGTGTACTTCCAAAGCCTCCATAATAGGTTTTGGTTATTACCGTTCCATCAGAAAGCAGCAACATGACGCCTCCGTTAAAATCGGGAGCCAAATTAGTTACATTGCTCCACGTACCCTGGGCCTGGCTTTGCTGGCAAAAATATAAAGTAAAAAGTATTAGAAAATAAAAATGTTTCTTAACTAGGCTATAGTTAATCAATTTCATATCAAAAAATGCTTTATCAGGTAAATAAAAGTTTCCAATTGGATACAAAATTACTTAAATCCTTGAAAGTAA
Source organism: uncultured Bacteroidota bacterium (assembly GCA_903835005.1). GTDB lineage: Bacteria > Bacteroidota > Bacteroidia > Chitinophagales > Chitinophagaceae > Nemorincola. The sequence continues at coordinate 75 of CAILLK010000047.1, read as the reverse complement.
ATAACATGCGTAAGAATATTTTATAATAAATAACTGAAGGTTAAAGCGTGATTAAGAACACATTAAAATGCTGTT
>CAILLK010000046.1 GCA_903835005.1 uncultured Bacteroidota bacterium | reverse complement strand
AATGGCAGGCGGCGCGGCATTGGTAGTAGCTGTTGTTGTGGTAAAGCAGCCATCTGTCAGTGTATAACTGATGGGCGCTGTGCCTGCCGTTATACCGGTTATTATTCCTGTTCCGCTCCCCACGCTCATACTCCCCGCACCCGTTGCCCATGTGCCCCCGCTCACACTGTTGCTTAGTGTGCTGGTTGCGCCGGGGCATACCATGGCCGTTCCCGTTATAGGGCCGGGGCTGGTGTTTACGGTTATAATCTTTGTGGCATAGCAGCCGGTAGGCATTGTATAACTGATCATAGCCGTCCCTGCACTTATACCGCTTATTATCCCTGTACTTCCGGCTGTCGCAATCCCGCCGGTAGCGGGAATCCAGGTCCCGCCGGAAGTCGTTTCTCCCAGCGGTATACTTTGCCCTGTGCATACGCTGCTTGGCCCTGCTATTGCTGATGGAGTAACATTAACCGTTATATCTCTAGTAGATAAACATCCTGTACTAAGAGTATAGGTAATATTTGATGTACCGGATGTTATTCCTGACACTAATCCTGTTCCGGAACCAATTGTAGCAACTGTAGGTACACTACTGCTCCAGTTGCCACCAGTTGGAATACTGGTAAGTAGAGAAGTTGCATCTATACATAGAGATGATACGCCGGATATCACAGGCATTGAATTTACAGTTAAGGCATGTAATGAATAACAACCAGTAGGTAAAGTATAAGAAATAAATAACCCTCCAGCACTTATACCTGATACAGTGCCTGTAGACCCAATAGTAGCCATTGTAATATTGCTGCTGGACCATGAGCCACCTGAAATACTATCTGTAAGGTTAATTGTAAGTCCGGCACACACCGATGTAGGGCCAATTATTAATGTAGGCAATGGAGAAACAGTGACATGTATAACAGTTGAATCATATCCTCCAGCGCAGTCCGAAATCAATATTTTAAAAGAATCATTACCAGTATAGCCTGCGGTTGGTGTATAATAAAATCCTGTTGGTGTCAGAGTATCTCCTGTGGATGTAGTGCTGTAAGATCCGGCTATGGTTCCGTGCATTGGGGCATAAGCAATACTCCATATCTCTCCCTGCCCTGCATCAGTGTCTAATGCTGAAAGAAGTGTATTGAAACTATCTGCTGTAGATCCGTTGCAGGCTATCATCGATTGGTTATGTCCTCCAGTAAATAATGGCATATGATTATTAAAAGTAACTTTCCGGATACGGCTATTAAGCCATTCAGACACGTATACTGTACCCGACAAATTTACTGAAAGACGTCTTGGAGAATTAAATTCCGCAGTTGTAGCGGCACATCCGTCACCACTATATCCTGTTACTCCTGAGCCTGCAATAGTGCTGATGATACCCGAGATGGAAACTTTGCGTATACGCACATTGTTTACATCAGCAATATATAAATTTCCGATGCTATCCAGGCTTACATCTTCAGGGGCATCTAATAAAGCAGATGTAGCTGGGCCGCCATCACCACTAAAACCAAGTCCTGATGATCCCGCCACAGTTGTAATTATACCCGATGGATTGATCATACGGACTCTGTCACCGTCAGCAATATACAAATTACCCGTACGATCAAAGGCCATCCCACTAGGCCCATCTAACAATGACGCGGTAGCTGGGCCTCCATCACCGCTAAAACCAGTACTACCATTACCGGCTATTGTAGTGATAATACCTGCAGTATTTACTTTTCTTACCCGGAAATTACTGGCATCACTAATATATATATTCCCAATTGTATCTACCGCTAATCCTTGAATATTATTCAGCCAGGCGTTTGTGGCCGGCCCGCCATCTCCATTAAAACCTGTATAGCCATTACCCGCCACAGTTGAAATAATACCAACCGTACTTATTTTCCTGATTCTGACACCTTCATCAGTGAAAAAAAGATTCCCCAAATGGTCTATGCAAATATTACCACCGCTTCCTAATTTAGCAGCAGTTGCAGGACCGCCATCACCTGTAAAACCTAAAACACCAGTGCCTGCAATAGTCGTAATTATACCAGCGCTGCTGATCTTACGGATTCTTATATTGCCATCATCTGCTACATAAATATTTCCGGCTGCATCTGTACAAATACCGAGAGGCCAATTAATTTCGGCAATTGTAGCAGGCCCGCCGTCACCACTAAAGCCACTTATACCGTTGCCAGCACAGGTATTAATTATCTGTGCAAGACTTTTGCCTTGCCTTGTGATTACTAGAAGTACAAGAATGATATAGGCTATTTTTTTCACGTAATTATATTTTTAGGTAACAGTACTGCATAAGCAACATACTGTTAAAGGTAACATATTGTCAATAAAAAATAATTTCTTTACGGGTTTTCCATAATGTTTATCCTCACCAAAAGCTGGTTCATACTATGAAATTCAGTATTTCCGGGGTTCCAATTCACACTAAAAAAAATAATTATTTTTAAGCATCCTCATCATTAGTATTAGCAGGAAGTTACTCCTGCTAATACAATTTATGAGGATGGAACGTTCTTATAAATTTGATCTTTTCACATTCATTATAAAGTCACGCATTCAGATTGTACATACCATCAGGCATTTGCTAATAAGTTACACTTACTGGCACAAGTGATTGCTGAGTGCCACAGGCATTATGTATGCTGTAGTAAACGTCAGTCGATACGCCTGTTGGTCCCGAGGGTATAAGATTATCTACATTTATCGAACATCCTCCGCATGAATTATCTAAACTAAATGGCCCTGTCATAGGAGATAAGTCAAATGTCATAGTTTCCCAGCTTCCGGGCGCTGGTGTTCCGGTAAACAGATTGATAAATGGTGGGCTTGCATAGGCTGTAGTAGGGCCTGCAATAGTGGGAAGAGTGTTTGTTACACCCATAATACAAATCGAATTGCTCAACGAACCACATGAGTTAACGGTACTATAGCTCACAGTAAGCGCCCCAGACATGCCCGTAAAAAATGTGACATACCCACCGGTTGCATCACCCGCACTGGATGCCGTCCATATGCCACCAGCCGGATCTCCGCTTAGTGTTGTATTATTGGTAGTACACATCGGGTAGCAGCCAAAAGCATAGTTGGGAAGAACGCAGTTAATAGTTGGTGGCACATCAACAGGTACTGGTATTGATGAAGTAAAGCTATAGCAGGCATTCGAGATCGTATAATAAATAGTTGCAGTACCTTCAGCTACTCCTGTTATATTTGCAGTTGCTATGCCGGCGCCGCTTACAGTTGCTATAGCGTTATCGCTGCTGCTCCATTCTTCAGTGTAAGTAGTAGATGGCACGTTGGCTGTAATGGTATTACCCGCACATACCGCTGATGTTGGACTTAAACTAATTGCAGGAGCTGAGGTTGGTCCTGTACTGGTAAGTGTCACAACAGTGCTAACAACATTAAGCCCGCATGAGTTGATTACGCCATAGGTAATAGTAGATGAAGCAGGAAGACTTACCCCGGTAACGTATGAATATACACCACTTGTTGATCCAATAGTAATAGCACTTGTAATACTGCTTGAAAATGTGCCACCTGCAGGAGCCCCAACGGCAGTACCACCTCCAGTACCCGTTCCAGTTGTACACAACTCTGTAAGTATACCCAAATTTGGCGTAAACGGTGCATCCACACTCAATGGAAAAGCCGATGATGTTGCAGTGCCACAGCTGTTGGTTACTGAATAATAAATATTCACTGTGCCCATGTGATAACCTGTTACCAGGCCCGTTGTAACATCTGCAATAGACACATTACTGCTGGACCATGTGCCACCTGCATCACCCGTAGCGTCAGTAAGCATTAATGTGGAAGTGAAGCTGAGGCAGAAGGCGGGCGCACCGGCAATAGTGCCTGCATTTGGTGCATGAAGTACACTGATAGCATATCCTGCTACGGCTGGCCCGCCGCAACTGTTGCTTACCGAATAGGTTATATAATCAGGCCCTTCCATCACCCCGGTCACAACACCTGTAGCAGCGTCTACTGTAGCAATAGCAGGTCCTGCACTGCTCCAACTGCCTCCGGGGTCACCTCCGGCAGCCGTTAATGTAATAGTTGCTCCTGGGCATACAGTTGAGGGCCCGCTTATACTACCTGCATGAGGGTTTGTATTAACACTTACTGGGTAGGTAGCCATTGAAGTGCAGCCTCCAGCTCCCGTTACAGAGTAGCTCACTGTAAGCACAGTTGTGGATCCAGGTACAGTCCCGTTTGTCGTAAGTTGATAATTGCCACTCACAACATGTATGGCAAGATAAGGATTTGATGTAATGCTCCATGTACCTGTTCCGGAAACTGAACTGATTAATGTTATTATATTACCAGATGAGGCACCACAAACAGAAGTCGGTCCGCTTATATAGCCAGCACTGGGAGGTGTATATACAGTCATAGATAAATTGGTAGCAGCTGTACAATTAGTTACCGGATTCATAACAGTGTATGTAACAGTTATTGTTCCGGGAGTCAGACCGGTAATAATACCTGACGATGCACCTATACTGGCTGTTCCTGTACCAGAGGAAACACTCCATCCAACTGGTATTCCAACTGTTCCAGTCACACTTAATGTCATAGGTGTTCCTATACATATATTGGCGCTTGTGATCGTACCAGGAGTAGGCAATGCCAGATCTGTAATGGTTATAGTTTGATGTGATGGGCCACATCCAGGATTACTAGAAGAATAAGTCAGGTCTGTAGTACCTCCTGCCGGGCCAGTACCTGTAAGGCTGGCAGTACCGCCACTACCACCGCTTGAACTGGTTTGTGGCCATCCTGAGCTGTTCGTGCTCCATGTTCCGCCGGGTGTTGCATCAGTTAGTGTAAGTATTGAGCCATCACAAATAGTCGTCGGCCCCATTATGGCATGTGTTTGTCCATCTACTGTAAGTAAAATGGTACAAGGAGCTCCTCCAACGGCATCATTATATTTTATCGTCACCGTACCCTCAGAATTTCCCGTTATGGTAGCAATTGAGTTACCGGCCATATCTGTTGATGTTGAAGTAACAGTAGCATTAGAATTGTTGGCTGTCCAGATATCACTTCCGCTGGAGGATTCACCTGAGTTAAGCACTATGGTGCTACCTACACAAACATGCGGGCTTAATGGGGTAATGGAGCAACCGGTTTGCCCGTAAGAATTATTGTTTACAGGAAATAATACAATATTAAAAATTGCAATAAATAAGAAGGTTTTTTTCATACTTTTTTTGTTTTGTTGTTAAGAATAGATTTCGCTGTGAGAGTTGGGTATGCAGTTTTTTATCATTCCATAGGCATTAATTTATGACGTTAAAAAAATGGTTTGGTCAAAATTTGAGAGGTAAATAATTATACTGTATTGGATTATTAAACACTAAGTTAAAATTTATTTTTACATAAAACCAATTACGTCAATTATTTTTTTAAAATATTTTTGGCACGATTTTTGCTATAAACCCATATTTGATACTTTCTTTTATAATTTCAAAACGCAAATCGCTTATTATTAGTTACACATCTGAGTAAGCCGCTTTCATGTAGTGTTTCTTTTATATGCTTATAATTATTTAATTTTATATCCGGTTTTAAAAATTAATTCTTCACCGATTCTCCCTCCCGTCGCAGCCGATGTCTCTCCATCGCAAAGCCATTTTGTGCGCCAGCGGAGGACTCATCACATCAGGGTACTGTAGCTGAAATCTCCCCACTGTCGCAGCCGACGTCTCTCCATCACAAAGCCATTTTGTGCGCCAGCGGAGGCGCATCAGGGTACTGTAGCCAAGGCCATGCTCAAAACCCAGCTCCACCAAACCCATCGCGGCAAGTCCTGTGAAAAACAGAGACTCGCCTGCAACATGAAAAAATTATTGCTGTTCAAAACCACGTCTGGCGCAGGTCAGTAGCAAAGCCATGTGCATAGCGGACCTGTGTCTTGCCAATTTAGCCAGTTTGCAACTGGAATCTCCAATTTCAAAATAAATATGCTACAAAATTAGGAATTTCCAATTATACACTTTATCTTTGACCAAAATTTAACCAATAATAACAATTTATTTTACTATGAAAAAATCATTATTTTATTCTGATTTAATCGAAGGCCTATTTTGCCTGCTCAGGCATCAGCCCCACAAACATTCTCTGATTTAGGCAATTGAAAATTGCATATTTT
>CAILLK010000045.1 GCA_903835005.1 uncultured Bacteroidota bacterium | reverse complement strand
TGTCCGCTCCGCTTCCAGTCTTCAATCATCGACAACATCTGATGCCGATGTTTTGTTTTGTCTGACGTCATGCTCTTTTTTAACCAGCAAAATTACTGATGGCATTCGCCATTAGAAATATGTGGTTGGTCGGTCGGATACATGATAAACACGGGCCTTGCGAGAAGTACAATCTATAAAATGATGGCCGGAAAAAGTTTTCCGGCTCAAATTTCGTTAGGATTAAAATCAGTAGGGTGGCTGGAAAGTGATATACAGAACTGGATACAGGAGAGAATTTCTAAATCACAAACAGAACAAAAAAGCATAAATCAATAATGGGGGAATTATGCAAATAGAACAATCAGAGAAACAGCCTCTTTCCATTCTTGGAAAGAAGGTTTACAATTTCAATCCGCTCATAGCCAGGAAAGAAATTATCGATAAAAATGAGCAGAGACATTTGTATGAAGACATTGAAGGAGAAAACAAATGAATTAATATTTAGCTATTTATTGTAGATTATTCTTCCTTATCAATGGTAACAATACTCTCCTGATACATTGTGTCATTCTCAATTTTAATTTTTGCTTTTACTCCCTTTCCAATCTCTATAGAACTCTTTTCAAATTTTAACAAAATTCTTGAATCATCAGCTTTATACTTTTCGCCATTTAATAACGTACCAAATAGGAAAATTCCAGAAGAAATTATTCCTGCCAAGAAAAAAAATATTGGAATCCAGTTGTTTCTTCTTACATAGTTTTCTCTAACGTTTATTTTATTAAAATGCAGCTTATTGATAAAAATATTCATGTTCCAAACACTAAAAATCGCACAAAGCATAAATGCTGTAATAGATATAAGAAACCATATCTGATTGCCATTTTTACCATTGCCATTATAAAAAGCAAATAGAGCCACAATTGAAACTGTAGAAAGCGCAATATACTGCTTCAATGAATCAATAGTTATATCTATTGATTTTAGTCTATTCAATCTTTTGTTTTCTTTAGTATTATTTAGTGCTTCGAGTTCTGCTTCTTCGTCTGGCATGACATTGTATTTTAACAAGGAAAAGGAATTGAACTTGGATCATTTTTTAATAAAATTTTGGCATCAGAAATTGTCTTAACGGTTATCTCTTTCCCTTCGGATGAAGTTTCATATAAAATAATTGCAAATAATTTAGCAAGACGTTCCAAATTTATTATTTGGGTATGTTTTTCTATATCTTTGTTTTGAGTGCTTTTGTTTATCTGGGCCTCAATGGTTTGTTCAATTCCAATGAGGTTGAAATTGGAAGAAATAGTATTTAGATTGTGAGATGAAATATCTACATTAGATATTGATTTCCACTGAGATGTAAAGGAATCTCGCATTATATTTTGCCAATTTGTTGGTAATTCTTGGATAGCTACGCCTTCCATTTTTTGAATTTTTATTATATTAAATGAATAAAAGTAGAAAATAATTTCAGAATAAAGAATAAACTAAAAATCAGTATTAACCCTGTTGGGTTTTACAGCTTGTTGGGGTTGTTCAAATTGTTGTTGCGGTTGGATATTAGGTTGGAATGGGTTTTGTAAAAAGACGAATTCTAAAACAGCATGTGCCCAAACAGATATAGCGCAAAATACAACCGGAATCGCTGCTAATGGATTGTAGGCCGCTAAAACTATTCCTAAGATTAAGGTATAACCTGGCTCTGCCAGATACTGTATTTTGTTCCTGCTCCAGCCATATTCTTTAAGAAAATTCAATAAATCAGGCTCTCCGGTAAACTCAGTATATACCTGATTTCTGGTAGCTTTTATGCGCTCCAAAATTCCCTTTCGGAGAAGATAAAATGACAGGATCACATAAGCGGCTCCACAAACAACAAAGGAACTATCAGTAAACCAATAGCCTTTATTCTCCATTTCGCCACTAAGACCAACAGAGATACATAATATGCCAATCCCTAAGAAGCAAAGAAAGCAGATTATTAGCCGGAACATATTAATGCCCTTGATACCGAAATTCTTCCTGTAGACTATTTTTACCGCTTCCGCTCCTACAAACAATAATATTCCAGCTACAGCAAGGAATAAGCGAATGGCGGCAGAATTGTTTTTTTCGTTGGTGGAATTGATACCTTCATTTAAGGCTTTACCAATTAAGCCATTGAATAGATTGTCTGAGTTTGAGTTGCTCATTGGAATTAAGTTTTGTTTGATAAAGATAAAATTACTTTGAAAAATTCTGAACAAACGAAGTTTTAATAAAATTTGTATTATTTGACCAAAGTTTACCCGATACGAAAACAATACCATCTACCTCATAATCATTATTTTTCCCTCCACTTTTTAGTATAGTAAATTCTCTGGGCTGTATCTGTGGCAGGTATTGGGTGGTTGTACCTTCCGATACCTGAAAATTCAGGCTTAGGAAGGCCGAGGATGAGCCTTTGTTACTCATAGAGGTAATGGCCTGCCCGATAAGCCTGCTTGCGTATTCGTTGGTCTCTGCATCAGCATTGGCATGGAATATCTTTGTAGACAGGTTTCCTAGTAAACTATCAACCTTAGCTTTTGTATCATGCCCTGAACTCATAACCGATAGATAGTTTGATATATTTTGAGACAGAAACACTGTTACTGCTCTGGAACCCCTGGCAGTGGTTAAAAAAATCTGGTCATATGGATTTACGAAATACTGCGCTTCATCAGCCCAAAGGAATACAGGGATAGGAAACTTGTTTACATCCCTCCGTTCTATAACCTGCTGGAATAACAGCTTGAAAACACACTGGCCGATAATCCCGGCCTCCAGATATTCCTTTACCGGAAAATCCAGTACGATTATTTTCTGTTCCTCATAGGTTAGTTCAGGATAGATATTGGTTACTCCTGAAAAGTGCCTGTATAACAGGCCGGATAAAAAAGGCTCAGCCAGACCCATAAAACTTTCTGTGATCGTGGAACGGGTTCTATCACCCATTGTACTGAAAGTTTGGGTAAAGTATGGGAATACCAGGTCAAAAGCATTAAGCCGGGGCGAATCATCATCATCGCCTAAGATATTCATATAGGCTTGTGAAAGGCATCTCAGGCAATAATTGCCGTCCCTGTCAGAATCATTATCTGTTTCCTCGTTATCATCTTCGGATTCTTCATCATCTTGTTTTGACTGCCTTAATTTTGTAACCGCTTCATAAACCATGTCCTCTGTCAGATCAACGCAGGAGGTGATAATCTTAACCATATTTTTATAGGTAAGATCTTCACCGGAAAGCTTAATCAATTCAATGGTTCGGTTAAGACAGCGTTTAAGAGCCATATCCCAAAACCTTTCCTCCTTTGCATCTCCTTCACCTGCAATACGGTTGCCCATACGATAGATGTTCATAAAGATGTTGGTAATGTTCTGTGTTTCTCCTGCGCCTTCACCGGGGCGTTTCATTTCATAGTCTATGGGGTTGAATACGATTTCCTCACCAGCATATTTGCCGGTAATATGTTCTGCACCCTTGCCAAAGATTATCAGGTCTTTTTCCCTGCCGGTTTCTTTACAATACTGCCGCCAAAGGTTGGCTTCATCGGTCTTGGCGCAAAGTACCAAACCGCCCCAGCCTTCCTTTAAAAACTTCTTGGCAAGGGTTTTGCCTGATGCGCTGGTTTTACCGCTTCCTGTGCCTCCTAAAATGGCAATGCCCTTGGTTGCATCGTCAACCGTCCAGCTATCTTTTGGGCTATCTGAAAACTTAACCAGGACTTTTTCGTTCCAATCCTGCATAACCTAATGGTCTTTGGTTTTTTCAGCCTGTTTGGTCTTTATTTCATTTACTTTCTGATCAATGGTAGGTTTGGGGCCTTTATTCAGGATTTGTTCCTGTGTTTGTTTCTCACCTTTACCTATCAATTCCGGATTTTTGAGGCGGCGTGCATATCTGTTATCACCGCTTTTTCCTTTTGCCATGAGTCGTATTTTTTGGTATAATGGAATATGGTTACGGGTTAAAATTATAAATTAATTTGGATTTCCAATGCTAATAGACGGTAACGAAAAGTTTAAGACTTTGCGGGCTTTGAATGGCGATAAGGTCGCCATGTGCGAAATGACGGATTACTATTCAGAAAAAGAGGACTGGCAAAAATCTATCGGGTTTCTTGAATTGCTGGTAGATAATGAACCTTCGATTTGTGAAAAGATTTTTTTAGAAACTACCGGGGAGGAAGTTTCCTATGAATTAATGCTGAATCTTATAGCTGAGAATTACTTCTATGATCTGGACGATAAGTTTAATGCTTGCAGATGGTTCAATAAATATTTTGATTATCTGGACTATAAACACCGGAATCTTGATGTTCATGCCAGGGAAAAAATAAAGCAGAAATGCACCATGTACCAGTGGATGAAAGACCAGTATCTTACTGACAGGATAGAATATCGTTTTATGCTAAAATGGGAGCGGGAATTGTTTTATAAAATGGAATAGAGGAAAAAAATTATAGGGGCTTACAAGCCTTTATACTACCTCCAGAAAATACCGTCCCATCAGTGCAGGTAAAACTAAAAGTACCAATAATGTACGGTGAATCAGCAGTTATAGTAATCGTACCTGTTTTTGCAATTTTACCTACACTCGGTGAAATGGAATAACCGGCATAGTGCATACTAGTGGTATCAATATTGAAGGTGCCAATCATAGTAGGATATGCCAATATCCTAATGTATATGTTAGGGTAAAGTGTTTGACCAGATACGTAAGAATAACCAGATAAATATAAGTAATATGTGCTATCCAGAGTTGCAAGGCAATTGGAAGTGTACATTAAGCCATTTACCGTGGCAGTCATTGTATCACCAACACATGTTGTTGTGGTGGTAGTAGTTGTTGTGGTGGTAGTGGGTGCTGTTTTGTGGCAACTTAGGTTGGCTATTATTACCAACAATGCAATAGCAGTAAGTGAGATAAGTTTTTTCAAAGCTTGTAACATTTGATTTCATCGCAATGTACTTAAAAATATAACATTTACATACTTGGGATTAAAAAAAATCTCTTTATTTTCGTTTACCTCCAAAATTGATTTATCCTTAAATAAATTTACTCTCTTGATTTTTTAAATCACAGACACATAGTTCTGTAGCGGCCTGTACCAGCCGTTTCTGAGCCTTATCAATTTTTTTGAATAAAAAAACCTTAGAGCCAGCTAAGGAGAGAAGTCTGTTCCAAAAACACTAAAAAAACAAAAAGCCTAAAAAGTCCTATAAAAAAGCAAAAAGAGAAATCAAACAACTAAAAAAAACCAATACAAAAAAACAGCCTAAAAACCAACAAACATAAAGCAAACAACAAAACTAAAAAATAGCCAATAAGACCAAAAAAGATAAAAAAGACAAAACTAAAAAACAATAAAAAAACCAGATAAAAAAGCACCAAAAACCACTAACCAAAAAAGCAGAAAAAAACATAAAAACTGCCTCTAACCCAACAAAAGAACTAATACAGAAACAAGCCAAAAAACGACCATCAAATCACTTCAATAACCAATATGAAAACCTCCGGTCAGATAAAAGTTATATTACCAATCCAGTTCAAATTTATCGGCTATTTTACGAGCGGTTTCTTCAAAGGCTAACCAAGCGAACCAGTTTTTAAGATCACCTTTAGGTTGTAATGGCTCACCTAAAGAATCTTCAAGTTCGCACCTCATCTCTTCAATGTCATAGTAATATTTATCATAAAATGTATGAGTGTCTGCATAGTAGATCAGCTTGCCAATCATCCCGCTCTGGCAGCCATAACGTAGCAGGTCTGAGAAAAAGGAAGTTATATCCTGGCATCCATATTCAAGGGCTTCCATTGCAACCTCAGCTTCCAGAGAAACGGGTTGTTCCTTAATGATGTTTTTAAGGTATTTTTTTAGCTGGACTTGTATAGACATAAATGATTCCTGTTGAGATTTGGTATCAGGGCGGGAGTTTTACCCGCCCTGCGGTGGCGGGTTATTTATCCTCCGATGCGGCACGGAGTGTTACCTTTCCATCAACTGGTATGGAATCAAGCAGGATATTGAACCCTTTGCCGTCTTTATGGACAAATGCCGCTCCTATACGAGTATAGTAGCTTTTTTGGCTACCTTCCTTTACCTGATAGGCTATGTGGGTAGGTTTATTGCCGACTTTGGTTTTTGTGTCTGTGTTAGTCATTTTATTTTCCTTTTTAATAAGGCTGCATTATTGCGTCCTTATAAGAGCTAAAAGAGGCCGCTATGGACATGGCGCTTGCGTAACTGGTCAACCGAAACAAGGAGGCTCCACACAGTGGAAACCTTGTTGGCAGGTTTACCAGCATGTCTGCGGCTTCAGCTTCTCATGAAAAAGGACGGGGTTTAGCAGCTTAACAAGGCAAAAAATGAATAAGTGATACAGCACCCCAAAGTGGAATTCCCGAAAAAACACATCATCAGTGAGGCAAGAGCCATAAAGCACTTGCAAAAAGCAATGAAATGGCTATAATCAACGTAAATTGGCATTAGCCACTTCAGCTTTGCTTATCCCAAGGCTGACTAAAAAGCACTTGCAATCCGTAATAATACCTGTTATAATCAGGGTACAAATTGGCGTTAGCCACGACGGCTCCTTGAAAAAGGAGCCGATTAAATCAAAAAATCAAATTTTTCAAGCTTTCCTTAATTCTTTCAATTTCAGGTTCGGGTAAATTACCTGCTTTATTGAGCAACCTTTTTGCATCTATTAATCGAAGTTGCGAAAGCATAAGACTTTGTTCCCGCCCTTTAAAATGAAATTTGTGGTAATACCTTTTTTCCTTAATCTGGGTACTTAAAGGAATACCAAGAAAAATATTGTGGTTGAACTTCTTGAATACTAAAACAGGCCGGGCAAATAGGTCGCCTTTCCCGTCTTCCTCATCTCCAACATTAGTTCCAAGCCTGCACCACCATACTTCCCGCTCTTTGAATAGCGCCCGCTTTTCAAAGTTGTTTACCTTTTTCTTTAGGTTGTTCCAGCTATCAAAATCTTTGTTCATAAATCTACCGCACTATGGTTCTGTTTTTCAGAATACCAATATCCTCACGGCTGTAAATAATTTAAAATAGAATTAAGAGATCAGCTCTTTTCAAAAGACCATATTGCACCATGTTGAACCATATTAATGCAATATTTTTTTATATGAAAAGAGCGGCTTAATATGCAGTCAAATGGGGGGTTATGCTGCGAATTACTGTCAATAAATCTGCGGGAGGTGCGAAGAAATATTACTCGGAAGAGTATTATAGTGAAGGGCAATCTGCTGAGTTAAACTACTACTCAGAGAAAGACCAGATCATTGGTAAGTGGGGCGGCATCGGTGCTGAGAAGCTAGGACTGACCGGAGACATTCATAAAAAAGATTTCGCCTCCCTATGCGATAATGAAAACCCACTTACGGGTAAAACTTTAACTGGCCGTAATGATGTTGACCGGCGTGTTGGGTTTGATTTTACTTTCAATGCCAGTAAGTCTGTAAGCCTGGCTTACAGCTTCGCAAATGATGAAGATAAAAAACAAATTCTAGCGGCGTTTCAAAATTCCGTACATGAGACAATGACGGATATTGAAACAGGGATGCAGGCACGTGTAAGAGATAAGGGCAAGAATGAAAACAGGGAAACTGGTAATATCGCTTATGGTGAATTTACCCATTTTACTACCCGCCCTATAGATGGCGTTCCTGATCCGCATTTGCATAGCCACTGTTTTATTTTTAATGCTACCTATGATGATAAAGATAAGAAATGGAAAGCTGGGGAATTCGGGCAGATAAAACAGGATGCGCCATATTATGAGGCGGCGTTTCATTCAAGACTGGCTAAGAATCTGGAAGATTTAGGATACCGGGTTGAAAAAACCGATAACGGTTTTGAACTGGTAGGGATTGAGAAAAAAACTCTGGATTTATATTCCCGCCGGACAAAGGAAATAGAAGAACATGCCAGGGAACATAACATTACTGATGAAAAGGAAAAATCACAGATAGGGGCAAAAACAAGGGAAGCTAAAAGAAATGATATTTCATCACAAGAGCAGGAACAGGATTGGAAAAACCGTATCAGTGCTGAGGAATACGCACAGATTCAGAATTTGGGAAAACGCTCTGCAGGTTTCACAGAAAAACCCAATTCAGATAATGCCGCAAAAGAAGCGGTGCAGTTCTCATTAGATCATCATCTGGAAAGAAAATCTGTAGCCAGTGATAAAGAGATTTTGGCAACTGCAATAAAATTATCGGTTGGTAAGGTAACACCAGAGCAAATTAAACAGGCGTTTAAAAATGATGGCAACATTATTTCAGTAAAGCAAGATTTGCGGACTTTGATAACAACCAAAGATGCTCTTAAAGAAGAAAAACAGCTTATTAAAGGTTCCATTGAAATGCGGAATAAGTTTAGGCCGATCAATGATAACTACGAAATAAAAAATGATGTTTTAAATGACCAGCAAAAAACGGCTGTCAAACATGCGTTAAGTACAACCGATGCAATAACCATCATAACAGGTAAGGCTGGAACCGGAAAAACTACCCTGATGAAAGAAGTTCAGCAGGGTATCATTGAAAGCGGCAAACAGATTTATTCTTTTGCGCCCTCCAGTGAAGCAAGCCGGGGCGTTCAGCGCAGCGAAGGATTTAAAAATGCTGATACGGTGGCAAAGCTGATTCAGGATAAAGAACTGCACCAGCGGTTAAAAGGCCAGGTTATCTGGATAGATGAAGCGGGGCAGCTTTCCAATAAGGACATGAATAAAATTATAGGGATTGCCAAAGAGCAAAAGGCAAGGATTATTCTATCCGGTGATACAAAGCAACATAACAGCGTGGAACGTGGTGATGCGCTACGTATCATGCAGCAATATTCTGGTATCAGGCCGATAACAGTCAGCAAGATTCAGCGGCAAAAGAATGATGATTATAAAGAGGCAGTAAAGTTACTATCAGCCGGAGGTGTTGAGAAAGGGTTTAAGAAACTGGAAAATATTGGCGCAATTAAAGAAATAGCTGAAAGCAATGAACGGGTAAAAGCTATTGCTGATGATTATTACAGTTCTGCATATAAGGGTAAAGAGCAAACAAAAAACATACTGGTAATAGCCCCTACACATGCAGAGGGGGAAGTAGTAACACAACATATACGAACCAAGCTGAAAGAAAATAATGTTATTGGTAATGATGAAAAAGAATTCAAGGTTTTAAAGAACCTGCAATTTACAGAAGCGCAGAAGCAGCAACCGGAAAACTATAATCAGGGTCACGTTATAGTTTTCCATCAGAATATAAAAGGTGTTAAGGCTGGAACCAGGCTTGAAGTAATGGGGCATGAGGGTAAAAACCTCCTTGCCAGAAATGAAGCTGGTACACCGTTTGATATTCCTGTTGATCAATCTAAAAATTTCAATGTTTTTGAGGCAAAAAAAATTGAAGTAACCAAAGGAGACAAGATTAGAATTACCCTGAACGGCAAAGCTGAGGATGGAAAGCGCCTGTTTAACGGAACTACATTCAATATTCACGGGTTCGATAAACAGGGAAACATTAAACTATCCAATGGCTCTACCATATCCAAAGATTACGGTCATTTCAATTTGGGATATGTTATGACCTCTCATTCATCCCAGGGCAAGACAGCCGACAAGGTTATAATCTCCCAAAGTTCTGCAACATTCAGGGCTTCATCTATGGAACAGTTCTATGTTTCGGTATCACGGGGCAAACAGGCTGTATCCATCTATACAGACGATAAACAAAGTTTAAAACAGGCTGTAAGCCAATCTGTACAACGTACATCTGCAACTGAGTTAGTATCCAAGAGCCAAAAGTTAACAAATACCCTGATCGAAAATAACCGCCTATCCATCTTCAGAAAGATGCGCGAGAGGGCTGTAGAAAATTATGAGAAACTTAAAACAAGAGTGAGAAACAATGACCTTCAGAGACCGACTAGAACAGGGCCGGGAAAGGCCAAATAAAACCGAGGCCATTATTGCGGCTGAAATCGAAGATGGCTATTCTTGCGACTATTTCGCAACGGATAACATCAAGAGCCTACCGGCCTGTCTTGAACTACGTTTGCCGGACGGCAAAAGTGAGGGCTTGCCCTATTCGCTTATTACCCGACTTACTTACAATACCGATTCTGGTATTTTAATAAAAAGCAGCGTTATTAATGTAAAGATCACCGGCAGGTTCCTGAGAAAACTATATGATTATCTGACTGCCTACCGTGTGCGGTTTATTCAAGGAAATACCGGCACTGACCCGGAAGAAGACGAGCTTTTTGTTAATGAAATAACTATAGAGGAATTGGAATAATTTTTTACTTTAGCCAAAAAGTTATTCAATGAGTTCTCAAACAAAATCTTCCAGCAGGAAGAAAATACGCTGGCTGTTTCTACCTTTTATTATCATCGGGTTATTGATTCTTTTAAACCAATTTCCGGCAGGAAAATCCTTTAGCTGGTCTATGTTTACCAGGCTAAAATCATCATCTGGATTACCAACCAAATTTTCACCGGAGGAATTTGCTGAGATGGTAAATCATTTCAGCGTTGACCGTGTTGCAGGTGAATGTACAAACAAGGGATTTGTTGAGTTTCAGGAAAATGGCTGGACTCTGGAAGATGGCAAAACCTACAATGTTTACTGTTACTATTATGGAGACAGGATCAGTAATAAATCCAAAGTTCATTATGAGGGAAGTTATCCTGACAGAAACAAGATAGACGATATGAGTGAGAGAATAACCCCTGTCAATGAATTTGAGTATATTCATTTTTCAATAAAGAAAAAAGAACATTACGATGCGTTTATAGAGTATATCAAATCTCACAGTACCGAAAGTATAACTGGTGATAAAAGAATTTTAGATTACCATCATTATGTCCTTAACAATGCTGTTTTTATAGATTGTAACTACCTACGGGGTTTTAGCAGTTACTGCGTTTATATTTATCCGCTGAGTAAATTCACTGCCGGGGCTAAGGCAAATACTGATTCTTCTGCGAATAAAAAACTTACCCTTTCAAAAGATGATAGTTCTCATAATGATAAATTACAGGGCTTATGGAAAGGCAGATACAACGAAAAAAATATTTCTCTGGCGATCCTGAATATTGCTAATGATACTGTGTATGGGTATAGTTCAGTTAATGGAAATTTTGCCCCGTTTACGGGCAATATCACTTCTGGTAATTCAGGTTATAATCTTGAATTAATAGAGAAACAGGAAAGGCTGAATGGTATATTTCACCTGAGTTTTGACAGCACAGAAAATACAATGTCCGGCAAATGGGCTTCCTATGATGGGGCATTAAAAGGTGAACTAAAATTATCCCGCGCCGTGCAGGGAGATTCAATAAAAATCATTGCAGACAAGGCTTATATTTTTGCAGACCATGAATATAAAACTCAAAGTAAGGGCTACTATAATAACGGGGACTTTTTACAGTATGATTCATTCAGTACAATCTTTATTCACTTTACAGATCATAGTAATTACAATCAAAATACAGGATGGTTACTAATAAAAAAAGTTGTCTTTCAAAATTAAAGTAACGTGATGGTTTTTTTATTCACTGAAGAAATCATCTATATTCAATCCCTTACTCTTTATTATGGCCATCTCATAAATATACTTTGCAATAGCTATGTCCAATATTCCTAGACCGAATGGAGAAATAATAATAGGTTTATTGGCATCCACAGCTAACTCATTTAATAGTAATTGCGCTATAGTACCCTTTATAAAATTCAGATTACCTGCATCTTTATAAGTTAGGTTTATAGATGTGTTTTCTTTGTTTATGTGATCTATATCATCTACTATATTGAAAGATGACATAATAATATCAGAAGCAATATCTCTTAAAGATATATTTAGTATTACTGGGTTATGTGAAAAATAATTCCTAAAAACATGTGGCGCACCAGCAGTTGTTGCAAAAATAATCAGATCGCTACTTTGTAAAACATCTTCAATATTATCTGATATTGATTCCGGTAGAAGATGATTTTTTTTAATAAATTTCTTAGACTGCTCTGGATTAATATCGTATACTTTAAACTTATCTGATTGTAATGAATTAAAAATTCTAAAACATTCCAGAAAACTATTAGCAATATCTCCAGCCCCAACAATACCAATTTGATTAATTTTACGACCTTGGAATAATTTTTCTGCAACTAAGTAAGCTCCACATGATGTCCTAAAAAAACTGATATAAGTACCTTCAAAAACACAATAAGGATATCCGGTCTTTATGTCATTTAAAATAATAATTGCAGAAGCTCTGTGTAAATTATTATTTACATTTCCTGGGAAACTTGCTACCCACTTTATTCCTAAAGCATCAACCTCACCTTTCACATAAGCTGGCAAACCGATAATTCTATTTCTATTATCTGGCTTTAAAAAAATACTATTTGGCAAAATAGTTTGCTGCTTTTCATGCAATATATATGTGTCCAAAATTATTTGTTTGGCCTTCTCAAAATCCATTAATTCCCGGACGTCCTGATTTTTTATTATCAGTAAATTAGTTTGCGTAATCATAAATAGTTTCCAATTATTCTATAGATAATAATTATCATTTACCCATACCGGGTTATATACTGTATCAATATATTTATGCCCAAAATCCGGCGATATAGCTATTATGGTGTCATTTTCTGTGAAGTTATCCTTATAGTTTAGTATAGCTGCCAAAACACTTCCAGTGCTTCCTCCTAAGAATAATGTATATTCATCCAGAAGCCTGTTACACATATTTATCGTATCTATTTCCTCTACCCAAACTATATCATGCAATTTACTTTTATCAAAAAACTTACTTAATTCAGGTGGTCTGCTTGCACCTATTCCAGGTATTAATCTGGATTTAGTTAATTGAGAGAAAGTAACTGAACCCACCGGCTCAACCGCTATAATTTTTGTGTTGGGGCAGAACTCACTAAAATATCTTATTAAACCATTAAGTGTTCCTGTTGTACTCGTCCCGGTGAATATGTATGTAGGTTCATTATTGTTTTCCTTATTAAATTCAGTATGGATTTCTTTTGCTGTAATTTCATAATGACTTAAAAAATTATACTGATTGGCATATTGATTAGCCCACACAAAATTTGAATTTTTACTTAGCAAAGTTTTTATTTCATTAATCCTGCTTTCAAGATAACCGCCGCTCTGATCTCGTGTATTAACACAGACGATATTTGCTTTATAAACTTTTAGTAATTTCACTACTTCAGAAGTTGTGTTAGGGTCAATTACAGCGGTAAATGAATAGCCTTTTGAATGACAGAGAATAGCCAACGCAATAGCAAAGTTTCCGGAACTTGATTCAATAATATGGTGAATTCCAGGTTTTATAGCCTCTTCTTTTTCTAATTGGTTTAATATAAAAATTGCTGGCTTTAACTTAATTGAGCCTGCAAAATTGAAACCTTCCAATTTTAGAAAAACGGATGAAGGTAACTCTGTAAATTTTTCAAGTCTAAAAAAAACATCGGTAAAATACTCCAGATTGTCGATTACCATTTATAAAAATTATCAAGAGAATTAAAAGAACCTTTTCCTTTAGTAATGCAAAAGTACTCAGATTAAATTAAACGGGGTTTTTACAATTATATTTTACACAAAAATATTGTGCCATCAAAAATAGGCATGAAGATTATAACAGAAAAATACAGAATTTATTAGTGAAAATTAAGTAGGTGTTCTTGCATTATTTATAACAACCAGAGGGCTTGAAGAAGTTGATTCTAAAGATGAATCCGGTATCATTTTTGTACTCAAAGCTTCAATTATCGCATTATATCTTCTTTGATTGCTAGGTCTCATATTGAGAGAGTTAATTCCTATTAGATCTTTGACTGTGTTGCCATCCTTATTAATAACTGATAAATCAGTTCCTGCGTGAATTAAGTATATGGTTTGTTCGTATTTTTTTAGGTCATAATCAGCAATAATATTTTCCATTAGTGCTGTATTTTGTTGGTGGTTTATGTCGTTAATATTTACACCTTTACAAATCACGAAACCCATCAGTTCATCGGGTTCATTAGTCCCTACCGGAATAAAATTTTTAGCAAGATTATGCAAAATTGTATTGTTTTCATGGTCTTTTGCTACAAAATTCACTTTATACTCATCTATCAGATTAAAAATAAATTTTTGCGCACTAAATTTGGGTAAATAATTAAAAAATGGTGGCTTGCCCGCATTATCTCTGCAATCTTTGTTTGCTCCATATTTAATTAAATCATCAAAAAGCATTTTATAGTTTTTTTCCTTAGTTGGGGAATAATCTGATGAAATAAACCTTAGGCAAAGATGAATAACATTTTCTCCAAAAGAATTTTGCTCATTAATATCCGCACCACAGTTCATTATTTTACTTATAAACACTGCAGGCATCCCGTCACGTACAGCGTGATGAAGTGGTGAATTGACACCTAATGGAGGATTTATTCCTCGCTCATAAGTTTTAATTTCTTCCTCGCAGCGATATATTAAGTTTGCAATTTCTGGAATATTACCATGCTTTTCTTTTAGTTCAGTAATATATAAAAATCTTGGTTTAAGATGCCCAGTAAATGCATTCATTTGGTTACCTCTAACTACTATTTAGTACCAGTTTATTTAACATAATATATCATATAAGCTCATTACTATCAATATTTAAATAATCTATTTTCTGTAAATAATAGGCATAAGCAAAAGATTTTTTGTTCTTTTATCAATATTTTAGATATTGTAGGCTGAACTCAGCAAAATTGTTATAAAATGGAAGATAATTTGGCTTATAATGCCTATATAAAGGAAATCTGGATGGAATTACCAGGTTATAAATTTCAACATGGCCTGCATAATGAGAAAAATGATTCAAGATTTGTTGGAAGAGAAGATATTCAAAAGGAGCTTTTGGGATACTTACAAGATGATGAAATACATAGTGGCGCCTATTTAATTACCGGTTACCGGGGAATGGGGAAGACAAGTTTTGTAGAGCGGGTATTAACGCAACACCGCAAAAACAGAACCAAAGCAGTAGAGATTAAAATTGCCTTTGGCCAAAAAAACTTAAAGGAAATTGATATTCTTAGACAGATAATTAAAGGAATAAGAGATAGTATATTATACAAGCCTATAGACGGTAGATTCAAAGGCAAAGAAATCGGCAAGTATTGGCATACCAATTGTATTTCGTACAAAGCACTAGCATTTGTAATTCCATTAGTTTTTTTAATAAATATATTCATTACATTTTTTTGCAATCAACATGAATTGGTATGTCCTTTTGTGCCCACAGAATTACCAAAAAATATAGAAGACTTTGGTGGGATTGCTATCTTGGCCATCATGGAATCCTTGGTATTAATGGTATTACTAATTTTTATAAAACAACAAAAATACCCTGTCGTGTTAATCTATGATAGTCTTGATTCTTTATACTATAGATGCCAGAGTGAAGTTGAGGAGGAGGTGGGTTTACATGGTGCTGGCGAAAAATTTCCTTTTGGCCTAGTAAATAAACAAAAAAGAAAATATGAAGCTGCAAATCCAAAAGAAGTAGAAAATGAAATTATCGAGGTTTTGGAGAAATTGAAAGACAAACGAGAATTTATTTTTGTATTTGATGAGATAGATAAAGTGGAACCATATAAAGAAGTTGAAGATTATTCAGAAACTAATGATGAAACTAATAATAAGTATACAAAAACTCAGAATTTCCGTGAACGGAAAGGTACTGTAATAAATATACTTGCTGGCCTCAAATATCTTATCACAACTGCTCACGCAAAATTCATTTTTATTGCAGGTAGGGAAATGTTTGATGCTGCATTAGCAGATATTTCAGACCGGCAATCAGCTGTAAGCAGTATTTTCCATCAAATAATTAATGTAGATAGTTTCTTAAAAGATAAACAATCCAATGAACGCACGACAGGGACAACAAGCATTGTTGAAAGTTATATTGAACAGATAATGCTTCCTAATAAGAATGAGTCCTCCGACCCTTTTTTAAAACGTTATTATGATTATTTAGTTTGTTTAAAATTGAAAGAAGAAATTACGATAAAAATACTATACACCCTTCAAAATCTAATAATTTACTTGACGTATAGAAGTAATGGCTCACCTAAAAAATTAGTTCGATTAATTGAAGATTTAATTTCATCAATAAAAGTTGATGAAAATACACCTGGAGAGAGTTGTTATTTAGGCACAAAAAAAATAATAGTTTATCAGGATAATAAAAAACAATATTCACATAGGTATTTTATTGTATTAAACTACAAAAATCAATACAGATTAGGTTTAATAAATTATTTATTCCGACCACTTATTATTTCATTTTCTAAACAACAAAAAGCGCTAAGTGATAAATTATTGGTATCTACATCGTTTTTAATTGACCACATTGTAAAGTTTCATAATTTTGCATTTTCAATACAAAATTTGGAATTAGTCCCTGAAATTATTTCTGAAGCAAGATCTCCTGATCTAAGGTATTTTATTGAAGATTTAATAAGTTTCCTTTGCCTAAACCATGTTCGTGACACTGAAATTGGTTTGTTTGAATACAAGTTCTTAAATAAAACTTACTACGAAATATCATATCTGTGTAAGCTGTTTGAGGATGAATCTGCAGCATTCAATTTTACACTAGATGAGAATTATCACATAAAAACGCATATAATTGACAAGATTAGACACCTTCGTGAATCGCATAAAAACCTAGGTATTGGAAAGGAGGGTTATATTAACTCAATATCTTTTTTAAATGATCAACTTGGCGATTGTCATTTTTTTGATGAAGAATACGATGACGCAATTATTTGTTATTCAGATGCCCTTAATTTGATAGAATTTGATCGGAATGAATTTCATGTGGATAATTTCATAATGCGCCTGAGATTAAAATTAAAAATAGGGCATACATATGAAAAAATGAAAAATTTTGAAATTGCATTGGGTATTTTTGTTGATATAACTCAAACCATTAGAAAATTTGCAAAAAATAAGCCTGACCTCAATACAATTATTGCAAAAAATACTTTACTACAGGTAGTTGTCCAACCATATCTGGCAAAATTATTCTTGATCGAAAAACTTAGTGTTGAAAGCTTGTCATTTAATAAAATATGTGAATTTCAATATGATTTCTTCAAGGTTGTAAAAAAATTTTCAGATGGGATAGAGCATAATATTATTTGTTCTAATTACTACTCTTATACTGGTACACTTTTTTACTATAAAAATCATGTATTAAATAAAAATGATGATTTTGTGAATCAAATTCAAATTGAAAATTCAAGAAATTCAGAGGTAAAAGTTAAGGGTAAAAATGAAATTTTAATTGATAATTATGCTAAATGTATAGAAAATTACATAAATGAGTTTAACCGATTAATTGGTGAAAAAGAAATCATGACTGTTAGGCATAATAATTCATTTTTAGTCACTGATTATAGGGTGTCATCAATTTCATATGCGAATTACAAGCTATCTTTAGTAACTTTAATAAAAAAACATTATTCCGATGTGTTGTATGATATAGATTTGATTAGTTTATTAAAGAAAATAAAGCAAATTATTGGTACTGATTATGCAAATTCTTCGTATTTGAATTCCAATTTATACGACAAAACTTATTATAAAAACATTGCAATAAATTTATTTAAATTAGGAGACTTACTCTATAGCTGCATTGTTGAAAGTAATTTCACTATTTTAAATGAATTAATTTCACACGGTTTGTTTTATGATGTACCTGATGGCGTATCTGCTTATTGGAATTTTGATAATTTTGATTTTGATGTATTAGAAAGTTTATTAGCTTATATGCCAAAAGACTCATTAAAATTATATATCAAAAACGAATACATCGCCCAGTTAGTAATCTGCATATATTTTTGGTCAGCACAATATTATTTGAGAATTGGCAAGAATATGGCAGCTAGCTTCCAGTACAGAAAAATAATGGAGACAACAAAGAATTTATTTTCTCCCGAAACCATTAACAAGTTTGATACTTTAATGGAAAAATTCTTTTTTTCAAAAATTGTGAACATGATTTCATGGAATAGTAATTCATCTGATAGGTATCAAATATATAAACAAAAAATATATACAAAAAATTCAAACGATTACCATACAAAAACTAATTATAGCAAATATTTATATTTAAACGCTAGTACAAATCCTGAAGTTATGGAGACAGTTTTATTATTAGTTTCCTTAAAGCAACGTGGTAATAATGGAGACCTGATAGATGATAAAGGCTTTAAATTAAAAGGAATTGATTTGCAAAATTTAGTTTCGCCATACAGTTCTATTTCTTCTCAATTTGTTAGAATTAAACAGCTTCATCTACAGCATAGATTAAATAAACAGGAATTTAAAAATAGCTTCCCAAAATTGTTAACTTTTTTAGAGATCACATGGAACAAGGATTTTTGGATTAATGATGTTATAGGTAAAACTCTCAAAACAAATGAAGAAGTTGAATTTAATAAGCTTGAGCTAATAAGAAAAATAGAAGCGGGGGGATATTTAAGCAGTCTTGGAAGTGAAGGTTATAAATATGATAAGGATAAATTGAAAATTTTAATTAACATTATTTCATCTTCTATATATTGTTTGAATCAAATAACATCAATAATAAATGTATATGGAGTTGGTTATTATATGAGTTATACTGATCTTGCTGATACCCATAGAAGGTTAGGAAAATGGTTAAAATACTATGAATTTGTTCGGATTATATTTGATGGTATCAAAGAGATTAAGGATATTATTGACAAGGATTTAAAGAAAGAACTTAGAATTAATGAAATACTTGAAGATTTAATGGGAATAGACGTAATACATACAATTGACACTGCATCGCAATTTCAGTTGGCATTACAAAACTACCATCGTGGGAAACAATTACATCAGGAGGGTTCAATATATAAAAAGAATATTTTAAACATGTATTATTTAGAGGATGACTTTAGTGATAGCCTTTATCATTATTGTATTGCAAGAGAACGTCAAAAAATAAATTCAGGATTGGTTAGGAAGCATATAGAAGAATTAAATTATGAAATAAGAAGGGCACAATTATATAGGTTTGGAAGTTATGTAAACTCTCATTCCTTATAATATTATTAATTTAAATATAACAACAATATTATTTAGCACCTATAAATACATTGAAAATAATTCAAATTCCTTAAAGGCGAAGCGATGGAAGGCACTTTCTTTTTTGCTACTTTTTTCTTTGCTGCCTAAGCAAAGAAAAAAGTAGCACGGGCAAACGCATAACAGCAAAACTAATATGTTCTGCTGCTTACGTTTAGGGCTTGCGCTCTGGTTAGTTAAGATTTAAAGCTTCTGCGCCTTCTACTGAAAAACTGGTGCAAAGGTCAAAAGCTTTCTGGGCTTTGATCTGGGCGGTGCCTCCCATGATAGATTTAAACTTTGCCTCATCATCTTTGTAGTTCCTCACGTTTTGAAAATAACCAGTTACGGCGTTATAGGCTCCAAACAAAGTGCCCTTTGTTGTTGCCTCCTGCTGTGTCGGGCTGCTGAAAGCATATTCATAAACATTTTCACACTGGTTTAAAAAGCAGGTGGAAAGCTCATCCTGTAAACCTTTCTGCAGGTTGGTTAAAGTTTCTTTATTGGGAGCCATCGCAATTTGCACCAGTTTTTTAACTTCCTCGTCTGTTATGCGAACCTTTGACCAGTGGTTAAAAATCTGCTCAATTTCTGCGCTTAACTTGTTTGAAATTCCCATAACCCTATGAGCCTGTTTAAGCCTGTCCTGTGCGTTTTGCGTATGCCGGATTTTAATAGAGTTGCTGCAATTCTGGAGGGCTGCATTGAGTGTATTATTGCAAACTATACGGATCGGGGTAAAGGCTGCGGTTATACTGTCGGAGCCATCATGAGAAGTAGTAAGGAAAAGATATTTTTCAATCAGATCATTACTGCCAACTTTGATATAATCCGGCAATTTTGCGGTTATAAAAATACGCTCCCCGTTTTTCCCAATTGCCCCGGCGGTTTCATACATAATGCCGTCACCGCCTACTATTTCATCAAAGAAATTAAAGGCATCGGTATTTTGTACTATCTGGTAATCTGCGCCTAACTTGTCGCCCAGGATTGCGCCGTTATCCTTGCGGAAAGTAAAAAAGGAAGATTTAGAAACTACTTCTTTTCCATCCAGCAGGCGGTGAATGTTGGGAGCCTTTGAGACTTCATAATCCAGCCCCGCAAATTTTAACGCTTCGGCGCTGGTTGGGTAGTCCTGCACAATCTGCCCTAAGTTGTGCCACGCCTTTTCCTGTGTGCTGAAAAAACTGTGTTTTTTCGTCTGCTCGTTGTAATAGATATTATGTGCCATAAAATAAAAACCCTGTTTTTGTTTGCAGCCGGGTTACTGCGTTTTGTTTAGAAATTCTTATTGTTTAGAATGGTAAATCGTCTTTTGTTTCGGGGGTGGGGGTGTTGTTCCCTGTGCTGGTGCTGGCGGTTGTTGCCGGGGCTGCGTTTGGCTGTATTTTGGCTGCTGCCGTTAATAGCTTTATATCGTTTACATGGCAGGTTAATGAGCCTTTCGCCTCTCCTGCGGTGTTGTTGTAAACATCTAAACCGATACGCCCGTAAACGGTAATAATGATGCCCTTTTTCAGGTAATCCGCAATTTTCGGAGATACCCAATAAGCACATTTAATGAAGGTTTTAACCTCCTTCCTTTCACCCGCTTTTGTGGTGTAGCGGTCATTCATGGCAAGGGTAAAATTTGTTACCTCTCTGCCGTCTGTAAGCCTGTAAATACTGGCATCTGCTGTTAATCTTCCTGAGAATTCCATAACTGTATTTTTTATCGTTTAAAATTGGTTACTGATTGTTGAATAATGCCATTTGGTTAATTGCCTTTTCCTTTACCGGCCTGTGGTGGTTCAGCTTGGTAACGAGGTAGTAAACCGTTATATCCTCATTGCTAAAAATCGCCCATGCTGCCTGTAAAGCCTTTGAGCGTGTCTTGTTCTTGCTGCGTTGTATATCCCATGAAATTTTCATCAGGCGGGATAATCTTTTAATGTTGGTAGCCATATATCGTATTTATTTAGTTACTAATTGTTAAAACCCAATTCGGCTAAAGCCTTTCATTGACTTTTGATAAGCAACCAGTTTGTACGGTAGGGATTGCAGGCAAGGTTTTTGGAAAAAGAATACTACCGCAATAGATCACCGAGGTACGAGGACAGAAGCGTTGCGTGTGGAGATTGTTTTTTCAAAACCCGTGGCAAACGAAGGGCTGGCTTTGTGGGCTGGCCGTGCAGACCTTTCCTGCGATCCTGAACGGGAATAACTTTGCTTCTCAAAAGACTAATGAATCAAACAGAAAGAGTTCCTATAAAAAAGAAAAGAGTTTTCAGGTTCCAGGGTTTATAGGTTTTAATTTTTAAAGGGTGGGTGTGCGGTGGCTAAAAGGCAAGTGTGGGGAACGTACTGAATGGGCGCATTACTGGCATGAAATGAAACAGTCTCACTGCGCCTGTGAACGGCTTAGTGAGCAAGGCAAGCGCAGTGGACCGTGGAATGGAATGAAGGGCTGGCTATGCGCCTATGAGGGGGGAGAGCCACTCTTGTCGTGCGAGTGCAAAGCGGGGTCTGAAATGAATGAAGCGGAATGCGGTGAAATGAGAGTGGGTTTACGCCCTCGAAATGAAACGGAATGCAGCGAAAATGAATGAAGTCTCCGCTTGCACGGGGCTGGGTGGGACAATTAAAAAGAATGAGAGAGGTAAGGCTTTTTCAGCCTTTCTTCTCTCACCGCTCGGAGCACAAGCTGTTTGAATAAACTGCTTGTGCGTTGCTCAATCAGGGAACTGGACGATGAACGGAGCGTCGCAACCAGTGTCAAATCAGGGAAAGAAAGCCGGTAACAAAAACATTACCTTAGAAATAATTGCAAAAGGGATAAAATCAGAAACAAGCAGCCTGATTTTCATGTTCTCTTCTTGCCGCAAGATATTCGCCCGATATAAGCTGGCCTAAACGCATTTGTGGGTACTTACGCCATCTCTCACCAACCTGGTCAAGTATAGTAACAGGAATATTATTAAGTGGCACTGGTTTATTTTTAAGTTTTTCTTTAAGGAATTCAAAACCCATTAAAAGGTTACGGGTAACGGATAAAAAATGATTTTCCGGGTATTCAATTTCTTCAATATCCAAAAAGGAAACTACCGGAAGTTCTGAATCAATATGATTAGCGTAAATAGTAACTTCCATCAGAAGCAACAATAAAGAATGCTCAGGATAAAAACGCCAAAGATTTTTGAACTCGGATAATATGTAATCAATTCGATTAACTGGTCTTTCAAAGTATTTTAAGGATGTCATAGTAAAGCCCCATTAATTGAAATGATAAAATTACCTTGCAGCATTCTAACAATAAAAAAATAAAAATCAAGCCTTATAGGTGGGACAGCCTTATAGGTGAGACAGGAAAACATACGAATAAATTAGAGACTGCCAAAATTAGAAGTTAACACTACCAAAAAGTTAATCCTTACTTTGTAGCAACTGTTTTCATTAATTGCGATTCCAACTGTTCATTTCTTTTGTGTTCACTGTCCAGAAGGCGTTCATAAAGTTTTTTATTGTCTTCAAAAACTTCAACTAATTTTTCTACAGGGTTAAAGTGATTTGTCATGTCATTACCCTGATTCCCAACTGCACCTTCATTAATGTGCTGAATGTAATTAATCACGGCTTCTTCATTGAAGTTTTTGATCGTCTCCACACTCATTTCAAGAGCATCTGCAATTTGCTGTAACCTCTGTTCATCAACATTTTCGCTATTCTCAATATTAGACAATGTACTAGAGTGTATGCCGAGAAGTTTAGCAAAGTTTTTTTGCTGAATACCTTTAATGGTGCGTATGCGCTGTATTTTTCTACCTATATGAGGCTGTGAATTTGTTGCTGTTTTTGGTGGCATAGTTTTAAGTTTTTTTAATAAAAAAGATTTATCGGAAAATCAAAAAGATTTTTCACCTAAAATATTTCTCTGGAACAAAAGTATAAGTTTATTTTGCTAAACAGAATTCAAACATCATGAAAAATGAAAATCAAAAAACATCTTATCCGTTACATTCAGATAAGGTATGTAAGATGAAAAGTATACCATTAGCTGTTTTACTTGTCTAGTTATTTGGCCCGTTTGGACTGTTTTATTCATCTGTGCCTGGTGCAATTATTTTTATCATTATAGGGATTATCATAGGTTGTTTAACATCAAGCTATGGATTAATTTTAGTATGGATCGCTTGTATAATTTGCCCTGTTCTGACTGCAAATATTGCCAATAAATTTATGATGCTGCAGCAAGTGTAAGGCAAGTTGAGTAAGAAAAAATTACATTTAAAATAGAAAATTTAATTATCCGCGCTTTGTTAAATAATTTAACAGTAACTTTATAAAACAATTTCCCTTACATGAAAAAGCTATTTGTCTTTTTCGTTCTTATTCTTTCCTCTTCTGCTTATGCACAGATACCTGAGCCTGCCATGCTTTGGCTAAAGAGCTATGGAGGTAATAGTAATATCGCTTCCCTTGTTACACCTCAATTGGACGGTGGTTTTATAATATGTTTAGGTGCTGGTACAAGTAGTGGCAATATTGATTCATTCTGTTCATTGACTGGCATAAGGTCAATATTTTTAGAATTTAATTCAGATGCTTCAATCCTTGACTGGACTAAATGTTATGAACAAAATGATAGTTCTTTTAGTTGTATGTTCTCCACAATTGATGGTGACTATGTTTTAGGTGGATTAAGTAATGGCACAACTTATGAATTTCTTATACATAAAGAAACTGCTACAGGTATTGTGCTCTGGAGTAAAACATATGGAGACAGTGCATCTGCCATTCTTAAAAGTATGATCGCTACTAATGATGGAGGGTATATAATGTGCGGACAAACTTCGTATACCAATAGTGATTTTCCCGTACATTATGGTAGCTGGATGGATGAAGATATAGCTGTAATAAAAGTAGATAGTAACGGCAATAAGGTATGGAGCGAGGTAATCGGGGGTACTTTGGGAATCAACTTTTCTTCTCTGGTAGCTGGGCCTGAAAATGGCTGTTATATTGTAGGAACAACTTTTTCAGATGATTATGACTGTATCGGCAATCATGGTGGGGATGATGTTTATTTGGTAAGACTGGATGGAAATGGAAATATTCTATGGCATGATGATATTGGCGGCTCAGGTGGCGATCAGGGAAATTGCGCTGTCGCTGATGGAAAAGGAGGGGTAATAATAGCCGGAGCAAGTAATTCGCTGAATGGCGACAGAACTGTTTTTCCAAGTTTTGGTTGTCCGATCTGGGCATTAGAAGTTGATAGCAATGAGCATATTTTATGGGACAACTGCTATGGGGGTGGGGGTAATGATTGCTGGCCTAATGCAATATGCAAAGCAACTGACGGAAGTATATGGATAGCCGGAGTATCTTCTACACAAGGGGCTGAAGTGGATACCAACTATGGCTTAGATGATGCCTGGTTTGTGCATACTGATGATACAGGTAATTTATTAAATACCAAAGTACTTGGAAGTAGCTCAGACGATGCTGGAATGATGGTGTATCCTTTATCTAATAGCAATGTAATTGCAGGCGGATTTTCAGGCGCAAATGATGGTTCTTTCTCTTATATACCGTGGAATGGCTATATGAATTCTTTTCTTACAATTTTTGAACCACATTCTACGAAAGTTACAACTATTTCAATGTTAAATAACTCTATAAAATTTTATCCTAACCCGACAAATGAGCAAGTAACAATTGAAAGCGGGCAAAAAGGAAATTATGAAGTTGTCATTACTGATTTGCTTGGAATGAATATGTTTAAATCAAATTTTCATGATGAGCTACAAATACAGGTAAAAGGCTGGCAGGCAGGAATATATTTTGTACAGGTGATTAGTGAAAGTGGTTATCAAGAAATTCAAAAACTGATTGTTCAATAATTGATTGAGCAAATTGGCAAGTCAAAAATATTAATCAAACAAAACAAATAAAATGAAAAACAGGATAGTATTATGCCTTTTATTGGCTGCATTCAACATTGCATCTGCACAAAGTTTTGATTCTGCTTTACGCTATAGAATGTTAGCCCCATCATTTTCTGTGGCTGCAGATACCCTTATAGCAAGGGCAGCGGCAGCAAGTCCAACAGATACCAGCGAAGCAAGCAAAGTGAATTCACTTGCAAAGTTTACAACTTTTATGAGAAACCGTATTAGTCTTGATGTGCCTTTGGGTTCAGACATGTATGCGCCCATGAGTTCAGCCCTGAGTGCCTATAGTTACTATGTAGGTTCTTGCCCGGCAGCGGGCAATTGGCAGCCGGTAGGGCCGTTTACAAGTTATTATGGAACGCCATACGGTGATGTTGAGCATCAGGGAAGAATCAATGCAATATGGGCTAACCCAACGAGAGATTCCTCAATACTTGCGGCGGCTGATGGCGGCGGATTATGGAAAAGTGTAAACGATGGATGGAGTTGGCATTGCATAACTGATTTTAGTGCTGGAGGTACGCTGGCAATGCCTGGCATAACTTGTCTTGCTGTTGACCCGCTGGATACAAATACAATATATATGGTTGTTGGCACTAGTGGTCAGGATACTAAAGGAGGATATAGTCTGGGACTTGTTTATACAACAGATGGAGGTTCACATTGGTACACCGATACTGCCTTTACCGATACTGCTGGCTGGGGGCACTCTCCTGAAGTGCAAAAAATAGCATATATGCCGGGAACTGAACAGCTCTTTGCGATAAGCGCCACAAAGGCACTTTATAAAGCAAGTCCTGCTGATACATGGCACAATATAACTGCTCCTACCATGAATGGAAGATGGTTAGAAGATTTAGAGTTCAGCTTAGTAAGTAATACAGCCATAATAAGTACCCAATCTTTTAACCATTACGCCAGTTTATTTAAATGGAATAGTGGCACCTGGACTGAAATGGTAATGAATCTTCCCGGCACAACTATTTCTCCATATTGTAATTATGGCTTGTGGGATTGGGAAGAAAACCATGGCAACAAAGCTTTCAATAATGGGGCAGTGCAATTTTCAATGACTGGTACTGATTCTGCTGTTATTGTATTTTTAGCCACTGATACACTTGATTCCGCATCAGCAGTTTTACTAATCAAAACCCCTATTACATCTTTCGAACCAACTCCTATCAGTATGAATTTTCCGGGAGTAGCAAATACTGGAGTAACAAAATTCATTGTATCTCCAAGCAATTCAAATATAGTATATGCCGCAAATTATGATGGGTGGGACGGTGATGCTATATACATGTCTACGAATGGAGGACAAAATTTTTATAGCACTGGTTATACTCATGCGGATGGAAGATGTTTATATGTTTATAGTACCACTAATACAACCAATGGGATAAATGACGAGGTGTTTTTAGGAACCGATGGCGGGATTAGAAAGAAAAAACCTACGAGCAACAATTTTGATTGCATAACTGGCGACAGCTTAACTGTAACTGAGTTTTACGGTTTTGGAAATACAGAGGCAGATGAAAATATAATGGCTGGTGGAGCACAAGACGTGGGAGGGTTTTCATATATTAAATCAAGAACAAATCCATGGAATTGGGAGGAGGATGGCGATGGATACCAAGCTAAATTTATGAAGAATGGTATTACTAATTCTTTTGGTGAAGGGGATAGAACAAATTATAATGAATTATATGCGCTTTATTTTAGCGGTTCTACAGACTATTCTGGTGGTTATGATGAAATCGCTGATCCTGCGCCTATCTCAGTGCCTATTAACCGAAAGCTCTTTTTTAATCAGGAGAATGAAGCCTATATTGGTTATGCACATATGTACGAAATGCCATATAGTAGCGGTAGTTGGCAGCGGGCTTTTTTAGGTGGCGACCCTATAGATATGAATTCACATACACCTAAAGATGTATGTGACTTTGATATTAATGAGCAGGATAGCAATAATGTTTATATAGCATATGGCGGAGCGGCTCTTGGTGCATCAAGCCTTCCATTATCCACAAATGATACCTTTGGTAGATTATATTTTTCAACTAATGCTCATTACCCCACCCCTTCATGGCAAAATATTACGCCTTCCCTATGCCTAACTAACCAAATTAATAGTATTTGCGTTGACCCGCAGCATAGTAATAGGATATGGGTTGCCTTTGGTAATGTAAATACTGATATGGTAGGTGCAGATCCAGCAACCATGACCAAAAGAGTTTTATACTCAAATAATTCTGGTGCCTCTTGGACTGATGTGTCTGCAGGACTCTCTGCACTCCCTGTAAATAAAATATTATACCGCAAGGGGAGTAATGATGAAATATATGCGGGTACAGATGTTGGGGTTTTTCAATGGAACCCGGGAACTAATAGCTGGCAGTGTTTTAATAGTGGGCTGCCTGCTTGCATAGTAATGGATATGGAGATGAATTACTGTGCTGGAAAACTACGGGTAGCTACTTACGGCAGGGGTATCTGGGAAACACCTGTCGGAAACATTACTCCGTTGCCAGATACAGCTACTACTGTGATCACAGACTCTACAACTTGGAACCAGAATATGTGGTTAGAAAATTCAGTTACCGTAATGGCAGGTGGCACATTAATAATTACTAATGATACTATTCATATGCCTCGCATGGGGGTGATCGCAGTGGAGCCGGGAGGCCACCTGATTGTGAACCACGCCGAGATTACAAACAGTTGTAATTTTTGCTGGTGGAAGGGAATAGAAGCACGGGGAACATGTTGGTTGCCGCAGAGTGCCATCAATCAAGGCTGGGTAACGATAGAAGGAGGCAGCACTATTCAACATGCGGTAACTGGTGTACGAAATAGTGATGTAGATGTAGTATGGAGTACAGATGGAGGCATTATTCAGGCAAATGGCAGTTATTTTGTTGATAATGTCAGTGATGCCGACTTTGATGCCTACGATAACTGGCATGGCGCAACACTACAACATAACTTATCTACCTTTGTCCAGTGTGTCTTTTTGCAGGACAATAATTACAAAGGAAATACCCCTGGCTTTACTTTGGAAAATATGGTGAACCTGCATAGTGTTGAAGGAGTTACGTTCTCAGGCTGCCAGTTCCTCAATCGGGACACTTTTGCCATTAGCAGACTTATCGGAGAAGCCATAGATGCGGTGAATTCAGACTTCTATGTTAGTGCGGCCTGTCCTTCAAGTAGTCCCCTATATCTTTGTCTCACACCTTCAATCCGTTCACGTTTTTGTGGATTTACCAATGCGATAATGATACATGGATTATTTCAGCCAGGGCTTGCACCAAATATTGATAATGCGGATTTCGATTCTGTGTCAGTTGGCGTTAATGTAGCCACGTT
The DNA here is from genome assembly GCA_903835005.1 of uncultured Bacteroidota bacterium. Lineage (GTDB taxonomy): Bacteria > Bacteroidota > Bacteroidia > Chitinophagales > Chitinophagaceae > Nemorincola. The sequence continues at coordinate 8,348 of CAILLK010000045.1, read as the reverse complement.
TAGTGATGTTACTACGACAAGGTGCAATTTTGCTGTGGGGCATGGTTTAAGTGTTGGAGATGTTAGCTCACCTGCCTTTACCGGTTGCTATCAAAATATTGGTATCCTTCTGCAGGCCTGCCCGCAATTCAAGATGGAAGGTAATAATTTTATTGGGAAGCCAAATTTATCACTATCTGACTGGTATAATTTCGGCACCGTAGTATCTAATACCGGAGGATTTACCAATACCGTATACCGGAATAGTTTTGACACCCTCACCTATGGCGTATATACCACGGGAATAAATAATGATTACGGAATGCCCCATCAAGCAGGCAAAGGGTTGAAGATATTTTGCAATAATTTCTTAGATAACAGCTGTGATATTTATGTAAACAGTTCCGGCTTACCGCTTGCTTCATACGGTGGTATATCTGTTACTCAGGGTACACCGATACCAGGTTCTACAACTTTCACTTCGGCTGCAAATACTTTTTCAACGCTATCAACGGAAAATATCTGTAATTACGGCGCGAACATTGATTATTATTACAATAGCGGCGTTACAGCCGAATACCCCTTTCATACTTGTGCTCCCATCACTCCTCCGTTATCAGGAAATATTTATTTACATGCCACTGATTCAAGCAATTCATGCCCTTCAAGTTTCTCAATGTTCCCTGCACCTTACTGGGGAGGGGTAACAATTGAACCATTGGGGTTAACCGGACACAAACAGAATTTCTACAATAACAGAACAGCCTATCAGGATTCAATTGCGGTATATAACAGCCTTATTGATTTCGGCAATACTGATTCAATGATTAACGTTATCAACGGGAGCCGCGACACTTCGACACTATATTCGACACTTAGTAACGGATCACCGTATATCTCAGTAGCTGCATTGGAATCTGTCGGCAGCTTGTCGAAACTGCCGTATTACTCTATGTTACAATTGCTGAAACAAAACCCTGATGATCTGCGTAAAGGCTATTTTCTTCCTATAATGCAGGCAGAATACAATTTCTCTACAGCAGATTTTGACACATTGATTGCCGCATCGACAAACACAACGAGAAGGACAAATCTTGAGGTGGCTATGAATGGAACGATAGCAAGTATGGCTAATGAAGCAACCACCATACTGCTTGCCCTTAAAACGCCAATTGATACCAATTTGACCATAACGGCAGACAGCACGTGGTCTGGGATATGCACTGACAGCACAAGCGTATATTATTTGCTCGATAGTAATACGATTTATCTGGGTTTAGACAGTATTGATACCTGGCTGCAGAACACAGGAGAATTATGGGCAAGCTATGACAGGGTAGGTTATCATAACTTCAGGAATGGACCAGATGATGCCAATAATATATTTAACAACATAGGCAATTCTTTGCCAGCAGGTTCATCGCCCGATACAGCGGCATATATTACCTACGGGAAAGTGTGGAATGCAATTTATGATGCAGAAAGCGCAGGTGGAAACCTTTACAGCCTGAACAGTTCGGAAATTGCATCTTTGGATACTTCAAGTACACCTGCATTTACCTACAATTCAGGTTTGGTTATGATAAATGGAATTACGGCTTTAGTAAATCCGACAAATACAAACTACACATTTTATCCGTGTGTTTCCGTATCATTGTCGGGTGGTAAACATGGCGTAAGTGGAACAAATACGCCACCGCCAATAACCAACATTGGGTCTGGAAACAATCAGTTTTCAGCATACCCTAACCCTACCAGTGGAGTTGTTACATTTTCTTACAATGTTCCAGATGCAGGCGGAAATATGAAAATTGTCATCAGCAATATTATGGGTGAAGCAATAACGCAAATAGAAATGGTTGGAAAATCTGGCAACGTTTATTGGGATTCCCGTAATTTAGCAGCAGGAGTATATTTATACCAGGCAAGCAGTGATAAGGGTATAATTAGCAAAGGGAAACTGGTAGTAATTAAATAAATCAACACTGATAATAACTAAAATAACGGCTATTTTAATAAAACACCTTATCTGGAAAAGATGAGGTGTTTTATTATACTTATTTTCCCCTGCCTTTTTCTATATTCTTGCCTTTTGCTGCTGGGTTATTTTTTGTAACTCCTTTTAAACGTCCTTTCATTTTTTCCATTTCATGCTCTTGCTTCCCGGAAACAAGCCCTTTATAATATTCACTTGGATTTTGGTGAGCGATCTTGAAAAGTTGTTTAGTTAGCTTGGGTTCATATTTGGAAAGGATATAACCGCTGTTGAAACCTTTCTGAAAGTCAGGAACTAATTTTTTGCTGTTCTCTGGAATAACCTTTTTTTCAGGCTGCAAGCCAATGTCTTTACGGTTCTGGTCAATCATCATTTCCACATGATAAACATCATGTCCGGCAGAAAGCCCATAGGCATATTCACTCATTGATTTGGATGAATGGGAAGCGTCTAATATTGCCCCTATTAATTCTGGTTCGTGCTTGGCTAATAAATAGCCATGATTAAAACCGTCTTTGAATTGTTTTTCCTGTTCGTTCATAGCTAAAAGGTTTCTTTTACATTTTGGTTAAGATATTCATAGATGGAAGCTGCATCATAAAGGATAATTTTTTTCTCCGGCTGTGAGAACCGGATTTTACCTTCGTCACGAAGTTTTTGCAAAGTGGTTTTGCTGGTTATCCGTAGGATTTGCATTGTTTCCTCACCATTAAGCCATAGATCGGCTTTAATGGTTTGTTTGTCCTTGATGCGTTCTACAACCCGCTCAATCATTGCAAAAAACGCCTCGTCGTGTAAACAGATAACTTCCATGAGAACAGAATTAAAGTGGCAAAGTAGAAATTTAATATGATTTATACAACAGCTAAAAAACGGTATTTTGAAGTTAAGAAATTTAAGGCCTGAGAATTGAAGATCACCAGTGAAACTGAGCGTCTATTTTACATTGGTAAAATTTTCAGTAACTTTCGCCAGATTAAACCACATGAGTTCATTTCAGTCTTTTATCGGGTCATTTCAGACTATGAAAAACGGGTGAACGTTGTACCTATGTTGTACTTAGTCAGAAATTTTGTTTTGAAGTGCAGGCTGTAAACCTTTACTGTAGCGTGTTTAAGAGAATTTAAATAAAAACTACAGCAACTTTTAAAAAGTTGTCAAATTTTTTTTGTGTACAACTCGCTGCTTACCGGTTATAATTTCTACAACAAGGCTACAGATGATCTGATTAAGTTGTAGTTTATTTAGTCTAAACCAGAAAGTCTGAACACATACAATATTTGAGCTGTTTTTCAGAATTGGCATTAATTTATCTGATAAATAACAATACTGTTTTGTTCAATCTCCCGTTTCAGTGCCTCATTTTTCAGTTTATCATAATGCACTACATCAAAACCCAGCAATGTCGGGCTCTCCTCCTCAAGCAGAAAATGTATGCGGGAAATCTCTCTGGTAGAAACCTTTTCACCCACAATAGCCAAATCAACGTCCGACCCTCTTTCGAAATTACCGGTTGCCCTGCTGCCAAATAGCAGTACCTTTTCGATAGCCGGAATACCAGCAAACAAACGGATCATATAATCCATATCCTTTTGTCTGAGGCCATGTACATTGGTAGTGTAGGTGATCATATTTTTTGTGCCATTTTTAAACTGAATGCTTTGAAAACAGGAGTATAATCGTTCACGATTTTATCAAGGTAATTCCGGCTCCCGGATTCATCATACACATGGCTCAGTTCATTACGGGCGTTCAGCATTTCTTCCCAGTAAAATCCATCCAGATGATTATCCTGAGCCATTTGCTTTATGCAGGCTCTCGGGCCTTTTATATCAGCGTATCCGGCTTCTTTAAGGTAATCCTGCATTACCTTCCATGAAAGATCAAATGTAATTTCAAATCGTTGAATTAGGCCGTCTTTTTCCAGTTCTGTCATTTGAGCAAAAAGAGGCAATACTGCTTCGATTGTCTGAAACGCATTTTTAAAATGATCAAACCGCTGTATCCAGCGTGTATCGCGTGCTGCCATTATTAGAATGAAATTCAAATTTCAATCCGAAGATAAGTAAAATCTTGTTTGAGTACCCTGTTTATGCTGTATTTCAGCTCATTGGTGAGGTGCAATAATTAACCCGGATACTATTTTTGCCTTCATAGGCTGTAATGATTATCCTTTATAAGTTACCAAGCATAAATTCAGTTTCCTCAATTCCGGCCATAATGTATATTTTTACAGCAGTGAGATTTTTACCCGTTTCCGGGCATTAATACGTTTTCATGTGGTGCTCATCCCAAAATGCTTTTTATGAGGATTTGTCTGTTTATAATTGCCTGCCTTTTTACATTGAATGTTTTTTCGCAGGAGCGGCCGTTCTACGGAAGGGTTATTGATAAGGATACCCGGATGGGGATACCATTCTGCATAGTTAAGGTAAAAGACCGGAATGAAGGGGTATATACAGATGAAAACGGCAGGTTTTCATTCTCGGCCAATGCCGACTCTGCCAGGACCTTTATATTCTATTGCCTGGGTTATACCAAACTGGAATTGAAGGCTACCGACTTTACCAATGATACTTTACTGGTATCGCTGCACAAAGAATTTTCGAGTCTGAAAGAAGTGGTAATCAGCGATAAGGAAGGTAAATCAAAGTCGGCATGGATAGGCAAAAGGAAATCGAAACATGTGGGCGATTGCTACCAGAAATATGGTGAAGAGGACGCCGCGTTCCTGAAGGCTGATAAAGCAAAGAAAGGTTTTCTGAAAGAGGTGTACATATATATAACAGATGAAGGGATTCCGGATTCTAAATTCAGGGTGCACATCTACACTAAAGACTCGGCTACCAATCTGCCTGCTGAAGAACTTACCGACAGCAATCTGATTGTGCATGCCACTACAGGCAATGAGTGGGTAAAGGCCGACCTGAGTGATAAAAGGATAGCTGTGAATGATGGTGTTTTTGTATCGGTGGAGTGGATAGGCGGGCATGGCAATAATGACAAAGGAATGCAGTCTGTAAAACATACTGAGGTAGACGGGCACAACGGGCAGGTAATGGGCCTGACCCGGAATACCTGGAAAAAGAACGGCATAAAATACATGTATCATCGCGATGCATTTGATACCCAATGGCGGTTTAATTATTCGCCGCTGCTGTGCCCGATGATATATGCAAAATATGCGTGGTACAGGAATTAAAGTTTAGTGGCAAAACGAGCCCTGTTTCAGAGTAAAAATAAATGGGCATTGCCGGGGATAATAGTTAATTTACCGGTGCTTTTAAAGTGCCGGAAACTCCCGGCAAAAGGCGTTTTGTAAGGTTATCCCATTTCCTCAAAGACACGCGATGAGATAATGATAAGCGCTGAAACCCTTGTTGGTGGCTGATATAAAATAATTTACGATTTTCTCATTTTATCCCATTTTATCCTGCTGATTAATGTGAAAATGTGTTCAGATGTATAATGGTAATAAAAATATGCGATTTTCAATAGCCTAAATTAGCGAGAATGTTTGTGTGCCTGATGCCTGAACAGGCAAAAAGCCCTTCTATTTACTCAGGATGAAATAATGATTGTTTCATAGATAAATAAGTTGAAATTATTGGTTAAATTTGGGACAAAGGTAAAATGAATAATTGGAAATTCCTAAATATTTAGCATATTTATTTTGAAGTTGGAGATGCCAGTTGCAAACTGGCTAAATTGGCAAGACACAGGTCCGCTTCGCACAAGGCTTTGCTAAAGACCTGCGCCAGACGAGATTTTGAACAACAGTAATTTTTTCATGTTGCAGGCTCGTCTCTGTTTTTCACAGGACTCGCCGCGATGGATGCGGTGTAGCTGGGTTTTGAGCATGGCTTTGGTTATAGTACCCTGATGTGCCTCCGCTGGCGCACAATATGGCTTTGCGATGGAGAGACAACGGCTGCGACTGGAGGAGAATCGGTGCAGGCTTAAAAATTTTGTTTTTTACATGCGAAAGATTATCTTTGAATAAGGTATTATGCTTTAATTTTTTAAACTGACAGCTATGAAACGGCTATTGAAAATACTAATGTTGTTTTTAGCTCTACCGGGTCAAAATCATACCTATGCCCAGAATATTACCACTGTGGCGGGTAATGGGTATTCCACTGAATCGGGAGATGGCGGACCTGCACTCTATGCCTCCCTATTTTATTCAGTCAGTCTGGCCCCTGACAAGTCAGGTGGATTTTTTATAGGTGGGTTTGAATATGACTATAATTATACTGGTGGGTGGGGCTTACCAAGTTGGAGCGCCGATATAAGATGGGTAAATAATTCGGGTATCATAAATACATATGCAGGAAATGGTATAAAGGGCTTCAGCGGAGATGGCGGCCCTGCTACTGATGCCGAGATAGCCGGTAAAGGAGCAATAACATCGGATGCGGCAGGCAATCTGTACATCAGCGACTGGGTTAATAACCGAATACGTAAAGTTGATACTACGGGTATTATTACTACTATAGCCGGAAATGGCACTACCAGCTATACCGGTGATGGCGGGCCGGCCACAGCCGCAGGCCTTGGATCATCAGATTCTGTTTTAATCACCAGCAGTAATATAACTTCTGACCCTTATGGTAATATATATATATATATACCGGGTTACTGGAAAATACGGAAAATAAGCGCTTCTGGCATTATTACCACTATTGCAGGTACCGGTACTGCTGGCTATACAGGGGATGGCGGGCCAGCTACCGGGGCCGAAATATCTCCAAATGTGTTTTGTATGTACGCTGATGGATCTGGTAACTTATTTATAGGGGATAATGAGGTAGTGAGAAAAATTAATGCAGCGGGCATAATTACTACATTTGCCGGAATATCTGGTTCAACTGGATATACAGGTGACGGTGGCCCTGCCACGGCCGCACACCTTGATAGGACGAGTGGATTAACTACAGATGCAACAGGTAACTTATATTTATCTCAGCAATCTAATAATGTTGTCAGAAAAATAAATACATCCGGCATTATTTCCACTTTCGCTGGTACGGGAGTAGCTGGTTTTACCGGAGATTGCGGGCCGGCCACCGCTGCTGAACTGTGGGGGCCTCAGGGCTTAATAGTTATTAATAATACTTTATATATAAGTGACCTTAATAATACGAGAATAAGGGCAGTCAATCTGGTAAACCACCGGCCTTATTTTGTAAATGGTACTACCCAAAGCATGTCGGTTTGTGGAAACTCCATAGGAGATTCCATTAATACATTACTTTCAGTATTCGATACCGATTATTGCCAGCATGAGATCTGGAGCCTGGTATCAGGGCCGAGTCACGGAACAGTTGTAGTTGTTGATACAATGTCATCAGGGAAAGATACCTTGCTGCCAGCCGGAATGTATTATACCCCGGCCACATCCTATGCAGGGTATGATACATTCAGAGTAAAGGTAACCGATGGCTATGCATCAGATACTACAACAGTTATTGTAACTGTTAATTCGTTGCCAGCCACAATAACCGGAAGCGCTGCACTATGCGCAGGGAGCACAACAACTTTAGCTGATGTAACTCCAGGATGTGCATGGAGCAGCAGCAATAGTACCATTGCATCAATTGGCAGCGCGACAGGTATAGTAACAGGTATATCGGGTGGTGCAGTAACGATTACCAATACCATAATAGCCACAGGTTGCCTTGCCACTAAGAATATGACGGTTAACCCGATACCTGCGCCTATATATGGCATTACCTCAATCTGTGCCGGGCAAGTAACTGCACTGACAGATTTTACAACAGGAGGCATCTGGAGCCCTGCTACCGGCGGGATTGCAACAGCAGGCAGCACCGGTTTTGTAACAGGTATATCGGCCGGCATAACAGCTATAACTTATACCTTATCTACAGGTTGCTTTGTTTCTGCGCCTTTTACTGTTAATATCATGCCTGCACCCATAACCGGGCCAGGCAGCGTATGCACCGGGCTGACGATACCGCTTAGCGAAACAGTGAGTGGCGGCACATGGAGCAGTAATAATATACTGGTGGCAACAGTAGGTAGTACTGGTATTGTAGCCGGGGTAGCCAGCGGACCGGCTGTGATCAGTTATGCAATGCCTACCGGCTGCTATGCCACAAAGATTATAACTGTAAACACCAGCCCCGGCCCTATAACGGGAGTGGCCATTGTATGCCCCGGCGCTACCAGCACACTAAGCAACAGTGTGAGCGGGGGCACATGGGCAACAGGTGCGGGGAGTATGAGCGTGGGGAGCGGAACAGGAATAATAACCGGTATAACGGCAGGCACAGCGCCCATCAGTTATACACTGACAGATGGCTGCTTTACCACAACAACAGCTACTACCAATGCCGCGCCGCCTGCCATT
>CAILLK010000044.1 GCA_903835005.1 uncultured Bacteroidota bacterium | reverse complement strand
TACACTAAAACCTATTTCGCCCCTTCAGGGCTTTTCCTATTTTACTTTTGTACCGGGGGCTTCACCCCCGGCTATTCTATTTCGCTCTTTCAGAGCTATGCAATTCAGTTTGATTTAGCCAGGCAATCTCTGATTTTACCGTTTAATCGTTTATCATAACCCACAAATTTAACCCTACCGTGTGTAAACATGTTATTTTAGTACCGGGGGCTTCACCCCCGGCTATTATATTTCGCTCTTTCAGAGCTATGCATTTCAGTTTGATTTAGCCAGGCAATCTCTGATTTTACCGTTTAATCGTTTATCATAACCCACAAATTTAACCCTACCTTGGGATTTAAAATTATGCATTTGCATAACGTTTTTAACCGTTTACCAACGAACAATAAACCGTTGAAACGGTTAAAAGCCATCGCATTCCCCTCTAACCCTCGGTTAAAACCGTGGGCTATGTTTATTAGGCTTAATCAGAGATTGATAACCAAGGTATCAAAAACAGCTAACGAATTACATGTTCAGGACAAAGGCTTTCTTACTGCGGTTTTTATACATGAGGGTTACAAAGTAAAGCGATTTTTCCTCCAGAGATTGGATATTGAGGGTGTTGCTTACGGAGCTGATTATTCTGTCGATTGTAATATTTCCTGTCGCATCGGTTACCACCACGCGGATCGGTTTGTTTAACTTGGGCAGCCCGGCGAAGGTGAGCATGTGGTTGCTTTTTGTCATTTCCACATTGTCGAACTCCTGGTTCTGAGGCAGAGGCATATGGTTGTTACTTGTATTACTTTCTTCCCGGTTACCCTGGCTGGATACCTGAGCATTTGCTGCAAACCCTGTGGCCGCAAATGTGAATACTAATATTAGCTTTTTCATTTTTTTATTTTTTTGAGGTTATTTGATGTAACTGCATTATCAGACTACACAAAACTAAAACCAGTTACAATTTTGTTTCTCCCTCACAGGAGGTGAATTCGTGTTTTGAGGGCTGGTAAACGGGGTGAAAAAAGGGTTATAAATCTACTATTTGATTGCAGCAGTTGACTCAGTTGCCTGTTTTATATTCGGGCAGCAGAGCCCTAAACTCGAAAATCACCAATATCTGAAATTATAATATCATCAAATTACAACCAACATGGGTTAATTTGGGTTGCGACAATTTGTCCCAAATCAATCATTGGCAAAATATTTGCACAATGGAAAGGTGTTATGTTTTTCAAAAAAAAGAAGGTTATGACTGATAAAACAACAAATAATAAGGATTACAGTGCAGAAAATGCCGACAACTTGGCACAAAATGAAAATATGGATGAGGCGCTATCTGAAGCATTAAATTCGGATGACAGCCGTGCAGGCAGTGAATTATCGGAAAGCAATGATGAGGAGGTTGAAAAACTGGAGGCCGAAATTGCAGAACTTAAGGACAAACACCTGCGGATGGTGGCAGAGTTTGACAATTTCAGAAGGCGCAATGCCAAGGAACGCCTGGAACTGACGCAAACGGCAGGTAAAGATATCATCAGCTCGCTGCTGGTGGTGCTGGATGATGTGGACCGGGCAACGAAACAACTGGAAACCACCACCGATATTACCATACTTAAAGAGGGTATATCATTGGTTTTTAATAAATTCCGTAATATTATGCAGCAGAAAGGCCTGAAAGCTATGGATGCTGTAAATAAAGAATTTGATGCAGATCTGCATGAAGCAATAACAGAGATTCCTGCACCAAACCCAAAAATGGTGGGCAAAGTGATAGATGTGGTTGAAGCCGGCTACTACCTGAACGATAAGCTGATAAGGCATGCAAAGGTAGTAGTGGGGAAGTAAACCTCTGACCCCTAAAGGGGAAACCCTGTCCCTAAAGGGGACCACTAATTGAGCTGTTGGCTAAGATGTTTGGTTTTGGAAAACAATTGAGCACAATTTGTTTCTGAAATCAATACAAAATAGGATATAACAGGGAACCTGGAATTTAGCTGTAGTTTTTATTTCAACTATGGTTATCCATTGAATTGTTTGGCCTATACATCATGAATGTGAGAAACGGGAAATGCAAACTGTGAATAAAATACTTTAATACCCTATTTAACCAGGGTAAAATTTTTAACGAAACAAGAGGAAGTCCCTTCTGGGATTTAGTTTTTTTTTATGGCAAAAAGAGATTATTACGAAATTCTGGGTGTTACCAAGTCATCTACAGCCGATGAGATTAAAAAATCTTATCGCAAAATAGCTATGGAGTTTCATCCGGACAGGAACCCGGGAAATAAGGAAGCTGAAGAGAAATTTAAAGAAGCTGCTGAGGCTTATGAAATACTGAGCAGTCCGGATAAAAAGGCGCAGTACGACCGTTTTGGGCATGCGGGCATGGGCAACCAGGGTGGTTTTGGCGGCCATGGCGGACCAGGCGGCATGAGGATGGAGGATATATTCCAGAATTTCGGCGATATTTTCGGAAATGATATGTTTGGCAACATGTTTGGCAACCAGGGCGGCGGCGGACGCAGGCAGGGTACAAGGGGCGCCAATCTGCGTATAAAGCTGAAGATGGACTTTACCGAAATTGCCAACGGAGCCAATAAAAAAATAAAGGTTAAGAAACATATACTGTGCCAGCAATGTGCAGGCAGTGGCGCCAAAGACAAGGGTGGCATACAGACCTGCCATACTTGTCATGGATCGGGGCAGGTGCGGAAAGTGACCAGTACCTTCCTGGGCCAGATGCAGACGGTTACCACATGCCCAACCTGCAACGGTGAAGGAAGTACTATAACCCAGAAATGCGCTAATTGCAAGGGCGAAGGCCGCGTATATGGCGAAGAAACACTGAGCCTGGATATACCGGCAGGCGTGCAGGACGGCATGCAGCTAAGCATGAGCGGGCGAGGCAATGCCGGCGAGCGTGGCGGCCCACCGGGTGACCTGCTGCTGCTGGTGGAAGAAGAAAAACATGAGTTCCTTACCCGCCATGAGCTGGATGTGGTTTACCAGTTGCATATATCCTTCCCTGAGGCAGTATTGGGCCTGCAGGCAGAAGTACCAACCATAGACGGAAAGGCCAAAATAAAGATACCTGCGGGTACCCAAAGCGGGAAGATATTCCGGCTAAAGGGAAAGGGTTTCCCTGCATTCCAGTCGAGCTACGAAAAAGGCGATGAGCTGATTGAGGTAAATGTATGGTCGCCACAGCACCTTAGCCACGAAGAAAGGGACATGATTGAAAAGCTGAAAAACTCACCCAACTTCAAGCCTGGCCCTGAAGCGCGCCAGGAGCGGGAAGAAAGGGGATTTTTTGATAAGATAAAGGATGTGTTCAGTAGTTGATAAATTGGTTGATTTAACAGGCTATGATGCTTTAAGCATTTAAATTCCTTGTCTTCCTTTTGTAATTTCTTCTGGCTATTTGCGCTTAATATTATGTATTATTTTATAAAATGCACATTTAGTTACAGCCCTTGAGGATAATGAAGACTATAGTAAATGGTAAGCGAATATTGCCTACCTCACCAGCAATAAATCGCCCTTGTACACATGTTTGTTATATATGCTACTGGCGCAGTATTGCAGGGAATACATAAACGTACCTACATCCTGGGGTACACCCATGTATTTACCGTCCCATTTTTCATTCATATTATGTGCTGAGAAAACCATATTTCCCCAACGGTTATAGATAGTGAAGGAATAATCAAAAATATCGCAGCGCTTGTCGAGTATAGGGCCATAGGTATCGTTTTTGCCATCACCGTTCGGGGTAAAGGCGGCGGGAAAAATAGCCTCACAGGTACACAATACGGAAGCCAGTGTCATGGTGTCGGTGCCCATGCAGGCATCTTCAGTAACAGTTATCCAATAGGTTCCTGCTGCGTTAACCGATATTGAGTCGGCTGTAGCGCCGGTGCTCCATAGGGCAGTAGCACCGGGAGGCACATTGGCAGTAAGTTTTACATTAGCAGGGTTCTCTTTACACAAAACGGTATCATGAAGCTGCTGGAACAGGTTGGGAAAACTGACCCTGATGCTGTCGGAATTGTAACAGGATAACACACTTATGGTGAGATAATACAAACCGGTTTGGGTGGCAATATCCGTATTGCCTTTAGACCCGTCCTGCCAAAGATAATTATAGCCCATAGCAGGGACACCTAACAGCAGAGGCGCACAAGCAACCGTATCGTGGCCGAGTGAGAACCCAAGGTCTATACCGGTATCGGCTACATGAAACGTATCAATGATGCTGGCGGCCTGGCAGGTGCCGGATGCAACTACCCAATAAGTACCACCGGCAGCAATAGTATCTGTTTGCGTTGTGTCTCCATTGCTCCACAGATAGGGCGTATAGCCTGCAGGTGCATAAAGTACGGTATGTGCATGCTCACAAATGAGCGTATCTGTATTCTGATAAACGGTATCTTTTTTGCCAATGGCCACGGTAAAGATATCCATCAGTATGCCGCTGCCGCAATTGCCGGTGCCATAGAGCTTGTAGGTACCTGGCTTATAAACTGTGATAGACGTATCAGTTCGGCCATCATCCCAACGGTAATAAGGATAACCGGGAGGCGCCTTTAAAACAGCGCTGTCTGAAATACAGATCAGGTTTCGGACAAAACTTGTATCTGCAGTATTATTCAGGTATTTTACAATAAAAATGTTTTCACTGGGCTGCACCGGATCATACAAAAAACTGCCTGCAATATGATAAGGCCCTTCCCAAAAATCAGTGCTTACATAAATATTCCCGGCTGCATCTGCGCCTATTGAAATTTCATCATCGCCTCCGGTAGGCAATACTGCCGCTTTTACGTAACTGCCATCAGCCCTCCATTCAGCCAGAAACATAGGGTCTCTAGATTCCCCCGGAGAATCGATATGCTGGCCACCTACTATGATGTAATTACTGCCATGATGCCCCGGTGTCTGGTCTCCCATTCCACCGGCTATCCATACATTACCGCACAGATCAGTGATTACCGCTACCCCACCCAACTGACCATTGCCTGTAACGGTGTTCAGCCAGGCGATGTTGCCTGAGGAATCGTATTTAACCAGGTATACATTGCAAACCGTATCCGGCTCTAATACCTGAGTGCCGAAAAAAGCTTTTGGGCGCCATGAGCCGCATATATAGGCACTTTCAGAAGAATCGACTGCAATTGCCGACACCCAGCTTCCAACCTTTCCTATACCGGTTTCATTTTTTGCCCACAGTGTATTATAAGCTGAATCCAGCCGCACTATAAACATACTGCTATCTGCATTGACCATAGTATACGGACCAAAAGTAATAGCAGGTGAAGTTGATGTTCCGGCCAGATAAATTTTACCGGCAGGAGAAACAGCCACATAGGCTATTTCATTTCCTGCGCTTCCCCAGGATTTTGCTGCAAGCACATTACCCGATGAATCAAACTTCACCAATGCAAAATCGGAAGTGTTGCCAGCAGGATTAGAATTATGCAATGTGAAAGGGCTAATAGTTATGGCATTAGTATCAAAAACGAAGGTCATATAAATATCTGAGCTGTAAACAAGGATGTTTCCGGGCGGGCTGCCGGGACAAATGTTCCGGGCGAATAATACATTACCCGATGGAGCAAATTTGATAAGGTAAAGCATGGATACCTGAGCAGGGTTATGCAGGGTAAAGCTATCGATAGTGATGGAATCACCGGTATAATAACCATACAGGTAAAGATTGCCTGTATTATCGCAGGTAATATTAACCGGTTTGGCAAAACCATGATTGGTGGTCTTTGCCCAGACAAAATTTCCGGTTGGGTCATATTTAGCTATTACCGTACCGCATATACCATATTCCGGCAGGGAAAAACCTGGAAATTTCAGTGTACTGCCTGCATAACCTGATGAATATACATTGCCCCACGGATCAACGGCATTACCATATCCTTCTGCCCCTCCTACCGTGCCAGATGCCCATTGCCAGCCCTGCGCAAAAAGGGGGCTGCAATAAGCAATGGATAGCAGAATAATAAAAAAGATAAAAAGTCTTTTCATAGTCTTTATATAGAGGAACTGATAATCTGCCCTATAAACGAAATAAATAATTCAATTATTGCACTACTAAAATAAAAATTACTCAGCCAATTTCCGGGGCAGCACAAAGAATTATTTCTTAATATAAAAGTACGGATTTTCTTATTACATTATACCTTATTTTTTTATTAAGAAAAAAACATTAGAGTTGAATAAACTGATCCTATTGGGAATCCGGGGCAGGTAAGCATAATTCCGGCTGAAACGGCGTTGAAAATATATTAATGTTGTTATTGTACCAAAAGGCATGGTATCGCTTTTCTTTTAGCTGACCTCATAAGTAAATCCCAGTTTCTTTTTAGTTTTTAATAAGTTTGTAGCTTTAATTGATCATGCTTTGATGAGAAAGCTGATAATAAAGATTTATTTTCCAGATGAACAATCGAATATTCCCTTATTTGCTGGCATCAATGCTGCTGTTGCTTTTTGCGGCCTGTGGCAACAAGGGCGGAAGCCAAAACTCGGAATTAATCAATAATCCGGTTTATCAAAGCGAACCTGAATTAAAGAAGATAACCGGACAGATAAGCCAGACACCCGAAGATGCAACGCTTTTTTACCGGCGTGGAAAAATGCTTCAAAGAATGAAGCTGGACTCAGTTGCCATAAAAGACTATAAAAGGGCTACGGAACTGGATAGCAACAAAGCTGAATACTACAGTGCCGTGGGCGACCTGCTGTTTGAGAACAAAGACCTGAGCGGCTCAGTGCCCTGGATACAGAAAGCTATTGCCAAAAACCCGGCAGACACCAGGGCACGGCTTAAAATTGCCAAGGTGTTTTTGTATATCCGTAAATACCCCAACGCATTTGAACAGATAAATATAGTACTCAGGAACAATGCCTACGACCCCGAAGCTTATTTTCTGAAAGGCATGATCTATAAAGATATGAAAGACACAGCCAAAGCAATGTCGAGCTTCCAGACTGTGCTGAATGTAGCACCTGAGTACCGCGATGCCTTAATACAACTTGGCTTGCTTTACAGTTATAAACAGGACCCGATGGCGCTGAAATATTACGACAATGCATACAACCTCGACAGTACCGATGTTTTCCCACTGTTTGCGAAAGGTGTGTATTATCAGAGTGAAAAAAATTATGAACAGGCCAAAGAAGAATACCATCATTGCATACTCCGTAACCAGCATTATGTGGATGCCTACTTCAATATGGGCTATGTGCTGATGCAGCAGGACTCTGTGCAGAAGTCGTTTCACCAGTATGATATTGCAACTAAAATAGATTACATGAACCCAACTGCCTATTATAACAGGGGGGTATGCTGGCAGATAATGGACAGTATTAAAAATGCCGTGGCAGATTACCGTAAAGCGATTGAACTGGACAGTACCTATAAAAGCCCGAAGGAAAAGCTGAAGAGCCTGGGACTACTTAAGTAGGAACCGGGAATTTGTTATTGGGATTAAGTATGAATTACCGTTTGGCAGCAGACATTTAATTTGAAATTTTAACTTCAGACTTTAGATCAACAAAACATATGGCATTAATAGCACCGTCTCTGCTATCAGCAGATTTTTTGAACCTGGGAACAGATATAGATATGATCAATAACAGCGAGGCCGACTGGTTTCACCTCGATGTAATGGATGGTATGTTTGTACCCAACATCAGTTATGGAATGCCCATAATAGCTCAGATAAAAAAACGGGCAAAAAAAACCTGCGATGTGCATCTTATGGTAGTTGAGCCTCAACGCTATCTTGAAGACTTCAAAAAAGCAGGCGCTGATTACCTGACTGTACATTACGAAACGGGCTATCACATTCACCGCACCCTTACCTCAATAAGGGCTATGGGCATGAAGGCAGGCCTTGCTATCAATCCGCACACACCGGTGGAAATGGTACAGGATATAATTCATGAAATAGACCTGCTGCTGGTGATGAGCATCAATCCTGGTTTTGGCGGGCAGAAATTCCTGCCTGCAACTATTAAAAAGATACAGGAAGCGCGTCAGTTAATTGATCAGGCCGGCAGTAATACGCTGATTGAAATTGATGGCGGGGTTACACTGGAAAACATTTCAGAAATAATAGCTGCAGGCGCCGACGTACTGGTTGCCGGTAATACAGTATTCGCCTCGGCAGACCCCACTGAAACTATCAGACAATTAAAAAGAGCTGGAAAATAAAATTACTTTCGTTACGTTTAAGTGTTTGTATGCTCCAAAGAAGTTTATTGTTATCTGTAATTTGTTTATTTTCTTTTCTTAGTGCATTTGCGCAGCGGGCAGTCATTACCGGATTCGTTCACGATGAGCATGGGAAACCTATAGAACAAGCTGTAGTGGCTGAAGAAGCTACTGGCCTGGGGGTATATACGGATACCAAAGGTTTTTACCGGTATGAAATACCTGCCGACAAAAGCATCAGCATCATTTTTGGCTTTACCGGCTATATTACCCAACAAAGATTTCTGAAACTCAAAGCAGGCGATACCCGTACTATTGATATTGTACTAAGACCTAACAGTGCAACTTTTCTGGATGCCACCACTGTAAAAGGCGACCGCAAAAGGATTGAAAATATGGTACCTATAGACATCACTAAGGTAGATATAAATCCCGGGCCTATTGGCGGTGTTGAAGGGCTGATTAAAATATTAGTTGGTTCTCACGATGAGCTTACATCGCAGTACAGCGTGCGTGGCGGCAGCTTTGATGAAAACCTGGTTTATGTGAATGACTTTGAAATATACAGGCCGTTCCTGGTAAGGTCGGGCCAGCAGGAAGGGTTAAGCTTTATTAATCCTGACCTGGTATCGAATGTAAATTTTTCGGTGGGTGGTTTCCAGGCTAAATATGGCGATAAAATGAGCAGTGTGCTGGATGTAACGTATAAAACACCAACAGAATTTGCCGGATCAGTTTCTATGAGCCTGCTGGGCGCAAGTATGCACCTGGAAGGCATTTCGAAAAACCAGAAGCTCACCTACCTGATAGGCGCGAGGCAGAAAAGCAATCAGTACCTGCTGCAATCGCAGCCTACCAAGGGTGTATACAATCCATCGTTTACCGACCTGCAGGCACTGGTAGATTACCGTATCAATAAAAACTGGCAGCTTGAAGCTATCGCCAACTATGCCCGCAACAGATTTACCTTTTTCCCTGAAACCCAAACCACCAGTTTTGGTGTGCTTAACCAGGCCTACCAACTTGATGTGTTTTACAACGGCAGCGAATTCGATCAGTTTGATTCCCGTTTCGGAGGCATCTCCGCATCGTACCATGCCGATGATTCTAAATTAAAACTGAAGTTCCTGGCCTCTGGCTTCCAGACCAATGAATTTGAAACCTATGATATTACCGGCCAGTACCTGTTTGGAGAGTTGCAGACAGATATGAGCAAGGCCAATTACGGCCAGATAAAAACCTACCTGGGCGCCGGCGGAATTGAAGATTTTGCCCGCAACTATCTTACCGTAAATGTAGGCGACATTGGCTTTCGCGGCTCCTTCGATGCCAAGAACAATTTTATCCAGTTTGGCGCCAATGGCACTTATACCCAGATCAGCGATAACCTGCACCAGTGGGAGCTGCGCGACTCGGCTGGGTTCAACCAGCCCTATGAACCCTACAGCCTGCCAATGGCCTATTACTTCAATTCATCTGCCAATTTCGACTACACCCGCTTCAGCGGCTTTATACAGGATAATATTCATCTCGATTCTGCAAACAGGCTTACTGCAACCCTTGGAGTACGGTTCAATTACAGCTTCCTCAACCAGGAGTTCATTACCAGCCCGCGTGTGCAGATGGCCTACAAGCCCAACTGGCAGAAAGACTGGGTCTTCAACTTTGCTACAGGCTTTTATGCCCAGCCACCCTTTTACCGCGAAATGCGCGACCTTGAAGGCAATGTGAATACCCAACTTAAAGCACAGCAATCTTTCCAGGTGCTTCTGGGCTCCGACTACAACTTTGTATTGGGGGCTAAGAAAGATAAGAAATTCAAGATCAGGGCCGAAATATACTATAAAGACCTGTGGAACCTTGACCCCTACCGGTATGACAATGTGCAGGTGCAATATACGGGTAAGAACGATGCTGTAGGTTATGTGTATGGCGGAGAAATAAGGCTTTATGGCGATATAGTGAAGGACGCCACCTCATTTATCAGCATAGGCGCACTTAAGGCTATGCAGCGGATCACCGACAGTGGCAGCCTGCCGGGCTTTAATAATTACTTCCCCCTGCCATCAGATCAGCGGTTTACTCTTGGTATGTATTTTGAAGACTACCTGCCCCGAAATAAAAATTTCAAGGTGCACATCAATGGCATGTATGCCAGCGGCCTTCCGGTTGGCTCGCCCTATGGCCATATGTATCAGGATATATTGCGGCTGCCCGCCTACAAGCGTGTAGATATAGGCTTCTCTGCATTGCTGCTGGATGCCAAACGTAAAGAACGGCCTGCACACAGTTTCTTCAATAACATCAAAAGCATATGGGCGAGCCTTGAAGTCTTTAACCTGCTGGGCATACAGAATACCCTGTCTTACACCTGGATACAGGATGATACCAGCCAGAAGATTTTCGCGGTTCCCAACCGGCTTACATCGCGCCTTCTGAATGTGAAACTGTTGTTTAAGTTTTAGGGCTTTCAGGGCAATATCAGTAGAATAAGCTTTACTATATTTAGCCTACTGTTTTACCGCAACCCAGTACCTGCAAGTTATTATTCATAAATATGGGTTGCCTCCTAAAGGTTATCCTAACCACAAATCGGATATCCACCTAATGGGCATTGTGTTCTTTTGTTTTGTTTAGTACAAATAGTGCCCCGCCGGGGCAATGTAATTGACTTAGGTAACTTCAGAACTCCTCGCCCTTTCATCTGCTTTGGACAATTATTCGCAGATTGAAACTACTAAAATTTAAAAAGAGTTACATCCCCCTTGCCCCAATGTCGTTTATTTAAGGATTTTCAGCATTTCCAAACCTACATTCGACCCGCTACGGGGTCGGCAATTACGACTGATTACCGGTGGTGAAACCACCGGCTATTCACATTACAGCCCTTTCGGGCATTCTTAACTAAATTACATTGCCCCTTGCCCCTCCCGATGGAAAATCGGGATAAACTTTCGTACACCCACAAAACCCACGCGGCAAGGGGGAATACGCCATCAAGCTCATTTGACTTAATCACATTTTTCAACAAAAATGCCGCAATACAATACCATTGCCCGCTGGGTTTTCCTGGCCTATTTCTTTATTCCGATCATCCCCAGGTGCGTATGGCTGAATGAATCATTATACTTCAGGCCGTAGCCCATTATCCGGTCGAATGAGGAGTGAGCCCAGAGTAATAATCCAATAAACAATACAACCGGGTTAGGATACAGGAACCCTGTTATGATCAGCAATCCGGCCACCAGTTTGTGATGAAACCAATTATACATTGCAGCCCCTACCCTGCAGCTGAACATGTAGCCCAGCATACTGATATCGGGAGACAGGAAAATGAATGGCCATAACCACCATGCAAAATAGATGGGTTGATAATAAAGCGCCAGTATTGCTATTGCCAGTTGTGCGGCTTGTTCGGCCTTAAGGAGGTTGATCATATCTTTTGGTTTTTATGATGCAAATCTCCGATGAGCAGGCGACTGAATCCGTTAACAAATGATAAGAAATGCTACCGCCTTGTGAGCCGGTTCCTGATTCTGCTCAGGCTTACGGGCGTAATACCCAGGTAGCTGGAGATATAGTGCTGCGGTATGCGCTCTATGATTTTTTGCTTGTTGCCCTGCAGCAGTTGTATATACCGCTCCTCAGGGCTCAGCATCAGCAAACCTTTCATTCTATCCTCCAGACCTATGGCCAGGTATTCGGCAAGCAGCCTGCCGAAGCGCTCCCATTGGTGCGACTGATCGAATAAATGCAGCAGATCGCTGTACCTGAAAACGAGCAACCGGCAATCTGTAAATGCCTCTATAGTGAGTTCTGATGCTTTTTGACTCATGCAACTGATATAGGCGCTTACAAAATGACCTTCGAAATAGAAGTAAGTGGTTTTCTCTTCTCCATCATGTGTATAATAATGCCGCATACTCCCATCCAGCATAAAGCCTACATCACGCGCTATTTTGCCTTCCTGTGCAAATAATTCGCCTTTATTTATAACTCTTTCTTCAAGGCACGGCAAGAGCATATTCCAGTCGTGATCTGAAAGTTTTATAAAACGGCTAATGGCCTTATGCAGCCGGGACAGCTCCTGTTCACTCATGATGTGAAAATAACAAAAAATAAGTTTTGGGTTGATGCAGAACTTCTGTAGCTTAAAAAAGAGCGACCAAGGGTATCTAAGCAGTAAAATTATCTGAACTCAACCAGCCATCGAATCTGCTTATGGCCAAAAATAAAAGTTTTGGAATAGTACGATTTTTCGGGTTTATTGTTGCGTATAACCGGATTCCAGGGGGCCATGTTCTTTATTACCCTCAGCGCTTCCTGGTCACATCCTCCGCCTATACCTTTCACTAGTGAAACATCTGAGATTGTACCATCTTCATTAACCGTAAACCTTATCACTACATCGCCATGTATATCCAGGTCGCTGGCAGTTTTGGGATATACCATACTTACTTTAAAATAGTGGTCCAGGTCATAAAGAGGGAAAGCAGTTTCCTGGCCGGTATTGATCCAGAAATTTTCATCAGGGCAACCTGATATTTCAGCATTCGCGCCAAAGCAGATGCATTTTTTATGGCAAAATATAACTGCAAAAACTAATCAAACACTTACAGTTTCACCCATCTGGTTACCACTTCCTGATCACCCGATCTCAGCACCAGATTATAAACCCCTGAAGCATACTTTGAAACATTCTGCGAGTAAGTATTATCTCCTGCATTCAGCATTTTTGCAGTCCTGCTCATTTGCTGGCCTGCTTCATTAATAATAGTCAGTGAAGCAGCAACAGGGTCAGATGCATTTACAGTTACGTTCAGGTAATTGCTGGCTGGATTAGGGAATACATTCACTGAAAGCCGGGGCATAATACCGGCAATCTGCAGAGAAGATGCAAAAGATACATGGGCTGTATCGGTAACACCTATGCCCAGATTGTTGTAGCTGCCGGAAGGAGTAGACTGCAGCTTCACAGGCCGAACCATATAGTATTTAAGCCCGTTGTGGCCGTTTACATCATGAAAGGTTGTAGTAGTAAGCAATGAAGAAATCAACTTAAAATAACCAAATGCGCTGTCGGCACGGTAAACATAATATCCCAGCACTGCAGGATCGGGAGAAGCGGTCCAGGTGAGGGTAGCACCACTATGTACAGGGGCGGTAATGGTAAGATGGGAAATGGGTTGAATGTAATCAGTACGCAGCGTAAGATCGCCCATGAGCGCAGCATGAATATAGCCAGCACCATAATTGCCGGGTTGATAGAGTGTGCCATCATTATTCTGTGATAACAAGGCGCCATAGCCTATGTTTTCGCCAAGGGCCATGTGATGAAAGAACCAGTTGGGCCGGCCAGCCCAGCAATTGGTAAGGAAAGGAGGATTGGCGCAAAGAGGGGCACGCAGAAAATTGTTCTGCACATTCCAGTCGCCGAAATAGCTGCCGAAGAGCATCATGAATATACTATTGCCGGCATTGGCTGCAAAATCGGTTGTAGACCCAATACCACCAGCACCGGTGAAACTGCCACCTCCGCAACCATAGGCCCACTGATAGGTATCTGCATTAATTGTAGTGATCAACTGGCCCGGAGCAACTACGGTGAGGCTGTCATTGGTGACTACAGGACTGAAATTGCGCCATCCATTGGCAGCAAAACCTTCACCACCAAAATAACCGAAGTCATCGTGCAGTACAGCCCTGTGGCGCATGGAGAGTGAGTCCATTTTATAGCTATGGTCTTTGGCAAGATAGCTGTTCATCAATTGCACTTCAGTAGCACTGAATGCGGGCATGTTCCAGAAGTCCACACGACCAATCTGGAGCAATCCAGCAGAGGGTATTGGCACCTGGTCCCATTTGCCATCGCCCGGGGTATTCCAGTTGGCTGAATAACTACCGAGGGTATTGTTGACTGAAACATCGGTCCAGCCGCTCATGCACGAGTACCAGATATCGGCGGGCCATGCGCCATCGTGGTAAGGCACATGCCCATCGGGCGGATAATAAGTAACCGTATCGAAGTCGCCGCTGTAAGGCACTGCAATATGGCCCAGGATTAATACCGCCTTAACATCGGGCAGCGCGGCATAATCACTGATGATGATATCTTTCACATTGGTATCGGGCAGGCTGCGCGAAATATCATGCCGGCGCAACTGCCAGCCATCACCACTTATATCCTGCATTAACACCTGCAGGGCAGCAGCGCATGAATCGGTAAATGTGCTGTCGACCAGCATAATGAGCGTACCTTTATTGTGTATAGGAGGACTCTTGATAGCAGCAAAAATATAACCGGTAGAAACCAATGAAGAGCCAGTGGCAATAACCTGGTATTCGTAGGCCGAATCGACAATGACAGATGCATCTCCATAAGCGATGGAACCGGACGGGAGGAGGGCGATTGGTGATCCGAAAGTTGTAGCTGTTTTAGCCTTTTTATATACTGCGAAGGTAGGCGTACCAAAACCTACCGGCTTCCAGTGCAACGTAATTGAAGGCGGGGATACTACTGTTGTGGCAGTAAGTTCAACAGCCAGGTCTTCGGTGGCCTGTCCGAAAGAACTTATAGCTGCAATAAAGAACAGAACCAAAAAAAATAGCTGCCGCATAGAGTTTGTTTTTGCTAAGATAGTGATAATTAGTGTAAATTGAATTTAAGGCAAATAAAATCCGCCATCTCTGAATGAGGGATGGCGGAGAATAGATGTGCAATGTAAAATTGAGGATAACTTAGATGGTAAGAAAGAATTACTTTTCGGCAATAATTGATTGTATCTGCCTCAATATTATATTTCATATTCAATTGTAAAAACTACCGCGCTACTGGTTACAGTTCCTATTCCGGATATCCCAGAAACAGTAACGCTAACAGGCAATGGCGCACTATAAGCCTTGCTCTTGTTTATAACAAATGAAGTGGTCAATGTATCACCAGCTTCGTTTAAAACTGGCGGATTTGAGACAGTGATCCAAGGGCCGGCATAAACAAACAAATTTGAAAGCCCGGTTAAATTATATCCAGATATAGAGATCGGTACTACAGGCTCACTATCAAGGCGTTTTGCGCCTGCCGGAGTAATTGATGTAAGAAATGGACTATTCCTTACTATAATCGCCGGATCGAGCAACTGCTGACACAAATTAAATATGTTTGGGTAACTATTGGAATGCTGCCAAATTGCCTGTGAAACAAAGGCACCAAGGTAATCGGAGAAGGTACTACTTGCCGGCCCCGGACCATTATAAACACCGGTAAGGGCAGGGCCGCATGTGGCCAGTTGGGTGTAATTGTTATTCAGAGTCAGAGCAGCAAGGCCAGCCAGAACAGTAGATTGAAATGCTTCCCATTCTTTTTTCTCAATTAGTACAAGGTTGCTGAAATTGAATGTATCATTATAAATAGAAAACAAAGGGCCGGCAATTAATTCGGAATCATCATCGGAATTGGTATAAATATTGGAACTGGTATAGAAATACGGTGCAATATCCAAAGAACATTGAACGACATCACCATTGGTATTGAGATTGCTGTCCCAACTTGTACCCAACGGGCGAGCGGCGTTTTGAAACATTGTGTTTGAATAAGCCGCAAATGCAGCATTTCCGGCGGTTGGGGCAGCAAAACTCACGAATGCCACTGTTGAAGCTGTATTGTTGCTATTGTCCCAGGTGGATTGATTCTCTAACAGATAAAGCGCCATTGTACTCGCCAGCATACCACCCAGACTGTGCCCGGTAACGCAGATATTAATTGGTTCAGAGGTTATGCTGGAAAGAAAATCAATGAGAGAAAGTTGGGTTGTAACACTATCAGTCATGTTGTAGAGTAAGATATTCATATCGATACTGGCTGACTCTGAGATCATGGCACCTGCAGATGGCGTTGTTGAAGCTAATGGCCAGCAAACAGTATTGACCACATTAAAGTCCTCAACCAGCCAATCAACTTCAGAGGCGAAATTTGTGCCACGGATAGCCAAAACATATTGCGGAGTTCCACTTGCCTCAGTATTTTTGGCAATAAACATCATATTATCCTGATAAATAGCGCCAGGCACTGTATAAGCTACAGGACCCCAGACAATTTCCCAGGCCGATGTGGTGGTACCGGCAATCTGTAACGGGGGTATCTGGGCCATAGATGTATTTAGCTGCTCCAGTATTTGCGGACAAGGATTTGCTGTGGTAATTCCCTCACCAGTATAGGCCAGATAGGCGAAGCTTAACATGATTTCCCTTTGGTTAAGATTTGTGGACGGAGGAGCTGGATATCCTGTTGAACAATAATTGACACTCATAAACAATAAATTTAAAATGTCTTACTCTTTTTACGGGTTTTCAGATTCTCCCTCCCGTTTTAAGCGCCTGTGCGGGGCAGGTTTTTATTCAGATTTGGCAGTCGGTTTATTATCATTTTTTGTTCAGAGATGCAACAAATTATAATCCTGATAAATTCCCGGTTTTATTCCCCGACTTGCTGAAACAAAATTACTATCTGAAATAGTAACTGAAAGTGAGAAGTAGCCAATGGCGGAATACAGGAGTGAAGTACGGTTTTGAGGTAGTAATCGGTAATTCCGTAAAGTTGCTGATTGATTATTTGCAGTATAACAAGGTATGATTGCAGAACATTTAATTGCGGAAAGGGGTTGCTTAATCCTTATGTGAATTACATTTGCATTATTGCGATTCCTCATCCTAAATTTTCTTGTACGAAAAAGATCCTGTTTTTTTTGCTGGCCGTTGTGCCGCTTTTCTTTTTTTCCTGCAGCTCGGGAAGCAGTAATGTACAGGATACAGATGGAGCTGATTCATCAAAAAAGTTTGTCGCAGCCTATGATAATTCACTGGCGAAAGGAAAAGTTTCCGACAGCATCGTCTGCAATAATCAACCCGATCTAAGCTATGCACTTTATTTGCCATCCACCTATACATCATCAAAGCCGTTTCCCTGTATTTACTTTTTCGATGCCCATGCAAGAGGCGCACTTCCGTTAAACAACTATAAAGTGCTTGCTGAAAAATATGGTTTCGTATTAATTGGATACAATAATTCAAAAAATGGCATGAACTGGCAAACCAACCATGCAAACATCAAAAAAATGATGGATGATACCCGCGCCAGGATCAATATTGATACAAGACAGGTTTATACTTCGGGCTTTTCGGGAGGGTCGCGGATTGCGGGTTCGGTGGCTATTGAAGATGGCGGGGTGGCCGGGGTTATTGGTTGTGCAGCAGGATTGCCACAGGCAGAAAATGGCATCAATAATAGTTTCGACTATTTCGGGATAGTGGGTGACTATGATTTTAACCTTACCGAAATGGAGCAACTGGATGCGGCGCTGGAGCATAATGGGTTCACACATCAGTTACTTGTTTCAGCAGGGATACATGGATGGCCCACTGCAAACGATTTTGAAACTGCTCTATTATGGATGCAGGCGGGCGCAATGAAAGATAAAAGGCAACCTGAAAATGAGGCATTGATCAATGCTTTGAAAAGTGATTATGAATCCAGGATTAAAGCTGCAAAAACTGCGGGAAACCTGCTCGCCGGGTTGCAACTGCTGGATGGCGCAATAAGTAAACTGGATGGCGTGACCGATATAACTGATCTGAAGAAACAATTTGCACTATTAGCATCAGGACCAGCGTACACTAATGCAGCCAATAAACAGACTGCACTGCAAAAAGAAGAACTAAGCCAGCAACAGCAATTAGTCAGGCAATTTACCCAGATGAATGCAGAATGGTGGGCGAAGAAAATAGCTGAAATAAACCAATCTATAAAAAAAGCCGGGAGCAGCGATGAAGCTAAAATGTACCACCGCCTGCTCAATTACCTTGGGCTGGTAGGGTATATGCAATCCAGCCACGCCCTTAATACCGGCGACATCAGCCATGCGGAAGACTACCTTAAAATTTTCAAACTTGCAGACCCTCAAAACCCGGATGTCAATTATCTATCGGCTATCTGCTACATGAAAAAAGGCGATGCGCAACAAGCCATTTCTGAGCTTAATAATGCAGCTAACAAAGAATATAGTGAGGTAGCGACATTGGTCAGTGAGCCGGCTTTTGGGGGGTTGAGGGATAATGCGGAATTTAAGAAAGTGGTGGAAAGGGTGAGAGATAACGCGGCAGGCAAATAAACTTTCTAATCAGAATTACCTTATTATCGTCTGCCGATCCGCGTCTAATCGCACCAATATAAATATCAAAATACTAAACGAAAGCAATGAAGACCCCCCATAGCTGAGGAAAGGCAGGGTGATGCCTATAACAGGCATTAGCCCGATGGTCATAGAGATATTTACTGCGAAGTGGAAGAACAGAATACTGGCTACACAGTAGGCATATACACGGGTAAAGACAGATCGCTGCCGCTCGGCAATAAAAATGATGCGCAACATCAATGATATGTAGATAATAATGAGCGCTGCACTGCCCACAAAACCAAACTGCTCCCCTATTGCGCAGAAAATAAAATCGGTATTCTGCTCGGGTACAAACTGGTTTTTGGTAGATGTTCCGTTCAGAAAACCTTTGCCCCACAGGCCACCGGAGCCGATAGCTATCTTGGATTGCAGTACATTGTATTCACTGCTGTTGCCCTTTTTCTCCTCGCCGGCAACCAGGGTTTTATCATATTCATCGGGCACTTCTTTGCCCAGTGTGCCGAATATACGATCTATCTGGTGCCGCTGCAGCACATGCTTGAAAACAAAGGGTACTGCTACCTGCGAGAACAACATGCAGACACCCCAGGTACCTACCAGGAAAATAAGCAGCACGATATTCCGGCGGATGGTATTGCGCATCAGCAACCCTATAATCAGGGCCAGCCCGGTAAGTATCACAAACAACAGTTTCCGGTCGATGAGCAGCGTTCCCAGCACCAGCGCTATTACCGAGAACCCGATAATCAAAACAGCGTTGGGCAGACCCTCCCGGTACATAACCAGGAAGAAGGTGAAGTAAACCAAAGCCAGGCCCGTTTCCTTTTGCAGTATAATGAGCACAGCTGGCGTCAGGGCTATACCTACTGCCACCAACCTGTCTTTTAGCCGGGCAAAATTGGTTTCGGGCAATGAGAAGAATTTAGCCAGCGCCAGGGCTGTAAATATCTTGGCAACCTCGCCCGGCTGAAACCGGAAACTGCCCACCCCCAGCCACGATTTTGACCCTTTTACATCTACCCCGGCAAAAATGGTAATAATGAGCACAGCTATGGCTATGGTATATATAAGAAAGGCAAATGATGAAAAGAATTTGCTATCGGTGAGCAGTATCATGAACCCCAGCAGCAATGAATAACCGAACCAGGTAAGCTGCTTCATATAGCTCTTGTTCATCATTATCAGCGAAGTATCGGTAGTGCGGTGTTCGACCGAGAATACGGCAGTAATGCCTATAAAAACGAGCATAACATAGAGCAGCAATATGATGCCGTCTATTCTGTAAAACAATGCCTTGCGTAATGAGTTGCTCATGTCTTCAAAAGAAAATTATTCAGCTATATCTGCTCTTTACTAATTTATAAAAACTTAAACTTTTACTATTATGCCAAAATTAAATTCAACCCTTTCAGGGTTGACTATTCACTTTTTATTACCACCGGTTTCACCGGTGGCTATTTATATTTAAGCCCGTTGGGCTACAAAAATCAATAACATTGACTATCAACTTATCAACCCTGACGGCAGGCAGGCACGTTATCAACTTACGACTTACGGCTCCTCCTTACCATCTGCACATTACTCTCTATCCATCTCATATAATTCGTTGAGTCGGTTATAAATTTAATACTGTCGGCGGCAGCCTGCCTGTCCATCCTGGCCTGGTATACCTGGGCATCATGCAGCCGCAATACCGAATCAATAGTATAAACATACTTATTTATCAGATGCGCGTTCATCATTTTGTCTTCCATTTCTTTTCTTTTCACAGAAACGCTGTCTTTCAGGTATTTTTCAATGATGAGACTGGCGATAGGGGCAGCCCATGTAGCGCCGAAACCTGCATTTTCGATTGCCACAGCAATAGCAATCTTCGGATTTTCTCTCGGGGCAAAAGCCACGAACATGGAGTGGTTCTGCATTTTTATTACTTCGCCGTTTACAGTTGCTTTATTTTCCGCCGTTCCGGTTTTGGCACAAATAGTAACCCCATCCAGTTTGGCGCCAATAGCCGTTCCGCTCTCCACCACATCCTGCATAGCTTGCTGCACAATGTTGAACGTGGTATCGGGGATATTCAGCACCACATGTTTTTCGTGGTATTTTTTGAGCAGGGTGTCATCCTGGTTTTTACCTATGGATTTTACAAAATGCGGTGTATAATAATATCCTTTATTGGCAATAATGCACATTCCGTTGGCCATCTGCAGCGGAGTAAGCAGCAGTTCGCCCTGCCCCATTCCCACAAATACTACCGTGCACGAATTCCATACGCCCCTGTACAGTTTATCATAATAGCTGCTGTCGGGCACATTTCCCGGTTTTTCGTAAGGGATATCTATGCCTGTATTGCGCCCGAAGCTAAAACTGTTGTAATAATTATGCCAGGTCTGCAACCCCTCCTGAATGCTGCTGAAACTTTTATAATCAATGGTCATTCTGAAAACATGGCAGAAATAAGAGTTACATGAGTGGGCGAGCGCCAGTCTGAAATTGGCTGCATGGCCAGCATCCTTATGCTCACAGGCAATAGACCGGCGGCAGGCATTATAACTGCCCCGGCAGGGATAGCCATAGGAGGGTGTAATAGCCCCGACGTTCAGCGCCACCAACCCTGTGAAGGGTTTAATGGTTGACCCCGGCGGATACATAGCCTGGGTAGCCCGGTTGAACATGGGCCTTGTTGGCTCCCTGAAAAGCATGGCATAATTTTTTGCCCTGTCATGGCCCCTGAGCAGATTAGGGTCGTATGTAGGGCTGCTCACCATAGCCAGTATGCCACCTGTCTGCGGATCTATAGCCACAACGCTGCCTATCTTATTGGCCATCAGTTTCTCGGCATAGGTTTGCAATGCAGCGTCCAGGTATAGCTCCAGCGACCTACCCGAAATTTCCTGGCTGTCGAGAGCGCCGCCTTTATAAGGGTCGCGCGGGCGGTTGTGGTTATCGCGTTCAAGGTAGTGTACACCCCGCTGTCCACGCAGCACTTCTTCATATTGCAGTTCCAGCCCGCTGAGCCCGGCATAATCGCCCTGCCGGTAAGAAGTATAGCGTGGTTTTTTAAGCATTTCGGGCGATACCTCACCTATGTAGCCCAGCAGTATGCCTGCACTTGCCCGCTTATACTCCCTGATGTTCCGTTCAATGAGCTCAAAACCCGGATTATACATATAAGCTATCTCCTGAAACCTGGCAGTCTGCTCGTTGCTCAATTGCTCCATAAAGGCGCTCTGCTGCACCGCCAGGTTTCGCTGCAGCACCCGCTTCATGGTATTCAGAAAAGTCTGTTTATCAATATCAAGCGCAGCACAAAACTGGGCCGTATCAAACTGCTTCTGAATGTTCTTGGGCGTAACCATAAGGTCATATATTATGGTATTTTCCAGCATCACCTCGCCCTTCCGATCCTGTATTACGCCTCTGGGCGGATAAACTACTTTTTTATAAATAGCTATATCATTGGCCATAATTTTATACTTGGCCTCGAAATTCTGGAGAAAAAAAAGCCGCAGCAATATCACAGACGCAATGGCTATGAAAAGGAAACTAATTATGTACCGGCGGGAATTTGCCAATGGCGGCATAGTAAAGCTATTGAAAAGGTATTGGATACAAAGCTATCATAAAAGAAGAATTCATTTGCGGAAGAAAATGCGAAAACCGGATTTATTTCGGAAATATTTTTCAGTACCGGTGAATAAAAGAAGCGGGTAAATGTTTGTTATTGTAACCTCACCTGCTTAACTTTGCAGCCCGTTACCGGAAAGGCATAGTCATTTTTTTTACGGTTAAGCCTATGATAGTCCTGTGGTGTAACGGTAGCACAACAGTTTTTGGTACTGTTTGTTCTGGTTCGAATCCAGCCGGGACTACCTAAGATAAGAGCGAAGGAACAGAGCTGAGCGCCTGGTATTCTTCGCTCTTTTTTATTCAGTTTTACCTTACCGGCCAATTACTGCATTAAATTAAATTTACAATACGGATAAAATTCTGGTTCCATATTAGTAAACAGCAATACTATTGGTAACGATAAAATAATTTTAACCACCTGGTTAGAAAGTATTTTTGCAGCTAATGCATCGATTTCCCCACCTGCAATTTAAAAGATAAACAAAATATAAATGACACTTCATCATTCAGCCTCAAGATCTGTAAACAGAATTAATTACGGGATTGCTTTGGCATTTTCTTCTTTGCTTTGTTGCAATCCGGCTTTAAAAACACATGCACAAACTGCAGATACTGCCGGAATTTTCAAATCACATGGCACTTTATGGGGCCTTACTTTTGCAGATTATGTATATAAAGGCAGTGCAGATACAGTAGGCGAAGGGCTGGGCAGGGGAAATAACCAATATAGTAAAATGCCCGCAAGTTCAAGATTTTTTCAATTCAGGCGGATTTATCTCGGTTATAATTATGACATCAGCCCGAGGTTATCGGCAGAGTTCCTGCTGGCATCTGAAGATGACCTTAACCAGGGATCTATAGGCAACCAAAGCACGCCCGGGGATGTACTCAATGATGGTAAATTAGCACCGTTTATCAAGCTGGCAAATATCCGGTGGAAAAATGTTTTTAAAGGCTCAGACCTGGTATTCGGACAGATGTCAACACCATCCTTCCCCTTATTATCCGAGACGGTGTGGGGCTACCGTTCGATAGAACGGACGGTGGCAGATATGCGCCGGACCAATTCGTATGATGCAGGCGCAGCGCTACAGGGCCGCTATGGCAAGGACCAGAATTTCGGGTATAACCTAATGGTTGGGAATAATAACGGAGCGAAACCACCTGCCAATAATTTTCAGATGTTTTATGGCGATATCTGGGCTAAACTGCTGGATAAACGATTGATTCTGGACCTTTACCAGGACTATGCAAAACTGGACTGGAGCAATGTAGATACTTTGACCGGGCATTTCCATCACGACAGGAGGATGACTAAGGTATTAATTGCCTGGTCTGTACCAAAATTCACGGCGGGTGTGGAGGCATTTACCACAACACTGATGGGCGATATTGAGGCTTCAACCCTAACCGCCAGGACTTATTACCTTTCAACCAAAGCAACTGCGGTTTCTTTGTATGTGCGCGGCCGGCTTTATAAAGATAAATGGGGCTTTTTTGCCCGTTACGACAATTATAATCCCGGTAATAATATAGGTGAAATTACCGGCAATCCGAGGATCATAGCATATGCACCTTTTAATGCCAATTATGATCCTACCACAAAAGAACAACTTTTCCTATTCGGCTTTGATTATACGCCGTTCCCAAACCTGCACCTTATGCCTAATATTTATGTAAATACCTATCAGTGTAATCTGCCCGCCAATGACTATGGGCTTAGTGGCACTGATAAGGGAAGCGGAGTTAAAGGCACAGATGCCGCTTACCGCCTGACAGTCTATTACCTATTCGGCAAAAAAGATCCGGTAAATTATTAATCATTTAGGTTTACCTGGTTACTGTAAACTTTTGGCGGCAAATACTTTCCCCGCATATCAGTTCTATAACATATGATCCGGCTGGATATTTTGCAATGTTAATGGCTCCACTATCTGCGGTAGCTGGATAAATATAACTGTTCTGCTGCCTGCCAGACATATCATAGACCGTTACCTGCCTTGGTAATTGGGGCAGACCTGAAATGGCAATATGAAGATAATCAGATGCCGGATCCGGATAAATGGTGATGACGGGCCTATTCACAGGTATTTCCGGAACAGCCGTATGGATTGTCCTTGCCGGCCCGAACCTGGCTAGAAATACATCATCACCAAATGTTGTTGCCCTGTATACAGAATCGAAAGCGCCGGGTGATGTAAGGCCAGATGTACTTTGGGTAATTCCCGCGATATAGACATAACCATTGTCGTCGCAGGCGGCTGCAAAAGCCTCATCATAAGCAGCGCCACCAAAATAAGTAGCCCATTCCAGCGACCCTGAATTACTGAAAGCGGCAACGAATGCATCCTGTTCTCCGGCTAATGCCGACTGCCATGCACCCGGTGTGGCAATACCGCTGGCGCTAAGGGTAGCACCGGTAATATATATATTACCGGCACCGTCCATAGCCAACGCATTGCCGGCATCTGATGAGTCGCCAAAGTAAGTGCCCCATACTATCGCTCCTGAACTGTTGAATTTGGTAAGGTAGGCATTGGCGGTACCGGTAAGTGTGCTTTTATATGCTCCGGAAGTTGCAGTACTATCAGTGCAATAAGTTCCGCCGGTGAGATAAATATTCCCTGCGCCGTCACAGATAATTGCCTTTAGCTGATTGGAACCGTAAGCACCGAAATAGGTGCCCCATTGCCTCATACCATGACTGTTGAACCGGGCTATAAACCCATCATCATCAGCTACCGTCTGAAAGTTCATCTGAAAAGCACCGGGAGTGGAGATGCCGGTAAGGCTAGCGGTTGTTCCGGCTATATAAACATTTCCCGAATCATCGCTGCAGATTCCCAGGGGTTCCACATCATCATCGCCGCCATAATAAGTAGCATATAACAAAGCTCCGCTGTCATTGAATTCAGCAATAAATCCGCTGGAGTTTACAGTATCTCCCGATGAGGTTTCAAAAGCGCCCGGGGTAGCTATACTGTCTGTGCTGTAAGTATGGCCGGTGATATAGATATGGCCCTGTTTATCTTTGCATAAAGCGGTGGAAATATCGGACCCGCTGCCACCGTAATAGGTACCCCAGATCATTGATCCGGAAGAACTGAATCTGGCCAGGAAGGCATCCCCTACCCCACCGCCAAA
Source organism: uncultured Bacteroidota bacterium (assembly GCA_903835005.1). Lineage (GTDB taxonomy): Bacteria > Bacteroidota > Bacteroidia > Chitinophagales > Chitinophagaceae > Nemorincola. Next base: position 114,055 of record CAILLK010000044.1, on the reverse strand, counting down.
AGCGGCCTGATGAGTACCCGGTGTGGCTATTCCACTGCTGCTTGTAGTTATACCGCTCAGGTAGATATTTCCTGACCCGTCATAAACCATACCATATGCTTCATCTATGCCTGAGCCACCATAATAAGTAGCCCAGCGGAGAACTCCGGTACTGTCTGTTTTAGCCAGAAAAATATCATCCTGACCACCAAATGTTGCAGCATAAGCGCCGCTGGTAGCTATGTTCGAAACGCTGGTAGTATAGCCTGCCATATACACGCAGCCCGAATCGCCATAAGCCAGGCACGTGGCGTGCTCATCACTGCCACCAAAATAACTGCTCCAGTCAAGTGTAGGGTCTATAACAAGGGTACCCTTAAAGGATGCGGCAAGAAAACTTATAGAATTCCCGGTTTTTTCATACGCCGAAGCAATTTTCCGACCATCCTCAAGCCGGTAACAATTCAGATTTCCTTCAGTAATATTGCCCATGGGAGTACAGGCTGTAACCGAATTATTATCCTCATTTATTCCGTTTGCACCTTCATAGTTCAATTTTATATCCTGCACCCTGCCGCCGGGGTGAACAATAAAATCATATTCCAAAAGGTTATCTTTTATATACAAAACCCAGTCAATATTCGGGTAAATATCCTTATATACAATCCTGTTATAGCTATTGGCAATAATCTCCCTTTTTCCACAAACATACCTTTCAGTAAAATCCTGGCGCCCACTGCAGACAATTGAAGCAGAGGGAGAAGCATTTTCAAGACGTACATCCAGCCGGTACATTTTAAAGGATTGCCGGTATTGGCTGAATTCATTTTCTTTTTTTGATTTCCTGCCTTTTGCCTTTACCACATGGTCTGGATCCCGACCGGGTTTTTCAGAAAACTGATAATGAAGACAGCCTCTGCCAATAAATACATTCAATCCTTTTCCGGCATTCAACCTGTATTGAATATCAGTCCTGACCTTGCCCGACTGATCTTTAACCTGCCCTTTATTTTCAGTAAAAACAAGAGGCTTATTTGATGACCGCTGGTATATTTTATTTGTGGCAAACACATCATTCCCAACCAGGGATAAAAACAACAACAATATGGCAACTGAATTCTTCATTTTCTCTGATCTGTCAGGTTAATTAATCACTATGGTCAGTCTTCATTTATGGGCATAAAAAAACAGGCAGATAAGCCACCTGTTTATTTATGCAGGTATTATTTCCAAATTAATTTTGCGCTATTATAAATTTTCCTTCTTTCACTATGCTGTTGTCGTCACTTATTGCCTTGAAAATATACAGGCCAGGAGCATAGTTACCGGTATTTATTTTAAGTAAATTACCAGTCATTTCATACTGACCAGCCATACGGCCAAGAGCATCAGTAACCGTTATTGAAGTTGTGGTATTCCTATTGCCATCACATGCAAATGTAACCTGCCCCGAAGCAGGATTAGGATACGCGGTAAATGATACATCAGCGGGATTGTTGCTAATTCCCAACCAGGGACCAGTGCCCGATGCCCGCCAGCAATCTGTAATAGTAGTAGATGAAGCCGCATTGCCGATATAAGATAACCCATATAAATTCTCAATAGTACGCAATACATTATAGTGATTGATGAGTTCGCTGTAAGTCCCGCCCTTTACCATCGGCCCGTAGAAAATAGTGGGTATCTGGTTGGTCAATGAAACATCGCCTTCATCAAAAGTGAGTATAACGAGGGTATTGTTGGCCAATGCCCAGTTCAACAGGGTATCCACATGGGTATGAAACCAGTTGTCGCCGGGTGGAATATTACTTGGATAGCTACCATCATGCATATCGTTTACCGAGTTTGGTACCAGGAAGGATACAGTAGGCAATGAGGCATAATTTGTAGAAACAGGAAAATAACCCACATATGGCAGATTAATGGAAGGGCCGTACTGATTGGTTCCGGGAGTACCAGTTGCCACTACCCAGTTCTGGCACGGATTATGTTTGCGCCAGTAAAGACCAATATTTGAACCATCATATCCCGGGCTGGGCATATCTTCGGAATAAGTTTCAAAAGTTTTACCTGCCGCCAAAAGCTGTGCTCCCAGATTAGGAGTTGTAAAAGGCACGCCAGCCGGATAACCATCAGAACCGGTTGTTCCCTGATTTTGCCCTGAGTACAAATCCAGGTAATTAGGCTCACTTGGATGTTCTATCGCCCAGGAGTTGGTAAACACAGCGCTATAGGGAGTGGCGCACAAATCATTAATATAAGGCGCATATACCGATGGCCCTGAACCAATTATTTGTGAATAGGAGTAATTCTCTTCAATAACCACAACAATATGGCTGGGTGGAGGAGAAGGCAACTGGGCTTCTGATTCATTTCCTGCTAATAATAATGACAACAGCAGCAATGCTGATGATAAACGTAATGTTGAAATCATATGATTTTTTTTACAAAGATAGAACCGACAGCTCAAGAATCGGGACTGAATATATTATTAAATAGTTATGGATTTGTAAAGCCCAAAAATTACATACGGGCAATAATAAACCGCTTATAAATTACATTATTTCCTGCGGTGATTTTAGCCACATAAACACCTGGCATATCTATGAAAGAAGTAACTGAATATTTCCCCGGCTGCTGAACATAATGATCGCCTATTGTTTTTACGGTTTGACCCAACTCGTTTACAATTTCAAAACTGACATTACAGGCAGAAGGCAACTGACACGAGATGGTGATATTGCCTGTTGACGGGCTGGGATAAATACGGGCACTAAAGTCATTTTCATAAATTGTTTTTACACTGGTATTGCTGTCAGAGGTTCTACATCCTTTTTGGGGAGTTAAGGTACCTCCCAGAGAATTAAAGGTAGCTTTAAAGTACTGAAGGTATAAATTGGCAGCCGTGTCATTATGAATTATCAGCGTGTTCTCGTCATTCTTTGTATTGGCGCTGGTTGTCCAGTTGTGTGATCCGGTCAGGACTATTGGATCAGAACAAGTATCAGATGGATCCACTATCATAAATTTATTATGATAGAGGGTGGTATCTGTGCCGTTATAAATTTTAAATTTTGAGCCAAGCGTATTTAAGATAGCCGGATAATAGCCTACGGTATAGCTGTCGCCTATTCCAGCAACATATACACCACTATCTGATCTGATAATGATATCATTGGCATCTGTTACTTCTGTAAAATCATACATACCGAAATACAGGTCAGTATTGGCTGTCTCAATAGTAGATTGTATATGTGTATCAGTATGGTCTGACGGGCTGAAATAAAGCTCAATATGGTTACCATCTATAGTGAAATTATGCAGGCCAAGATCGGTTTTAAACTGTCCGAACTTAGATGCAGTAAGGTTAGGATTAATACCGGTATCACCCCACATCATATTGAACTCAGCGGTGTAGGCTGATGCCAGGGCTGAGTCCTGCAAAACAACAATATTATTGAAATCCCAGTTAAACTGTTCGTAGTACCAATTCATGCATCCTGTCCATACTACCGGGTCATTATTATCTGGTGATGCAGCATCTATGACAACAAATTTATTGTGCATAATGGTATAATTATGCCCCTGCGGACTACCCAGTGTATGTATTCCAGAATCAAGCAGGCTAAGACCTGTATTGGCATTGCTGGCTTCATAGATGATCCGCACCTTCACGCCTCTGGCATAAGCACTGTTAATAGCGGCTGCTACCTCAGGTGCAAAAGTGGTATCTACTGTGCTGATGTTATAACTATAGGTTTTCTCAAAATCATATATGCAAATGTCCAGCGAATATTTAGCCCGTTTCAAGTAAGCTGCCAGGGTGTCGGCGCTGCAGGTATTGAGATAAATTGCCTTTTCAAAAGTAGCAACACTGGTATCAACAGGCTGATTAAAATAATACTTTATTTTATTCCCGGCCTCTGCGCCAAAGCAAATAAATAAAGAGGCTGCAAACAAAAATACTTTTTTCATAAAAATCGATTAAACATCTGATAAGAAAATTTACTCCAAATTAAATACCCATAACAAAGACAATCCTAAAACAATGCTTCATGCATTCTGTGGAACTGGTTATTTGAACTGCTATTTTTCTATTACCAGATGAAATACCTTCTGATCGCCAGATGTGTTTACTTTCATCAGATAAAATCCGCTATAGTTATCCGGACCAAGCTCAATCCGCTCATTTATCAAGCCATTTTGAGCCTTTACAATATGTTTAAATATTTCCCTTCCCGGAAGATCTGTTATAACAATAGATACAGTTGCATCTGCCTTTGTACCTACAGAACCTTTAAGAATGAAATCTCCTGAACTCGGGTTCGGAAGTACTGCCAAATCAGTCAGAGACGGCATAATATTAACTTCAGCAGGAGCAACATTTATGAAGATCCATTGAAAACCAGTGGAATTGCAGAGATCATGATTGGTAACCAGGCAAGTTACAGAATCAAAAGGAGCAGCAAATGAATCTCTGGAATACGATGAATTGGTGGCGCCCGACACAGGAATGCTGTTTACCACCCACTGGTATGTTGGTGAAAAACCACCGTTAATTACGGAAGCAGTAAGTGTAATATGCTGACCTGAGCTGATAAGGGCAGAAGGACTGGCGCTGATGCTAACCTGTGGCACCACAGGAGTATCGGTAGTTAGTATCATAATTGCACTTGTATCCAGATTATTAAGCCGGCAGAGGTAATTACTTTCCATGATGCAATATGCATGGTCGTCATTGACGGGCACATATGAATAGGAACTGCTGCTACCCATATTAACACCATTAATTATCCAGGAAAAGACAGGTGAAGATCCGCCCAAATGAGGTACAGGACTCAATGTTACCAGACTTCCTCTACACACGGTAGCGCCCGGACTTGCCAAAAGGTTAACCGATGGAGTGCCGAAAGGATTAACGACAGCAGTAACGGAATAACTGGCTGTTAAAGGAAGTGCACAACTGGCATTGCTGGTCAGTGCAGCCATCACTACATCTCCATTGGCAGGAATATATGTATAACTGCTGGTGGTAGCTACACTTGTACCATTCACACTCCATTGATAAGCCGGGGAGGTGCCTCCGTTAACAGGTAAGGGACTATAAGTAACAGTAGTTCCGGAACACACAGTATCTGCCGGATATGCACTAAAAGTAATTGCTGGTATAACGAGGGGCGTAGTATTAATCATAGCTGATCCCGCCATATTGTTACTGCAACCGGTTGCGGTTGTTGTCGCAATAACTGAATACATACCTACAATTGTTTGCAGGCCAAAATCCATAGCAGTACCGGTTCCGGGGAAAGATCCGGTTGCGGTAATACCCCGGTAGAGCATATAATCAACGCCAACTGATGACCCACTTAAACCAACATGCACTCCGGAACCACCGGCGCAATAATTACCTCCGCCTGTAAGGTTGTAGATATAGGGTAATGGATTCACTGTAATTGTGATTGAGGTACTGCATGCTGCGTTGAATGAATAAGAAATAATATCAGTCCCGGTTGAGACCCCGGTTACGGTTCCGGAAATTGAATCAATAGTTGCTATTGAGGTTGATGCACTATACCAATGGCCACCAGTAACAGAATCATACAGGGATGAAGTACCATCGAGGCAAACCTGCGCAGAACCGGAAATTACTGATGGTACAGGATATACAGTTAGCAGCCTGGCAGCAATACAGCCGCCAGCCAGTGTATATGATATTGTAACTGTACCTGCGGAAATCCCAGTTATTATTCCGGACCCGGAACCAATTGTTGCAATACCGGAATCACTTGTGCTCCAGGTGCCGGATGGTGATGAATCTGTAAAAGTAGTTGTAAACCCTGTGCAAAGATTTGATGCACCAAGAATAGCGGAAGGCAGCGGGTTAATTGTGATGACCGCTGAAGTGTAACAGCCGGTAGCCGGAATCAGGTAATAGATAGTATCAGTCCCTGATGAATAGCCTGTAACTATACCAGTGGAAGAACCAACAGCTGCCACTCCCGGCAGGTAACTGCTCCATATACCTCCCGGAGTAGCGTCAGCTAACACTGAGTTAGTGCCAACACATAATTGTGATATGCCTGTAATTGATAAAGGCAGCGTATTAACAGTTACATTTTGAGTAATTATGCAACCTGTCGGTATAGTATAAGTTATTGCAGCCACTCCTGCAGCCAATCCGATAACAGTACCGGTAAATGCACCTACAGGCGCTACCGAAACATTACTGCTCGACCATAATCCTGACGGAGTCGCATCAGTAAGAGCAATTATTGAGCCCATACACAAATTAACCGGGCCTCCGACAGCAGCAGGAAGGGCCATCACAGTTAAAACAGTATTTACAGTACAACCGGTACTTAGTGTATAGGTTATTGATGAGGTTCCGGCAAGCAGTGCATTTGCTACTCCGGTGGCTGAACCAATGCCGGCAATTGAAGGGTTGCTGCTGGTCCATATACCGCCAGTGCCTGAATTACTCAAGGTAGTTGAGGTTCCCTGGCATATACTTAAAGAACCGGAGATTGCACCAGGCAAGGCATTGACCGTAACAGTAAATGTTCTGGGACATCCGAGGAAAGTATAACTAAGAGTAACCACACCTGCACTGACACCCTCCAACATACCCGAATAAGGATCGACAGAACCAACAGATGGGTTGCTGCTGATCCATACACCACCAGGCAGGGCATCGCTCAATGTAATATTCTGCCCAACACAAAGATGACTGGCACCTGTAATAACAGGTGGGATGGCATTTACAGTAACCGGATATGTGGCTGAACAACCCGTTGGCAAAACGTACACAATGGTAGTGCTACCCGGAGTCAAACCTGTGACGACCCCTGCAGAATTAACAGAACCAATGGCAGGATTGCTGCTGCTCCATATACCACCCGGAACAGAATCAGTCATAACAGCAGTAGAACCCGCACAAACAGTTGCAGGACCGGTGACCGGGTTAATTGGATTAACTATTATAGGTAAAACCGCACTGCAGCCTGTAGTGGTACTTGTATAGGAGACTATAGCTGTTCCTGAAGACATACCATTTACAATACCGGAAGAAGATCCAACAGTTGCAATGGACGGACTGCCGCTGCTCCAAACCCCTCCTGCCGTTATATCTGTAAGTGTAATGGCTGAACCGGCACATACAGAAGTTGCCCCCATAACAGGCGAAGGAGAAGGCTTTACTGTAAAAGAAACGGTTGCAAAACAGCCAACAGACAGCGTATATGTTATAACAACAGACCCGACAGCAATACCTGTTATATAGCCCGAAGAAGAACCCGCTGCAGCAACTGAAGGGTTTGCGCTTGTCCATGTACCGCCGGTTATCGCATCACTTAAAGATGAAGAGGCACCCATACATACCGTTGTACTGCCTGATATTGCGGTAGGTAACGGATCTATTGTAATCTGTTGAGTGATAAAACAACCAGAGGGAATTGTATAGGTAATGTTGGCAGTACCTAAAGTTATACCATTTACCAATCCTGAAGCTGAACCTATGGGAGCTAAAGTAGAATTGCTGCTGCTCCAGGTGCCACCGGGCGAACTGTCGGTGAGTAGTGATGCAGAACCTATGCAAATACCAAAATTGCCCGAGACAGCTGCTGGTAATGGGTTAACGGTAACGGAAACAGTCCTGAGGCAGCCGGTTCCTATAGTATAGGTAATCAGTGCACTGCCGGCCGAAACACCGGTAACTGAACCGGAACCTGAGCCTGCAGCAGCCACAGCAGCATTGCTGCTTGTCCAGGTACCACCGGTTACTGCATCACTTAAAATACTTGTGACACCCTGACAAAATATAAATGTTCCGGTAATAGTTGGTGGAAGTGGTGAAATAGTAACAGGTTTATTTATTGAACAACCTGTACTTAGGGTGTAACTGATATTCAGGGTGCCTGCATTAAGACCATTAACAATACCTGAAGCGGAGCCTATACTGGCGATAACCGGATTACTGACGGACCATGTCCCTCCGGGAGAGCTGTTAGTAAAAGGTGAGGAAGAACCTATACATATTGTACCAGTACCGGAAATCGATGCAGGCAACGGATTTATGGTAACGGATTTTTTCACTGTACAGCCACTGCCTGAGGTATAGGTTATTGTATCATTACCTGGCAGAAGACCAGTAAGTATACCAGTTGCGGAACCAATAGTTGCCAATGAAATATTTGAGCTGGTCCAAACACCACTCCCCGGATCCGTATACGTCATACCTGAACCCTGGCAAATGGCTGATGGGCCTGAAATGGCTGCAGGGAATGAATTAACGGTTACCGCTACAACTGCATCACATCCTATTCCCAGAGAATAGCTGATTATCGAAGTGCCAACAGACAACCCCGTAATAAACCCTGAAGAACTACCAACTGACACAATCAGTGGATTGCTGCTGCTCCATGATCCACCGCTTATGCCATCACTTAAAGTTGCAGTTGAGCCAATACATAAACCGGTAATACCCGAAATAGTACCCGGAGAAGGGTTTACGGTTATTGGATGGGTAACACTGCAACCCGTTCCCAATGTGTAAGTAACTATTGATGTACCGGCTGTTATACCGGTAACGATACCGGTTGATGTACCAACGGATATATTGGCATTACTGGCAGACCATACACCACCTCCTGCATCCGTAAAAGCTGCAGTTGAGCCCTGGCAGACTGAATTTGCGCCCGTTATTGCAGGTGGCAATGAGATAATATTAACTGTGGTGGTAACATAACAACCGGTACTGATTGTATAGGTAATAACTGAGGCCCCTATAGAAGATCCGTAAACCATTCCTGTAAGTGAACCGATGGAAGCCACACCAGGAAGACTGCTGGTCCATGTACCTCCACCCGCATCCGTTAGTGGGGAGGAAACACCAAGACATACAGAAGTGGAACCTGAAACCGGGGAAGGCAAAGGGTTGACCGTCATATTATGTATTGTCATGCATCCGGTTGGCAATGTATAAGTAATAATTACAGTGCCTGCTGATACACCAGCAACAAGCCCGGAGGATGAACCCACAGAAGCCACAAGTGGATTACTGCTTGTCCACACCCCCCCACCAGCATCAGAAAGTATAGCGGTTGAACCGGCACAAACATAATTTGCTCCGGATATTACAGCAGGCAAAGGGTTGACAGTAATTGATTTCGTTACGTAACATCCTGTAGTTAATAAATAAGTTTCAACAGATGTACCCGATGCCAATCCGGTCAATATGCCAGATGAAGTACCGATAGTAACATTTCCGTTGCTGGAACTCCAACTGCCACCACTTGTCACATCAGCAAGCGTGATTGTGGCACCCGGGCAAACTGAAGAAGACCCGGAGATGGCAGAAGGTACCGGATTGACAATAACCGGAAAAGTAACATAACACCCTGTACTTATTGTATAAGTTACAGTTGAGATTCCGGCAGACAAACCATTTATCAAACCAGAGAAAGTACCCACAGAAATATTTGTGCTTCCGCTGCTCCAGACACCTCCTGGTGATGGATCAGAAAGTGTCACAACAGATCCTGTGCAAAAAGCCCCGGGACCCGAAACCGGTAATGGAAGCGGATGAACAGTTATCGTTTCGGTTACTGTGCATCCGGTACCTACAGTATAGGTTACAACAGAAGTGCCAAGCGCAGCTCCTGTAATTATTCCAGATATAGAGCCAACCGTAACATTGGTATTACTGCTGCTCCAGAGTCCGCCTCCCGGGTCGGTTAAAGGCAGAGAAGAACCAATACAGACATCAGGCCCACCTGAAATCGGAGATGGCAATGCATCAATAGTAATTTCAGTTGTAGAAAGACATCCATCAGAAAGACTATAAGTAACTGAAGCTGTGCCCGAAGTAATTCCGGAAACAATACCGGAAAACGGGTCTATATCCGCATTTGAATTGCTTATGGTCCATGTTCCACCCGAAACCCCGTCGGTAAGCCCGGAAGTTGAACCCACGCAAACAACAGTAACGCCTGAAATAGGGTCCGGAGCCAAATTTACAGTAAAAGCAGATGTACTATAACAACCCGTAGGCAGTGTATACGTAATTACAGCAGTTCCGGATGATACTCCGGTTACTATGCCTGAAACTGAACCAATAGCGGCGTTCGAATTGCTGCTGGTCCAGTCTCCGCCTGGAAACCCGTCAGAAAGTGTAACAGTTAAGCCCGGACAGACATCCATAATGCCAGAAATTAAAGATGGTAACGGATTAACAGTAATAGTAACATCGGCAATGCATCCTGTTGACAATGCATAGGTAATAACAGTTATTCCGCTTGAAACTCCGGAAATAATACCAGACAAGCTTCCTGTTGCTGCATTCGTATTACTACTGCTCCATATTCCGCCGGATGTTGCATCATAAAGATTTATTGTTCCATCTACACACACCTGTAACGGACCGGTAATAGTTGCCGGCAAAGGATTTATAGTAAGCACAGCGGTATTAAAGCATCCTGTAGCAAGTGTGTAGGTAATTATGGATGTGCCTGCAGTGTTTCCTGTTACTAAGCCCGAGGTGGATCCGATTGATGCATTAGTATTACTTACCGACCATGTACCTCCTCCGGTCGCGTCCGTTACAACTGTTGTAAGGCCGGTACATACATTTAATGTACCCGACATCAGTGCAGGTAATGAATTGACAGTAAAGGAAGCAGTAGCAATACAACCCACTGAGGAAGTATAGGTTACAACAGCACTTCCTGAAGTAATACCGGTAACTAATCCTGTGCCGCTTCCAATAGAAGCATGCGAATTACTAATGCTCCATGTTCCACCGGATGTGATATCACCTAACAAATCAGCAGAACCCACACAAACATTCATTGTGCCGAAAATTACAGAAGGCAATGGGTTTACAGACACCAAGGCTGTAATATAGCATCCTGTAGGCAATGTATAAGTAATTACTGAAGTACCTGCAGCGGCTCCGGTAACTATACCGGTTAAAGAACCGATGGAGGCATTTGTATTACTGATGCTCCAAATTCCACCGCCAGAAGCGTCAGTAAGGGATATGCCTGAGCCGATGCATACCTGCGATGGTCCGGAAATCGATGCTGGTACCGGATTAATAGTTAACACAGCGGTTATTAAACAGCCTGTTGGAATGATATAGGTTATAATTGTTGTACCGGCAGTAACGCCTGCAGCTATTCCGCTGCCAGAACCGATAGTTGCATTCGTGTTACTGCTACTCCATAATCCGCCACCTGAGGCGTCGGTTAGTGTTGTAGTTGCCCCCGGACAAACCTGCAGAGTTCCAGAAATGACTAATGGCAAGGGGTTAACTGTAATTATTGAAGTTATATAGCAGCCGGTAGATAATGTATAGGTAATAACTGATGTACCTGATGATATGCCTGTAACATTTCCAGAAGAAGATCCGATTGTAGCATTTGAGTTGCTGACAGACCATGTGCCACCAGTACTTATATCTGAAAATAAAGTTGAAGAACCAACGCAAACAGATGCGGCTCCGGAAATTGATGCAGGTAATCCGTTAATTGTAACAACAGCCGTAATTGAGCACCCTGTACTCAGAGTATAGGTAACTATTGAAGTACCCGTTGTTACACCTGATACGATACCAGATGAGGAACCAAACGTTGCATTTGAATTACTGATTGACCATGTTCCGCCAGAGGTCCCGTCAATTAGAGTTACCGTTTGTCCGACGCAAACATTTAGCGGGCCTGAAATACTTGCCGGAAGCGGATCTGCTGTTATCATGAAAACCGAATAGCATCCTGTTCCTAATGTATAAGACAATACAGATGAGCCGGCTGAAACACCAGTAATAAATCCAGAAGTGGATCCGATGGTTACGTTACCATTGCTGCTGCTCCAGTAGCCACCACTGGTAGTCTCAAATAAAAAAGATGTTGACCCGACACATATCTCGGGAAGTCCGCTGATGGAAGCAGGCACCGGATTGATAGTTACAGGATATGTAACATAGCAACCACTGCCTGTGGTATAGGTGATAACAGAAGTACCTGAAGATACACCCGTAATAATACCGCTCGATGAACCTGTGATTACATTGGAATTACTGGCACTCCACACGCCACCTGTAGTCGCATCGGTAAAAGTAGCGGCGATTCCTATGCACAGATTTGGAGTACCACTAATAGAAGAAGGAAAGGCATTAACTGTTTCAACGGCCGTTATAAAGCATCCTGTGCTGGCTGTGTAAGTTATTACAGAGGTACCTAATGCTACTCCTGTTACCACTCCGGAGGCGGAACCCACAGAAATATTGGCATTACTGCAGCTCCATGTACCGCCACCCGTGGCATCCGTTAAAGTTGTGGTGGTGCCAATACATACGTTTAATGAGCCAGACACAGATGCAGGCAAAGAGTTGACAGTTACTGTAGCAAATGAGTTACATCCCAGGCCGCTGGTATAGGTTACTGCAGCTGAACCTGCAGTAACACCTGTTACTGTTCCACTGACTGAACCGATTGTAATGTTGGAACTGGAGGTACTCCAGGTACCGCCGGTTGTTGCATCGCTTAAAGTAGTTGTACCACCCGGGCATACCGACAACACGCCTGTGATCGCAGCCGGATTAGGATTTACAGTTATAGTTGCAGTCGCATAGCATCCTGTGGAAGTTGTAAAACAGGTAATATTGCAGGATGCTGCAGTTATGCCCGTTACAATACCTGTAGATACACCAACTGTTGCAACTGACGCATTACTGCTTGTCCAGGTAACACCGGATATAGATGAAGTTAAAGAAGTTGTTGAACCTGAGCATAGTGAAAGAGAGCCTGAAATAACTGGCACGGGATTTACAGTAACTGTAGCAGTAACATAGCAACCGCCAGCAGTATAGGTAACAACAGCAGTGCCGGATGTAACTCCTGTTACAATACCGGATGTTCCAAGTGAAATATTGGAACTTGAAGTACTCCAGGTACCTCCGGCAGTAGCATCGCTTAAAGTTGTTGTTCCGCCGCTTTCACACACGCCCATTGAACCGGTAATGGCCGCTGGTGATGGATTTACTGTTACCGGTACAGTGGTGTTACCGGGGCACCCACCTGATGTAGTACCGGTAACCGTATAAATGGTCGTTACAGTTGGTGTTGCTGTTACTGAACCGCCGGTAGTTGCTGATAAACCGGCTGCAGGACTCCAGGTATAGGTACCACCTGTACCGGCCCCCGAAGCGGTTAAATATATACCACTGCTACCTGCACAGAAACTACCTGAAGAAGGTGAAGTAACAATTGTCGGGAAACTGGAACAATTTACCTGAAAATAGTAATCGGCAGTTTCTCCATATGTTGCGGTACAAGGAGCCGTACCTCCCTCACCAAGGTACACCCTCATATGGAGGTGGGTACCATAGATTACACCTGTTGATGGAACGGTAAAACTAAATGTGTGCGTGGTAGCGCCACCAACGTAGGTATACGGACCGGAAACTTCTTCTGTGGTCTGATAGATATTATCGTTGTTCCAGTCGACCCAAATAGACGTATAGGCCGTGTAAGTAGAGAGGCACCTGTTTACAACCACTGATACTAAAGTTCCGGATGAAGCACTAGCGCCCTGTGTACTGAAATAGTTAAAATAAGTACTTACACAACTGGTATATGGATAGGATATACTGGATATCACCCCTGTACCAGAGGCCGTTATGGCGGTGAAATAATCAGTTGAACAGGTATTGGAATAACTCGGCCCACTTAATGCAGAGCATTGTGCCAGGCTTTTATTCAAAGCGAACTGACTGAAAAGCAAAATCAAAAAACAGGAATAGTAACTGTAATTCTTGAATATAGAGGGTTTCATGAGCGAGAGATTTGGAACTTTTTTTTAATTAAATCAAGTGTTATATGAAATGGAGGACCAACATTGCATTCCATAATTCAAGTCATTCATGCAGGCAAAAAGGATCCTTATAACGGCAGCAAAATTGGCAAACAAATATTACCATATAAATATCTTAGCATTAAGAGCATATAAAGAAATTGTTACGGAACCATATTTATCCGGCTTATCCGGATAACCGTGCCAATAAAAAGGTGAGTTACAAATAAATGCAACCCACCTTTTCTACCCTCAAAATACCCTTATTCATCAATAAGCTGCAGGCACTGAACAAGTGCTATTGTTCAATGACAATATGAAAAACCTGATTCATTGTTTCGGTCCTGAATGTCAGCAGGTACATACCATTAGCACATAAGCCTCCAAGGTCAATCTGCTCATTAACTGAACCATTATCAATTTTAACTGATTTACTGAACATAACCTGTCCGATAATATTGGTAATCTCCAGTTCCGCATGATCTGATAAGCCAGATACCATATTACCGGCCAAATTGCCTTTTAAAGTAAACTGCCCGTTACTTGGATTCGGGATAATAACCAGATCATATGATGATGATGCAATAGTTTTCACACCTACATTACTTACATGAATAGTAACAGAGGCCGATCCGTTATAACCAGAACACACCCCGCTGCTAGTAACCTGGCAGGACACCATATCCAGATTTGCAAAGTTGTTTCTGATAAAAGTAGCATTGGTTGCCCCGCTTACCGGTATAGAGTTTAATTGCCACTGGTAAGTTGGTAATGGTCCGCCATTGCTTACTAACGCGGATAACTGAAGCGTCTGACCCGCACCGATATTTGTATCTGGATTTGCTATTATAGATACTGTAGGATTAAGTACAGAATCTACTGTAAATACAACATGATTGCTTGGCACAAGATTACCTGATCTGCAATGATAGTTACTGTTCATTACACAATACAAATTGTCTCCATTTGCAGGAACAAAAGAATAAGCCGGGAAAGTACCTGCCGGAATACCATTCTTGTACCATGAGTATGTTGGCGCTGAACCTCCGCCAGAAGGAATAACATTCAGTGTAACTGAAGTATTCTTGCAAATTGTGTTGCCCGGATCAGCCCATGCGCTTACTGAAGGCAAAACAGTTGGCTCGACAGTCATAATCATAGAACTTCCTGTAGAAGAAGGAACGCTGCAAACTGCACTGCCTGTCAAAACTACAGAAATCAAATCCCCGTTAACCGGAATATAGCTGTAATCCATGTATGTTCCGACAGTAATTCCGTTAATACTCCATGCATACTCCGGAGCAATACCTCCGTTAACCGCATTAGCTGTAAAAGTTACATATTCGCCCGAACAAACTGAATCTCCCAAACTACTGTTGGTAATACTCACAGAAGGGATTACAATTGGGTTGATCATAATTACAGCACTGTCAGCCATATTGCTTGTACAACTGGTAATTGCATTTGAAGCTACCACTTTATAAGTTCCGGCAGTAGTCAGCATTCCAAAGTCAAGTGGGCTTCCTGTGCCGGGAATTGGAATTCCGGTACTTGTTAACCCATTGAACAACTGGTAACTGGTACCAAAAACCGAACCGGTTAACCCGATATGAACTCCTGTTCCTCCGGCACAATAACTCCCCCCGCCGGTAACACTATATATGGATGGCAATGAATTAATCACCACAGTTTCAGAACCGGACATTAAATTAATACATCCTGTTGAAGCAGATGTTCCTCTTACACTATAGGTACCTGCCGCAGTCTGAAGGCCAAAATCAATTGAAGATCCTGTACCTGCCATAGCTGTTCCTGCTGGTATAGAGCCATTAAATAACTGATATGTCACACCAGAATCTGAATAACTCATACCGATATGTACACCGGGAGTTCCGATACAATATCCGCCGCCACCGGTTACAGGGAAAGCAACAGGCAATGCATTTATTCCCACAACAGCATCAGCCGCCATAATCCGGGAGCATGAGGTAGTATTATTAATTGCAAGAACAGTATAAGTACCACCTATAGTCTGCAAACCGAAATTAACAGGAGCCCCGGTTCCATGCATACTGTCAACCAAAGCACCTCCAAACATCAATTCATAATTTATACCTGGCGTGGAGCCATTCAGAATTACCGGAACACCTGATCCACCTGAACAATATACACCTCCACCCGTAACGGTAAATAATGAAGGCAGACTGTTAATTGATACAGTTGCGGTTCCGGCCATATTAGCAGTACAGCTAGTACTGCTGTTTAAAGCAGTTATAGTATAGTTTCCTGCAACAGTCTGTAAACCGAAATTCAACGGCCCGCCAGTCCCTGTTATTGTAGCCACCCATCCTGCAGTGTTATACAACTTGTATTGAATTCCTATAACCGAACCGCTTAAGCCGACAGGTACACCTGTACCTCCTGTACAATAACTTCCTCCGCCTGTCACTGTAAATACAACAGGAGCAGGATTTACAATCACCGTAGCAGTTCCGGCCATATTGTTTGTGCAAGTAGTTGTAGTATTTGTAGCCACAACGTGATACGAACCCGCCAAAACCATATGTCCGAAATCAAGTACAGAACCAGTTCCGCCAGCGGGTGCACCAGATAATACCCCGCCATTAAACAACTGGTAAGATGTGCCTGTTTCTGATCCGCTTAAAGTAATATCTATTCCTGTACTGCCAGAACAATAACTGGTGCCTGCTCCTGTTACAGTATAAACATTTGGTAAACTGTAGGCCCCGATTATGGCACTGCCTGTCATAGGTGTTGTACATCCTGTTAAAGCATAAGTAGCGGTAACCGTGTATGTGCCGGGTGTTGACTGGGAGCCAAAATCAAGATTGTATCCTGTACCTGGCAATGCCGTACCGGTAAGCACACCTCCGTTATATAAAAGGTAGGAGATACCCGTGGTTGAACCATTCAGGAATACATGTACTCCTGACCCACCGGGACAAAAGTTTCCACCTCCGGTAACTATATTCACAGATGGTACCGGATTAACTGTTACGTTAACATAACCTGTCATAGTTCTGGTGCATGAAGTCGAAGATGTGGCCACTACAAGGTAAGACCCCGCGGCTGTCTGCATACCAAAGCTGATAGCCGATCCGGTTCCGGAAACCGGGATACCGGCAGCAGACGGTCCATTATACAACTGGTAACTGGTACCATATTCTGAACCTGATAAACTTACAGCAACACCGGCACTTCCGGCACAATAACTGCCGCCTCCAAGAACAGTAAATAAGGCAGGAAGGGGCTCAATTGTAATGTAAGCAGAACCTGCCATGGTACCAGAACATGTGGTGGCTGTATTTGTCGCAACAACAGTATAGACACCCGAAGCAGTATGAAGACCGAAATCAACCGGATATCCGGTTCCTGCCATCGGAGCGCCTGTTGGCACTGCCCCGGTATAGAGCTGGTAAGTTGTTCCTGCATCTGAAGCATTGATACCAATATGCAAACCAATACCTCCAGAACAGTAATTACCTCCACCTGTTACAGTATGACTTGCTGGTAGCGGGCTTATTCCTATATTGGCGCTGCCACTCATATTACTGACACATAATGTGCTTGTATTTGTAGCTATTACTGTATAGATTCCTGTGGGAAGATACACTCCGAAATTCAACGCCCCACCAGTCCCGTACAGCGGTAAGCCAACCGCAGTACCGCCATGATACAACTGATAATTTGTCCCTGCCTCTGAACCGCTTAATCCTACTAAAACCCCAGTTCCAGAAGGACAATAGTTACCACCTCCTGTAACACTATATAGCGCTGGCAGCGAACTAATACCTACTGAAACACTACCCGACATCGGACTTGAACAACCTGTAGCGATTGCAGTAGCGACAACAGAATAACTGCCTGTAACTGTTTGAAGCCCGAAATCCAGTGGTGCACCTGTTCCAATTATTGGTGAACCAGCCATTGCAGGACCATCGTATAACTGGTAAGAAATTCCTGAAGCGGAACCATTTAATCCAACAGGCACACCTGTGCCGCCAGGGCAGTAATTACCACCTCCTGTCAATAAATGAGTTGCAGGCAGTGGATTAACAGTGATTGAAGCAGCTCCTGTCATATTATTCAAACAGGATGTACCAGGAGATGTTGCTACAACTGTATAAGTACCTGACAGAGTAAATAAGCCGAAATCAAGAGAACTGCCGGTACCAGCAATTGGCGCACCGGTAGCGGCTATACCAGAGTAAAGCTGATATATTGTACCCCCAGTGCTGCTACTGAGGCCTACATGTACCCCACCTGTTCCACTGCAGTAATTGCCACCACCTGTTACTAAATAAGGAACAGGAAGCGGATTCACACTAACTGTTGCACTGCCTGCCATTGATCCTGCACATGTTGTAGTTGAATTAGTACCTGTTACAGTATAAATACCAGCAGCCGTTTGTAAACCGAAATCAACAGCGTATCCTGTACCACTCACAGAAGCGCCGGTAACAGGTGAACCACCTCTGTATAACTGGTAATTCACACCTGTATTCGAAGCCGCCAAACTTATATCCACTCCCGTACCGCCTGCACAATAACTTCCTCCCGGGTTTAGAGTATATACTGAAGGAAGAGGGTTAATTGCAATTACTGCGCTACCTGTCATATTAGCTGTACAACCGGTTGACGGATTAGTTGCCACTACATAATATGTTCCGGCGGTTGTCTGAAGACCGAAGCTAACAGATGATAAAGTGCCTGCTACCGGACTACCGGTTGCTGCAGAACCCAGGTACAACTGATAGTTTATTCCGGCAGATGAGTTGCTTAAACCGACATCCACACCTGTTCCACCTGAGCAATAATTCCCGCCACCGTAAACAGAATAAACCGAGGGTAGTGAATTTACAGAAACCATAGCACTGCCTGACATATAGTTTGTACACGATGTTGAAGTATTTGTTGCTATTATAGTATAGCTGCCTGCTGCGCTCTGAATACCGAAATCAAGAGGCCCGCCGGTGCCTGAAACAGGTGCACCGGTTATGGTACCATTGTATAACTGGTAACTGATACCCAAATCTGAACTGCTAAGTCCGACATGAGGGCCTGCCGTACCGGAGCAATAGGAACCACCTCCTGTAACATTATAAACAACCGGGAGTGGCAAAATGCTTACCAATGCGCTGCTGGTCATATTATTGTTACAACCTGTGGCTGTATTTGTAGCTACAACAGTATAAGATCCGGCACCAGACTGAGGGCCAAAACTTATCGGACTTCCGGTTCCGGCAACAGGCGCACCTGAAATTATACCACCTTTAAATAACTGATAACTTATCCCTGATGCAGAACCACCAAGACCAACAGAAGGTGCGGCAGATCCATTACAATAACTGCCACCACCGGTAACAATATACGTTGCAGGTAATGCACTTACAGTAATCACAGCGCTTCCTGTCATTGCAGAACTGCACATTGTTACCGTATTAACTGCCACAACTGTATAGGTCCCGCCTGCAAGAACTGAACCGAAATCAATAGCGCTCCCTGTGCCCGGAGTACTGGCAACCAATGATCCGCTGTTGTATAGATTATAAACAATACCTGAAACAGACCCGTTTAAAGTAATATGTACACCCGAGCCACCGGCGCAATAGCTTGTGGCAGAACTTCCAACCGTAAACAACCCTGGCAAAGGATTGATACTGACAGCCACACTCCCCGGCATGGTATTGAAACATCCGGTACTGCTGTTGGTAGCAACAACAGTATAAGATCCGGCTGTTGTAAATCCTGAACCGAAGCTGATTGCAGAACCTGTTCCCGGAACACTGCTACCAACTGTTGCCACACCATTATATAACTGGTAATTTACCCCGGATTGCGATGCGCTGAGACCAATACTTACTCCTGTTCCTCCGGAGCAATAAGAGCCTCCGCCTGTAACCGAAAAGGCTGCAGGCAGCGGATTAACCACTACAGTTGAAGTGCCAGTCATAGTATTGGTACATCCTGTGGCAGGGTTTGTCGCTGCAACAGTATAATATCCACCCAGTGTCTGGAGGCCAAATGAAATGGCGGTTCCTGTAGCAAGAACCGGAGAACCGACTGCCACGCCTGAACAAAATAACTGATAGGTAAACCCTGATGTTGAACCACCAAGACCTACAGTAACACCGGTACCACCTGTACAGTAACCCCCGCCTCCGGTCATGCTGAATGTTGCAGGTAATGGGTTTGTAGTAACAGTTGCGATGCCAGACATATTATTTTTACATCCTGTTACAGCGTTAGTACCCACGATCGTATAATTCCCTGTTGCGGTCTGCAGGCCAAAGTCAAGTGCTGCAGTGGTTCCGGAAATATATCCACCGGCTGGAGTACCGGCATTGAACAACTGGTAGTTAATGCCTGCAGCCGAACTGGTCAGGTAAATATGAACCCCAGTGCCACCTGTACAATAACTGCCACCTCCGGTAACCGGGTAAGAAACAGGCAGGGGATTAACTGTAACAGAAATAACACTGGTCATTGTATTACTGCAGCCGCTAGCAATATTTGTAGCTATAACATTATATGGCCCGTTGAGTGTCTGGGGGCCGAAATCAAGATATGCTCCCGTTCCGGTCATCGGGCTGCCCACCGGCGTTGAATAATTGTAAAGCTGGTAACTTACACCCGGATTGGATGACATCAATGCGACATCCACACCAGGCCCTCCGGCACATAAACTACCTCCGCCGGTAACTGAATATATTGCAGGCGGAGCGCTCACACTAATAACCACGCTACCCCCCATATTCCCTGTGCATAAAGTCGATGTATTTGTTCCGGTAACTGTATAAGACCCTCCTGCTGTCATAATTCCAAAATCAAGTGGAGCACCTGTTCCGGCCACCGGGCCACCCACCGGTGATCCGCTCAGATACAACTGATAGTTTACACCCGCGTCAGACCCCATCAATCCAATATGAAAACCTGTTCCTCCTGTACAATACCCACCTCCACCGGTTACAGTATATACTGCCGGCAATGAATTGATACTGACTACAGCGGTAGAAAAGCACCCGGTTGAAACATTATAGGTAATTATTGGTGTGCCCACCGCAACCCCAGTAACAAGGCCGGTGGTGCCCACTGTAGCTAAAGATCCGTTACTGCTGCTCCATGTACCACCTCCTGAAGCATCTGACAAAATAGTTGTTTGCCCGACACAGGTATGAAATGTACCTGTAACAGGAGAAGGAGAACTGTTTACAGTAACCGGCTTTGTAATATAGCAGCCACCGGTAACCGTATAAGTCACAGTAACAGATCCGGTTGATAAACCGGTGATAACTCCTGAACCGGAACCAATACTAGCTAAGCTCGGATTGCTGCTTGTCCATGTGCCGCCGCCTGTTGCATCGGTCAATGTATTGGATGAACCGGTACAGGTTACTGATGATCCTGAAATAGCAGGTGGAATTGAATTAACGGTAAATGAAACCACACTATTGCATCCGGTAGAAAGTGTATATGAAATAGTAGCTGTACCACTTGCTACAGCTGTAACCAATCCAGTTCCGGTCCCAATTGTTGCGGTAGCTACCGAACTGCTTGACCATGACCCGCCCGAAGTGCCATCAGTAAGAGTAGTGGTAAACCCGGCACATAAACTTGTAGCACCCGATATCCCTGAGGGGAGCGCATTAACTGTAAACGGAGTGGATATCAGACAACCGGTTGGCAATGTATAGGAAATTAACATAGAACCGGACGTTACGCCTGTAACAACTCCTGTTGCTGAACCAATTGTCGCCTTGGTAATATCGCTGCTGCTCCATGTGCCACCTCCCGCATCAGTCAATGCAGATGTTAATCCGACACAAACATTTGCAGTTCCGGATATTGAGGAAGGCAGGGGATTCACAGTAGTAATAATGGTTGTCATACAACCGGTTGGTAAGGTATAAGTCACTGTCGGATTACCTGCTGCTATACCAGTAATTATACCGGTTGCAGAGCCCGCAGTTGCCTTTGTAATATCACTGCTGCTCCAGATACCACCACCTGCATCAGTTAACGTTGTTACTGAACCCACACACACAGAAGGGGCGCCGCTGATACCCGACGGCAATGGATTTACTGTTACCGGAGTTGATATTGAGCAACCTGTTGCTGCTAATACAAATATTATATTTGGAATACCTGAGGATAAACCTGTTACAATGCCGGTAGCTGAACCTACTGTTGCAAGACCGGTATTGCTGCTGGACCACGAACCTGATCCGGATGGATCACTTAAGGTAGTATTCAGTCCGGCACAAACCTGGGCAATACCGGTAATTGCAGATGGAAGGGGGTTGACCGTAAAGGGAACAGTTGCAGTACACCCGGTGGCAAGTGTATAGGTAATTACCGGATTACCGGCAGCAACACCTGTCACTACGCCGGTTACTGAACCCACTGTAGCCTTGGTTATATCACTGGTGCTCCAGGTTCCTCCGCCTAAATCTGTTAAAGCAGTGGTTTGACCTATGCAGACATATGCCGGGCCTGATATAGCTGAAGGTAAAGGATTTACGGAAATAGTTGTTGCAATAAAACATCCCGTAGGCAAAGTATAGGAAATTGAAGTGGTACCTGTTGCAATACCCGTAACAATACCAGATATAGGATCAATGCTCCCAACGGTTGGAGCGCTGCTGCTCCAGGTACCGCTACCTGTGGCATCAGTAAGAGCGATTGTTGAGCCAATACACACCTGTGAAGGCCCTGTTATAGAAGCAGGCAATGGATTAACACTTACAAAAGCAGAATTGGTTGTGGTACAGGTACCATTTGCAGCTGTAACCGTATAGGTTGTACTTGTAGCCGGCTCAGCATAAACGGTAGCTGATGAAGTACCCGTATAAGCCGTTGTCGCCGCTGAATTGACATATAGTCCGGTTGTTGATGCCCATGTATACGCAGGTGGTGAGGTATAATTTATGGTAATTGACCAGTTGTTCAATACATAATGACCGCCTGTATAAATATCATTACATACGAGATTCCATGTACCATTAAACGGTGCTGTAAATAAATCCGTCCAAAGGGAGGTTGTTGAAGCTGTTAATCCCACACCTATGTTACCATCAGCCATATAAGTGCCGGCAAACGGAGCAGAAGACGAAGACAATGAAGTTGAACTGGCTGAACTGAAGGTAGTATTATACCAGGCAGCGGCATTACTGCCTCCCTCTGATAATGTCAGGTTCAGAACGTTCCCATTAGGCGACTGAATATTTAATAAAGCATCACTTGCATAGGCACCGCTGAATTGTGATGCACTGAGATTTAAAGAAATACCGGTAATGGTTGCACCTGCCGGTATACTGCTGATTGTGACAGGTGAATTATAAGGAGAAGTGTAGGAGAAGGTAGCAGAAGGAGTTACAGAAGCAGTAGCGCTGCCCGGGATCAATCCTCCGGAAGCTGTCAGCAAAGATGCAGGGCCGGAAGCGCATATTGTAGAAGATCCGGGAGATACAGAAACGGCTGCAGGGAAATTAAGTGAATTGACTGTGGTAGTAACAATATTAATGCAGGTGCCGTTATTATAAGAATAAGTTATTATCGTTGTACCAACACTGACAGGAGTAACAATACCAGCAGAGCCTATCGTTGCAACGGATGGTGTTCCTGAACTCCAGGTTCCTCCTGATGTAGCATCAGTTAACGTTATTGTTGTTCCGTTACATACATTTGCAGGTCCAGATATGGCAGCTAAAACCGGTAATGCATTTACAGTAACCGGAATTACTCCGGTACCTGTACATAATCCGCTGTTAATGGTATAACTAAGATTGGCTACACCTGCACTCAGCGCTGTAACTACACCAGATGATGAACCCACTGTAAATACAGATGCATTACTGCTGCTCCAAACTCCGGCTGTCATTGAATCTGTATAGGTTGCATTATTGCCTGCACAAAGGCTTGCCGGGCCTGAAATAACAGGTACATAAAGAGGCGAACCTACATTCACGTTCACAACCGATGTACTTGTACAGGCACTGTTAGTTGCAGTAACTGTATAAGTTGTTGTACTTACGGGCTCAGCATATACTGTATTATTATTGGTTCCTGCAGTATATGCAGTAGTAGCGCCTGAATTGGTATAGAGTCCGGTTGCTGATGACCAGGTTACCGGTACCTGAGTAGTATAAAATATCGTTATGGTCCATCCGGTAAGAGTACTTGTGCTGCTACCGGTATAGGCATTATAAGGAACCAGATACCAGGTTCCGTTCGGGGTTGAATATAAACTGCTCCATGTTGTAGTATTGGATACGTATCCGCCTCCGCCCACCCCACTAATGTTATCAGCTGCAAAAATTCCGGTACGGGGAGAAGCCGCTGAAGACAGAGGCGTAATACCGGCAGAGCTGAAAACAGTATTCGTGTAACTTCCGGCTCCGGTTGGAGCATCCTGGTCGGCAAGGTTGAGAATATTGCCATCCGGCGCTTTAAGGTTAATCACATAGTCTGCTACATAACTGGAAGTAAAATTAACCGTTACATTTATTCCTGTAATTACAGCGCCTGAAGGAATACCACTCACTGTTAAAGAATTGGGATATGCGGTAGTGGCTGCATTGCAGGGAACACTGATGGTACCGGTTGTAGTGGTAGAAGTAAATGGCGCATTACCTCCCGATGCTACCAGCATCTGGGCCGGCCCTGTAGGGCAAATACTTGCAAGAGATGGGGTAACTGATACCGGTGTTGGAGTGTTGCCAACCGTGATGCTGGTAGTTACGGTATTGGAGCAGGTGCCGTTATTAAAGTTATAAGAGATAACAGCGCTGCCGGCTGAAACAGCAGTTACTGTACCTGAGGCCGAACCAACTGTGGCTACAGCTCCATTGCTGCTGCTCCAGGTAAAGGTACCGGCTGTAGTGGCATCTGATAATGTACTGACAGGTACACCTGAAATACACAAGTTAGTTGTACCGGAAATTGCAGCCACAGCAGGCAACGGGTTGACGGTAATTGTTGTAATTGTATAATTTGAGCAACTGCCGCAGGTGTATGTATAAGTAATATTCACTGCACCAGCAGCAACACCGGTAACTATACCTGTTGATGAACCTACCGTTGCAGTCGCAGTATTACTGCTGCTCCATGAACCGCCGGCAACTGAATCCGTCATGGCAATGTTTGATCCAATGCACACCTGGGCAGGGCCATTGATATACGGAACATAGAGCGTAGAACCCACACTTACCGGAACTGTGCCCGTAGTGGAGCAACCTCCTATAGTAGCAGTGGCCACATAGCTGGTGGTTGATACAGGTAAAGCATAAACAGATGCTGCTGATGTACCGGTATAAGCAATGGTAGCGCCTGAATTGGTATATAGTCCGGTAGTTGCAGCCCAGGTTACGGTTGGCTGATAGGCATAATTAATAGTTATAGACCAGCTTTTTAAGGTGTCTTCTGCCGGATTGTAATTATTGTCTGTAATAAACGTCCAGGTACCGTTAGGTACGGAATAAAGACTTGACCAGGTAGTTGCATTTGCCTTGTAACTGGCAGATGTAAACGAGCCGCTGGTAGGCGCACTGGCCACTAAGCTGGCTATATAGTTGGTACCGGTAACAATGGTTCCTGAGCCTAATGCAACCGTTCCGTTAGAACTGATTGTCACATTGGGAAAACCATGTCCGCCACTTGAACCATGCAGATTATCCAGGTT
Source organism: uncultured Bacteroidota bacterium (assembly GCA_903835005.1). GTDB lineage: Bacteria > Bacteroidota > Bacteroidia > Chitinophagales > Chitinophagaceae > Nemorincola. The sequence goes on along the minus strand of CAILLK010000044.1, from coordinate 88,527 downwards.
GATTATGTTTCCGTTAGGTGCTTCCAGGTTATATATGTTATCGCTCTGGTATTCGCTTGATAAAGCTTTGACATTATATAATACGGAAACGCTGGTTATAGTGGCTCCGGTTGGAATACCACTCACGGTAATATTACTGATTCCAGCCGTGTTTTTAGGCTCCGCGAATGTAGTGGCAGTATTGGAAAAAGTTACTGAGCTATATACCGTATCGCCTACTGCAGTCATTAACTGAGCAGGGCATGTAGGGCACAAACTTATATAGGCAGGCGTAATATTAACAGCCAGAGGCGCAACAATTACAGATACAGGATTAACTGTTGTGTAGCTACCACAACTGCTGGAAACCGTATAGGAAATATTTACAGATCCTAAAGAAATGCCGGTTGCAACTCCGGTAGACGGATTAATGGTAGCCACGGCTGTATTGCTGCTCGACCATGTGCCTGAAGGCACAACATTACTATAAGTCGAAGTTCCGCCATTACAAATGGTTGCCGGACCAGTAATTGTACCCGCAGATGTCGCATTGATTGTATAAACATCGGTAGTATAGCAACCAGTGCCTAATGTGTAGGTAATAGTAGCCAGACCTGCTGCCGCCCCCGTTACTACACCGGTTGATGAACCCACCGTAGCATTGGCATTGCTGCTTGACCATGTTCCTCCACCTGCGTCAGAAAGGGTTGATGATGCTCCAACGCATGAAGTTGCTGTACCAGAAATAGATGAAGGCGAATTATTGACTGTAATGGTTGTCGAAATAAAGCAACCTGTTCCAAGGGTATAGGTAATAACTGATGTGCCTGCTGTTATTCCGCTTACAATACCAGTCGACGAACCAATAGCTGCGTTGGTGTTGCTGCTGGCCCATGTTCCGCTTCCTGCATCGGTTAATGTAGTCGTTGTACCGGTACAAACAGTTGAGGAACCAGTTATTGAACCCGGGGCTGCATTAACCGTAACTGGTGCAAATACGTAATTCACTCCACAGCCATTAGAAATCGTATAACTGATATTTGGGGTTCCGGCTCCTGTACCCGTTACCACTCCACTTGTATTTACTGAACCCATAGCTGCATTACTGCTGCTCCAGGTACCACCAGATACCGATTCGGTCAGTGTGATATTATTCCCTGCACACACCACAAATGTACTGCCGCCTATAGCCGACGGAGTTGCAGGCAAAGGGTTTACAGTTACTACTGCGGTTACAGAACCGCAGCTTGAAGTAGTATAAGTTATAGTAGTTGTTCCAGGTGTTAATCCATTGACTATTCCGCTAGCCGATCCTATAGCAGCTACACCGGTTGCACTGCTGCTCCATACGCCACCACCCAAATCGCCAAGCGTTGTAGAAGCTCCCTGGCAAACCGCCAACGCACCCGTTATAGCGGCAGGCGACTGATTAATAGTCATGGTGGATGTGATATAACATCCGGTTGCAGAGGATGAAAAAGTAATAACATCAGTACCAGCACTAATCCCTGTAACTATACCGGTTATTGATCCTACAGTTGCATTACCGTTAGCGGCACTCCACGATCCGCTTCCATCAGTAAGTGTTGATGCATAACCTGTACACAAAGATGTAACACCGGAAATAGACAATGGCAAAGAGTTTATGGTAATAGTGGTAACAACATAACAGCCAGTACCTATAGTATAGGTAATAACTGATGTACCAAGGGACGCCCCGGTTATAATTCCGGTAGATGAGCCTATAGTTGCATTGCTGTTGCTGCTGCTCCAGGTACCACCACCGGCGTCCGTTAAAGTAGTTGTTTCTCCCAGGCAGGCATTGGTAGGGCCTGAAATAGCCGATGGAGTTCCGGTTACCGTAACCGGGAATGTGGCATAGCAACCATCAGAGAGTGTATATGAAATCGTAGCTGTACCTGTTGTTATCCCGGTAACTGTTCCGCTTGTCACACTGGCATTAGAGCTGCTGCTGGACCAGGTTCCAGCCCCGGTAGCTTCTGTAAGTATTGTTGAAAGCCCTGTACATAATGTTGAAGCGCCGGATATAGTAGCAGGTGATGTAAGCACTATAACAGGCGTAGTTGTATAACAGCCTGTACTTAGTGTATAGGTTATATTAACTGCTCCGGCGGTTATACCGGTAACAATACCAGTGCTACCGACTACTGTTGCATTACCGTTACTGCTGCTCCATGTACCGCTTCCGGCATCAGTGAATGCGCCTGAAGTCCCAACACAGATTGATGACTCACCGGATATTGATGATGGTGTCGGATTAACTGATACTGTTACGGCAGATGAGTTCACCGATGTACCGGTGGGAATACACCCGACTGAAACTAAATAATAAGTTGTACTGCTCAGTGTTGGTGTGGTATAGGCAGAGGTAGTTGCACCGGAGATAGGTGCATAAGTAATACCATCGGCTGATGACTGCCACTGATAGGTTACCCCTGTTCCGGAAGTAACCCCGGAAAGACTTAAGCTGGATGTTCCTGTTCCGCATATCGATGTTACAGATGCATTGGCTGTCCCGGCTGAAGGTGAACAATTTGGTGCACCTGCTATATAATCTCCTGAATAAGACGATCCAGTAATTCCTGTTGATGCAGACTGATAAGCAAGAAGCGGAGAACTACCAGATGTAGTATTGGTAACTGATGGTACAGTTGACCACGCCGAACCACTATACTGCCTAATGATATAGCCGCTGTTACTGCCTCCTCCACCTGCTATATCTCCGGTACTGTAACTGAATGCTGCATTAATTGTTGCAGGAGAAACACCTGAGCTGGTAATGGTCCAATAACGGTTCACAAAATTGGATGTATTAATATAGGAACCAGAAATGGCAGGGTGCGAACCGGAAGTTGACTTAACGGTAATATTTCCACTCGATATACTGCTGCTGAAAGTAAGCTGGATGGGTGAATACGTTACGTCTCCTACTTCAAAAACCTTCGATGTTGTTCCGCCAGATGGCATAGATTTGTTAAGGTTACCATTTACATAAGATGAAGTACCTCCACCACTAACTGCTCCCGTTGCAGTTATATTAAGGTTGTTACTTCCTGTTGATACAATACCGCTGGTAAGTAATAATGTACCCGAAATATTAACAGGTGAACTTAATGTCAGGCCTGCGCTGTTATTAAGAGTAATGTTAGCGATTGTGTTACCTCCGGTTACACTTGTAATAAAAGTCTGCCCACTGGTACCATTAAACAGGAAGGTACTTCCTGTGGTGGTGGTATTTATATTATCAGTTGTTTGCCCGTAATTAAAGTTCCCTGCAAGGGCCACAGTATTCCCGTTCAAAATCAATGTGCTGGTTGCTGTGCTTAAAACTGAAAGATTACCTTTAATTGTAAATGTACTTCCTCCGGAAATGCCTCTTACCTGAACCGGAATGGTGTTATTCAATGTAAGATTATTAACCTGGGCAACACAAGGCAGAGAACTTGAACCTCCACCCCGGATATTTGCAGAGCCTGAACCGGTACTATTCATATTGATTGTGCCGGTAAAATTATAGGAGGGAGAGGATCCCGTACAGTCAAGATTATTAATTATACTAATTGTATTGCCTCCATCGCTGAATTGATTACTTACTCCGCTGAAATTAAGATCAAATGAATTATTTACATTTAATGTAGTATTGCCTGAATTCAAGGTAACAGTGCCTGATCCTTTGGCGTTAGTGTATCCTGCATCAAAATTCCAGCAGGTAATTGCTCCTCCATTTGCATTTAATGTCTGATTGGCACTGCCCGTTGTTACCAGGCTGTAACCTAAACTTGTATTTGCACCAACAAATGTTGCTCCGCCTGTAAGTGTAAAATTGCCTGCATATACCAAAGAAGAAACTGCACCCGGCAAACTAACGGTACTGTTATTAAAAATGATATTACCATAATTGGAAGTTGTGGGAACAACCACGCCTGTCAAATTCAGGAATTCCACGGTGCTGGCCGGGTCCAGAATACCCAGGGTTGGCAAGGTACCATTGGAAAGATGCAATGTCCTTGAGGCATTCACATCTATGACAGCGGTAACAGTATGGGTAGATGGCACGGTGAAATCAGTAGTATAGACAATAATTTTTGACCCTGTACCCGAAACAGTCCAGTTGCCGCTCAATGCTCCGGAATTCCCGTTTGCTATATTAAAAAGCTGCAGATTATTGGTAAAGTTAGAAGGGTGTGTTCCTGAACCATCTGTGTTTGTTCCCCATGTACTCACATTATCCAGGTTACCACTTGCTGCTGAATAATAATTTGTCGGTGCGGCAGTACCCATTACATTGAAGTCATCTATCCGGTAATTTCCTGTAGTCGCTACCCGGGTAACATACCATCTGAACCTGAGATTACTTTGACCGGCAGCACCGGAGGGCAATGCTATAGGCGTTGAATTGATCATCGTCCATGTGGAAGTTGCCGGTGTATTTGTGTAGGAAATATTATTCCACGTAACACTGTCGCTGCTCCATTGAAAAGTCGGGGTCAGGGTATAAGTTGCAGTAGCCCTTGCAGCATACTGAACTGTTATTGAAGAGAAACCCACCGTATTAATAATACCGCCTCCAGCTGTTACCGTATCAGGTTGAGCGGTAGATGATGTTGCTCCGTCAGCAAGATTACCGGTGCCTGATGCGGTGGTGCCTGAAGACAAGGTATATCCGCTTGATGCGGAGGATGTATTAAGGGTCCAGTTCGCTGCTCCGGGTCCTGATGCCGACCAGCCTGCGGGTAATGTTGTACTCGTGGCAGTGCCGAAATTCTGATAATAAATAACTGTTTGGGCCTTTACAGCGCTGTTCAGCATTAACTGAAGCATAGCTGCAAAACAAACAAACTGAAATGTTTTTCTGAAATAATTTAAGGAATGAGGGAACATAATACGGTGATTTTTGATCGAGCAAATGTCAGAATCAAATGTTACCTCATTACTACCCCTCTGTTACCTGCACCTGAATTATAAGTTACTGGAAAATGAAATGAATGTTAAGAAACTTACTGGCCCCTAAAATTTCCATTTTTTTGTAAAAATAATTTTCTGATAACATTGTTCTCAGCTTTCTTTAACTGGTTCTCGTTTTCAATCTATAAGAAACTGCCAGCTTACCGGGAACTGAATATATATGAATCGCCACAACAAAATGCTTAATGAAACCACCTGGATTTCAAAAAGACAAATTCTTACTAAATACAGCTATTTCACATCAATAATTTAAGCCTTGAATGGATTCCAAAATCAGCCATATACGGCGTTGATGCAGTAATTACCGCAAGATTAAATCCATGTCAATTAATAATGAAATATTGATTACATTTCATTCTGTTAATAATGGCGAAATACCTTACTTCTACTTTTGTTTCTGATAAATACTTCCTTCTCAAAAACAAGATTATGAAAAACTTCTGTTCTCAAAACTTAAGAGTGATTATTTTAACTTTCCTGACATTTAATATTATTTCTACACAGGCAAATGCACAATGTTCAGTTACAGGTATACCTGCCTATTCATCGACATGCTCAGCAGAATATTTCACCACAATGTCTGCTTCAGGAACAAGTGTGGTTTCTACTATAGCCCTGTCCGGTGGCACCTGCGGCAGCACAACTTACTTTAACAGGTATGCCACTCAGGGTATAAATGTTGCTCCCGGAAATATTGTCCATATCAATTTCACCCGCTACACCACAACCTATACCGGATATCTCAGTGTGTATGTAGATTGGAATAATGACGGAATATACGAAACTACAGAACTGTCAGGCACAATACTGACAATGCCTTCTTCGGTATTAACTGCAACTTATAACTTCCTTGTACCCGCAACAGGTATTACAACAGGTGTCAACCTGCACATGCGCGTAATGCTCAGCGAATTGGCCACCGGTGCACCATGCACTGCAAGCTTCGGACAAACATACGATTACTATTTGCAGGCTGGTTGCATTACCGGAGGAACAATATCCGTTACTCCATCTTCGGGTTCATTTTGCAGCGGTGGCACCGGCATAACATTTACAGGCACTGGTGCAGGTACAGGAGGAACCTATGAATGGACACCAGCAGCAGGGCTCAGCGCTACTTCGGGAGCCACTGTTATTGCCTCGCCTTCTGTAACAACAGTGTATACAATTACCGGAACACCAGCGGGCGGATGTGGTAGTACAACAACAGCTTCAGTAACTGTAAATCCGTTACCAACTGCTTCGGTTTCAGCTTCCGGGCCGCTAAACCTTTGCACTGGCGACAGTGTGACGCTCTCAGCACCATTGATTGCGGGTAATACATACCAATGGTTCCTTGTTACAACCGCGCTTACAGGGGCTACAAATAATACTTTTACGGCTTCAGCTTCAGGGAACTATACTGTTAAAGTAACCAACTCATACGGCTGTTCAGCAACATCTGCTGTCTTCATAGTTTCAGTAAGTACAGTTGTTCCTGTATCAGATACATTCTCTGGTCCGCTTAAAATATGTTCCGGCGACAGCCTTACGCTCAGAGCTACTTCCGGATCCGGCTTTTCCTATCAATGGAAATCAGGCGGATCAGGAATTACAGGTGCTACAAGCTCAAGATACATAGTACATACGAGTGGCAGCTATCTGTGCGAAATCACTGTTCCCTCTGGTTGTACTGAATCAACAAATATAGCTACAGTCACTGTAAATCCGTTGCCCGTTCCCGCCGTTACATTTGACGGGAAAACATTTCACACGGCAAGTTATTATTCAAGCTACCAGTGGTATGAAAATGGCACTCTTATAACCGGTGCAACCCATGATACAGTTTTAGCACATTCCAACGGCAACTATACCGTTAAGGTAACCGATACCAATGGATGCGCGGCAACATCAAATGTATATGATCTCGCTAATGTGGGCGTTACGAACATTAATACAGCTTCTTACATTTCAATTTACCCTAACCCTGCCGGCAACTTTGTAAATATTACATCTCCGGTGCCTGTAAATGTGCATATTTCCGGCCCGGACGGAAAGTATGTTATCATGCAGAAAAACATCAGGCAGGTTGATATCAGCTCACTGCCTTCCGGAATTTATCTGGTCGAATTATCTGATGATCAGGGCCACAGGTTGCTGATTCAGAAACTCTCGAAGAATTAATTTTTTTAACTCTCTAAATACAATTTAATGAAGAAATTCACAGTATCCGTTTTTGTTGCATTTATTATGATTTCGCAGCCTTTCAATTTGTTTGCATGGGGCAAAAAAGGACATGGCATTGCTGCTGAAATAGCCTTTTCATTGCTGGACACCAATACAAAGCTGAAAATAAGAAATTACCTCAAAGGAACCAGTATAGAAGATGCCAGCACATGGATGGATGAGATGAGGAGCAACCATAGTTATGACTATATGAAACCCTGGCATTATGTAAATGTTGAAAAGGGGAATGAATATATCCCTGATTCCGGGGCGAATGTGGTCAATGAAATCAAAATTGCTATCCAAAATCTAAGTCATAAAGAAAAACTGAATGATTCTGAAATAAAAACCAATCTGTTGGTAATATTTCATCTTGTTGAAGACATGCAGATGCCTTTACACGTTGGTTATGGTTCAGACAAAGGTGGTAATGATATTAAGGTAACCTACCTTGGTAAGCCCGGCAACCTGCATAAAGTCTGGGATACTGACATCATTGAAAGTGAAGGGATAACAACAGGTCAATGCCTGGAGCTTCTAAAAGATATAAGTAAGGCTGAAAGGAAAAAATGGAGTGATATAAATATTGATCAATGGATAGAGGAACCAAGATCTCAGCTAAAATACGTTTACGACTTTAATCATGAAACCAATATTCTCGATCAGGCATATGCCGACCGCAATAAGCCAGTAGTTGAGCGGCAATTACTTGTTGCAGGCATCAGGCTGGCCGCCGTTCTCCGGCTGGTTGCTCAATAAAGTAAAATGGTTGTTTTAAAATCATTTTATAGCTAAACCACAGTTCTTACTGTGGTTTTTTTATTCCAGCTTACAATGTAATAACGAATACTTAGCCATACAAACTAAGTATGAATTAATCCGTGAGTATAAATTCAGTGTATAATGGTATCAGATAGTTACACCTTAATGAGTTGATTACCCAATGCAGTGCAAGACTTAATCCAGTTGGCGGTCTTTGTGCCTGCAAGGCTGCATCTGCATTATAAAATCAACCACTCATCCTTTTTCCACTAAGTTCAAAACATCCTCCGGAAATATAACCTCTTTCAATAAACAACTGCCCCGGCAAATCACTTGCTCATAGCCATTATACAGGTGAATAAAAAAATTAACCACGTACCTTAACAAAGGCCGTGGTTAATTTCATTGAAAGTAGAGTAAAAGATTACTGTACTATTACCTTAGCGATGCCGTAATTTGTCTCATTGCTGAGTTTAATCACATACATTCCTCTATTTAGATTAAGCCCTGAGATAGTATAAAAATGATCTCCCTCAGTTGCAACCAATGATAAATTAGAAACATTACGTCCTTCCATATCAAAAAGACTCACAAAATAGTTGCCGGCAGGAGCATTAAAGCCAAGAATTAACTTGTCAGATGTGGTATTACCTATAACCTTCAGTACTATATTTTCTTTCTCCAAAGTCTGTACACCTGTATGGGTATTCAAAACTCCGGTTGTAGTAACGCTGTCCAGAGTCCACCTGCTGGCTAATGCCGGTGTTGATGAAGATTTATACTGGAATCCAACAAATGTATGTGCGCCGATATACGGTGTCAGATCAATCTGAAAATCCCTGAGGCTGCTCACATTATTTGAATCATCGAGCATGATGGCATAATGATTGGGTTCAACCCAGGTAACACCTGATGCCTCAGGGTTGCCGGTACCTGAAAAATTTGTAGACACTTTCGCGTGCAATGAATCACCCGCATAAAGATAAACAGCAGAGAAGTGCAACATAACTGAACTGTACCCGCTCAGGTTCAGTTTTGGCGCTATCATCCAGGTATCATTATCGTGTGATGCACCACCCTGGTAACCGTTAAATTCAACACAAGGGGAATTGTTTTTTCCATACGCAGTGTAATGTTTCCATATCTGCCCCCCATCTACCACATGGTAAGGAGGAGTCCAGCCTGGAGGAAAATGATCGCCACCGATTCCGGTACTATCATCAACGTTAAAATTCTGGAAAAGTGAAGTTGAGTCCTGGGCGTTTCCGCAGAAAGCAATAAGGAGCAATGAAGCAAGTAAAATTGTGTTTTTCATACGCATTTGTTTTTATCCCGTTTATTTAATTGTTAAAAAATCCAGCATTAAAGAGCTTTAAAAGTTATACCTCAATCCCAGTTGCATGCTCCATGCACTGCCCGGTGTCTTTGCCGGCCAAAACATTGAGGTAGGTAAAAATAATTTTCCCTGGCTGTTGGTTGCTGTTTGCATTGTATAGGTTGTGATACCGTTATGGGTATTGGTAAACCCATGCAATATTTCACCGCCAGGCACTATTAATTGTTCAGGTACACCCCAGTTACGGTTAATAAGATTCGGCACATTCAGCACATCTGCCGTAATCTGCAATGAATTTTTACGCTTCCCTATTTTAGCCATGATATCCTGAAGTACCTTGAAGTTAAATGTGTTATAGAACGGATAACTGCCACCATTCCGTTGCGCATACTGACCCTTGTGCTGACTCAGGTATTTGTCATTATTGATCAGCTGATTGAATGCGTCTATCTGCTGTTGTTTTGTGAATAATACTTGTCCTGTGCTTGTGTTGGTTATGTCGCCCCAGGTCATTTTTGCAGCATCTTTCGGAATATACATTACCAGGTCATACCAGTTCGCACCCGGTATATTAAGGTCCTCATATATCAGATAGCTGAATCTTCCGCCATTATCGCCATTATAATATAACGATAATGTTGTCGCAAAATGTTTGCTGTATTCAAACCGGTAAGATAGTGTTCCAACAATGCGGTTGGGCGTAAAATAAGCTGAAGGCGCTAAGGTTGCTTCATTTGGGGAGTTCACATGAGCTACATATTGCCATGCCGATAAGGCCTGCGATCCGGGATTATCAGATACTTCTTCCGAATAAGTTCTTGTATAAAAAAGTGACCCGTAAAATCCTTTTTTAGGTGGTTTGGAAATACCAATAGTACTGGACCATGCATCACCATTTTTAGAATTATCAAGTATCATTGCCGCCGTTATTGCTGTGTTTATTCTGCTGTATGGATAGTAATACCTGTTATCCCCCGATGAATCCTGGAATCTTCCGCTTGGCTTTGGGAGATTGGCATTAAACTGGTAAACAGAGTAGATGTCCTTGGTATACATCAGTTCAAGTGTACTTACCAGCCCGAGCCAGGGCAGTTTATAATCAGCACCAATATCCGAACGCCATACTTCAGGCATTCTGAAGTTGGAAGCTACACCGGCAATCAGCCCTGGCACTGATTGGCCACCTTGCATAGGAAAATACTGGTTGCGGAGATTTACGGGCAGTTGTGCCAGTGCAGCCTGTGGGTCAGGGTTGAATTTAAGGTATTGCAACACACTGCTGTTGGTAATTTGCACATTGTTAGTCACAGTACCGGAATTACCGGGAACGTTGGTCATCCATACAAACGGAATCTGACCAAGGAAAATCCCCGTACCCCCGCGCACCTGCAGGGTTCTGTCTTTCAGAGGGTACCAGTTAAATGCGACCCGGGGTTGTACGATAGGCCGTTCCATGGGCCACTTATTGGTATTATAATGAGTTGTATCTCCAGCCGGGTTAAGTAATTTGAGTGTATCAATGTAAGGATTGGCTGGGATTTTGTCGAGATACAGAGGCATATCAACCCGTACACCGGCAGTAACAGTGAGATTTGGCAGTATATTAATCCTATCCTGCAAATATGCTCCAGGCAAGCCATAATGTACATTGGAGTATCCATTCTGACCCGCGTATGGATAGGTATAATAAAAGGCTGTTGGCGCCTGGTTGGTAATAAAATCACTTATACTGTTAAACTGGTAGTATGTTGTTCCATCTGGCCTGTAGCTGTCGGCAAATGTGAGATATTGAAATGAGACACCTGCAGTAATGTTATTGATACCCTTATTGATGGTAAAGTTATCGTAAAAAGCCGTTGTATTATAAACCACATCATTTTTATAGCTAAACAATTCATAGCCGAGACTCATAAGATCAACACCGCTGCCATTGTTTATATCTACAAACGGGAACTGGCTGCTGGGGCTGCTTCGGGTATCACGCACATGCGTATATGCAACCAGCACCTGGTTGGAAATATTGCTGGAGAGTTTACTAACCAACTCTGCACTCAAAGAATTGACCGTATGTTTCGTGTCATACATAGTGTTGGCAAAATCCAGTGAATTTATTCCGAAACGTCCGCCGCTTACTCCCGATGAGCTGGCCATACTGGGTGTCGAATTATCATAGTGCATGAAACTGAAATCCAGTTTATTATTGTCATTTATATTATAGTCCAGACGGCTTACCAGCCTTACATACTTATTGATAAAATTATTGGCGTAATTATCGTAAGCGCCTGTATTATAACCATATGTGGTTTTCACATAGTCTGATACCTGTTGCAACTGATTTGCTGTAACAGCTGAGACATAGGGCCCGCTTACACCTGGTGCTGTAGCTACCCAGTTTGGACTGGCACCGGGATGAACATTATTTTCATATTCTGCACTGACAAAAAAGAATAACTTATTTTTTATGATCGGCCCGCCGAATCTTGCACCATAAACCTGGTTAATATTTTTAAGCGCAGGAGGCACGTCATAATCATCTACATGCTTGCCGGTAAAACTCTGATCCTTGTAATAAGTATAAACAGAACCTGTAAAATCATTGGTACCACTCCGGGTAACAATATTAATATTGGCGCCTGTAAAATCGCTCTGACGTACATCAAACGGGGATACCCCTACCTGGATCTGCTGCACAGCATCTATTGAAAATGGCTGTCCGCCGCCCGGCATATTTCCTCCGCTTAGCCCCATACTGTTATTGAAATTTGCCCCATTCAGCTGCACATTATTATAAAGACTGTTACGGCCGGCAAAGTTGGAACCGGACGATTGCGGTGTAAGACTGGTGAAATCAGTAATACTGCGTGATATAGAAGGTAATGTTGCTATCTGCTCCTCCGTTATTGTGGTTGCCGCGCCTGTGTGCTGGTTATTAAATGTATTGTCCCGGCTGCTGGTCACGGTCACTCCAGATAACTCTTTTGTAACCGGCTCCTGTTTAATCTCCAGCTGATAGGTTTCACCCAATTCAAGATTAATATTTTCAATTGTTTTGATTACAACACCACCAAAAGAAATAGTTACGGTGTAAGGGCCGCCAATGCGCAGATTCTCTATATTAAAACTTCCGTCCGTCCTTGTATCAGTGCCATATTTCGAACCGGAAGGCACATGTATGGCTTCAACAATGGCTCCAGCTAATGGTTTGCCGGTTTCATCTTTTACTTTACCTGCAAGGCTCGAAAAGGTTACCTGGGCCTTACTGCCAAAACTGCACAATAAAAGAAGGGAGAATAAAAGAATGTGGGATTTCAGCGACATGATGAGAATTTGTTCAATTGAACGGCAAAATAACAGAGGGTGTATTACAGAAACATTATGATAACGTTAAGGAAATAACAAGTGTACCTATACCCTGGTCTCCTCTTATTGTTTAAAGACAAAAGGTTGTAAAAACAATAAAATAAACCGGATTAATATTCCCGTAATCAATCTATCACATTACCGTAACACTGTAGTAACAGGGATTTTAGTCCTTTGCATAAAGATTCATTTTATGAAGTGCTTTAAAATATGTTACTCATTTTTTCTTGTTTATATTTCCCTGATTTCTTATAATTGTTTGGGTCAGCTTCTTGTAACACCCGGAGGTTCAGCTGCTACACTAGCTGCTACACTTGCAGGTCCGGGTGTTACGATTTTAAATCCTTCACTTACATGCCCTGCAGTTGCTAATGGTACATTTACTGTAACCGGCACTCTTTTGTCAATGACCAGCGGAATAATACTTACCAATGGACATGCAACAGCCGCAGCAGGTCCATATGGCCCTCCACCCGGCACTGCATCATTTAACCTTGGTGCACCAGGTGATCCTTCTCTCACAGCAATCCTTGGTGGCAGCAGTACTTACGATGCCTGTGTTCTTGAGTTCGATGTAGTTGCAAAAGGCGATAGTATCGGATTCAATTACCAGTTCGGATCTCAGGAGTATTACAGTGCTGTATGCAGTCATTATAACGATCTGTTTGCATTTTTCATTTCAGGCCCGGGTATTGCAGGTACTCCCAATATGGCACTTGTTCCAGGCACAAATATTCCGGTTGAAATAAACAGTGTCAATAATGGTATTCCTGGTTCTTCAGGCGGAGTACTTTCCAATTGTACCAGCCTGGGGCCCGGCTCCCCGTTCACAAGTTATTACATTGATAATACCGGAGGCAGCCTGCTTTCCTACAAAGGGTTTACTACCAAGTTCAGGGCAGCACACCTTGTTACTGCCTGCGATACCTATCATCTGAAACTGGCTATAGCAGATGCCGGAAATGCTATTTATGACTCCGGTGTATTCCTTGAGGCTGCCAGCCTCTCTACCAATAACTTTACCTTCAATCATACCGACTCTGTGGGCGCTACCATAAATGGTTTAGCCAACTCAATTGTGAGAGGCTGTTCGCCTGCCGGTATTACTGTGCTTTGTTCACATCCTGTTCCTGCCTCCGAAACCCTGACCTTGACTTATGCTGGCACCGCCATACCCGGAACAGATTACACTGCGCCCGGCACATTAATACTGCCGGCCGGGGCAGACAGCGGATCATTTACAGTGAGCGCACTGCCATCATTACCTTCTGGTGTTAAGACGGTTAAAATCTTCCTTTCTTCCCCCACGACTTGTGGAATTTTAGACAGCATTACCCTGAATATTATTGATACACCTTCGGCACACATTATCACACCGGATACCAGTATTTGCATTGGCGCATCTTTTCAGATAATAGTGTCAGGTACTCCAGGTTTATACTATTCCTGGACACCTGTTACCACACTCAGCAGCGGATCGGTAATGGAACCTGTAGCTTCTCCCACATCTACATCAACTTACACAATGACTGCTACCCTTCCGGGCGCCGGATGTCCTGACATTGTTGATTCTGTTACTGCAACAGTAATAAACACCAGCATAAGCATGATTACTCCCGATACTTCATTTTGCAATACAGGCTCTGTCCAGCTTATGGTGTATGGGAGTCCAAACCTCACCTATACCTGGCTACCAGCAACCGGTTTAAACAACCCATCAGTTCAGGACCCGCTTGCCACGCCCTCCGCCACAACAACATACACTGTAACCGCTACCGGCCAGGGCGGACTATGTCCATCCTCGGCTTCAGTTACTATTACAATAGGCAACCTGAATGTGCCGCAATTCAGTCTGGATACAACCATCTGCACAGGATCTTCAATTCAGCTTATGGTAAAAGGTAATGCGGGGCTTACTTATTCCTGGCAACCAGCCACCGGACTTTCAGATCCGGGAATAATGCAGCCATTTGCATCGCCATCTGCTGCCGTCACCTACACACTGACCGTTTCATCACCAGGCACAAACTGTTCCGATACTGATTTTGTTACAATTAACCTTTCTACCGCTTTCCTTACCAATGTTACTGCCAGCCAGACTATTCCTTATGGCAGCAGTGTTCAGCTGAATGCTGATAATGTCCTGTATTATATGTGGACACCAGATGATGGCTCATTGAGCAATGCAAGTATTAATAACCCTGTAGCCAACCCTGTAATACCTACAACATATATAGTTACCGGTATCAGTAAATATGGTTGTCTTGCCACTGATTCTGTCAGAATTGATCTTACCTACGATAATATCTTTATTCCTTCTGCTTTTACGCCGAACAACGATGGCCTTAATGATGTATTTCATGTTGTGAATCTGGGCCATTTTAAGCTGGTCAACATGAGTGTTTATAACCGCTGGGGGGAAATGGTGTACCAAGTAACAGATGGTGATAATAAAGGATGGGATGGAACCTACAAAGGTATACCTCAGGACCTGGGAGTATACAATTATCTGGTTATTGTATCCGGGCCTGATGAGCTACAGCAGACTTTCAAAGGAAACGTAACATTGATCAGGTAATCAGTGAAGCAAATCAGTACAAAAAAATTTTACCAAAGTGAATTCAAAAGATATTTTATTCTTACCAAAGGGTAAATTTATTCATAATTTATTGTTACCAGATCATTACATTAATAACAACTTATTCATCGGTAATTAAACCAGTAAGGTGATAAGTTAATTTTGATTCAGATAATCATTTCGATCTAAAAGTTTATTTTCCAATGAAAAATTTACGCAGTTTTATCAGGTGTTGTTTGTTTTTATCAGTTTCGGCATTTACCGCTTACAAGAGTGCGGCACAGTGCCAGGATACGCTGTGGAGCCATGTTTATCATAGTTACCGTCTTTATGTAAATGATTCCTGCATGTCGGCCGATGGAACAGTATGGTCGCTGATTTATGAAGCTGATGGCGACATACATATCCGGCTATCCGTTGATTCTCCTTTTTTGTATATGCTTAATGCGGCAAATTATTCAGGTGAATATGGCAAACTGGTATGTGAGCCACTCTGCGCAACAACATGTACCCAAACGGATGCTATTGCTTCCTGTGCCGGCTTTACCAATACAGTGTTTATTCCGGCTGTTGGCGAACATGTAATTGTAACCGGCAGCTTTGTAACAGATAATGACCATGGCTGGAATGAGATTCATCCTGTTTCCAAAATCACTATCGGATCATTGGGCACGGCGGGCAACCTGGCGCCTTACAATAAACCAGATGTCTCTGTATTCCCTAATCCTGCTACCACACGGATAAATTTCAAACTAAGCGAACCTCCTTCCTCTCCGGTTTATATTACTATTTCAGACGAACTTGGACGACTAGCCGGTCAATACCAGATGTTGCAGGTACTGAACCTCGAAATTAATACCAGGTATCTGCCGGGTGGTAAGTATTATTACCACATCAGTAAGGATAATGCCTACCTTTCATCCGGCAGTTTTATTCTGAATAAATAATTGTCTCTACGCTTTATTTGTCATCACCTTTACTCCAACTGATTCATTCATTCAGCAACAAATCTCTTTGATTTGCATTCAAAATTGCGAACGTAAATACCGTAATGACGTATTATTCTGCCAAGCTATAAGTATATTTCTAAGACTCCATCAGTGGATTATTAGCACGGGATCTAACCTCATAAATTAAATTGAAATAAAGCTGATTGTTATCATAGAACACTGTTACTCTTTCCTTCTGCTGTCTGACATACATTATACTAAAAGTGACGCTCATTTCTGTACAATTTCCAGAACAAAAACCACCTTCATTTCACTGTTTCAGGAAAATATATTTGCGTAGCTAAATAACTACACTTATATTTGTAGTCGAATAACTACACAATGAATCTTAGAAGGGATGTATTTCAAGCAATAGCTGACCCTACCCGAAGGGCTATACTGCTACTTGTAGCCTCGCAGGCTATGACTGCCGGTGCCATAGCTGCAAACTTTGAAACTGCCAGACCTACTGTTTCCAAACATCTTCAGATACTCACCGAGTGCGACCTTCTGGAACAGGAGCAATACGGCAGGGAAATCTATTATCGCCTCAATCCGGAAAAAATGAAAGAAATAGCCAGCTTTATTGAACCATTCCGCAAAATGTGGGATGACCGATTTAATCAGTTAGAAACTATAATGAAACAAATTCAAAGCAAAAAATCAGAATAGAATGGAACTGAAAACAAAAGTCAATGCCGCAGAGGGCAAAATGGACCTGACTATAACCCGGGAATTTGACCTTCCGCTAGAATTGCTTTTCCGGGCTTATACCGAACCGGAAATTATTGAGCAGATAATGTCTAACCCATACTCTACTGCCAAACTGCTGAAATTTGAAGGCAGGAATCACGGCAGTTATCAGCAGGAATCAACTGATGCACAAGGAAAGGTGGTATTCAGGGCAAATGGAGCGATACATGAGTTCAGCCCGAACAGGAAAATCTCACGGACCTTTGAGATGGAGAACACCCCTTTCGGCATTCAGCTGGAGATATATGAATTTGAGGCGCTGACAGATAGCACCAGCAAACTGAATATGCATGTGATCTACGAATCGGTTGATCAGAGAGACCAGGTGTTGAAATTGCCATTTGCCCAGGGCTTGAATATGGCACACAACCGGATACAAGAAATTGCAGGCAAATTAAAATAACACGCAATGGAAATGAAAAATCAAATCGAAGCATGTGAAACAAGTCTGTTAGCTGCTTTTGGAAACAAAGATCTTGATATAATTGATGAACTGATACACGATAATGCACTTTTTGTTTATCCAAATGGTCTGCCGGTAACAAAAGAAGTTGTCCTTGAAAATTACCGGTCCGGTAATTCAGCTTTTAGTACTATTACCCCTGGAGATCAGATTATTCATTTTTTTTAATGACACTGCAGTAGTTTCATTAAATTTAGAACTAAAAGGGAATTATCACGAGCAATTGGTAAGTGCAGAATTTCGTTACATTAGAGTCTGGAAATTATTCGGCATGGAATGGAAAGTCATCGCAGTTAGCGGAGTTCCAATAATTAAATAACAAAGTATATGAATCCTAAAGTTGATTTTTACTTTACTGCAAACGAGAAGTGGCAAAAGGAAATTGAGCAGATGAGAATCATAGCCCTGGATATCGGGCTCAATGAAGTATTGAAATGGGGTTGTCCTTGCTATAGTCTCGGGGACCGGAATATCGTTTTAATACACGTATTTAAAGAGTACTGTGCCTATCTGTTTTTCAAAGGCGCCCTGATGAGCGACCCCGAAAATATACTTATACAACAAACTGAAAATGTGCAGGCGGCCCGCCAGATACGGTTTACCAACATAAAGGAAATTGTGAAACTGAAAGCTGCACTGAAAGCTTATATTTATGAAGCCATTGCAGTCGAAAAATCCGGTCTGAAGGTGCCTGTAAAAAAGACTTCAGAATATAAAGTACCTGAAGAATTTCAAAACAAATTAAATGACAACCCAGCCTTGAAAGCTGCATTCAAGGCTTTGACGCCAGGGAGGCAAAATGGATACCTGTATTATTTTTCTCAGCCCAAACTGGCAAAAACCCGGGAGGCACGGATTGAAAAAAGTATACAGCAGATTATGGCTGGAAAGGGGTTTGATGAGTAATACTAATCTACTAAAAACCTAAATACTTAAAACTTAAAAAATGGAAAAGAGAAACAAAATTATTTATTGGATATTTACAATCCTGTTCACTCTGGGCATGCTTGGTAGCGGCATTCAGCAGTTATTAAGGACAAAAGAAATGGTTGACCTTATTACGCCTCTAGGCTATCCGGTTTATTTTCTGACAATTCTCGGCACCTGGAAAATACTTGGCGTTGTTGCAGTATTAGTGCCCGGGTTTAAACTTCTTAAAGAATGGGCCTATGCCGGTTTCTTTTTCGTAATGACAGGCGCACTAATCTCGCATCTCGCCTGTAGTGATTATGCCATAAAGGCGATACTTGGGCCAGTGTTTCAGACTATTTTTATATTGCTTTCCTGGTATTTCAGGCCAGCAGACAGAAAAATCACATCAATAAATCAATAATTTACTAAGGTTGATTTCTATTCTTTGCTTTTTATGTTCCCTAGTTTGATAAATGATGAGGCCATGAAAAATAAATTATCGCCATTTCAAAGTGAAGAGCTGCTTAATACATTAAAAGCCCGTTTTAATCAAAACATGAATCGGCATACAGGCCTTGTATGGAATGAAGTACTAGCTAAGATTGTGAAAGATGATAAGAAACTCTGGTCGCTCAATGAAATGGAAATAACTGGTGGTGAACCCGATGTTGTTGGCCTGGATAAAAAGACAGGAGAATACATCTTTTATGATTGTTCGGCTGAAAGCCCGAAAGGCCGCAGAAGCATTTGTTACGATCCTGAGGCGCTTGCAGAAAGAAAGGAAAATAAACCTGCTAACAGCGCTATTGGTCTGGCTGCAGATATGGGTATCGAAATTTTAACTGAAGAGCAATACCGGTATCTTCAGCAACTCGGTCATTTTGATACCAAAACATCAAGCTGGGTAAAGACACCCGCTGATATCCGTAATCTTGGTGGTGCACTCTTTTGCGACAGGCGCTATAATCATGTTTTCACCTATCATAATGGTGCAGAATCTTACTATGCGGGCAGAGGATTCAGGGGTTGTCTGATGGTCTGATTATTGCTTTTTATGCGTCTGCCCATGAGTTCAATTGCCAGACAAATCAATTAAAGACATATCAGTCCCTGATGATTCTCGTCATCTTTATTTTTTATTACTGATCTAACTTTGCCAACCGATAAAAGGTAAATAAATCTGCATGAAAGATTCCTCAAATTACATCCCTGCCGGAGAAAGAATCCCGGTCAGAAGATTGGTATCCAAACGCGATATAGGCATTGAAGCTTTTGAGCTGGAAAACGGCAACCTGATGCTCGAAGCAACCCTTCTCGACCCCTATCATCTCATCAGATTAAATATCCATATTGAGCCGGATACCAAAACGATCGTTCATGCCCGCAGCGAATTCGCAAGCCATCCTCATGCCGCCTGCCCTATGGTGGCCGAAAAAGCAAAACTCCTCATAGGATTAAAGATTGAAAGGGGTATCTCCAAAATAATACTGCAAAAAATAGGTGGCAGCGATGGCTGTGTTCACCTGCGCGAACTGACGGTGGAAACCATAAATTTTGCAGCTACCACACTTATTGGCTTTGATCAGGGATTCGGGTTAATGAGCCGGGATTTTAATATCCTGAACGAAGAAGAACGGTTCGAAATATCAAGGCATGTGCTCAATAACACCTGCTTTATTTATAAAGAGAAATTAACGTAAATCAATCCTTATACAATGAAAGTTTCCCTTTACTTACCCTTCTCAATATGCTCTATATACTTCATCATCTGTTCTGCGTTCCAGTTGCCATCTACTATCTGGCGCTTCAGTGTATACATGGGCGCTTCGTGGTCTGCCTTACCCGCCAGGCTGAAGGCTGCTGTAAATCCATATTGCTTAATATGGCTCACGGCCGCTGGGTTCCATAACCCGAACGGATAGGCAAAATACATTACCGGCTTGCCTATAATCTTTTCCAGTTCGGCCCTGGGTTTCACCACCTGCTTTACCCAGTCGGCTTCTGTATACTTGGTTACCATATGGTGGTCCCAGGTATGGCAGCCTATAGTATGGCCTTTATCATTAAGTTCCTTCACCTGTGCCCTGCTGAAATATTTAGGCCTGTTGAGCACTACAGTCATCACATAAAAAGTCGCTTTAAATCCAGCCTTATCCAGCTCAGGCAGTCCAACACTGTACTGCGATTCATCGGCATCATCAAGCGTTATCATTATCGGCTTTGATGGCAAAGGTGCGCCATGCTGCAGGTGTGCAATAAGCTGATCGGGCGAAATAGAATGGTATCCTTTATCATGCAGTATCTTCATCTCTGCCTTGAAGTTGGCTACAGGCACAATATATACTTTCGCTGTTTTTGAATCTTTAGGGGTCCAGTCCCTAATCTGGTGATAACACAGTACCGGCACAGAACCGCCATCTGCTTCAGGAACATAGGCGGCAGAATCACTTTCCATTTCAGCCCGACCAGATCCAACACTAACATGATGCGCAGCTCCAAATCCCTTTGCAGTCGTTTTTTCAGCATTGCTTATGCATCCCAAAATAATTAACCCGCCTGCAGCTATAAAAAACAAAACTCTATAAATCCCTTTCATTCCTGTTTTTAGTTTGTGATCAAACAAAAATAGGACATGCATTTCATTGTTGCAGTTATTAATATCAACAAAGGAGTATAAAAAATTATCCCTGGTTGCAGGAAAGTCAAATATTATCAGTAGTTGCTGTCGTCCAGGTACGGATTACTTTGCTTGCGGAAATCGCCCCGTTTCCAGGCTTCAAAAAACTGCCCCCAGGCTATAGGGTTCAGTATATTCATTGGCTGCTGCTGGCCATAATATACTGCTGCGTTGGCTTGCCGCGCCAGTTCCCTCGATTGTGCCAGGTGGCCGTCCATAGGCATAGTGTAGGCTAGCGCCCTGAGCATGTAAGAGTTGGTATTGCGCCGGGCCAGTTCATACTGGTCGTTGGGTATATGCCAGTGCTGAAATGCATAGTTAAATCTTTCCTTGGATGGCAACGGCCTGATAATCGTTTCAGGAAGGTAAAAGGTATCCTGCACCATCAGCTGTATCATCGAAAACAGATCACCTTTTATGTCTTTTGGAATCACATATTCCTTGGTCCGGAATCCTGTACAGGAGAATCGGAGCGTGTCGCCCTTTTCGCAAACCATGGAAAATACCCCTGTATATTCAGTTTCAGTTCCCCGGTTCTTGCCCTTTACTTCCACCACTACATCCGATACCGCCCGCAGACTATCGGCAGTCATAGTCACACCGTCTATCTGAATTACATTATCAGGCGCCAATTGCGCAAGAGTATGTAACGAGACAAATAAATTGACTACAGCAAACCAATATGCGAAAAGCCTGAATTTCATTAGAAGCAAAGTTATATTCTTTTTCAATTAAGCATAGGCGGCAGTTGTTATAAAAGAACTAATTTATCAGGCGCTGCATGATGCCCGAAATAATATATAATTGCTCAATTTATACAATCAAACCTTTACCAATAATCTGATTTTTTTTCACCTGCGCTCCTCCCGAACCCCACTTTACCAAACCTGGGGGCCGAATGAAATGATATACCCAGGCCCAGGTATAGTAATGATGGATTAAAGCGGTAACCCGAGTTCAGATTATACTGATCACCAGCCGCAGCAGAACTGTTGAAACCCTGCAGATAAATCTGGCAGCCCAATTGCATACTGAATCTCATAAACCGGTTGCCCGTCTGAAATTCAATAAAGGGTTGCAGCAGCAGGAGATTATCTGATTTGATCTGTTTGATAGCGGAGGAGTCTATTTCAGCATTTGAACCAATATCAAAGGCAGTATATTTTTTATCCATAGTCCTGAATCCTGCAATCAGAAGTGCATTCTTATAGAAATAGCAGTAATCAAGCTGCAAAAATATCCGGTAAAAATTCCCGAAATAATCGCCGGGATCGTCATAGCCCATAGCACTGTTCTTTATAAAGCCAATGCCCAATCCCCCATAACATTCCAGCAACCCCTTATTGCCATCTTTAGTAAAAAAGCCAAGACCTAAATCAACCAATGAACTGCTCAGGTGAAATTTTTCAGTAGAGGTATTTCCGAAAAACCCGGTATTGCCGTAATCCTTATTCAGGTTTAAATTATGAGTTCCCTGGTAAGATGCAATAATACCCAGGTGGTTTATGGGTGCATAAGCCAGGTTACAATTATAAATTACCGGAACTCCGCGGGTTGAATTTTCAATAGGCTGAATTGAAATTTCAGCTTTGGCTTCCCCAGCCTCTTTAAATCCCGGGCAATTAACTTTATCTGGCAGATGAACATACAATGCCTTAGGTTCCATACAGGAACCAAGGCTTATTACTACTATGAAAACCAGAATTATTCCAACAGGCTTTATCATAGGTTAGATTTCAACTTTGGAAAAAAATCTTTCAGATTGTAAATCAGGCCATTCTACTATGCAATATAAATATACAAATAATCTATTACTGATTATCTCTTTTTTGAAACCAGATCAAATTTTCTGCCCAATATACTCATATGACCTCCCAATTTCTAATATTATTGGCAACATTACAAACTTAGAAATTAATTACAACCAATTGAGAACATCATAGCTGGCAATCAGAATTTTACTCTTCATTTCTGTCTATTGGATTTATTCCTTCTTCTTAACAAGTAAAGGTCCATCGCAATTGCACCCGCAATCATCATAAATACAAGTGTAGCTTTAGTAACGTAACTAATGAAACCATCATGATCCTGCCCCGGAAACATAACATGCTGCTCATACCGGGTTTTAAAACCAGCAATCGCCAATATCAGGAACAGGATGTTAATGGCAAGGCATATTTGTACTGTTTTTTCGGGAATAGGAGACCGGAAGATAAGCCACCTGATAAGTACCATTACATTTAATAGAACACCAAGGATACCAACTATAAAAACAAATAACAAAAGAGGCAAAAATTCTAACCCATTTAAGGTATGGCCCGATGCCAGGCAACATATCGGGCAACACATTGCCAGATACATACCTATACAAATAATTGCTTTTTCCATTCTCACAAATTTAGCAATAAATGGATAAATAAAATGATGAAAATCTCGCATGTAGCTCACTAATACATTAATGGGCAATAACCACCTTCTTCGTGACATTATTTACCCCATCACACAGATGAATTAAATAAAGACCTGAAGGCAGATCTGCCACCGGGTATTGTATATCATTTGCTCCATTATTGATTTGATCAGAGCTGATTTTTCCAACAGTTTTACCGGTAATATCAGATAGCGTAACCGTTGCTTTTTTTGCCTCACCCGTATAAAATTTGATGTTTAGCACCTCCGATGCAGGATTTGGGCTAATTTCTGCCAAAACATTTTCATTAGCCACCATTTTCGTCCCTGCTATTGCGCTGCTGGTATAAATAACGAAGGATGTACCCAGTCCGGTTCCTGATGAACTATTCAACTGGATCGAAAGCAAAAGAAAATGATAACCTGGTGCAAACCATTTGTAAGTTTCCTGACTTGAACTATAATTCACACCTGTTCCTGGAATACTGTCGTATGTAACAGATATAGTATGCTGGCGCAATGCATTGGTGAAGGTGCCAGAAGGAAGTATTAAAGTACCATAACCATCAATCGCATTTGAATCTATAACTCTGTTATAATTTATTGACGTGGATAAATAATTTATATTCGCATATTTAAATGTCGTGCTATATACAATTGTTTATTGCCAGATTATCTCAGGCTTATAAAAGTACTGGAAGACGGCACTGATGGAATAATGATTACCTGCAACCTCAAACACTATGGTATTGGCATAAAATATTCATAGTTCGTAGCCCCCGAAACTGTTACTTCAGTCGAAAGGTTGCTGCCCAAAAAAAAAATCACAATAGGGCGTGCTTGCTTACGCAATTCACAAAATGGTACGGGTATAAAAATCACATGGAAATTCAGGTTCTCCTGACCCTTGCGATACACCGCTCTTATTACAGCTGTTAACAGTAAAAAATTTGCCGGCACCGGATTGTTTGTTGCAGCAGTAATAACATGCTGCACAAATGAGCCTCCTGATAGTCATAACAGGTAAATGAATAGAAGGTTTTTCATGAATTGTTGAAATTGTATGCTGAATATACCGTAAAATTACACCCGATACGCCGTTTGCTCAAAAATATTAAAGCAATCAAATTTATGCAGTTCTCGCTTTCTCTCGATATCCCTTCCCTGCCCCGCCCTCTCCTCTATTCCGACAATATCCTCCTTATAGGGTCTTGCTTCACCGAGCATATCTCCGACAGGCTGCAACAGCATAAATTCAATGTTCTGTCCAACCCGCATGGTATTCTCTTTAACCCCCTCAGCGTTGCTGATAGCCTTAACAGCTACCTCGGCAATAAACAGTACCAGGCATCCGACCTCTTTTACCTCAACGAACTCTGGAACAGTTGGGACCACCACACCCGCTTCTCCAATATTGATATGGCTGCTGCCTTCAAAACAATCAATGAATCGCAACAGAGTGCCTCAGTGTTTATCCGCAAGGCCGATTGGGTCATCATCACACTCGGCTCTGCCTTCCAGTATTACCTTAAAGAAACCAACGCCCCAGTTGCAAACAATCACCGCGCCCCGGCCCAGTGGTTCGAAAAAAGGTTACTCGAAACCAGTGAAATAATCCATGCGCTTGATGCCACAATACTGAAACTGAAAGAGGCAAATTCTTTTGCACAGGTACTCTTCACCATCAGCCCTGTGCGCCACATCCGCGATGGGGTTATAGAAAATAACAGGAGCAAAGCCCGCCTCATAGAGGCAGTGCATACCCTCTGCGCAAAACACGAAAAAGCCCACTACTTCCCGGCCTACGAGCTGGTCATAGATATTCTCCGCGATTATCGTTTTTATGATGTGGATATGGTTCATCCCAATTACATGGGTACAAGCTATGTCTGGGAGCAATTTACAAAGTCATGTATCGATCCTGCAATTATCGAAATAATGGAGCAGGTACAGGACATCAACACCGCCCGCTCCCACCGCTCCCGCTTCCCGGAAACTGAAGCACATAAAAAATTCAAAACAACCTATGCGGCAAAGGCACTCGCAATGATGAATAAATATCCTTTCCTCGATTTGGGTGAAGAGGTGAAATATTTTGAAGACCGTAATTAACTGTGATAAAATAGCCCTATCTGGCAGAAAAGTATTGTAAAAGATCGGCTTGATTAGTTGTGAATCCTCAGTTTGGATTTATTGTTAGGCGTATTCAACTCTACAATTTTATTTTCCTTACTTCATCTTCAGCAAGCCCTGTTAATTTTGCAGTTTTGGTTATACTCAAACCATCTTTCAGGCAGTTTATTGCCATTTCCAGTACCCTTTCCATAGCTTTCTCTTCAGCATATTTTTCCTTTATGGCTGCACCTTCCCTCAATCCTTCATTCCTGGCAGTTTCAACAATTGCAATGCTGTCCCGGTACACTTTCAGGCTCGCTTCATACAGAAAGCGGTCTCTGTCGTTCATCTTCGATAGTTCGGCTTTTTCCATCGCCTCTACAAATACTACTTCATTTTTAAATATTTTCGGTATGGTCTGAAAGTCTTCCAGGTTTTTAATAAAGTAAAGCCATTTATCAAGGCGCGTTTCGAGTTGCTTTACCGTCTTTTTGAAATTCGGCATTTCTAAGTAGATATAGGTAAGCTTGTCGTAAAACTGCCTGCCATTCTGGTCTTTCAGTGTTATTCTGTGTACTACTTCCCGTTTTTCATTGGCATTGGCATAGTCGCTGAATTTAAAATCCAGTAATCCGATGCAATACACCGCTTTCAGATCAAACAACCATTTCCCTTTTTGGGCTTGCTCGCTGATAGGGAATGTAGAATAATAGATGGTACGCTCTTTAAAATAATCCTGTTTATTTTTTTGCAGCTCTACTATAAATTTTTCGCCCCGCTCATTCTCACAATAGATGTCATAGATTGCTTTCCTGTCAACAGGCATTCTGCCCAATTTTTCAGTGTTCTTAAAAGTAAGGTTTGCAATAGGTGAACTTATAGGCAAAAGAGCATTCAGAAAATCAATAAGTATATCCTTATTGGCTTCTTCCCCAAAAATTTTCTTAAAACCGTAATCTGTGAATATGTCCAGATATTTTGCCATTATCAAGCAAATTGTATTAGTGCAAATTTAGTTATTTTATTGTAGCAAATTAGTCTATTTGGCAAATACTTGATTCCCCTTGTACATACTGTTGACAAATATCAGAATGATTTTTCCGGATTTTACAACCCGCTTGCTAAATTGAAAAACAGCAGAACAAAAAAGCACATCAGCCCAATGCCTGGTCCCCCTTTAGGGGCTCAGGCGTTTCCCGGCTCTTCTTATCCAGCATTACCAGCATGGCAATAGGTATATAAAACAGCGCTGCCACCTTATGGTTCTCAATAAGCTCAGAGAAGAAATTATTAATAAAGCCTACTGCTATTACCATTGCCAGCCCTATGGTTACTATCCGGTAAAACCGGTCCTTAAACCGGTGGTATATTTTCTGCGCCTTCGCAAATATCACCATCATCAGCAGCGCATAAAGCAGCATTGCAGGCCAGCCCTGCTCCACCAGCATATACAGGAAGTAATTGTGGGTAGTACTATGTTCCTTATTCCTGCTCACATAAGTCTGGAAAGAGGTAACCGCATAAGGTTTATAATAGTAATAAAAAGTCCTTGGGCCATAGCCGGTTATTGGCCGGTCATTGCTCATCCTTATTGCGGCCACCCACCTGTACAGCCGCTCCATCGATGACATATCCTTACCCTTAATGGTGGCAATAAGATGGTCGGTAAAATTCTTATGCATGTAAGTCTTATTGTAATCCGGCCTGAACTCTATATACTTATTATTAGGCACCATGTAGCAGATCAGCGCTATTATCAGGCCATAGAAGATGGGCATCACAAAGTTTACCAGCCTTGCCCGCATGGCCAGGCCCACAATTAGGGCAAATACTATACCTACTACCGCAGCCCTTGCATAAGCAAAAGTAATACCTGCAACAAAGGTCAGGATTATTGCCAGCAGCAGGGTCCTTATCAGCACCCCTTTACCCTTCGTCAGCGGCCAGGCAATAATTAATAACGGGAAAAACATGGATATCACCGTTGAGTAATCAACATGGTTGTAATACAGCCCGCTCATGGATTTCTGCACCTTATCAAACTTGAAACCAAGCATTGAATGATGTATCAATATCACTATAATGGTTATCAGCATAGGAACCAGCATCACGAGGAACCCCCTTACATAATCTTTCTTTTCCCGGAATATCCATATGGGCAATACAAAGAAGCACACCAGCAGCCAGCTCTTCACCAGCAGAAATTTGACCGAGAAAAACAACATCTTAGAGAAGACAACCGCGATTATGGTCCAGATAAACTGCAGTACTACTATAAACACCAGGTTATCTTTCCACCACCACTTGGGCAGTGCAGACGGGTTGCGGGCAAATACAAGTGTAAAAAGCAACAGGAATATCCACATCACCGGCTCATCGGGCAGGGTAATGGCCATTGTATCACCCGAAAAATTAATCTGGACAGATACCGGAATCATGAAAAGGAATATCCAATACGCCATCTGCCAGTTTACCCCTATCAGCACCAGGTACAAATAAACGGGTGGCACCAGCAGCAGAAAGTATTCACCTGTAAACACAAATGCCAGGATGCTGGCAAAAAGCAGGGAAAACGATGCAATGTTGAACCAGTTATTTTTTAACACAGATGCAACCATCAGATCATAGCTTTTAGCCTTCGGAAATACTCTATCATCAGCACATAGATCATACTGAAAAACAACCCCAGCATACCCGATACAATCAGCACCATGCGCATACTAGGCCCGGTAGGCGATGTAGGCGGCAGCGCCCTTGTTATCAGTTTCAGGTATTCCATCGAGCTGCCTGATGCAGCCGAATATTCATTGAGCAAAGAAATATAATGCGACCTGTCTGTTACCAGCTGATCCTTTATAGATTCAATATTCTGTATCTCCTCCATTCCTTTGCCATATCCCTTTCCGCCACCTTTCATATCGCCCGATGTGATGTTATGTCTGTCCGGACTAATGATATTATAAATACCATACTTATCGCGCAAATTGGCTAATGTATCCGTCAGGCTGGATATTGAACTGTCCAGTTGCTTCACCTTATCATTTATCGACTTGGCCATCCCCTCTTTCATCGAAGTGTAATAATGCCTGAAGGTTTCCTCAAGCACCTTTACCGACATATTGGCAACATTGGCGGCATCCTCTGGCCGGTAGGCGGTATACGAAACAACGATATCCTTATACTCTGTACGCTTCAGATTGAAATTCTTTTCAAAAGTCGACATATACATCGCATGCGATGTATCATTGTTCATATCGCCAAACTTGTATATTTTATCAAAATCACAATTCCTGATGATCCGGTCCATCACAGTATCTGAGTTGCCAAGAGCTGTAATTTTATCCAGGTCATCATCACCGCCGAAGTAATCAACATACCGCTGCTCACTCGTCCTGAAAAGCGTATTCCGGTCTCCATATAATGGATTGTTTACAAAAAAACGTGCTTCTGCCTTATATTTTTTCTTTTTAACCAGCATAAAAACTCCTCCAAGAGCCACTGCCAGCACCGTGATAAGGATGATCAATCGCTTTTGTTTCAGCAATATCCTGATTATTTCTACCAGGTTGAAAGAGGGTGCCGTCATTTTATTTTGATAAGTTTAAACCTGAATATTACGTAAATCTAAAAAAAGGATTCAATATATTAACTACCTCCTCTACTCCTTATCTCACATTAATTTTTCTTCACCACGGCATTGTCCACCATCAGCAAAAAAAGCGCACTGAAAAAGAACCCCAGCAAAGCACACGCAAGCATAGTATACATACCGCCCAGCCCCTTTGGGCTCACCGGGTTCTTGGCCACAGTTACCACCTTCAGCATTGGCAGTTGGTCTACGCCCAATCCGGTTTTATACTGCGTTATCAGGGTTAGCTGCTTGGTATGCTGCGCAACTATTTCATCCTTTATCGATTCTGTATTCTGTATCAGTTCCAGCGCCTTCCCGAAATCCTTCTTCCCGTTGGTCTTAATGCTCCCCAGCATCAGGTTATACCGCGCCGGACTTATAATATCAAAAATTCCATACTCATCCCTCATCCTGGCAAGTGAATCAGTCAGCACCACAATTGCACTGTCTTCCTCATTCACCTTTTCCATTATAGATTGGTACATTCCTGTACGCATTTCCTTATAGTAATTCCCGAAAGTAATCTCCAGCACCTTTTCGCACTCATTGGCCACAGCCGCTGCTCTTTCAGGGTCTGTATCTATATACGTCAAAACCAGGTCTTTGTATTCTGTACGGGTTATGTTGAAATTTTTGCTGAATTTCCGCTCCAGTTGCATTTCCCCTTTCCTGTTCGATGCATCTATGCCATACGCTTCAGCCAGGTGCATGTTTTTAATTACCTGCCCCTGCACAATATCAGCCTCAGCCATCAGCATCAGCCTGTCTATATCATCCTCATTGGCAAAATAATCGAACAATCTGTTCTCTGCATTATACAGGTTGATCCTGTCGCTGTACTGCGGATTACGAAGCACAAACTCCGTTTTGGCCTCAAATTTCTTGGGGCCTGCTACATGAAATATTGCGCCCCCTATAGCCGATAGAACAGTAACAACAATAATTACCCTCCTGTGCTTCCTGATGCTCTGTATCACATCAGGCAGGCTAAAACCCGAACTGGCCATCTGAACTATCTGTTTTTAAACCTTAAACTTATAAAAATTACCACAAAGCGCCTATTATTTAAGTCTAAAGTCGTAAGTCTAAAGTCGTAAGTACTAAAATCCCAGTAACATATTGATCTTTACTACAAACCGAAAACCCATCCAATACACTTAAACGCCAAACACAAAACTCTATTGCCTCAAAAATAAAACTCAATAAAAACGACTAACGACTAACGACTCAAATCACCGTTTCCCCTGCCTGCAGCTTCTCGGCATTCTCTGCAAACTGCAGCGCATCACTCATTTCCTGTATATCGCCGTTCATAAAGTTATCCAGGCTGTAAATGGTCATATTTATCCTGTGGTCGGTTACCCTCCCCTGCGGATAATTGTATGTTCTTATTTTTGCACTCCTGTCTCCTGTGCTCACCAGGCTCTTACGCCTGCGGCTTATCTCATCCTCCTGCTTCCTCACCTGCTCTTCATAAAGCCTGCTGCGCATCATGCTCGTAGCCTTGTCGCGGTTGCCCAGCTGGCTGCGCTCAGTCTGGCAGGTTATCACTGTGCCGGTAGGTATGTGTGTCAGTATCACCTTTGTTTCCACTTTATTCACATTCTGTCCGCCGGCACCACCGCTACGTGCCGTTTCCATTTTCAGGTCGCTCTCCTTCAGTTCAAAATCTATTTCCTCAGCCTCAGGCATCACAGCTACTGTAGCTGCCGATGTGTGCACCCTGCCGCTGGCCTCTGTAGCCGGCACGCGCTGCACCCGGTGCACACCGCTTTCAAATTTCAGCGTGCCATACACATCCTCACCCGTCACCTCTATCTGCACTTCTTTATAGCCGCCTACAGTTCCTTCGGTTTCACTCAGCAACGACACCTTCCAGCCCTTACGCTCACAATACCGGGTATACATGCGCAGCAGGTCGCCGGCAAATATGCTTGCTTCATCGCCACCTGTACCTCCGCGTA
The DNA here is from genome assembly GCA_903835005.1 of uncultured Bacteroidota bacterium. Lineage (GTDB taxonomy): Bacteria > Bacteroidota > Bacteroidia > Chitinophagales > Chitinophagaceae > Nemorincola. The sequence goes on along the minus strand of CAILLK010000044.1, from coordinate 57,408 downwards.
TTTCTATAATAGCGTTTTTCTCATCCTGGGGGTCCTTGGGTATCAGCAGGTTCCTGATCTCCGTTTCCATTTCTTCCTTCTGCTCCTCCAGTTTCACAAGGTCTTCCTTGGCCATATCGCGCAGTTCCTCATCGCTTTCCGTTTCCAGCACCTCCCGCGCAAAATCCAGGCTGTCCGTACAGGTGCGGTAAGCTTTATACACGTCTACTATCTTCTCCAGCTTACGGTACTCCTTGCTGATCTGCGAAAAACGGCTGTTATTACTCACAATCTCCGGATTGGTCAATGCCACGCCCAGGTCATCAAACCGCGCCTTTATTGCCTCCAACTTTTCTACAACCGAACTCATTTTATAATAATATTATTTCTAAGGTGTGCGAAGTTACGGCTATAATGGGGGATTACAAACTTTGAATGGTTGACCAGTAGAACGAAGTTGAGAATATACTCAATAGCATACTTCAAGGTTCCCTTTTCATTACTAACCCATTTACATAAAAATTTCAGAAATGCAGTTTGGTGAGGGGCAATTAAATCAGAGGAATATCCAATTGTTTACAAATTTTTCGACATAGGAGATTATCCAATTCCAGATGCCGGCCAATAGCCGATTGCTTATCATTTGATTTATTCCTGTAAATGGAATGATTATTGCCTTCCCGAAGCAACTCACAATTATTAGCCTTCAGATGCTTAAGCAAATCGTTTCTCTTCATTATGCCAGAATAAGTTCTTCTCTGATAATGATTTTGCCCTTATAATCAATTTCAGTTAACTCTTTCTGAGTCTCAAGGTACAAATGCAAAGCATCAATCAGATTTGCCTTTAGTTCCTCGGTTGTTTTACCCTGCGATAAAACAGCTGGAATTTCTTCTATCTGCCCCACAAGCCAGCCATTTTCACCCTGTTCTATTATAGCAGTTAGCTTCATAAAAGATATTTAAGTAAAGATACAAAAAATTGGGTTATTTGAATATCATCAATATCCTAACCGCCCCTTTATTGCCATAAACTTTCTACAACCGAACTCATTTATAATATAAACTTTTATTAAGGTGCGCGAAGTTACGGCTATAATGGGGGTTTATAAACTTTGTTGAATAGCAACCTATATATGAAACCTTTGACTACCTGATCATCCCTCCAAAATTCCCAATCCATTTATTACACCTTTTCCTTACTATTGACTAAATTTAAACCATCACAGCAACACATACTACTAAAATGAAGTACCTCCTACTTATTTTATGCACCATTGAATTGCTGTTCATTACTTACTGGCAAAACATAGCAGGTCCCTATTTATCACCATTGCTTTTCCTTTTTGCCTCACTGGGAATCGGCTTTACTTATCTAAAGGTAACCACTACACCAACCTCTGAAATACCGGTAAAAATCCAGATTAATCCCAAAGTGGTATTTGCAGCCCAACTGGTAATATATGGCACCCTATCTTACCTTGTCATCAAAACCCTCAAAACCATCTGGTGGTGGGATATGACCCAGGATAGCGGTATTGATAAAAGCGATATAATTCAGCAAATCACCGTGCTGGTTACCCGCTTCCTCGGTCATCAACAGCCCTATGCCTTCATCCATTTCAAAGAATACGACCTCTACCCCACATACCTGCCATTTCAATGGATGCCCTACATCCTCACCGAACTGGCTCATAAAGATTACCGCTGGGTACCCGCTATAGCACTCTGGCTATCGTGCACTTATTTCTTTATCAGAAACTGTTCCCTCTTCAAACTGAATATGCCTTTATTGGCCTCCATCCTGATACCTGTTTGGCCGCTAATAGTTTGGTATACAGCCATAATGCACTTTAACCCCATGTTCAAACTCACGGTCGAGGGGCTTATAGCAGCCTATTATCTTTTTGTTGCCACATCAATAAGTAATAAAAAAGTGGGGTGGCTTGCCATCGGTATTGCACTGTGCTTGTTATCGCGATATAGTATTATATTATGGGTACCCCTCTGCCTGCTGGCTTATACCATCACCGGCCAGCAGAAGAATGCACTTATAACCAGCGGCATTATCCTGCTGTTTATAATTGTCTTTTACTGGTTCCCCTTTATGCGCAAAGATCCGGCGATCTTTCTTAATGGCTACCATTACCACTCCACCGCTGCCCTGCTCGAGTGGCAGCGCGATATTCAGATGCTGCATAGCAAATTTTACCTTATGAATGGTTTAGGTTTTACTTCCTGGGCCCTGAAGCTGCTTCCCGGCGATCTGAAACACATTATATCAGTATACCAGGCTATACATTTATCCCTTTGCCTGCTAACAGTTACTGCGCTGCTGGTGTATTTCTGGCGGCATAAAGCAACCATTTCACTTAATGTATTCCTTATGTTTTCCTTCAAAGTATACCTGGCAGTTTTTTATGCCTTTATACAAATACCCTACAAATACCTCTTCCTCGTACCAGCCATTATTAGTTCAGCCTTACTCGCAGATGCCTGGAGCAACAATAGAACCAAAGCAATAATAGCGCGCCAATAAGTTGACAATCCAATATGCATACCCAGTTACTATAAACATAAGTTCAATGACTTCAATCGCTTTTTTCAGGCTTATTATTACTGGTCTGATGGAGGTGTAATTCAAATCCTCGCTGTAATTGATTGCCATTCAAATTGGCATCTCCGATAGGAACTACAGATTTGTAGTTATAAAAAATTATTGGGGCTATACGCCATCTGAGCTAACCCCTTCAAGCACATATAATTAGCTTCTATGCAGCAAAATACATAACCACTAAAATTTACTACAAAGTTGTAGTTCCTGGCGGAGCAATTGTAAGAAATTAAATGCGAAGATTTGAAATGCACCTTTCGATGGCAATACAAATGGGATTATATTTTTATTGTAAACAATATACATATTTTGCCGATGCTGAAGGTGTCACATTTTTTTTGGATGACTAAAAAAAGATTTGCAACAAGCGATTAAAAATCTGCATATCGTACTCCAAACAGACTTTAAAATAAAGGAGAGGCACCGAGCCTCTCCTTTATTTATTTCTATTTATGAACCAGCAATATTATTGCTCTACAACCACATGGAATACCAGTTGTTGTTTTGTAGTGTTCACATTAAGCAGATACATTCCATTTGCAATCTGACCGCCCAGCAGTACTTTCTCATTCAGAGCGCCACCCTTTGCAGTTGCATTGCCCTTGTAGATAACCTGTCCGAGCACATCAGTCAGTTCTATTCTTACCACCTCATCAGCAGTGCTTCCGGTTGTTCCCATTATGATAAATGTACCATTGTTCGGATTAGGTACTACCCTGATATCGCTGGTTACACTGAGAGGCTGAACAGTTTCGCTGGTAATAGATATCTTAACCGAGGATGACAGCACTGTGCTGTTGCACTGGCCAACAATACTGCAGTTCACCACATCATTATCAGCAAATGCACTGCTGGTGTAAGTTTTGGTATTTGCGCCCGGCACAACCACATTATTTACCGACCAGCTGTAAGCTACTACAGGACTGTTGTTATTAACAGCAGCAGTAAGGGTCAGTTTCTGGCCAGCAGCAATTGTTGTACCCGGATCAGCTTTCAGGATCACAGCATCAGGGGCCGGAACCACAATAACCGGAGTAATGGTTGCTGACGACGCCCCGGTCATATCTGTTTCAAGGTAGCTGATATGAGTTGTACCCACTGCCACACCGGTTACCATTCCGCTCTGGGCATCTACGGTAGCTACATCGTTATTATCGCTGCTCCAGATACCGCCGGCAGCTGGTGCTGGCAGTGATTCAGCAGCGCCAACACAGATTTCCGTTGTTCCTGCCGGAGTGCTCTTCGCTCCAACTTCTGAAACTGCATAACTGGCTACAGACGATCCGCAGGTGTTGGTTACAGTATAATGTATAGTTGTACCACCTGCCGATACACCGGTTGCAATACCTGTAGAAGACCCGATGGATACATGTCCGCTGGCCGATGACCATACTCCGCCGCTAACGGTGGAGGTCAGGGTTATCGTTGCGCCCGTATGCACAGTAGTCGGACCAGATATTGTTCCTGCTGATGGCAGAGACAGAATTGTAATTGTTGCGCTTCCTGTCATTGTATTGGTACAGGTAGTATAGATGTTGGTTGCTACTACCGTATAGGTACCGGCAGAAGTCACGGTACCGAAATCAAGCGCCCCACCCGTACCGGTAAGGTAAGATCCCACCATTGTTGATCCAAGATACAGCTGGTAGTGCATTCCGGCATCTGATGAACTTAAACCGACATGCAAACCGAAACCGCCTGTACAATAGCTGCCACCACCGGTTACGGTATATGCAGCAGGCAGTGCGTTTACAGCTATCGATGCGCTACCGGTCATAGACAGCGAACATCCTGTAGACGGATTAGTTGCTACGACATTATAACCTCCGGCTATTGTCTGCAATCCGAAATCAAGTGAAGCTCCGGTTCCTGACACTGTGCTGCCAACAGCAGTTGTGCCCCGGTACAACTGGTAATTGATACCCGTTGTGGATCCGCTCAGGTAAATGTGGTATCCTGTTCCGCCGGCACAATATGTACCACCTCCCGTCACTGTATATCCGGTAATACCTCCTGCAAGGCCTATTACAGCGCTGCCGGTCATATTATTGGTACATGACGTAGATGGGTTGGTACCGGTAACGGTATAGGTACCCAGTGCACTGAATGTACCAAAGTCAAGAGCAACACCTGTTCCGGTTAAGGTAGCTACACTTGTACCGCCATTCGATAATACATAGGTGATACCAGCCTGCGAACTGCTGAGGCCAACATGGAAGTAAGTACCACCGCTGCATGATACACCACCACCGGTAACCGTATAGGTTAATGGCAATGAAGATATGCTGACTGTTACGCTGCCCGACATTGTAGCCGTACAACCTGTTGTAGTATTAGTTGCAACCACTGTGTACGTTCCGGCAGCTGTCTGTGCACCGAAGCTAATACTGCTGCCTGTACCTGTCATTGCCGAACCTGTAGCTACACCTCCTATATATAACTGGTAACTTACTGAGCCATCAGAGTTGCTAAGGCCTACTATACTTCCACCCGATCCGGAGCAATAACTGCCGCCACCGGTAACGGTATAAGAAGTCGGTACAGTATTAATTGTAATTACTGCACTGCCGGTCATTGTAGCGCTGCATAATGTAGCGGGGTTGGTAGCTGTTACTGTATAGGTACCTGCAACAGACTGCAGCCCGAAATCAAGCGTACCACCGGTTCCTGTCATATAAGCTCCTACCGGAGTAGTGCCTCTGTATAATTGATAGTGAATACCGCTGGTGGATCCGCTCAGCCCTACATGGAAACCGGAACCACCCGGGCAATAACTGCCGCCGCCGGTAACTGTAAATAATGTAGGTAACGGATTAACTGTAATTGTTGCGCTTCCTGTCATTGATCTGGTACAGCCTGTAGCAGTAATAGTTGCAATTACTGTATAGGTACCTGCCATAGTAAATGTTCCGAAGCTGAGGGTACCGCCTGTGCCGGATAATGGAGTACCAACTGATGCACCGCTGCGATACAACTGGTATGTTACACCTGTAGCCGAACCACTAAGCCCTACCGGGTATCCTGTACCACCGCTGCAGAATGCTCCGCCGCCGGTTACAGTAAATAATCCTGGTAGCGGATTGATGGTAATAGTTGCGCTTCCCGACATAGTAGATACACAACCGGTTGAAGGATCTGTTGCTACAACAGTATAAGTACCTGCTCCGCTCATTAACCCAAAGTCCAGAGAAGAACCAGTGCCGGTCAATGGCCCGATTTCAATTGTTGAGCCATAATAAAGCTGATAACTAACCCCATATGTTGATCCACCCAGACCTACATGAACGCCAGTACTGCCCGAGCAATAAGCTCCGCCACCTGTTACAGGGAACAGGGTTGGTAACGCACTTGGAGAAACGGTTGCACTGCCGGTCATTGTACTGCTGCAGCTTGTGGAAGAATTGGTACCGATAACTGTGTAAGCGCCTCCGGTAGTCTGTAATCCGAAACTGAGTGCGTACCCTGTACCGGAAATAAGCGCTCCGGGAACAAGTACCCCACCTGCATATAACTGATAGTTAACTCCCGGATCCGATCCGTCTAAGCCAACTGATACGCCTGTACCGCCTGAGCAGAAGCTGCCGCCACCGGTTACATTGTAGGCAATCGGCAATGGATTAACAGTAATAGTCGCACTGCCGGTCATGCTGCTTACGCATGAACCGCCACCTGTTGCTACTACTGTATAAGTGCCTCCTGTGGAATAGCTGCCAAAACTGATTGCAAAATTGGTTCCTACAGCCGTGGCCACTAATGTGTAACCATTATATAACTGATAGGTTAAGCCATACTGCGAACCGCTTAGACCAACTGCAACTGAGCTGCCTGCACAAATAGTACCACCACCGGTCACCGTAAAGGCTGTAGGTAATGATGTGATTGACACAGTTACTGAACCGGTCATGGTTGCAGTACACCCGGTATAAATATTGGTAGCTGTTACTGTGTAAGTACCAGAAGTTGTCTGCATACCAAAATCAAGCGCTGCACCAGTTCCTGAAATCGCACCGCCGGTAGCTACACCACCAACAGATAACTGGTAACTCACACCTGAAGCTGATCCGCCCAATGCTACATCAACTCCTGTACCACCTGCACAATAACTGCCACCTCCTGTAACGGTATATGCTGTAGGTAAGGAATTCACTGCCACTACTGCAGTTCCCGACATATTATTGGAGCAGGAAGTAGTACCACTGGTTGCAACAACTGTGTATGTACCTGGTATTGAGATTAATCCGAAAGTGATCGGTGAACCTGTTCCGCCAACTGTAGCTCCCGGAGTGCCTCCCGTAAACAACTGGTAGTTAACCCCTGTCTGGGAACCACTTAGGCCAACACTAACACCGCTTCCACCGGCACAGAACTCGCCGCCACCGGTCATATAATATACCGTTGGCAAGCCGGTTACAGTGATGGTAATGCTTCCGGTCATAGTATTCGTACATCCGGTTGTGATATTAGTTGCTGTAACTGTGTATGCGCCTGGAGTTGTCCGGGTACCGAAACTAACCGGTGAACCGGTAACCCCGGTTACTGCACTGCCCGATGGCGTGCCGCCAAGGAACAACTGGTAACTTACGCCGCTTTGCGAATTGGCAACACCAACTGAATCGCCAGCACCGCCGCTGCAATAAGCGCCGCCACCTGATACAGTAACTGCATAGGCTGTTGGCAGCGCGTTAACTGAAACTGCTGCGCTTCCGGTCATTGTAGCAGTACAGAGTGTTCCGGTATTTGTAGCCTGAACAGTATAGGTTCCTGTTGTTGTCTGTAATCCGAAACTGATTGAGGAACCTGTTCCGGCCACTGGTGATCCGATAGCAGATCCTCCTATTAATAACTGGTAGTTTACACCGCTCTGTGAACCACTCAGGCCTACCAGCGTGCCGCTTCCACCTGCACAATATCCGCCGCCACCGGTAACGGTATATAATGTTGGCAGCGGATTAATTGTAATTGATGCGCTTCCGGTCATTGAAGAACTGCATGTTCCGCTGGTTGCAGTAACTGTATAGGTACCTGCAGTGGTGAATGTACCGAAGCTGAAGCCTGTTGTAGAACCTGGAGTTGACGAAGCATAAAGTGTTGCTCCGCTATACAAATAATAAGTAGTGCTGGTTTGAGACCCGCTCAACCCTATTGCTACTGAACCGCCTGCACAAGCGCTGCCTCCGCCTGTTACTGTATATACAGCCGGCAATGGGTTAACTGTTACAGTAATACTCAGTGACATTGAAATTGTACAGCCGGTAGTCAGATTGGTTGCTATGGCTGTATATGTGCCTGAAGAAGTAATCGGGCCGAAATCAATTGTTCCGCCGGTTGTACTGGTTACAGCGCTGCCATAAGGTACTACTCCGTTGTATAACTGATAGCTTATTCCTGAAGCTGAACCTGAAAGACCAATATGCGGAGGAGTACCGCCGATACAATAAGTCAGACTTCCTGTTGAAGTTAAACTAAACACCGCTGGCGGTGGATTAATACCCACTATTGTGCTGCCCGACATATTTACTGTGCAACTGGTAGTTGATGTTCCTACAATTGTGTAGGTGCCGGTGGCTGTTATCAGGCCGAAATCAAGAGCAGCTCCTGTTCCTGTCAGCGTAACTCCCGGAGTTCCGGAGTTATACAACTGGTAGCTGTATCCTGACTGTGAGCCACTCAATCCAACATGCACACCTGTTCCGCCACTGCAATAATTACCTCCACCTGTTACGGAATAAACCGTTGGCAACGGATTAATTGAAATTGTAGCGCTTCCTGTCATATTGTTAACACAACCCGTAGACAGGTTTGTGGCAACTACAGTATATAAACCTGCTGCAGTCAGAGCGCCGAAATCCAGCGTACCCCCTGTACCTATAAGGGTTGAAACCGGTAAAGAGCCGATGAATAACTGGTAATTGATGCCTGTTGCTGATCCGGATAATCCGATATGGACTCCTGAACCGCCGGCACAATAAGTGCCACCACCGGTAACCGTGAATACACCTGGCAGAGCATACCCTGCAACAGTATCAGTATGATTCATTGTTTGTGTACATCCGGTCAGAGGGTTGGTAGCAATTGCCGTATATGAGGTACCTGTTGCGGTAATCAGACCAAAGTCTAAAGCCAAACCTGTACCTGCAAGTGCGCTGCCAACCGGGGTAGTTCCGTTGTATAACTGGTAATTGATACCAGTTGCCGAACCGCTTAACCCGATATGCACTCCAGCTCCGCCTGCGCAGTAACTACCGCCGCCGGTAAGAGTAAATATAGTTGGTAACGCATTAACGGTGCCGGTTGAATAGGCCGAACATGTTGTAGGCAATGAGTAGGTGATTGTAAAACTTCCTGCTCCCACCCCGGTAACGACTCCGGTTGTGGATCCTATTGTAGCTACAGATGAAGGGCTGCTGCTCCAGGTTCCGCCTGGGGTAGCATCACTCAATGTAATCGCGCTTCCTGCGCATACAGTAGTAATACCTGAAATAGAAGATGGAAGCGGATTAATAGTAATTAGTCTTGGTATACTACAGCCTGTAGGCAATGTATAAACTATACTTGTACTCCCTATTCCAACACCCGTTACCAGGCCACCCGACACCGTTGCCAACGTTGTGTTGCTGCTGCTCCACGATCCGCCTGAAGTGGTATCGGTAAGGATAATTGTTGACCCAAGGCAAACGGAATTACTTCCGGTAATTGCTGACGGCAACGGATTAACCGTCATTCCTGCTGTTACAGCACATCCTGTAGGTAACGTATAAGTGATGGTATCGTTTCCTGGAAGCAGTCCGGTCACAATACCCGTTGTTGATACTGTAGATATTGCAAGATTACTGCTGCTCCATGTTCCGCCTGATGTTGCATCAATCAGGAAGGTAGTCGCTCCCGGACATGCAGTGAACGTACCTGTTATGGCTGCAGGAGCCGGGTTAACAGAAGCTGTTACAGAAGTGGAACAGCTGCCCAATGTATACGTAATAACCGGGTTTCCAGGCAGAAGCCCGTTAACCACACCGGTTGTACCGCCTACAGTAGCCAGAGAGGCATTACTGCTGCTCCATGTTCCGCCGGCAACTGCATCTGTCAAAGTTGTTGAATGACCAATACATATAACCGGAGAACCTACAATTGGTGCAGGGCTTGCATTTACGGTTACAGTTGTAGTTGCATAACAACTGGTTGCAGTAACTATATAACTGATGGTTGCTGTACCAGCTGATACCCCTGAAATAACACTGAGGCCCGACAGCGCCGTTGCTGTTGCAGGAGCTGAACTGCTCCAGCTTCCGCCAGGTGTAGCGTCGGCCAGTATTACTGTGCTTCCTGCACATACGGTAAGTATACCTGTAATTGCAGCCGGGTTTGGATTTACAGTTATTGGCTTGGTAATAATACAGCCGGTAGGTAATGTATAAGTAATTGTTGGTGTTCCAGCCAGAACGCCGGTAACCACACCTGCTGTTACGGTAGCTTCTGCAGGATTACTGCTGGTCCAGCTTCCGCCGGTGCTCGTTGTACTGAGTGTTGTAGTTAATCCCACGCATACATTAACTGTTCCGGTAATTGCTGCCGGAAGCGGATTAACCGTCATCGGGTAGGTTGCAATACATGAGCCGGCAATGGTATAAGTTACTGTACCAGTTCCTGCTGAGCTGCCTGTTACGATTCCTGTTGTTCCACCTACTGCCACAGTTCCTGAAGCTGTCCAGGCACCACCCGGTGTTGCATCAGACAATGTTGTGGTCAGGCCCTGGCATATTACATTGGTCCCTGTGATTGCAGAAGGCAGTGCGTTGACTGTATAATTGGCAGTTACATAACAACCTGCGGGCAATAAATAAGTAATCTGGGTAACACCTGCAGAAATTGCACTTACAGCTCCACCTGTGCCAATTGAGGCAATAGAAGGGTTACTGCTGCTCCATGTTCCGCCCGATACTGTATTGGTTAGGGTCGTTCCACCACCCACACATGCAGCAAGTGTTCCACCTATTGAAGCAGGTATCGGACTAACCGTTACAGGAGTTGAAATCAAACAACCTGTTGCGGTAATAGTATAGACAACATTGGTGGTGCCTGCAGCTACACCGCATAGTGTTCCTGTTGCTGACCCTATAGTAGCCACTGCTGGAGTACTGCTGCTCCATGTTCCGCCTGAAGTAAGGTCTGTATAAGTTACACAAGTTCCATTACAGATTGCAGAAGGGCCGGTAATTGAACCTGGTAATGGATTGACTGTTATCGGATAAGTAACCTGGCATCCGGTAGATAAGGCATAAGTGATGGTTATTGCACCTGCAGATACTCCGGTTACAACACTGCCTGATGCTGTTGCCAGCGAAATATCACTGCTGCTCCAGGTACCTCCTGATGGTAATGATGCTAAAGATATGCTGTTACCCACACACACCGCCGTTGGGCCTGCAATTGATGAAGGCAACGCATTAACTGTAAATGGTGCAGTAACGGCACAGCCTGTTGGTAACGTATAAGTAAGTGTTGCAGTGCCGGCAATACCTCCTGTAACTGTTCCTGCCGATGTTCCGAAAGATGCTACTGTAGGCGCACTGCTTGACCAGGTACCTCCCGATGGTGTTGAACCCAAAGTTGTGCTCTGGCCCGAACAAACACTGAACGTTCCGGTAATCACAGTTGGCAAAGGATTGATGGTAATTGTTGCAGTACCCGTCATTGCATTAACACAGGTTGTACTTGTGTTGGTAGCAATTACAGTATAAATACCGGCTGCTGTCTCAAGCCCGAAGCTGATAGAGCCTCCGCTGCCTGCTACAGGTATACCTACTGTAGAGCCGGCAAGATATAACTGGTAGTTTACCCCGGTCTGTGACCCGCCAAGACCTATTGTAACACCGGTACCACCTGCACAATAACTGCCACCGCCGGTAACCGTCTGGGCAACAGGTAATGGATTAACAGTAATAACTGCACTGCCGGTCATATTGCTCACACAACCGGTTGTCGCATTGGTAGCTACAACTGTATAGGTGCCTGCAGTAGTATAGGCTCCGAAATCTATCGGAGATCCCGTACCCGCAACCGGTCCGCCTGTAGCAACACCGCCAAGGTAAAGCTGGTAGTTAACACCGGCTGTTGATCCTGAAAGCAGTACATGCAATCCGGCGCCACCTGAGCAATAGCTGCCTGTGCCGGAAACCGTAAACACAGTTGGTAACGGATATACTGAGAATATAGCCACATTACTGCCGGTTAATGTCGTAACGCAACCCAGTGAATTGGTAATTGTATTGATTGTAACATTAGTTGTTCCTGATGATGTCAGAGAAGTAGCCGGAATGGTAAATGATCCGAAACCTGACAACATGGTAACCGATGGCGTACCTGAACCACTGTTGGCGCCAGATAATGTATAACCCATTGTGTAGGTAGCCGCGCCGAGACTGATAGAATTAATATTAACTGTAGATGGTAAGCCGATACACTGTGATGATGCTGAAGGTGCTGTAAATACGCTCACATTCGGAGCAGGATTTACAGTTACCTGTGCCGTTACATTGCAACCCGCGGCAAGAGTGTACGTCATTGTTGGCGTACTTGCTGACACGCCTGTAACCAATCCCGTAGATGAGCCGATAGTGGCTTCCGAAGGATTGCTGCTGCTCCATGTACCACCTGTTGGTGAGCTGCTCAAGGTCAGGGTTGAACCCGGGCATATTGCACCCATTCCGGTAATTGCTGATGGCATCGGATTAACTGTAAACGGCCATGTTGCAACGCAGGTTGTTGGTAAAGTATAGCTGATCGTTACCACACCGGCAATATTTCCGGTAATTACTCCTGAGGTATTGATACTGCCGTTAGACGGGCTGCTGCTTGACCACGTACCACCCGAAGTGGCATCCATAACCAGTGCAGTTTGTCCCACACATACCGAAGATGCACCCGATATTAATGCAGGGAGCGCATTAACAGTAACCTGTTTAGTAATGTAGCAACCACTGCCCAGTGTATAAGTTATTACCGGCGTTCCAGCCGCTACGCCCGAAACTATTCCGGTAGTCGCGGATACTGTAGCTTCAGCTGTATTGCTGCTGGTCCAGGTACCTGTGCCGGGAGTTGAGTTCAGCGTGGTGGTGAGGCCAACGCAAACTGATGCTATACCAGAAATAGCTGTCGGGGTGCCATTAACAGTCTCCACAACTGTTGTCAGACATCCTGTCGGTAAAGTGTACGTAATGGTACTGTTACCTGCAATAAGTGCATTAATAATACCTGTAGATGTACCGATACCTGCTACTGATGTTGTGCCGCTCGACCAGCTGCCACCGGCAGGGCTTGAAGTCACTGTTCCGGAAGTGCCGGTACATAATACTGTTGCACCGGTTATTGCCGATGGCAGAGCATTAACTGTAACCGAACCTGTTGTATAACAGCCGGTACCTAAAGTATAACTGATAACCGGTGCTCCTGCCGATACCCCTGTTACGAATCCGGGGCCTGATATCGAACCTTCTGCCGGAAGGCTGCTGGTCCAGGTACCACCCGATGGCGTCGAATTCAGAGTTGTTGTCAGCCCAACGCATACATTGGTAATACCGGTGAATGCTGTCGGATTTGGATTAACCGTAAATGAAGTGGTATTGATACAGCCTGTTGATGTCAGGGTATACGTAATTGTATATGTTCCGGCAACGTTTCCTGTAACTACACCTGTTGTACTTCCTACTGGTGCATTTACACTTGAACTGCTGCTCCAGGTACCTCCTGAAGAGGCATCTGTAAGCAAGGAAGTATTACCGGTACATACTGTTGGTGTGCCGCTTATTGCAGCCGGATTTGGATTAACCGTTACAATTGTGGTCAGAATACAGCCGGTACTTAATGTATAGGTTATTGTTGCTGTACCTGCTGTTAAACCGGTTACTACTCCGCCGGTTACTGATGCAATGGTAGCATTGCTGCTGCTCCACGACCCGCCGCCTGGTGTTGGTGTCAGGGTTGTAGTTAAACCTGCACACATGCTCAGTGTTCCGGTAATAGAAGTTGGTAATGGATTAACCGTAACAATTACATTGGTAGTACATCCCGTTACCGGCAATGTATAAGTAATCGTTGCAGTTCCCGGCGTTCCGCCCGTAACAAGTCCTGTGGTCAGACCAACACCTGCAGTTAATGGTGCACTGCTGGTCCAGCTACCACCGCCGAAATCACTCAGGGTGGTTGTAAGCCCGGAGCAAACTGATGCAGTACCCATAATTGCGGATGGCAATGGGTTAACTGTAAACGGAACTGTTGTATAGCAACCTGCCCCGAGTGTATAAGTAATAGTAATAATTCCCGCAGTTACACCTGTTACAGAACCCGTTGAAGCAGCAACTGTCGCAAACGATGGGTCGCTGCTGCTCCATATTCCGCCTCCTGGCAGTGATGATAATACTGTGCTGTTGCCAACGCAGGCTGATGCTGTACCTGTAATCGCACCTGGCATGGTGTTAACAGTAAACACAGCTGTAATCTGACATCCTGTTGGTAAAGTATATGTAATTGTGGAATTACCAGCTGTTGAAGCAGTAACCAAACCGGTTACTGGACCGATACCCGCTACAGATGTTGTTCCGCTTGTCCATGTTCCACCACCTGCATCTGCAAGCAGGCTGGTTGAGCCGGCACAGGCGCTTAGAGTACCCGATATTGCAGACGGTAACGGATTAACTGTTATCTGCTGTGTATTAAAGCAGCCTGCTGTTGAAGTATAAGTAATTGTTGGCGTTCCTGCTGCAAGACCTGTAACAACTCCCGAACTGTTTATGGATCCCTGACCAGGATTACTGCTCGACCAGGTTCCACCTGAAGGTGTTGCAGTAAGAGTTGTTGTTAATCCAACGCACACACTCAGTGTTCCGGATGGTGCTGATGGTATACCATTCACGGTTACAACTGCTGTTGCCGTGCATCCTGTACTTAAGGTATAAGTAACTGTAGTATTTCCGGGACCGGTACCTGTTAGGATACCTGTAGTAGCTCCTATGGTACCTACAGCTGATGCACTGCTGCTCCAGGTGCCGCCTGTCGTCAGGTCACTCAATCCGGTAATTGCACCCTGACAGATAACCATTGTTCCGCCAATTGCTGCCGGAAGCGGATTAACTGTAAATGTATAGGTTACATAGTTGGTACATCCTGCACCATTTGTAACACTGTATGTAATAGTAGTTGTGCCTGCTCCGATACCGGTTATTGCTCCGCTTCCGGAATTGATGGTACCAACAGCAAGATTGCTGCTGCTCCATGTGCCCGAACCGGTTGATTCAGTCAGCGTTGTTGTCTGCCCGATACATTCCTGGGTAGCGCCGCCTATTGCGGTTACAACCGGCAATGAATTTACTGTTACAGTGGCTGTTGTAGTACAACCGGTAACAGGTAATGTATAGGTAATTGTAGAATTACCCGGACCCGCTCCGGTAACAACACCGGTACTGGCGCCTATACCGGCAACTCCTGTTGCAGAACTGCTCCAGGTACCACCGCCTGCATCTGTAAGTGTAATGTTATTACCAACACAAACCGGCACATTGCCAGCAATTGCTGATGGCAACGGATTAACTGTTACCAACTGCAACGCATATCCGGTACATCCGCCACTGGTTACTGTATAAGATATTGTAGAGGTACCTACCCCTACTCCGCTTACTACACCACCGGTTACCAGTGCAACCGATGGATTGATACTGCTCCAGGTACCTGATGGTGTACCATCGGTAAGAGTAGTGGTAAGGCCATTACACACTGTCGGTGTTCCGCCAATTGGCGAAACTGAAGGTATTGCATTGATTGTAATAACCTGGGTTACCTGGCAACCGGTACCTAATGAGTAGGTAATGGTTGAGTTACCTGGCGTAAGGCCTGTAAGAAGTCCGGTTGTACTGCCTATCGAAGCCACGGTAGTATTGCTGCTGGTCCATGTTCCGAAAGGTGTCGGATCTGTAAGTGTAGTGGTTGCTCCACCGCAAAGTGTAAACGTACCTGCTATTGCCGATGGGTTCGGATTAATATAAACCCAGGTTGAGGTCAGACACGTTGTTGGTAAGGTATAAGTAATCTCTACAGAGTCAACCATCAATGCCGATACCAGTCCTCCGGAAGTTATAGTGGCAATTGAAGTGTTCAGACTCGCCCATGTACCGCCTGAAGAAGCGTCAGTAAATGTAGATGTACTCCCTGCACACATAAACGGCAGTCCTGAAATAAGCGCCGGCAAAGGATTTACTGTTAACGGACGGACAACATAGCATCCGCTGGTACCTATAGTATAACTGATCGTTGCAGTACCTGCCGCAATACCGGTAATTATACCTGTTCCCGAACCAATGGATGCATTGGAAGGAGAAGAACTGCTCCAGCTTCCGCTTGGTGATGATTCTGTTACCAATGCAGTAGTTCCGGGGCATACTGCCGATGCTCCTGCTATCGGCAATGGTGATGCATTTACAGTAGTAGTATTGCTAGCTGCAGTAACTCCTGAACATCCATAGATATTTTGATAATTGACCGTAACCGTTTCAGGTCCGGTGCTCGGCCAGCTAAGCGTAATTGTATTGCTTCCTGTACCTGCGCTGCCTGATATTAAAGTATACCCGCCTGGTATCGACCAGCTGTAATTGCTGTAACCCGATTGCGTTGTATACGTGACCTGGTCTCCTACGCAGCTGGAAGCACCTGGAGATGTGGTAAAGCTAGGAGTTGGCGACGGATTAACCGACACCATAACTGTTGCGGTATTGTTGCAGGTTCCGTTCGAACCTGTTACGGTATAGGTTGTAGTTACGGTTGGGCTTGCAGATATTGCTGAACCAACTGTTGATGATAACCCTGTAGACGGAGACCACGAATAGGTAGTTGCTCCGCCTGCGGTTAAAGTTGTATTTGTTCCGCTGCAGATCGTTACTCCTGAGCTGACCGTAACGGTTGGCAATGCATTTACAGTTACTGTCTTTGTAGCCGTATTGCTGCACGTACCGTTTGTTCCTGTCACTGTATACGTAGTGGTAGTAAGTGGTGTTGCTGTTACCGTTGTTCCTGCTGATGAAGAAAGACTGCCGGCAGGCGACCATGTATAGGAAGAACCTCCGGTTCCGGAAAGCGATGTTCCTGTGCCAGAACATACTGCTGATGTACCACCGGTGATTCCAATTGCGGGTGCAGTATTAACTGTTACGGTAACTGTTGCTGCCGGACTGTTATGACATCCTGCTGCCGAGGTTCCGATAACACTATAGGTAGTAGTAGTGGTAGGCGATGCTGTTACACTTGCGCCGCTGGTAGCTGATAAGCTGCCGGCCGGAGACCATGCATATGTC
Source organism: uncultured Bacteroidota bacterium (assembly GCA_903835005.1). Taxonomy (GTDB): domain Bacteria; phylum Bacteroidota; class Bacteroidia; order Chitinophagales; family Chitinophagaceae; genus Nemorincola. Next base: position 40,483 of record CAILLK010000044.1, on the reverse strand, counting down.
GAAGCGCCCGTTCCGCTAAGTGTTACGGATACATTGCTGCACGTTGTTGTACCGGAACCTGCGCTTACTGTTGGCAGCGGATTAACTGTAACTACCGCTGTGGCTGTATTGCTGCAACCCAGATTATTGGTACCTGTTACAGTATAAGTTACACTTGAACCAGGGTTGGCATTTACACTTGCTCCTGTTGTTGCAGAAAGAGCAGTATTTGGCGCCCAGTTATAAGTTGTTGCTCCCGATGCCGAAATAGCAACTGCTGCTCCGCCAGCACACAAGCTGTTGCCGGTTGCTGAAACAGTTGGCAATGCATTTACAGTTAAACTGATGGTCTTCGCACAACTACTTCCATTGGTATAGCTGATCGTTGTTGTACCAGGTGCAAGTCCGCTGACCGAGCCGGTTGAAGCAGCTACTGTTGCTACAGAAGGATTACTGCTGCTCCATATACCGCCACCTACATTATCGCTGAGTGTAAGGCCCGACCCGACACAAAGGCTGGCACCGCTTATTTTCACCACACGGTTTACATCAAATTCACCGGCATAAATATTTCCGTTGCCATCCACTGCAATTCCTGCAGGGCCTCCTATTGGAGACAGTGTAGATAAACCTCCTGAACCGCCATATGCATCTGCACCTGTACCTGCAAGTGAATTGATAATTCCGGAACTATTGATAACCCTTAAACGCTTGCCATCATACTCTGCAAAATACACATTTCCTATACCATCTGTTGTAATTGCATAGGGACCGTTAATGTTCGCACTGGTAGCTGCTCCTCCATCACCTGAGTATCCAAAAGTACCAGTTCCGGCAAAAGTGCTGATGATTCCCGATGTATTTACCTTACGTATACGTTGATTGGTATAATCCGCAATATAAAGATTACCCGAAGCGTCAACTGTCAGGTTATATGGATCATGAAGTTGTGCCAGTGTTGCAGCCATTCCGTCTCCGCTGAAACCAGGTGAACCTGTGGTACCTGCTACTGTCGTAATGATACCTGATGTGCTCACTTTACGTATAGTACTGTTTCCGTCATCTGCAATATAGATATTTCCGGTAAGGTCAGTAGCAACTCCGGTAGGATAATTCAGGGATTCTGCGGTTGCCTGAACTCCGTCAGCAGTTGAAACACCACCACCTGCTATTGTGGTGATAATACCAGAAGTATTAACTTTTCGTATCACAGAGTTAATAGCATCGGCAATATACAAATTGCCTGGTCCATCTACTGCAAGGCCTTCTATATCACCGCTGAAAGTAGCAGAAGTGGCCGGGCCGTTATCCCCTGTATAGCCGGTACCGCTGCTTCCTGCAACCGTAGTGATTACACCTGACGTTGTTACTTTCCGGATTCGGTTGTTACCATAATCAACAATATATATGTTACCCGCACCATCTACGGCTACATTATAAGGATTAGAGATTCCTGCGGATGTTGCAGGGCCACTGTCCCCGCCAAAGGTACCTGTGCCATTACCTGCAAGCAGGTTGATCACATATGAATTCACTGGTAAGTTAATATTGGCAGGCAGGCCGTTAACTGTAACGGTTACATAGCCTGTACCCGTACAGGTAGTTCCCACACCTGTAATAGTATAAGTAGTTGTTGTCGTTGGTGTGGCCGTTACGCTCATGCCTGTTGTAGAATTCAATGTTGCAGCCGGCGCCCATGTATAAGTTAAACCTCCTGTCGCATTCAATGCTGTATTATTACCGGCACAGATAGCTACTCCCGGACCAGCGCTGATCGTTGGCAACGGATTTACTGTTACGGTAGCAGTTGCAGTATTGCTGCATCCTGCTGCTGTTCCGGTTACAGTATATATCGTAGTTACTGTCGGGCTGGCTGTTACCGGTGATCCCACCGAAGCAGAAAGATTGGTATTCGGAGCCCATGAATAAGTTGTTGCCCCGCCTGCCGTCAGTGAAGCAGAACCTGCACCGCTGCAATAAGGCGCTCCTGCCGATGCAGTTACCGTTGGCAACGGATTAACCGACACAGTTACCGTTGATGTGTTGCTGCAACCTGCAGTTGTACCGGTTACTGTGTAAGTTGTGGTTGATCCCGGTGTTGCAGTCGGATTTGAACATCCGCCGCAGGACAAACTGCCTGATGGCGACCATGAAAAAGATGAAGCGCCACTGGCTCCCAATACGGCTGGTGAACCGGCACATACCGTCGTTCCACCACTAGCCAGTACTGTAGGATATGGAGTAATGGTTACTGTTGCATGGGTATTACAGCCGCTTGCACCTTCTGTTACAGTATAAACAGTTGATGATCCCGGGTTAGCGGTTACCGTAGATCCGGCTGTGGTTGATAGCCCAGTACCCGGAGTCCAGGTATAACTGCCCGAGCCGCTGACACTGACTGATGTTGAACCCGTGAAACAAACTGTTGATGATGGTGTAAACGTAAGTGTCGGTGATGGATTAACTGTTACTGTTCTGGTAGCAGTGCCGCTGCAACCTGCTGTCGTGCCGGTTACGGTATAGGTAGTTGTTGATCCTGGATTAGCTGTAACGCTTGCCCCGCTTGAAGCGGATAAGCCTGCTGATGGTGCCCATGAATAAGTAGTACCTCCACTGGCTGTCAGAGTAGTTGAATTACCGGAACAGATTGGTGTTACCGTAGCAATGGATATACTTGGTATCGGACTCACTGTTACTGTTACATAACCGGTACCGGTACAGCCTGCGCCGCTGGTTCCTGTTATGGTATAGGTTGTTGTTGTTGTCGGTGTTGCCGTTACATTAAATCCGGTAGATGCATTCAATGAACCTGCTGGCGCCCATGTATAGGTTGCCGCGCCGGTAGCTGTAAGTGTTGTATTGCCTCCTGTACAGATGCCTGCACCAGAACCAGCGCTCACTACAGGTGCCGGATTAACAGTAACTGTTACTGATGCAGTATTGCTGCAGCCGCTGGCAGTTCCCGTTACCGTATAAGTTGTTGTAACAGTCGGTGTCGCCGTTACAGGCGATCCGGTTGTTACCAGAAGGCCGGTTGATGGCGCCCATGAGTACAATGTACCACCGCCCGCTGTCAGCGTATTTGAACCACCGGGGCATATGGCGCCGCCCGTTGCTACCGCCGTAATGGTTGGTATCGGGTTCACAGTTACCGTTGCTGTGGCTGTATTGCTGCAGCCCAGGCCATTGGTTCCTGTTACAGTATATATTGTTGTGCTTGTCGGGTTGGCTGTTATTGGCGAACCGCTAGTTGCTGAAAGCCCTGTTGATGGCGACCAGGTATAAGTGCTTGCCCCGCTGGCCGTAAGGCTGGTGCTGCCGCCTGAGCAGTAAGCCGCTCCGGCCACTGCTCCGACTGTTGGCAGCGGATTAACCGTTACAGTTACAGAAGCTGTGTTCGAACATCCGGCTGTTGTTCCGGTTACAATATAGCTTGTTATGGAAGGCGGATTTGCTGTTACCGTTGATCCGGAAGTTGCCGATAAACCTGTACCTGGAGACCAGGTATAAGTAGTGCCACCTGTGGCTGTCAGCGTTGCTCCGGAACCACCGGCACAAATTGCGCCGCCGCCGGAAACACCTATAGTTGGTAACGGATTAACCGTTACGGTTACCAGGCCCGTGCCCACGCAACCTACGCCGCTCGATCCTGTTATGGTATAAGTAGTGGTTGTTGTCGGGCTCGCAGTAACTGTTGTGCCTGCTGATGAAGAAAGTGTTGAGAATGGCGCCCATGTATAGGTAGTTGCCCCTGTAGCGGTAAGCGGTGTTGAACTTCCGTTACATATAGCCACGCCTGGTCCTGCGCTTATCGTTGGTGTACTGTTCACAGATACGGTAATCAGTGCAGTGGTGCTGCAGCCATATCCGTTGCTGCCGGTTACCGTATAGGTGGTGGTAGCTGTAGGTGAAGCTACAACTGATGCACCTGTAGCAGATGACAAACTGCCCGAAGGGGCCCAGCTGTATGAGGTTGCCCCGCTCACTGTCATTGTAGTACTGCCGCCGTTGCATATAGCCACATTCGGGCTGGTAGTCAGCGCTCCCGGCACCGGATTAATAGTGACTGTCAGTGATCCTGGTGTAGAGCAGCCGTTGCTGGTTCCCCATACGCCTATTGTGTAGATACCGGTAACGGTTGTGGTAAACACCGTACTTGATCCTGTAGTGGTAGAAAGACCGAAGGACGGATACCATGAATAGGTAGTAGCGCCCGATACGCTTAATGGAGCACCTACTCCCGTACATCCCGAGAAGCTCGGTGTAACGGTAAGTACCGGATACGGATTAACCGTTACCTGCACCGGTACAACACTGGTACAGCCAAAGCTGTTGGTGGTCGATACTGAATAAGTTGTTGTTGTTGGTGGATTGGCGATTACCGCATAACCCGTTGAGGCTGTAAGGTAACTGTTTGGCGTCCAGGTATAGGTAGTACCTCCTGCTGCCGATATTGGTGTAAATCCGCCGGTACAATAAGCCCCGCCGGTAGCAGTTAGCCCTGGCGATGGATTAATGTTAACAGTTGCTGTAGTGGTTGCGCTGCAGCCTGCACCGCCTGTTACTACTACAGTATAAACTGTGGTAACTGTTGGTGTAGCTGTAACCGGATTGCCTGTTGATGCCGATAATGAAGCGCTTGGACTCCACGAGTATCCCGAACCTCCGGTAACGGTAAGTGTAGTTGGTACACCACCGCACACAAATGGCGAATAAGATGGGCTTACACTGATCGGGAACGGTGTAACCGTTACGTTCACAGTAGTGGTAGTAGTAATGAATCCGTCATTTACCTGCACCACAAACACATCACTTCCAGAATAAGTATAGTTGGGTATGTAGCTCATACCTGCCGGGGTAATTACACCGCCGGTTGATGTTGCTGTATAAGAAGCCACACCGGTCAGCACACCATGCGAAGGAAGAGTTACCACAGTCCAGGTTTCAGTCTGTCCAAGGTCTGCATCACTGATCTGCAGATTGGTATTAACATGATTATTGCTGCCCTGGCATACTGTTAAAGTCTGCGGGTTACCTGCTGTAAATATTGGCGGACTGTCTGGCTGGTTAATAATTACCGACATCTGAGAAACCGACTGATTGGTTACTGCAAAATCAGCTTTACCATCACCATCCAGATCACCCACGGCTATACCATTTGCATTGCCGTCTATTGCTTCAGGTACTGCTGTTGCAAAACTGATTGTTGTACCCACTGTTGTGTTCCTCAGCACCGAAGCGCCGCTTGCTGCCGTTGAACTAAAATTGGCTACCGCAATATCAGGAAGTCCGTCTCCGTTAAAATCACCAAAATCCAGAGCAAGCGGGCCGCTTCCTACTGTTGAAATTACTTGTGTGGCAAAATTGATATTCCCTATACCCGAACTGGTATTACGGAAACTCGAAACGGTACCATCAGTAAAATTCGTAACTGCTATATCAGCATGTCCATCTCCATCAATATCTGCAACTGCGGTCGCGTAAACATTCCTTCCGGCAGTGAATGTGTTGATTGTTCCGAAACTAAGCGTACCAGGAATACTGGTATTACGGAATACGGAAACAGAACCTGATCCGGCTGCCTGATTGCCAATCGCAATATCTTTCTTGCCATCACCATCAAAATCCCCGATGGCTACAGAAGTTGCTTTATAACCAACAGCTGAAGCAAGTAAATACGCAGTGCCAAACGAAGGAGATCCTACCGAGCCTGTGTTCAGGAAAATACGCATATTATTGTCCGAATTGTTACCGGCTATGATATCCGGTCTGCCATCGCCGTCTATATCAGCAATCGAGATCAATGCCGGATTCGTAATTCCGGGTATTGTTACAACAGGTGCAAACGTAAACGTCCCCGGCACAGTGGTTGTATTCCGGTATACAGCTATGGAATTGGTACCATAATCCGATACAATTACATCTTGTTTACCATCACCATCCACATCTGCAGTAGTTACAAATGAAGGATTGGCGCTGGCGCCCAGGCTGAATATCTGCTGGGTGCCGAAACTGGCAGTTCCGGGAGTCGTACAGGTATTCTGCAATACCGAGAAGTTATTTAATGAAGAACTTATTGTAAGCAGATCCGCTTTGCCATCTCCATCCATATCGGCAATAACTGTTACACCAGATAATGCATTAATCCCGAAATCTGCCTTAGGCTGAAAATGAACCAGGTTGGTAATCAATGGTGTATATGAAGGTACAAAGTAAGGTGAAGAATAAGCTATCGAATTACAACCCGGATTATCCAGGGTTATCATGCGTATTGTTCCTTCATTGGGTACTGTTGCGGTTACCGATGTTCCACCGGCAGAAGTTGCCATCGTCTTAGTTGCCCCGAACCAGATTATATTCGGTGATGAAGTATTAAACCCTGTACCTGTAAGTGTTACCAGCTGACCTGCACTGTCTACAGTCGGGCTCACGCCGGTAATGGTGGGCACTGGGGTCACACTTGTTGTATTGGTAGCAGCCGTACCATTGGTACATCCTGCTGCATTGGTATAAGTTACAGTAACAGTTTTACTGCCCGATGAATACCACATCAGTGATACAGTATTGCTGCCTGTTCCTATACCACCACCGGTTATCACATAATCGGTAGGTGCTGAACCCGGAACACTCCAGATATAATTGCTCTCAGGTGTTTGCGTGGTGTAAGTCTGTACTGTATTGGGGCAGATGTTTGCGGCCGGTGCCGAAGTAAATGTTGGCGATGGCAATGCATTTACAGTAACAGTATAAGTAGTATAGTTGCCCAGGTTTGGCCCGCCGGTTGAGGTACCTGCATAAGTAATAGTTACTACTCCTGCAGATAAACCGGTTACCACGCCGGTTGTCGAACCTACTGTAGCGAGCAAAGTATTGCTGCTGGTCCAGGTACCGTTTGGTGTGGCATCAGCCAGCGTAATGGTTGTCAGTGTGGTTCCCTGTGCACATACCTGTGTAGGCCCGGTTATCGGCTTCAACGGATCGTTCAGGAATACCGACATTGTCGTGGTGCTTTGGTTCAGTGTCACAAAATCTGGTTTTCCGTCACCGTCTATATCAAATGCTGCCAGGCTGGCACCGCCGCTGCCTGTTGCGAATGGCACGGATGGTGCAAATGAGAAACTGCCCGGTGTACTTGTGTTGCGGAATACCTGTGCCGTGCTTCCTGAGATGCTGGTTGCTACCACATCAGGCTTGGTGTCGCCGTCAAAATCAGCCACAAACAGGCTGGCCGAATTCGGTCCTACTGTATAATCAGTTCTTGTACCCAGGCTTATAGAACCTGATGTACTTGTATTCGGGAATAATGACCACTGGCTTGAACCTTGATCAATAATGAGTACATCCTGCTTGCCATCACCGTCTATATCTCCGGTAGCTACATAATTACCCGATCCCGCCGGCGTTGTAAAGTCCTGGCGTGTTGCCAGGCTTATACTGCCGGGGGTACTGGTATTCCTGAAAATGGAAAGCGAGGTAGTACCTCCTGAAGTCGACACCAGGATATCCTGTTTCTTATCTCCGTCCAGGTCGCCGGCACAGATGTAGTTAATATTGGCCGGGGTAGAAAAATCCACCCTCGTTGCAAAACTTAAGCTACCCACCGTGCTGGTATTGCGGAACACCGACATAGTACTCAGCCAGTTGCCAATGATATCCGGCCTGCCATCACCATCCACGTCGGCTATTGCCGATACATTGGCGTTGGTAACATAAGGTATGATCACGGGCAGAGCAAAACTAAATGACCCAACGGTACTGGTATTCTGATAAACACGAACAGATGCAGGCCCGGTAGCCGCCAGGAACACCAGGTCGAGTTTACCGTCACCGTCAAAATCTGCCATTGATGGCTGTCCGGGGAATGATAAGCCTGTTGCTACAACCACTGCAGATCCGAAACTCACCGTGCCTGAAGTGCTGGTATTGGGGTAAACCGAAACAGTACCAGTGCCTGAATTGTTTACAATAATGTCTGTTTTGCCATCACCGTCCACATCTCCGTATCCTATACGGTTTGCAGAGCTACCAACGGTAAAATTAACCTTCGGATCAAAGTTGACAGTACTTAAAACTGTTCCGGTATTATTATAAGTTGGCAGGAACGGGCTTGGCGCATAAGCCATCAATCCGCAACTGTTGTTCTCTACCGATATCATCGGGTAATACACTGCCTCATTAGGTATGTTTACCGTAAGCGAGGTAGCGCTTGCTGTGGTTACATTTGCTTTTACCGAACCGAAATAAACGATATCGTTCGCCGCAGTTGAATTAAATCCGGTACCCGTGAGTGTTACTGAGTTGCCCGGTATGCCCGATGCTGCTGAAACTGATGTTATTGCAGGAGCCAGCTTAATGGCTGTTGGGGTGGAAGTAGTGGCGCTCGCTGCAGTACAGCCGTTGCCGTCTGTATAATTGACACTTACCACCTGAGGGCCGGCAGTGAAGTACTGAAGCGTAACAGTATTGCTGCCCGATGTGCCACCCGACATGATATTATAATCAACACCTGCAGTGCCGGTGAAACCCCACACATAGCTGCTCATACCCGATTGTGTAGTATAAGTAACATTGGTAGATGTGCAGGCATTGGCGCCAGGCTGTGCCGTAAACGTTACAACCGGCAGTGGGTTTACTGTAATGCTAAATGTCTGTATCGGTCCCGGACAGCTGTTAGCTGTAGGAGTTACTGTAAAATTGCCGCTTATTGGCGTTGAACCGGCATTGGTTGCTGTAAATGAAGAAATCGAAGAGCCAATACCGCTGGCACCTGTACCTATTGCAGTATTACTGTTGGTCCATGCATAGGTTGTACCTGCCACACTCGAACTGAATAACTCCGCCGTCGTACTGCTATTTTTACAAACAGCCTGCGATGTTGGTGTCACCGTCATTATCGGTGTCGGGTTCACATTTATGGTAAATGTCTTTACCGGGCCGGGGCAGGTGTTTGCTGTTGGTGTTACAGTAAAGTTACCTGCTATTGGTGCCGTTCCGGTATTGGTTGCGGTAAATGAGTTAATAAGGTTACCCACACCTGATCCCAGTACACCTATTGTCGGGTTACTGTTAGTCCATGCATAAGTAGTACCGGTTACACTCGATGTAAAAGTCTCCATCGTAGTATTGTTACCATTACAAACCGTCTGGCTGGTTGGCGATACCGTCATTACCGGTGTCGGGTTCACATTTATGGTAAATGTCTGTATCGGTCCGGGGCAGCTATTTGCTGTAGGTGTTACTGTAAAGCTACCTGTGGCAGTTACTGTACCGGTATTAACAGCGGTAAAAGAGACTATTCCGCTGCTGGTGCCAGAAGCTCCTGTACCTATTGAAGTATTGCTGTTGGTCCAGGCATAGGTTGTACCCGCTACACCCGAACTGAAGGTCTCTGTTGTAGTATTGCTACCGTTACACACCGTCTGGCTGGTAGGTGTCACCGTCATTATCGGTGTTGGGTTCACATTTATGGTAAATGTCTGTATCGGGCCGGGGCAGCTGTTTGCTGTCGGTGTTACAGTAAAGTTACCTGCCGTAGGTGCCGTTCCGGTATTGGTTGCCGTAAATGAGTTAATAAGGTTACCCACACCCGATCCCAGTACACCTATTGTCGGGTTACTGTTGCTCCAGGCATAAGTAGTACCGGTAACATTCGATGTAAATGTCTCCATCGTGGTATTATTACCATTACATACCGTCTGGCTGGTTGGCGATACCGTCATTACAGGCGTAGGATTCACATTTATAGTAAATGTCTGTATCGGGCCGGGGCAGGTGTTTGCGGTAGGTGTTACTGTAAAGCTGGCTGTGGCAGTTGCTGTACCGGTATTAACAGCGGTAAATGACGTTATTCCGCTGCTGGTGCCCGAAGCTCCTGTACCTATTGAAGTATTGCTGTTAATCCAGGCATAAGTAGTTCCTGTTACACCCGAATTAAATGTCTCTGTTGTCGTATTGCTACCGTTACATACTGTCTGGCTGGTTGGTGTTACCGTCATCACAGGTGTCGGATTCACGGTAATCGTAAAATTAACCGGTGCGCTTGCACAGCCGCTGGTAGTACCGGTAACTGTGAAGGTTGCTATAACTGGCGAAGTCCCGGTATTCGACAAAGTGGTAGAAATAATAGAATTCCCTGTGCCGGACGATCCGATTCCTATAGCGGATGTGCTGTTACTCCAGGTATATCCGGTAGCGCCAGTGAAATTGATTGCAGTATTATTGTTTCCGTTACACACCGATTGCGATGCTGGTGTTGCATTTACGGTTGGCGTTGTGTTAACAGTTACCTGCCGCGTTGCAGTATTCTGACAGGAATTAATATCTGTTCCGGTTAAAGTATAAGTTGTTGTAACAGTCGGATTAGCCGTTACAGGTGTTCCTGTCGTTACCGATAAACCTGTAGAAGGCGACCATATATAAGTAGTTGAAGTGCCTGTGGCAGATAGTGAAGTGCCGGTTCCACCGGTACAAATAGGGGTAGTACCACCGGTAATGCCAATTGTCGGTAAAGGATTCACCGTCACCTGCACAGTCGCAGTGTTGCTGCAGCCCGATGCCGTACCGGTTACCGTATAGGTAACGGTGGTTGTCGGCGAAGCGGTTACTGTAGTTCCCGTTGTTGCGCTCAGGGCTGTATTTGGCGCCCAGGTATAGGTAGCTGCCCCGCTTCCGTTGAGGCTTGTCGGGCTGCCTGCGCATGTGGGGTTTGTGCCTGCTGTTACGCCAACCGTTGGCAAAGATGCCACATTCACTGTGTCTAAAGCAGTTGCGCTGCAACCTCCGGTGGTTCCTGTTATGGTATATACTGTTGTAACTGTCGGGTTTGCAGAAACAGTTGCACCAGTACTGGCCGAAAGTGTAGCTGCCGGCGTCCAGGTATAAGTGCTGGCGCCTGATGCCGATATCGCAACCGGGCCAGCGCCTGAGCATATACTGCCGCCGGTACCAACAATCGTTGGTGGCCCTGTGGTGATGGTCTTGGAATTTGATGAATTACCGTTGGCTGAAATGACTACAGTGTAGGTACCATTAGGTAATCCCGATGGCAGTGCAAACTGTACTGTATCCAGCGCCGATCCGGTCATTACCGCACCCAGCCTGTTCCAGTTGGTCGCCTTGCCATAATATACATTGGTACCTGCAGTAAGCCTTACTATAGGATAGTTGGTCGACATCTGCCAGTCATCTCCATAACAGGCTCCTTCACTGATACCGTTAAACAATTTACCGGTTGCAGTATAGGTGGTACAACTTGTTTCTATCACACTGTCCAGTGTTGGCTGGCCTGCTACAAGCGGCGTACCTGATGGGGTATATAACCAGTAGTTCTTATACCCCTGCTTGGTAAACATAATATTACCATCGGGCAACTCAAGGAAATTTGTTGTATAGCTAGCGCCGCTCATTGTATCGCCTGTCAGCAGCGTTGGCGCATGAAGCCTGGTAAATGTATTAACTGTATAATCAAACTCATAAAATGAAGTAGGTGTACGGAAAAGACTATCCGGAGTGGTACCATGGCTCGCGCCATAAGGAGCCGGAGCTACCGCACATATTATTTTACCATTCACCATCATGGATGCTGCCGCATCTGGTGTTCCCTGGCCGTTTGGCATGTCAGGGCCTGCTGTCCAGGTGCCGGGGGTGCTGGTACCGGATGGAGTATAATAGGCAGTATGCCCGGTAGATCCAAGGAAGAAGGCCTGTCCGTTGGGCAGTAAAAATGCTGCACCTGCCTCTTCGCCATATGGGTCAAACAACGATACCGGCACCGTACCGTCATTTACCCAGGTATTCGATCCGGGTATATACCGCTCTGAAGTTGTGCCGTAGTTGTCTACAAAAAGAATGCTGCCATCCGGAAGCTTAACCCACGGCGCTTCGTTATCTACCCTGAGGCACGATGGCGCATGGGTATAAGTATTAGAGGTCGGATTATAAAAATAATTCAATACAGTACCTCCGGAATCCACTACTGCCTGCAACACATTTCCATTGGCCAGTAATTCCGAATTCGCATCCGAAATATTAGCGCCATATACTATCTGCGGGCATGCAGTCCAGGTATTCGCTACCGGATCATATACCTCACTTTTATTACCTCCGGCTCCATACTCACCTCCGGCTACATACACCCTGCCATCTGGCAATACCTGCGATGAGAAGTACAGGCGGTCATTAGCCATACTGGCAATGCTGGTCCATGATCCGTTTTTATAGCTGCCGGTAGCATCAGGGGTCAGTTTGTCCCATCCGGTACCATAGCCGCCACCGCTGTTATTTTTACATATCACCGTTCCATCGGTCATCAGCAACATTACCCCTGCATTAAAATTAGGCGCCACGTTGGTGAGTAATGACCATGTTCCGGTCGTATTTATATTCACACTTATCGGGTAGTTGGTGCTGCTGCATCCCGCCGCAGTTACCGTAAGCGTACCTGTATAGGTAGCTGCAGGTGCAGCCCCCGGTAGTGTCAGCACTATTGGTGATGCCGGCAATGCATTGGTGGTTACATCTGTAAATCCTGCTGTGTGCGCCGCACTGCTGTAGGCTATACTATAGGTAGTTGGAGACCCTGTAGTTGCCGAGTACGGCAGGTTGGCCTTTGTAAAGCCCGTTGCCACACTCGGGTTCAGCCCCAGTGTTATCGTTGGCACGGGGTTCACCGTCACCTGCTGCGTTGCTGTACTGCTGCACCCGCTGCTGGTTCCGGTTACCGTATAGGTTATAGTCGTTGTCGGCGTTACCGTCACGGGGCTGCCAGATGTTGCCGTAATATTTGTATTCGGCGCCCACGTATAAGTTGTTGCACCCGTTCCGGACAGCACTGCCCCCGATCCTCCGGCACATATGGGCACACCTCCCCCGCTGATGCCTGTTGTTGGTGTCGTGTTCACACTTACCGTTACTGTTGCCGTACCCGTATTTATACCCGTTACCCCAGTTACCGTATAGGTGGTCGTAACCGTAGGGTTTGCCGTCACCGTAGTTCCTGTCGTAGCCGACAGGCCTCCGGCAGGGGCCCATGTATAGGTCGTCGCACCAGTTCCGGTAAGGGGGGTTCCTGTCCCCCCTGTACATATAGTGCCTCCTCCTGTTGCCCCGACCGCGAACGTCGACACTGCCACCGTTACAGTATCAGTGGTGGTGTAGTAAAAAATGTCCGTAATCGTTAATGTGTAAACAGTAGTTACAGTCGGCGAGGCCATTGTCGTGGCAGCGGTGCTGTTTGCAAGCCCCGTAGTCGGGGCCCAGCTCCAGCCCATTATATTGGCACCTCCGGTCTGGGTAAGCGTAGTATGCCCTCCGGGACTTATTGTTCCTCCGCCCGATATCCCGAACGGCACAAACTGTACGGTATCCCCAGCCCCGTTCCCGTCGCTCGTGTCTACAGGGCACCCCAGGTAGGTTCCCGTATACGTATACGTTTGTATACCCACAGGCGCTATGGTAAAGGTGTCCCAGTATACATTATGTCCCGTTATTCCCGTCGTTGGGGCCCAGGTATAACTAATAGAGTCGTGGTATTGGTAGCCATCAAAGCCGGAGAGATAAGTAGCATTGTTAACTGCGTACATCTGGATAGGAATTGACTGCCCAGGCACATAATTGATGGTAGAGTTGCCGTCGAAGGTCGCTAATGCCAAATTATTCACAACTTCTACTTTTACCGTGTCTTTCGACTTACACCCGTTTGCATCCGTTCCCGTTACCGTATAGGTTCGGGCATAGCTCGGCAGCAGATTGATAGTACACGTTACAACTGCGCCTGTACTGGCCGTAAGCTGCAGATAAGGCAGCCATGTATAGGAAGTTCCGCCCGTAGCAGTAATGGGTACAGGAGTATGACATCCCGGCGCGCAAGAAGAATTCTGGCACGAACCTTTGTCATGCGCCCCGGTTACACTAACCGGCGATGTAGTGTTCACACTTACTGTTTTGGTAGCAGTATTGCTGCAGCCGCCCACAGTTGCTGTAACGGTATAAGTAGTATTTGTGGTAAGTGCGCTGATACCCGGATGCACCGTTGCCCCCGATGTGGTAGAACCCAGACCCGTACTCGGCGCCCAGGTAAAAGTTGCGCCCGCACTGGTAGCCGTAAGTGTATCGTTTGTTCCTGCTACTACAGGCCAGCCGCTGCCCGATACACCGTAACCGCTGCCTGTACATAATGGCACATTACCACCGGTTATGGTAATTGAAGGCAATCCCGTAGGCGTAAGCTGCACACTTGGCGTATTTTGCGTATAAGCGGTATTACTCGTACTCAGCGCACAACGATAGTAACCTACTGCTGTTACTGTAGGTGTATAAGTAGCGCTGGTAGCGCCCGATATTGCACTAAAAGTTATATTGTCTGAAGACTTCTGCCACTGGTAAACCATCGATGTTCCTGTAACATTCGTAGAAAGTACCGGAGAAAAAGGGCACGCCCCGCTGGTGGTAGCCGTGCGGTAGTCTACCCCGCCCAAATAGACCGAAAGCCCGTTAACCGTACCCGTAAGCAAGCCGTTATTCACCAGGCTGGCAATACGGTAAGCCCCGGCCACGAAATCATCCGTCCTCAGGTTCAGATTTGCAGCGCCGGCATTCAGGCTCACACCGCTATTCAGCGTAGCGGTATGAAACACCTGCACCCCGGAGGCGCTCATATCATTGGTGCCCGATGTGAGAAAATTAAGGTTCCACTCCTGTGTGAAGCCGCTGCCGCTGAAGGTTACCCCTCCGGTTACGTTCATAGCGCCAGGACTAACAGTATCGGTATACTGGCCGTTATTCACAAAAAACCCGAAGGGTATATTGTAAGTAGCGCCCGTATTGATAACAGTAGTACCCGAATTGATAGTGGTAGTCGTCTGCCCGTTCGCAGCAGCAATTCCCAAAACGCAACACAGTGAAAATAGTAGTTTTCTCATAATCTTTTCTTTAGTCCGTACTGAATATTTTATCATCTGGCAGATTTGGCAACTTTTCGAAAGTTGACAAATCTTATTAGTAATCTTTTCTTTAATCCGTACTCAATATTTTATCCTCTGGCAGATCCGACAACTTTTCAAAAGTTGACAAATCTTATTTTCAATCTCTTTAAAAATTATATTTAATATATACCTCTTCTATTCACTTGACATATCAACTTATCAACCTATTAACCGACGCTCCAAATCTCACTTAAATAAATCAGAATGCGATCCTGTTCTTATCAGGTACAATTCTTCTCTATCTTCATTTATTTGCCAGATTAATAACCAATCCGGCAACAAATGACATTCCCAGCAGTTTTTGTATTCCCCAGATAGTTTATGCACTTTAAACTTAGCTGGCAACACTTTTTTCTCTGAAATGTCTGTAATTACTTTATCTAATAACCCAATTTCTAAATGCTTTTTCATACACTTCCGGTAATCTTTACCAAATTGACCGGAGGATATTACATTAAGCATCCTTCTGTTTTAATTTAGCCAGCAATCCCTTCACACTATCTGCTTTAATTACTTTACCCTCTTCAATTTCCTTAAAAGCCTTTTTAGTAGTCTTGTTAAACTCTCTGTACACTGTAGCAAAAGGCATTTCCTCTATCAATTGTACCATCTTCTTTGCCGTAATACTACTATTGTCTATTGCAATATAAATCATACAAATTTCTTTTTTTATACAAACGAACCCATGCCCATCAATTCATCCACATTGTCCGAAAATTTCAACTTCCCTTCCTTTTGCTCCGCTTTTGCCTCATTATAACTCTTCAGCATTTCATCCCTTCTTATTTCAGATATATTATGTTCCAGCAGGTTCATTAATTCCTCCTTGAACTCAATAGGCAGTTTATAAACACTCTACCACATGGCTAAAATCCGTCCTTACCCTCATCGTTTGCTTTTTTTAATTTATCACCCTCACAATCCCATAATCCTTTAATCCCAAAAATCCTGATTCAGACATCCAATCCCATAATCCTTTAATCCCAAAAATCCCAGTTCAGACAACCTTACCCACAATCCTGAAAATCCTTTAATCCTGTAAATCCTGATTCAGATATCCAATCCCAAAAATCCCAATTCTGAAAACCATCCATTCCCTTCACGATATTGTTGGTAAAAAACACTAACAATGGCGGAAACTGAATTTATATATGTAATTTAGTTAGTACTCACATCATACCAGCCACCTACACCGTCACTTACCAATGGACAAGTACAGGTATTGATATCCATAGTGCTTGAACCGGTTATATTAGTTGCATTTGTTACATTGTAAATATGGTCGGAGGTTACCGCAAGGTTGACATAAATGTTACATGTTGGACCTGTGGTCATAATTGCCAGCCATACCACTCTCCCTGCAGGGACCGTACTTGCCCCAGGTAATGTAAAATATACAGTACCTGCGCTTGAGGTGCCTACATCCAGGCCATCGGTTGATAAAACTGCATTTGCAGGTGTGGTACCGCTGGCAAAAGTCCGCACATTACCAAGAACTGCGCTGGAAGGGCTTACACCGGTAAATGCACCGGCACCATTAAGGTAGGTAGTTGAAGACCCGGAACCTGATCCCAGTCGGGCCACTGGTATAGTACCGGAAGAAATGTTGCTGCCATTCAGGTTGGTAAGGTTTGCCCCGCTTATTGCCGGTAAGCTGGCAATGGTTGGGTTAGGGTAATTGCCCCCTAGGTTACCACCTGCAGCTCCGGTTCCGGCGCCATCGCCTATCGCTGTCCATGCAGTGCCGTTAAAGTAGTTAAACTGGTTGGTCGAAGTATTATAAATCATAAGCCCGGTAGCCGGTGTGCCGCTAATAGATCCAGGTGTAGTCCTTGGCACCAGCATACCCTGAGTGGAACTGTTCACATCCAGTATAGCGCTGGCAGCCGCAGCCGTACCTGTAGTGTTAATGGCTGTACCCGGGGTCTGGGCCATGGCGCCCTGTGCGCCCATCAGTATTGTAGCGGCAATAGCGATTGTGAGTAGATGTTTCTGTATCATTTTATTTGGTTTTTATGAGTGTTTTTTAAATATAAATTCCCCCGTCTTCGGCGGGGTTTTTTTAACAATATTTTTTTAGTGGGTTAAATGTAGAAAAATAATCCGCAATTACAATGATTCGGCACAGGTTTTTTTTCCATATTATTTAATTGTTAATGAAAAGAGAGATTTCCATCCACAATAGCCCGCCACACAAAATCATAGGTAAACAAAAAAAAATTGTGCTGGCCATCCATCCGGATAAAATTAAAAAGACTAACTAGCCGGTAGCGCAAACTCCCCTCCTGTTTTTAGGAGGGGACCGGTTTTATGAGGCCTTTTGCCTCATGAAACCAGGGGTGGTTAACTCGCGCCCATCCGGAAAAACTCTCCCGGTTCGCAAACTCCCCTCCTGTTTTTTCCGGATCCCGATTTTTCGGGAAGGAGGGGACCGGTTTTATGAGGCATTTTGCCTCATGAAACCAGGGGTGGTTAACTCGCGCCCATCCGGACACACTCACCTGGTTCACAACAGACTCCCCCCTGTTTTTTCCGGATCCCGATTTTTCGGGAAGGAGGGGACCGGTTATACGAGGCGAATGCCGAGTGTAACCAGGGGTGGTTAACTCGCGGCTGCTCAGGAAATAATAAACCGGAAATACAGGTGTAACATCCCGCACAGCCGCGACCCTACCACCCCTGGATATTTGAGGCAAAAGGCCTCAAATATCCGGTCCCCTCCTAAAAACAGTAGGGGAACCTCCACATCCTGCTATCAGCGATTTGAAAAACAAAAAACATTTTATATTTTTCAAAAAAATAAGCCCGTGCGCCAAAACCAGATCAAAAACGTAACCTACCTTAAAGACCGCAGAAAAGATCTCCGTAGCAACCTTACCCCCGCCGAAGCAAAACTCTGGACACTACTCAAAAACGGTGCACTGAAAGGCCGAAAGTTCCGCAGGCAACATAGCATACAAAATTACATAGTAGATTTTTATTGCCCCTCCGAAAAACTGATAATCGAACTCGATGGCCAGGGCCACTTTAACACCGATATGGCAATTCTTGATGCCGACCGCGACAAAAACCTGATGGCCCTCGGCAACACAATTCTAAGATTGGAAAACAAACTCATCTTCCAAACCCCTGATCTCGTGCTTGCAGAAATAGAAAGGCATTTTAAAAACCCTGAAATATTATATTAAACACAGCAGGATAAACTCTCCCGGTTCGCAACGGACTCCCCTCCTGTTTTTAGGAGGGGACCGGTTATACGAGGCGAATGTCGAGTGTGACCAGGGGTGGTTAACTCGCGGCTGCTCTGGAAATAATAACCAGGAAAAACTCTCCCGGTTCGCAGACTCCCCTCCTGTTTTTAGGAGGGGACAGGTTTGGGCGTTAAGCCCCAAACCAGGGGTGGTTAACTCGCGGCTGCTCAGGAAATACTTTACCGGAAATACAGGTGTAACATCCTGTACAGCCGCGACCCTACCACCCCTGGATATTTGAAACAAAAGGCCTCAAATATCCTGTCCCCTCCTACCGCGTGCCGCCTTAGCTTTAGCGGTGGCGCAAAAACAGGAGGGGAGCCTGCACACCCGGCTAACAGCGACTAAAAAACTCTAAAGCGCGAACTGTAAACTGCCAATTGTAAACTGCCTACTGCCTACTAACTAAACACTCCCCACTGCCCCACCCCAAAAAAAGCAATTTTATACCCCGGAAAATACCCCTCGCTGGTATACACCACCTCCAGCTTCACCGCCCTGCCGCCCAGGCAGCACACAATCAGGCCGTTTTGGTGGTCAATGGCAATGATGGTGCCCGGCGCTATCGCGCTTGCATCGCCATCCAGGTTAACATGGCAAATATCCACCACACCTATTTTCCAACCATTAATGCTCGTAGGCGCTCCCTTGCCAATCGGGTTGCACGCCCGCACCAGCGCAACGATCTCATCAGCATTCATCTTATCCCACCTGATGGTTATCTCCCCCTCCCCCACCTTCGGCCAGTACTTCGCCTTATTCTCATCCTGCACCGCAGCGGGAAATAACACCCTCTCCTTCGGAGAGGGCTGGGGAGAGGTCTCTACAGGCAAATGCTCATAGGTTCGCCCATCAGGAAATAACACCCTCTCCTTCGGAAGTCCATCCCGATCCTTCATCGGGAAGGGCCGGGGAGAGGTCTCTACACTGCTCTCCGAACTTTGAAGCATCCCCATCACCTCCCCGCACATCTTCTCCCCCAGCATAGCCATCTGCCCGCTCAGCATACCATAGGTAAAATCGGGCGACAGCGGAAATTCCTCCCGCAGCACTATCGGCCCGGTATCCAGCCCCTCATCCATCACATGCACAGTAGCCCCCGCCACCGGTAGCCGCTGACGTATACTCTCAAATATCGGGTCCGCCCCCCGCATCTCCGGCAGCAGCCCAAAGTGGATGTTCAGAAACCCAAGCCGCGGCATCGCCAGCACATCGCCCGGTATCCGGTACGGAAACGTTATCACCATCACCACATCCGGCTGCACCGCCCAGACCCAGTCGCGCAACTGCCCCTTATGTCCCTTACGGCTAATAACTGTATACGGCACATCGCCGCACGAAGCCCGCACCATGTGCATCGCCTCCGCATCCGTATCTGCCGTAGCCACGCCACACAGCACCCCCTCCCTCAGCAGCCGCATCAGGGCCGGCACCGCCATCTTGTTGTTGCACAGCAACCCTACTTTTATTTTTTGTTTGGTCATGTGGAAATTCGATTTTAAAAAAAAATAAAAAACAGGATACACGTAGAGACGGATTGAATCCGTCTCAATTGCGCCCATCAGGAAATAAAAATCCGGATATACAAATACGAAACCCGTTCACACGTAGAGTCGGATTGAAT
The DNA here is from genome assembly GCA_903835005.1 of uncultured Bacteroidota bacterium. Classification (GTDB taxonomy): domain Bacteria; phylum Bacteroidota; class Bacteroidia; order Chitinophagales; family Chitinophagaceae; genus Nemorincola. Next base: position 20,648 of record CAILLK010000044.1, on the reverse strand, counting down.
CCGTCTCAATCGCGCACATCAGGAAATAAAAATCCGGATATGCAAATACGAAACCCGTTCACACGAAGACGGATTCAATCCCTCTACAAAACGAAAAATTAAAACACTCCCAACAGAATTGCATCAACCCGATTGTGCCCTTTGTGCTAACCTTCGTACCCTTTGTGGTAAACACTCCACCCCCGACAGAACCACCGAAGCCCAATATCTTAACACCAACGTACTCCCCTTTAGGGGTAGGGGGTGAGCCTTTGGGGCCCTATGACTCCAGACACCCATAAGCATTCTTCCAGCTCGTCGCTATCCCGTCAAAGTTATTAATATCCGCCTCCAGCGCCTCCCGCTGCTCCGCCAGAAATGGCGACACCCCCGTAATTTCCAACTGGCAGTTCCCGGTAGCCGACTTAACCACCACGCCCGTATACACCGGCCCATTGGCCCTGTGCGTAGCCGCGCTCACCACCACATGCCCGCGTGGCCCATCATAGGCCAGCGCCTCCAGAGTAGCAATAGCCCCATCTGCCTCATATAGCAGGGCCACTGCCACCAGCCGCGCAGCATCCCATGCCAGTAGGCTCCATATATTCACCCGCTGCTTTGCGGCAGCCATTGTTTCTTTAAATTTTGTATTAGCCTCATTCACCAGCCCGCTGCCCCAGGTGGTAGCCACCTTTATATCCATGCCAGGGTAGGTGCATTGCCCCAGCCATATTTCATCGGCCATAAAAGAGCTGCCATACACAGCGGTATCTGCAAGCGCGGTATTTGCCGCAGCCGCCGTGCAGAAATCCTGCAGCATATCGCCGCAAAAGCTTGCCAGCACACCATCCGGTTGCTCCGCCTCTATGTGCTGCATCAGTGGCGCCAGCGAAAAATCTGCCCGCTTCAGCGGCGTTATCAGGTTATAGCTTATAGCCGCCCCCGCTTCTTCCACTGCCTTATGGTAGCCCTGCACACTCCTGTAACCCGCCTCATAAAACGATCCCGCATAAGCCAGCCTTTTGCAGCCATCAGCCACCGCCGTGCGGGCCATAATGCGGCAGCACAGCACGCCATCCAGGCTCACCGTAAACACATGCGGCAGCGCCCTCAGCCCGCCCATCGGATAATGATAACCCGCCTCCAGCGCAATAAATATAGCCCCCGCGCTCGCAAACAGCGGTTCCAGTGCCTCAGCCGCCACAGGGTTCACATACCCCACCACCACCATGCAACCATCAAATATCAGTTTTTCGCACGCCGCATATATATCCTTCGGCTCAGCCCCCAGGCCTGCATTCTCCGTTTTTATTTCGGCATCCTTAATGCCCAGTTCTGCCAGCCCCTGCCGCAGCCCCGCCATCATATCAAAACTCATCGTCGGGTACATCACCGACCTCGGTAACAATAAACCTATTTTGTTTGCCATTTCTTTTAGTATATAGTATTAAGTATTTAGTCTAAAGTTCAATTCAGGTCTAAAAGTTTATTTCAAGGCAAAAATTAAATTTTACGGCCCAAAATAATAAAAATGATGGTCATTGCGACATTGTGCCGCCATGGCGCAGATGTTACTTTAGCCAAATCAAAGAAAATCAAGCCAATCGCATCGAAGCAACCTCAGTAATTTTGCATTAAGCCGAAATTAACCAATAAAGCAAACCCAAAAATTGATGGTCATTGCGAGATGTTACTTTAGCCAAATCAAAGAAAATCAAGCCTAACGCATCGAAGCAATCTCAGTAATTTTGCATAAAGCCGAAAGTAAACACAAAGGCATACCCCTCCAATATTGATGGTTATTGAAACCGGAAACACCCATCACGAAACGCACATCCGGTTTTTTGCACACTCCCCTCTTTTTTTCAAAGAGGGGACCGGTTGAACGATCCGCCGCAGCGGAGAGTGCAACCAGGGGTGATCGAATCGCGCCCATCCGGAAACACTCTCCTGGTTCGCAACTCCCCTCCTGTTTTTAGGAGGGGACAGGTTTTATGAGGCCTTTTGCCTCATGAAACCAGGGGTGGTTAACTCGCACCCATCAGGAAATAACACCCGCTCCTTTTTTCCTCGTGAGCTTTCGCCGAACGAGCGCCGGGGTAAGGCCAAAAAATAACCGGCAGCGCCCCGCCACCGGTTACAATTTTTAAAAATATACTGGAAATTTAATTCCTCGAAGGATAAAGCCCTTGTACACAAATACAATAAGTCATAGCCACATAAGGATTATTCAATGCTATACCCTGGCTGGCACCAGTAACACCAGTAACACCAACATTTGGAGCCATCGCATTACTTCCAGATGCTGCATACATATTAAGTGGTACAGATTTTGAACCACTGATGGCGTAATAGTTACCTGCTGGGCTGCTGCTGTTAGCAGTAGAATTTGCCACTGGAACAGAACCAGAAGATACCACAGTATGTGTATGTGCTGGCAAATTTGATGGCAAAAGTGCAACATTTTCAGTGCCGCCTACCTGGCCTAACTGATAATAAGCTAATCCAGATCCCTGCCCGGTACCGATTGGCACACGGCCACGGAGATCAGGCAGGCCGAATGTTGAAGATCCGTTGCCACCATAGGTTGTTCCCAAAAGACTAAACAATGCAGTATACTGCTGAATTGATAATATCTGACCATTACACTGCATCCATCCTCTAGGGGCAAAATTGAATGCGAATAACCAAACTTGACTTATATATGCGTCCATATAGATATTTTTTTTGTTTGTGAATAAATATGTTTTAGTTTCTTGATGGAAAAATTCCATTTATTGCAATACAGTAATTCATTGCCAGAGAGGGTCGTTGAATGCTGAGCGGCTGATTGCCACCTGTAGCTGCCAAAACTGGTTGATTAGCCGCTGCCAATGCCCCCATATAGGTATTGGCTGTGGCGGGTGGTGTAGCATAAGGTGTACCGTTTTTCTCATCTGCAGGGTACCCTCCTGTCGGAGTACCGGTGGTAGCAGTAGTATTCGATCCATTAAAGGTAAAAGAAATCGGATGAGTATGTCCAGGAAGGTTTGTTGCTGTCAATGTAACAGTGTTAGATCCCCCTTTTTGGCCCCAGACATAATTACTTAATCCTGGCCCCTGCCCATCGCCTATGGCAGCTGCACCTTGCAGGTTTGGCAGATTAAATGTACTTATCCCATCTCCACCATAGGTTGTACCTATTAAAGCAAATAACGCCTGATAATTGTTAATTGGCATTGACTGGCCTTGGCAAAACATCCAGTCGACCGGAGCGTAATTAAAACCGAATGCACAAACTGTGCCTATAAATTGGTCCATAATTTTTTAGTTTTTTTGTTTGATGAAAAAATTAATTTCTTGCAGGGAAAATTCCTTGAGTCGCAATTGTGCAGGTTAATGCCAGGTAAGGAGATAAAATTGAAAATGGCGCTGGAGTTCCACCTGCATTTCCAACTGTAACCGTTGGCGTGCCACCAAGATTCGATCCGGTTGTTAAAGGAGTACCATAAATATTACCTGCTTTACCATTGATACCAGGTACATTACCTCCAGGTGATGATTGTCCACCGGCAATACTTGCGCCAATCTGCACATTTCCATAATGCGTGTGCGCTGCCATATTATTTGCACTCAGTACACCTGTTTCAGTTCCTGCCGTTGTACCCATAGGTGCAGTGTTGCTAAAGCCTACAATGGTCCGGCCACGTAGGTCCGGTAATCCGAAAGTTTGTTGACCATTTCCGCCATAAGTAGTACCCAGCAATGCGAACAATGCTGTATTCGATGAAATCGATAATATTGTACCATCACATTGATGGTAGTTCATTGGGGAAAAATTGCAGCCCCAATACTGAATCATACCCATAAGTGGATCCATTTTTTTTGTTTGTTTTGTGTGAGAAAATAAAATTGTCGGTTAAATCTAAAAAGAAAATTCAGAAAACAAAAAGATTTTCTGTTCTTTTAAAGAAAAAATAAAACAGAATGTAAGTATTAACAAATCTTCAAACGCATTTTTTATATAAAAACCTGTCAATACATTTACACCACCTGTTTTTCCCCTCGCTGGTCGATGCCACTGGTCGAAGCGTCTCGCTTCGTCCCAGCTCTCGGAAGCGTCCCGCTTCCGAATAAAATTACCAACTGCGATGTCCCGTTTCCAAATCAACCACTGCGAAGCCCCGCTTCCAAATCAAATTATCAATGAAACCAAAAATAATTACGTTATAAAATTTGGAATTTCCAACTATTAATTATACATTTGGCTCCCAATTTACCCCTTATCTCACTATCCAACGAATAAAACAATCATTATTCCAATATTTTTCTCACTAATTAACCACCAAAAGCACAAAACCCACTGGTCGAAGCGTCTCGCTTCGTCCCAGCTCTCGGAAGCGTCCCGCTTCCGAATAAAATTACCAACTGCGATGTCCCGTTTCCAAATCAACCACTGCTAAGCCCCGCTTCCAAATCAAATTATCAATGAAACCAAAAATAATCACGTTATAATATTTGGAATTTCCAACTATTAATTATACATTTGACTCCCAATTTACCCCTTATCCCACTATACAACGAATAAAACAATCATTATTCCAATATTTTTCTCACTAATTAACCACCAAAAGCACAAAACCTGATCCTGAAAAATACCATCTCTGCCGCATCTGCCAGTTAAATATATAAACAAATAAAACCAAGGAAATTGCACCGGAAGCAAACCAGGAATTTCAGGAAGAAACCCAAAAACAATTCAAATGACAGCTCACAATAATTGATAAAACACACATAACAAATAAATACCTACAACCATGTATTACCTACACAAACAACTGTACAGAGCTTGCCGGAGTAACCACCAAAATAGCAACCCAAATCCCATACTGTACAGTTAATGTTCAGTTTTTCAAACACAAACCACTGATTATCAATAAAACACTGTTCAATTTTATTTTCTACAAAACTGTACACTTTTTCGGTTACCGGAAGCCAACAGAAGCAAACCAGTAGTCTTCAACCCAAAACCAGAAAAACCATTAGCAATCCGGAAACAAAACCAGGAATTTCAGATTGCAAACCAGAACCAATTCAGATAACAGCTAACAATAATTGACAAAACACACATAACAAATAAATATCTATAATAATATATTGCCTGCCGGAGTAACCACCAAAATAGCAACCCCAATGCCATACTGTACAGTTAATGTTCAGTTTTTCAAACACAAACCACTGATTATCAATAAAACCCTGTACAATTTTATATTTACCAAAACTGTACACTTTTACAAAACCCAGCTAAAAATCAAATTCACCAAAGGGTTCGCGTTCTTCATATTTAAATTATTCATCAAGTTAAATTACTCCATTGCATGCACCACCCTGAAATTGCACACAAAATTGCACACTTCACCCCAAAATACGGCTCCCGGATGACCAAACAGGCAATTTCATAAAATCTACCGATTGATTATCAACAAAAACTTGCGCAATTTTTTTTTGCACGCCAGTGCGCAATTCCTGTATCACTATTTAATAATTACTCTTTTGCGTCTTATAAAGAACCTTAAACCCAATTAATAGCAATAAAACCAATTTGACATTCAACCAAACCAGCTCTATTATTTTAAAAATCCACCTTAATTTGTAATATTGTTGCATCAGAAATCAGGCTCAATGATTATTCCATACCTAAGCCAGGTATTGATGAAATTAATATTATGTCAAAACAAAATACCATAAATAATAATATAAAGCCACCCATCACAGCCAGGCAGTCGCCTGCCCCTGCTCCTGTAGCGCCTTCAAAGTTCACCCTAAGGTGGAAACTGGCATTGTTGCTGGCTGCTATCTCCTTCATAGTCTATGCCAATACGCTCAGTAACGGATTTGTATACGATGATCTCTCTGCTATAACAAAAAATACAATAGTTGAAAAAGGCATACGGGCCATCCCCGAAATACTGTCTACCCCCTACCGCTATGGCTATTGGGTAGTTCCCAATGATACCTATCGCCCGCTCTCGTTAGTGCTTTTCGCCATAGAATACCAGATTTCCGGCAAGAACCCAGCCATATTTCACTTCGTCACCCTACTGCTCTATGCAGCCTGTGTGGCCCTGCTGTTCCTCTTTTTCGATTCCTTGTTCAGCCGACGCCGAACGGCTGTGGCCTTTATAGCCTCCCTGCTTTTTGCCCTCCACCCCATTCACACAGAAGTAGTTGCCAACATCAAAAGTTGCGACGAATTGCTGTGCTTCCTGTTCGCTTTCTTAAGCCTCAACGTATTCTTAAAGTATTCCGGGTCAGGCAAAATCTGGCAATTAATCCTGGGCGCCTTCTGTTTTTTGCTCGCTCTCCTGGCCAAAGAAACAGTTATATCTTTCACCGTTCTCATCCTCCTCATTTTCCTCTCTTACAAAAATGAAAACCGGAAACGAAGCATTCATATCAGCGCTGGCTCAGCAATTGCGGTACTCCTGTTCTTTTTTATCCGTAATACAGTATTTACCAATTACCACATCAATCAGTTTGCCAACATCCAGATTATAGATAATGCCCTTGCCACTCCGGGCCTTCCATTTGCTACCCGTATTGCTTCAGCATTCCTGGTACTGGGTTACTACATTAAACTTCTTTTTGTGCCCTACCCGCTCATCATGGATTACTCTTACGATCACATACCCCTTGTTACAATTAGTAATCCTCTGGTAATCCTTTCAATGGCAACCTGGTTATTTCTGCTTGTATTCAGTCTCAGGCGCTTTATCAATAACCGCAAAGACCCTTTTGCCTTCAGCATACACTGGTTCCTGATTACCATCTCGCTATACTCCAATACATTCATGCTCATAGCTGCCACCCTTGGCGAGCGGTTCCTGTTTTTCCCATCCGCAGGCTTTTGCCTGTTGCTGGCACTGCTGATCGGTAAATGGATAATAAAAGAAGATGCGGATAACCTAACCATCTTAAAAACCCCTAAACTGCTGGCTGTTCTACTGCCCATATCTTTTATTCTTGCTGCCCTCACCATCAACCGAAACAGAGACTGGATCGATAACCTGACCCTCTATTCTGCCGATATAGAAAAAGCGCCACGTTCCGTAAAACTCAATTATCTGCTGGGTATGGAATACCTTAATAGTTCAAAAGATGAAAAAGACCCCATCAAGCAGAAAAAAGGCTTAGAAAATGGCATCAATTACCTCACCAGATCACTGGCCATCTATCCCGGTTATGATGATGCACAATCTGAATTGTGCGATGCTTACTTTCGCTGCGGCAGGTTTGATTCGGCAGCAGTTCATGGCAAGCTTTCGCTGGCCCTTAATCCAAATAACCCATATACACTCAACAATATGGGCGGTATAGCTTTTAATCAAAAAGATTATCAGGGTACAATTTCATTATGCGAAAAAGCTATCTCCATCCAGCCGGGAGTAGTGGATATGTATACAAATGTTGCCGCCTCTTTCCTCAGTATGGGCCGGTCTGATTCCGGCATTGCATGGCTATATAAAGCCATTGCAGTAGACCCCGATTACCCAACTACCTGCAGATTCCTTGTTATGGCATATCAGTCAGCCGGAAAACCAGACTCAGTAAAAAAGTATGAAGCTGAAGAAAAACGGATCTCCGCAGGCAGGTAACCAAGCATTTAAAAGCCATCAGGATTGCAGGCCAATCCTGTAGCCAGGTATTCTATTTTGATACCACTACTGAAGGTTTCATTTTGTTTGTAATCCGTCTGCCAATAGCTATAAATGGAAGCTCTGCAAAACGGTGCATCAATGTTGCCGATAGAATGGTAATAACCGCATAAATGGCCAATGTTGTAACCAGGAACAACAGTTTACCGGGTATATGCAGTAATGGCAATATGTATATGTACAACAGTGAAATAGCGAACGAATGCACAAGGTAGATGCTGTATGATATTTTACCGATGAACACCAGTGGTTTGAGTTCAAGAAATTTCTGTGAATTGCGGCTGATTAAGATAGCTGCAATAAAAACGAAAGAAGCCAGCCCGCTGTACAGGAAAAAATCAATGCTCAGGAATTCGGCCAGGCTTTTATACCCCGACCCGAGGGGAAAAACAATGTCAATCCTCCTGATGGAGAATAACACCACCGATGCAAGTAAAAGAATGTAGCGGTGCCGGTACCACTTCGTTGTGCGGAAGGAGGGACTTTTTAATTCAACAAAATAACAACTGATAATTGTCCCCAACAGGAAATGAGTACTGTTAAAAAGGTTAATCCCGGTTATCAGCAAGGCTATAAAAAAATAAAATACCACTCTTCTGTCCTTTATTGCCAGTATTATAAAAAAGGGCATAAAAAAGGAACAAACCATCTCCATGGTCAGTGTCCAGCCGGGAAAATAATAATTGTTATGAAATCTCAGCAGAAATGCTTCCTGCCAGAATTCGCCCTTGTCGAAAACAAATATATCAACCAGCCCCTTCCCGCATAGCTCACTTCTTCTGTAAAGCAACATATTTATAGCTACCGTAAGTATATATGCCGGATATATCCGGAAAACACGCTGCACCCAGAATTTTTTTATGTCCAGTGGTTTATTTAATACCAGGTATTTATAGGAAAGCACAAAACCACTGAGCACAAAAAAGAAAGATACCGCATCATTGCCGTTGAACAGGAAGAAAAGATATTTTTCTGCTGGGCTATCATGGTAGCCCTTGTCTATAAAATGGCTTATGCAAACCATCAATGCGGCTATCCCCCGGGCTGAATCCAGAAAGCGAAGATGATTTTCTTTGTCATTTTGCAGTTGAAGTGGCATAATAGTTACCCGAATTTTATTTGTTCTGCAACTTCATATCGGCTACAATACTTCGTTTCCCTGAAGGGGTAATTACTATTGTTTTCAATTCTACAGTTTTATTCTCAGGAACTGTAACTTTTATTGGCACGGTATAGGGTATATCCGTTTCTCTTGGGTTGTAACCATCAAGTGTATAATAGATGGTGGCCCCTTCTACCGAAGGAGCAAGATCGATAGAGAATTTAGAACCGGTAAGAACCGTATCACTCGCACCTATTGCAACCGGCACCCTGTAGTTATAACCGCTGGCATCAAGTTTTGCCAGATGGCGGGGCAGGCGTGCTTCCGAAAAATTGGTATAATCTTTATTTCCTTTTGGAGACCAGGCTACTTCGGCCAGGGCCAGCATCCGGGGTAGCAGCATATATTCAGCCTTAGCCGGTGTAGGTATATACTCTGTCCATAAATTGGCCTGAACACCTATAATATGTTTCTGCTGTTCTTTAGTTAGTTCTGATGGCACTGGATCGTAACTATAAGTTTTAGACAATGGAGCATTACCCCCTATAGAAAGTGGCTCCAGCGGCGATTTATACTGGGTATGATCGAAATACAGCCCCCCGCTTCCCGGGGTCATAATCACATCATGATTAGCCTGGGCTGCCTTTATTCCTCCTGCTTCGCCGCGCCAGCTCATTACTGTGGCGTTGGGGGCAAGCCCCCCTTCCAGTATCTCATCCCAGCCTATAATACTATGCCCCTGGGCATTCACATACTGTTCTATACGGCTTATAAAATAGCTTTGAAGGCCTTCCTCATTTACCAGGCCTTTATCAGCAATCAGCCGCTGGCAGAAATCAGAATTCTTCCAGGCAAATTTATTGCACTCATCACCCCCTATATGTATATACTTTCCGGGGAATAACAGCATTACCTCAAACAGTATATCATCCAGCATTTTAAAGGTTTCCTCTGTGGGGCAGTATACATCCTTGAATTCGCCCCAGGTCTCGGCAACTTTATAGGTTTTATTAGCATCGCAGCTCAGTTCAGGGTAGGCAGCTACAGCAGCCATAGAATGTCCGGGCAATTCTATTTCGGGCACAATTGTTATAAACAAATTACTGGCATAGTTAACCACTTCCCTTATCTGGTCCTGGGTATAGTACCCTTCGTAAGGAATATTATCAAAGAGAAAGGTATCCACTCCGGCTCGGTTAATTTTGGTTTGCGCACGCTTGCTCCCAATATCCGTAAGCTTAGGGTATTTCTTGATCTCTATACGCCAGCCCTGATCATCAGTAAGGTGCCAGTGGAATGTGTTGAGTTTATAAGCTGCCATTACATCCAGGTACCTTTTTACAAAATCTACATTAAAGAAATGCCGCGAAACATCAAGGTGCATGCCCCTGTAGCCAAAACGGGGGTAATCTTTAATATCGCCGCAGGGTATTGTTGCCAGGTTATTGTTCTTTACCTGTATTAACTGAATGAGTGTCTGGATGCCATAAAATAAGCCAGCCCCTTTTCCGTTCAGCACAATATGGTCCTCAAATACCATCAGCTGGTAACCTTCCGGCGGCAAATCGGCTTTGAAATTCACATACAGGGATATGGAATTTTTCATTCCCTTCTGGCTTTTGTTCAATGAATTCATATCTGTAATACCATTACTGAAACCCGCTTTTTTCAGATATTCTGCAAAAAACTGCACCGCCTTCTGGGCTGGGGAATCAGCCATAATAATTGTCTCTGACGTAAGCCTGAATTCGCCACCTGATTTCTTTACTGATACCGGAGCCGGTATAATACCCAGGTATGGATCATGCTGCGCAAATGCCTGTGCAGATAATATGACTAAGGCAATAAAAAATATAATTCTCATTTTGCTGTTTTTAAGTCAATGTACATTTTATCCACATTCCAACCTTCCAGCTCAAGCATTGGGGTTACTCCAGGAACCGGGGTAAAATCAATTTGGATCTCTTCGGTGAACTGTGGAAAAACTGAAAAATAGTTATTATTGCAGAAAGCAGGTAATATCCTTTTTTTTGTTTTACTGTCAACAACTGATGCTCGCATGAAAAAAGCATAGGCTCCATGGAAGTTTGTAACCTGCACCTTTACCACACCCGGTGCTGTAAGTTGCGCCCTTACCTCCGGCTCTGCCTTAGGCATTTCCTGCAGGGCTGTATATTTCCCATTTTTATCGGGCAGCCAATAAAGGTTGCAGTCATATACTGAGTCTTTAGCAGTGTCGATCGCACACAGATAAAAAAAAGCTCCTTTTTGCTCCCATCCTTCTTTCAATTTGCCGCACACAATGGTCTTGTTAGCCGAAGCAGAAATATAAATCGTTTCGCGCGATAGTATCTCTCCCTGCTTATCCAGAATCAGCGCTGAAACCTCCAGTATCGGACTTGCTTTGCAGCCATTATTCGCCAATTGTAAATTTTTAGTAGTCTGGTCATACATTACATGCAGAGGCTTGGCCCCCTCCCTCAATCCATACAGGCAGGCATTAGGATCGAGATATACATCATACATCTGCCCGACCATGGCAGTCCATGGATTCTGTGTCTTCCAGATAATCGCACCTGTATACCAGTCCCACATATGATTGGTGTACCCTTCCATAAGTGCACGGTACTGATTATAGTTTACCAACTGCGCCTTCATCGCAAAGTCTGCTATATCCCTGGGATGACCATAAGCCTCTATTGCCGAATCATAACCAATAAACTTGTGGTATTTCCATACTGAATCTACAGTCCATGAATGCGTTTTGGCATCATAAAACGGAGGAACAAGATGCTCTTTCGGAATAAACCGCTCCAGGGATTCAAGATCACCAATACCTACCGAGCCTACCTCCGAGTTAAACGGGAATGACCGGTGGTTCCAGAAAAAAGTATCGGGCTGAATAGTATACGGCCCGTCTCCGCTATGCAGCGACATGCTGTCATCATTCGAGTACTCAAAAAAGAATCGGGTGCTGTCCAGTTCATGCAGTACCGAATCCCTGAACGGCATCAGCACATCAGCCGGCAGCCTTATCTCATTTCCGCCGCACCAATACACGAGAGATGGATGATTGCGCAGCAGCATTACCTGGTCTGCCAGTGATTCCAGCAACAATCCGTGATCATCGGGATAATTTCTGCGCGCATTGGTATCCTCCAGCTTCATAGGGTCGTACCAGCGGCCATTGCAATCGCCCGACACCCAGAAATCCTGCATCACCATCAGCCCGTATTTATCGCAGGCTTCATAAAATTCAGGCCGCTCGGTTATCCCCCCACCCCATACCCTTATCAGGTTCAGGTTCATATCCCGGTGATACCTTACTTCGGCATCATAACGCTCTTTTGAAAAGCGCAGCATTTCATCAGAAAGGATACGGTTGCCCCCTTTGATAAATATCTTTTGCCCATTTACATGCAGCTCCCTGCTGCTGGTCTTTTTATTCCATACCGCCTTAAGTTCGCGAACTCCAAAAACAACCTGCTCTTCATCCGAAACAATTTTACCGTTAATCAGAAAACGAACCTTCAGATTATATAAATTCTGCGGGCCGTATCCATTGGGCCACCATAACCTCGGACTATCCAGGGAGAGTGGCGGAAACTCAACAAATTCAGATGTTCCGGGAGCTACCCTAACCTTTAACGAGACTTTTTTACCTTCTACTTCATACTGCGCAACCCCCTCTATATCGGCAGTACTATCAGGGTTCTCCACTTCAGTGGTCACTTTAAGAATTGCCGGTTTCTGCTTGCCATCCGGGGTGCGGCGCCCTGGCACAAGCGTAACCACATGGGTGTTCTCCACATGCACCTGCCTTGTTTGCTTTATAAACACTTTATCCCATATACCTGTGTTTCTGTCCCTCACTGGTTGAATCCAGTCCCACCCCGCCACATATTGATTGGTAATGCTGTGTGCAATGGTCCCATCACCACCCTGCCCTCCATTAGGGTTACCCACCGGGTCGGGAGGATAAACGATTACTGCAAGGCGGTTTTGCCTGTCTTTATTCAGCAGCGGAGTAATATCATAACTCTGCCTCAGAAACATTCCCTTATCTGGTTTATCATTCAGTTTATGCCCGTTAAGGAAAATATCGGCGCTGTAATTTATCCCACGAAAGTTAAGCCACACTTTATCTTCTTTACCCGGAAAAGATTCTTTAAAATCAGTCACAAACCAATAGGTATAATAGTCCCTGCCCACCTTATAAATATCAGGAATCAATTCATTATTCATACCATAAAACGGATCCGGAATCTTTTTGTTTTCAAGCAAGGTTGTAAGTACAGTACCCGGTACTACCGCAGGCATAAAACCGCTGAGGGGAAAGGAAATAACAGATAATTGCTCCCCGGATTTATTGAGCTCAGAGGCTTTGATACAATGCCAGTTCTGATTGAGTTCATATTGTTGCTGGGCGTAGCTGCCATTCGGTATGCACCAGAACCAGGAAAGAAGTATAATTATGACCAGCCTTATATGCACTACCCGTATTTTTTCCACAAAGTAGATAAAAGTATCCAAGTGAATAAATTCAGGTAGCCGGGTTGGTTGAAGGTGGATAACATAGGTTCTAAAACAAACAATAGTTACCTGACCATATAATACATAAAAAAGGGCTGCCAACAATATCGGCAACCCCTTCTCCGTATCAATAATAACAATTTCGGACAAGCCTGATAATTCAGGCTAGTTTTTATCTACACCCTGATGAGTGACAATATGATTTACTGATGGCTGCTGAGATTTATTAGCTTCAACAGTTGTATGGCTGATCTTTGCTTTGGCTGGCTTTGAAACCTCATAACCAATCATCTGGTTTTCTGGTTTGCCATAATCAGCCGGGTCTAAGTACCTGCCTTTATTATAAGACTCTTTCTCGACCTCGGGCACAATGCGGTGAGCGTTTGCATAGGCATCATGACGAACGCCAGTTACCTGCCAGCTCACTTTCACATTTGGCTGACTGCTTTTTATTTCAAATGAATTACCGCTTACTTCCTTTGAAATAATTGCCTGAGCAAAAGTTCCGATAACAGTAAGCTGGTATCTGAAATCTTTGTTTAATGCTTCAAAATAATCAGGCATATTAACTACAGCTGTTCCTGTAGCATCTGTAGTTACATTACCTGAATAAATATTAACCATTTCATCTGATTCTATGCAGGAATGATACAGGTATTTATTTGCCGGGTCAAGAGGATGGTCGATTTTGAATGCTTTAGTTCCTCCGGTTAAAGTACCTGTAAGATGTACGTCTCCAAAGAAGTAAGCCCCGTAATTGGTAGTTCCGCCTGTAGCATTACCCACAATGCCATAACATGTGGCAGGAGCAGCGCCTGTGCCATTCTTATTACCGTAGGCGCCCACACCCAGAGCATACTGATCATTACTGTATCCAGATCCATCCAAACCTCTTGAACTTGCAGTACCTGATACCAGGCTTGATGAACCCTGCGCATCAAGACCTACACCAGTTCCATATGCACCCACACCTACTGTACCATTATTAGTTGAAACATTATTTGCATTGGCAATAAATGCGGTAGCATTATCAGTAGTGCCCGAATAATCCACTTCAACAATCCCGTGAGAGGTAGCTGGAGCAGATGTACTTGTAGAAAACCATCCCGCCATAGTATCTGCCGTTGATTTTGCCTCAATTGTTGCCCTTGGTGTCAGCGTTTCAAAACCAGATTTACCTTCATAAACTCCTACACCTATACCACCGCTTGTTCCACCATCAAAGTAACCGGCAACTCCACCGGATGCTGAAACAGAACCTAAAACGCCTGCACCGCCGGCTGTGGAATTATATCCCTCTACACCCGCGTTTGTTGCAGATGTAGTGTAGCCGAAAATACCGTCGTTGGCCTGGCCTACACCCGAAATGCCTATGCCTGTATTTGATTCGCCGTAAACACCCGATGCAACGGTTATAGAACCTGTGGATACCCCACCGGACACACCATGAATGGCCTTGTAATTTGTAGCTGTACTTGAGTTTATAACCTCCAGCTTATCAGTTGCTGACGGAGTTGTTGTTCCTATTCCCACAGCTGTGCCATTATCAAATACCTCTGAATTGCCAATAGCAGTCGGGGAAGTGAATTTAGAGATATAATTTGTAGTACCTGAAACCACAGGAATAGTAACAGCATTATTGGATGCTGATGTTACCCTGCCTTTCGCATCTACCACAACTGTTGGTATGTTCGTTGCATTACCATAAGAGCCTGCAGTAACACCTGAAGTAGTTAAAGCCGGATTAGGATATGTACCGCTAAGGTCGCCGCCTGCAGGGCCGCTTGGTGCTCCACCTGCCGGTGTGCTCCACGTATTGTCTCCTCTCAGGAAGGTTGCAGCAGAAGGAACTCCTGTAGCGCTGTGGTCTGCTATTGCAATACTGCCTGTTAAATTAAGTTTTGAGTAAGCGATTGCCGCTGCAGGGGCAACTTTGGCATTCGTAATAGCGCCTGTTGAAACCGTTGGGTTTGGATAGGTACCGGCAAGGTCGCCGCCTGCTGTTCCGCCGGGGGTAATACCGGTTGGTGTATTCCATGTATTGTCACCTCTGAGAAAAGTAGTTGCAGATGGCGCTCCTGTAGCGCTGTGGTCGGCAATGGCGATGCTGCCGGTCAGATTAAGTTTTGAATATACAATACCTGCTGCCGGAGCAACTTTTGCGTTGGTTATGGCCCCTGTAGCTACTGCCGGGTTCGGATAAGTGCCGGTAAGGTCACCACCTGCTGCACCACCCGGAGCAACACCGGAAATTGTAGTATTAGATGCCGAAGTGATCCTTCCTTTTGCATCAACAGTTATTGTTGGCACCTGTGTTGTGGTACCATATGAACCGGTGGTTACACCAGTGGCTACCAATGCAGGATTAGGATAGGTTCCTGTAAGGTCGCCGCCAGCGGCTCCTCCCGGTGTGGTTCCGGCAATAGTGGTATTGCTTGCGCTGGTTATTCTGCCATAGGCATCTACTGCTATGCTAGGCACCTGAGTACCTGAGCCATAAGTGCCTGCTGTAACTGAAGTGGTAGCCAGGCCAAGTGTTCCTGTTGTGGTTATTGGCCCTCCGGTTAACTGTCCTGCTGTAGTATTAATAGTTGTTACTGTCCCTCCCGATGGGTTGGTTGGAGTCCATGAACTGGTCCCGGAGTTCCAGGTTAGTTCCTGCCCTGAAGTCGGAGCTGTGGCGCTTATATTTTTACCCTGCAGCTCATTGGCATTCCATAGCGCAGTGGTAGTTTGTGCACTAACCACCCCCGATGCAATATTAATACCTGTACCTGCCGAAATTACCGTTCCGGAAAGTGTGCCCGGAGCCCATGCACTTCCGGTCCATACCAATCCCTGCCCGGAAGCCGGCGCTGTTGTACTTATTGCGTTACCCTGAAGTTCGTTTGCATTCCATAATGCGGTAGCATTTTGCGCATTGAAAGTTGTTCCCGCAAGCGATAACCCTGTGCCGGCAGTATAAGCTGGTGTAAGTGCTGCAGGTGACCACGATGTGCCGCTCCATACCAATCCCTGGCCTGCAGCAGGCGCTGTGGCACTTACGGCATTGCCCTGCAGTTGGTTTGCATTCCAGAGTGCAGCAGTATTCTGTGCGCTGAAAACCGACCCTGCAAGCGAGAGTCCTGTGCCTGCAGTATAGCTGGGCAAAGAAGCTGGCGCCCAAGACGTGCCGCTCCAAATTAAACCCTGTCCTGCTGTAGGAGTGGTTGTGCTGATCGTATTTCCCTGCAATTCATTGGCATTCCACATTGCTGTGGTACTCTGTGCGCTGAAGGTGGTTCCTGCGAGTAATAAACCTGTACCTGCAGCATATGTAACCGGTGCAGGAATTGTAGCCGGCAGCCAGGTTGTTCCGTTCCATTCAAGTGCCTGCCCGGTTGTTGCTCCGTGCTGTGCTATTTTAAGAGGTGTTGCCGTCAGTCCGTTTCCGGCCAGCGTTGCATCAGTTACCACGGATTGTGTTCCCCAATTGTCTCCGGCAATGGTTGTATTGGTCACTCCGCTCACGCGTCCCTGTGCATCTGTGGTAATTACGGGCACCTGTGTAGCAGATCCGTATGTTCCTGCGGTTCCCACATCAGGCATACTTATTGTACCTGATGAAGTTATGATTCCTCCTGATAAACCGGTACCGGCAATAATTGTATCTACAGTACCCATATCCGTCTGCGGTGTCCAGGAGCTTGTTCCGGCATCCCAGGTAAGCCGTTGCCCTGCTGCCGGACTGGCGCTGCTTATACTGTTGCCCTGCAACTTAACCACATTCGCGGCAGTATTGGTACCTGTAACATCGCCACTCATCGGCACTGTACCCGAAAGTGTTCCTGCACTGGTTGCAGTAAGTGCATTTCCTGCATTGTTGGCATATACCGCATAAGGCACACTTACTAATTGAGATGTACCTGCAGAGGTAAAACTTGTGCCGCCCGCAGGGTCAATACCAACCTCAAGAAATTTATTGCCACTGCCCCAGTTAATGCCATTGAAGGTGCCCGATACAACATTTCCGGTACCAATCTGCACTGTGTAGATACCAAAGGAATTTGTGGTAGGTGTCTGTGTCTCCTGGTAAATAATAGTTCCGCCGGCTGATCCGTCATGTATGATAAGTTGCAGACCAATTGGTGTTGCGGCCAATGGAGAACCGGAAACATTGCGGGCTACTCCCTGGTAATTTAAGGCCTGCGGCGCCTGAGCTTTTACGGTTATTGCTGCAGCCAGATATAATGCCGCAAAAAGTACTATCTTCTTCATACTGTGTTCTGTTTTTAGGTTATTTAATTTTTTGAATTTTATAAGATTTGGTTTCCGTGTGCAGAGTATGAGCGGTTATTTCAAGAATGTAGGATGCACAGGCAAGGCCGGTCAGATCTACCTGCTGGTCATTGATTCCCTCTTTTACATAAATTGTATTATTGATCATTGTTTTACCGGTCATGTCAATCAGCCGGAAATCAAGAGTTCCAGTGGCCCGGGATGAGTATTTAATGGTAATAACCGATGTAGCAGGATTTGGAAATACCTGCATATTATCTGTCAGCAATGATGTTTGCGGCACACCGGTCATCGCATCAGACGGTTGAAGGATACCTTGCGTAACAATCACATTCGATGTAGTGAAAGTGCTGATCATGGTCATCTCGCCTACCGACCAGTCAAATTCGCTGGTGCCGATTATTTTGCTGCCACCTGCTGAATTAAGGGTAGCAGGCCCTATGGTTTGCGCTTGCAAATTGGTTATTGCTGCCAGTGCAATAGGAATTAATAAAATAGTTCTGGTCATATTGAATCTGGTTTTTAAAAAAGTGAAAGCAAAATAATTGCAGAAAAAACTTATAACAGAAGCCACAAATATTGAAAAAATAACGACCTGATACTCAAAATATAGCCAATTTAGAAAATTATGTTAAAATAAAAGTAAGCGAAATAATTTGTACCTGACAGGTAAATTTCCAACTTAACAATAAGACAATAATTTATTTGATTTTAAATAACAAAACAGGCCGCCTTTAAGGGCAGCCTGTTTTATACAAAATCATATATTTATTTATATTATTTCTGTACTCTGTCGCCATGAGAAATTATAGCTGGGTCGTTTTTAGCGCTATTACGTTTTGGAGAGCCAATTTTCAAATCCTTAGATTGCCCGAATAATTCAGGATGAAGATATTTGCCTTTTTCAACTTCTGGTTTATCAACTTCCGGAACTATACGGTGAGCGTTTGCCCACGCATCTTGCCTAACACCCGTTACCTGCCAGCTTACTTTTGTATTGGGCTGATTGGTTTTGATCTCGAAGGTATTACCACTCATTTCTTTAGAGATCATAGCCTGTGCAAAAGAACCGATAACTGTAAGTTGGTAACGAAAATCCTTATTCAATGCATTAAAATAGTCAGGCATAGTTACTATTGCAATACCTGTAGCATCTGTAGTGATATTGCCGTTATAGATGTTCATCATATCAGGGCTTTCCACAAAGCTGTGATAAAGGTATTTATTAGCCGGATCAAGAGGATGGTCAATTTCGAATGTACCACTTGCTTTACTAAGCGCTCCGTTTACACGGCAGGCGCCATCAGAATAAACCGCATAGTTAGTAGTTCCCCCAGTGGCATATCCATATACTCCATAGGCAGATGTAGGTGCGCCAATGTAATTTTCAGCATCCCCACTAACACCAACAGAGTAGGTCCCTGATCCATAAGATTGTCCTTGAATGCCATAAATTGTAGTTCCTGTAGCGCTGCCCTCTCCAAGGCCCCTTACCCCTACTGCATTACCAGCCCCCTCAATACCCATTCCCTCCTTATCTGCCACAGACTTGATAGTTGTGGCCAAAATACCAACCCTTACATTATCATTAGGCCCGGTATATTCCTGACGAATAATTCCATATCCTCCACCTGAAGTACCGAGACCAGAGGTAACAGCTGAGGGAGAATTATTCATATTAATATAGATCGCCTCGGTATCTGATGTTGCTTTGATAGCTACCAAACCATGGTTTGTAGTACCATAATTGATACCGATACGGTTTCCTGCGGCAGGGTTCTGATACATGATGGAGTTGCCAATCGCAGTTGCACTGGTAAATACCGGTATGTAATTGGTTGTACCGGCTACGCCTGTAGTGATAGCTGTATTAACGGCGCTGGTTATTCTTCCTTTTGCATCTACAGTAATGGTAGGTACAGAAGATGTGGTACCATAAGAACCAGCAGTAACACCTGAAGTTACTAAACTAGGGTTAGGATAAGTACCTGTAAGGTCGCCACCTGCTGCGCCGCCTGGGGTGGTTCCACTGATAGTGGTATTTCCGGCAAGGGTCAGTCTGCCTTTTGCATCCACGGTAAAAGTACCAACCTGTGTAGCGCTACCGTAACTTCCTGCTGTAACACCTGATAATGATAATGTAGGGTTTGGATATGTACCAACAAGGTCGCCACCTGCGGGTCCGCTTGGGGCAATACCGGAAATCGGGGTATTGGATGCTGAAGTTACTCTGCCTTTTGCATCCACAGTAATTGTGGATGTGGATGTGGCAGTTCCATAGGTTCCTGCTGCTACACCTGTAGTAACCAGGGTTGGGCTTGGATAAGTACCAGTAAGATCGCCGCCTGCTGCGCCACCCGGAGTTGTGCCGGATATGGTGGTATTGAATGCACCGGTAACCCTGCCCCAACTGTCTACTGTAAGAGTGGGCACAGAGGTTGCAGTTCCATAACTACCCGGAGATACACCCGAAGTCGTCATGCTGATTGTTCCTGATGAGGTAATCGGCCCGCCGGAAAGCGGTGCAGTTGTGTTGATTGAGGTAATGGTTCCTGAACCTGTTCCGGGTAATCCCATCGGGCCTGTGGCTCCGGTAGGACCTGCAGGGCCTGTAGGTCCGGCTGGTCCGGTTGGGCCGGCAGGGCCGGTTGAGCCCGTAGCGCCGGTTAATCCTATCGGACCGGTCGGACCTACAGGGCCGGTAGCCCCGGTTAATCCTGTTGGGCCGGCAGGGCCTGTCGGACCGGCAGGGCCGGTAGATCCCGTAGCTCCCGTTAATCCGGTTGGGCCTGTCGGGCCGGCAGGGCCGGTTGCTCCGGTGGCGCCGGTAGCGCCGGTTGCTCCTGTAGCTCCGGTGAGGCCTGTCGGGCCGGTGGGGCCAGCAGGACCAGTTGGTCCGGCCGGGCCGGTCGGCCCGGCCGCTCCTGTATCACCCTTTGGCCCTTGAGGGCCTGCGGTTCCCGATGCTGCATAGAGTGCATAGGGCACACTCAGCAACTGGCTGGTACCGGCTGCTGCATAAGCTGTCCCTCCGGCCGGGTCTATTTCCACCATCAGGTATT
>CAILLK010000043.1 GCA_903835005.1 uncultured Bacteroidota bacterium | reverse complement strand
GAAGTCCTACAGATTTTGAGCATATCCATTTTTGAAAAAATGCCCATAAATCAACTGTTTCAGCCAACTCAATTACAATATTTCAAAGAACAAAACGATAACCAATTGAAATTGTTTGATTTATAACGCAACGCTAGTGCTTTTGGGTATTTATTAAAGAGCCTGCGGTATTGAGCCATGCTTAAAGAAAAATTATTAGTGAGAAACAATTTTTCAGCATTCACAATATCTTTATTGTAATCTACATAATCCAGTTGTGCAGTAGCGACAGTACATAAAAAGAACAGGAGGAATAGAAGAAAAGCAGGTTTCATTTATCAGTATTAAGGCATTGGGATAATACCCTAAAGTTAATATTTCTCATCTATAAATTCAAGTAAACGATTATTTCTTAGCCCGTTAAGCACATAAAATGACGAAAAATTGCACAAACATCGCTGATGCCTGAATAGTAAACGGGAAAGTTTTATAATGCTAATTCAATGAATGAACCATGCTCATATACCGCTCTCCCCTGTCGGGTAGGATAGTAATGACTATGCCTTCGGGATTGTGCGCCTCCACATATCGCTCGGATGCCAGTACGTTGGCGCCCGAACTGATACCCACCAATAACCCCAGCTCCTTTGCCAGCCTGCGCGACAGGAGTATAGCATCGGCTGATGAAATAACTGCAATTTCATCGACACACTGCATGTCAACAATGGGCGGAATAAATCCATCGCCAATGCCCTGTATGCTGTGCTCCCTGATTTCGCCACCGCTCATCACTGCCGACTCGCCGGGCTCTACTGCTACAGTTATCAGCTTCGGAAACTTACGGATCAATGCCTTGCGAACACCCATCAAAGTGCCACCGGTACCAGTGCCTGCCACAAATGCGCTTATATCCGGACTGCCTCCCAGGTGGCTGACCTGATGAAATATCTCCTTACCGGTATGCTTAAAATGACATTCAACATTATCGGGGTTAGCAAACTGATCGGGGCAGAAGGCATCCAGTTCTTTCACCAGTTTATCGCGCTTTTCAACAGCGCCTGCAAAGTCGCCCGGGCCCACTTCCACTATTTTAGCTCCGTAAGCCCGTATCATCTCCTTGCGTTCGTCGCTCATATTAGAGGGCATCAAAACAATCATTTTATACCCGCGCTCAGCAGCAAGCATGGAGAAGGCAATACCTGAGTTGCCACTGGTAGCCTCCACTATAATGCCTCCCGGCATCAGCTCGCCACGCAGCTCAGCAGCATCGAGTATTGCCAGAGCCATACGGTCTTTTATACTGCCGCTGGGGTTTACTGATTCCAGCTTGGCGTAAATCTTATCTGTGATTTTTACCAGGGGTGTATGCCCTATGATAAAAGATGTAGTTCTCTCTCTGGCTACCATAATGTGATGATTATATACTTTATGCTGCTCCAGGAAGATTACGGCTAAGAACAACAATAATATATAACAAAGTTAGACACTGGTTACCAGCAGATTTATGATTAATGTCAGGTATTGAGCAAGCGCTAACCACAATTACTGAAAAGGATTACTCCAACAGAAAATTATCGCCCTCGGGCAACAAATTCAGGTCGACATCCATACCGGCAATACCTTCTATTGAACCTTTGAAATGGGCGGCATTGAGCAGTACTTTATCCAACTGTTTTTCGCGGGCTTTCCACATTTTCTCCATCTGGTCGCGCTCCCGCTGAATAGACATTTTCATACCCATAAAGCCCTCCCTGATGGCTTTCCACTGCTCAGAGAATTCGGAGCCCACAAAATAATTATAGAGCAGTGTCATTTTATCGCCCTTGCTCTCTTCACTTTTTTTAGCCGAATAAACCTGCAAAATCAGATCGCGCAGCACATATACCAGCGACCTGGCCTCACTGAATGTACATATCCAGATACCGTCTCTTTCGCCGAAAGTACTCATGTCTTTGGGCATGGCCTGGGTAACAATTACCGCTTCACTCGCCCCAAGTACCCTCATATCTGCTTTCAGTTTCTCGATCCAGTCGGCACTGAAATCCTTAGTCCGCTTGCTTTCAAAGATGATTTTTCCACACTCCTGCCCAAAGTTATTACGTACAGTCTGGATACAATCGGCACCACGCACGCCCTTTCCTACCTCACTCACCACATCGAACGGGAAGGAATAGCGCAATAATTCTTCCAGGGCCAGTTCCTGCACCTCGCCCTGTAGTTGCATGGATACCTGTTCGCTCTTGCGCTTCATCTCTTCCACCAGTTTGCGCTGGTCTTCCAGTTGTTTATCCTTTTCCCTCAACCTCATCTGAAATTCCTCATCCCGCAGCTTGTTCTTTTCATCCTCTTCCTTCTTTATTATTTCAGATAGCTTATTGCGCTCATCCAGCATTTTGCGCTGCATTTCCAGTTCCAGCTCCTGCTCCCGGGTTTTGAGTTCCTGCATTTTTTTCAGGAAATCCATTTCCTTATCCCGTGCTTCACTCAGTTTAGTTTCATTGGTTTTATTGGCATCTTCGAGGAGGCGGAGCTTGTGTTCAAAATCGGCGCCCACCTTTGCTGCCAGTTCTATGGTAAGCCGCTCTTCAAGCCCCTTCTTTTCTTCTTCCAGTTTGTGGCTTTGCTCTGCCTGCAGTTGTTTCCATTTCAATTCATTCTGCTGCTGCTGCATCAATATCTGCTCTTCCCTTATTTTTAACTGCTCTTCTTTTTGCCTGCTTATCTCCTCCAGCTGCCTGGTAGTTTCCGCCATTTTTTGCTGATATCCGGCTTCCTGTAACCTGCTCTTCTCTTCGGCTTTTTTTCTTACAGATTCGGCAAGTTTATTGCGCTCTTCCATCATTTTGCGCTGCATCTCCAGTTCCAGCTCCTGCCCCCTGGTTGTCAGTTCCTGCTCTTTTCTCAGGAAATTCAGTTCCTTTTCCCTGGCTTCTTTCAGCTTGGCTTCGTTGTTTTTATTGGTATCTTCAAGCAGCCTCAACTTATGTTCCACATCAGCCTCAGCCTTAGCCGACAACTCTTTTCTTAAGCTTAATTCCATCTGTTTTTTCTGCTCTTCGGCCTTGCGGCTCAGCTCTGCCTGCTGCTGCCGCCACTGCAGCTCCCGCTCATCCTGCAACTGTTTCAATTGCTCTTTCTCAACCCTGTATTGTTCATCTTTCTGCCGGGCAAGATCAGTCCACTTCTGGTTATACTCTTTGGTAAGCTCATCTTTTACCGACTGGGCAATTGCCGCTTCGGGCTCAAATTGTGTTTTGCAATTGGGGCAAGTAACTATCATGATTATTGCTGCTTTGTACTATTGGGGAAGGTACGAAGTTCTGAATAAACAGGGGGATTTCAAAAGCAGGGCATCAACTTTACTTTTCAATTAAAAGGATGTAGCCCGGATGACTAATTCCCGGGCAAATGACATTGTCTGCCAGTAAAGTGAAAACGCTTCCGGATTTTTTCCAGAAGCGTTTCAAATATATTTTTCATTACCCTGATAGAGTTATCTGAGCAGTGTCACATTACCCTGCCTGTGCTCGTGCTGTCCATCTTTAAAGGTTGCATCTATTATGTAAACGAATACACCTTCAGGTTGCGGTACATCGTTCAGCTTGCCATCCCATCCACGCCCGTCAGTGGTGGTAGTTGCAAATATTTCCTGGCCCCAGCGGTTGAATATTTTCATACTGAATGAGGTTAGGCCGCTGGTAAGTAAGGTGCGGGGGAAGAAGTAATCATTCAGCCCGTCGCCATTAGGGGTAAATACATTGGGTATATCCATGTAGCAATCGTTACCTACATTGAAAGAGTCCGTAGTGGAGCAGCCATTCAGGGTAACTATCACGTAATAATGACCTGGTTCCACGACACGAATACCTGCTGATGTTTCGCCTGTACTCCAATGCCAGCTGGCACCGGGAGTATTTTCATTCTGGTTATCTACAAAATAAATCGGGTTGCTGCCGGGACAAATCGAAGTATCACCACCAACATTAACACCAGGCTGGGTGTAAATTGTGAACGACCGGCTGACACTGGTATCGGGGCATGCACGGTATACTGCCTCTACAAATACAGTAAAGGTACCGGCAGTTGCAAAAGTATGCACAGCAGGGTTTGAATTAATTGCACTGTCACCATCGCCAAAACCCCATATTACTTTTCGTAAACCCGAATTCTCAAAAACACCATAAAAGGTTATGGATGTACCAGCGCATATAGCACTGTCGGTAGCGGTCATACTTATTGCACTAATAGAGTCAACGGTCAGAGACTCCCTGGCAGTATCGAAACAAGGCACAAAATTAGAAACAGCAAGTTGCACGTTATAGGTACCCGTGTTTTGATAGGTATGTGTTTCGTTGGTACTTGTACCAAGAGAACCATCACCAAATATCCAGGTATAATTCAGGGAAGTACCCAGAGATGCATTGGTAAATACAACCGGTGAACCCTGGCATACATAACTATCGGGTACGGAAGTAAATGCTGCAACAATCAGATTATTAAGTGTAACCAACTTATAAGTATCGGCAAAGCATTTTGTATTGGTAATATACAGGAAGATGGAATCAACACCAGGGCTGTAATAAATATGAGTCGGATCGGTGAGGTGACTTGAATCGCCATCACCGAAAAACCATCTGTAAGTGAGATCGGATGCCGGCCATGAATTGTTGGTCAGATTCAGTGTATCTCCTTTACAACCTTCCGCTAAAGTATAGTTGAATGCAGGAATAATAGGTGGGTCGACCAGTGTAACCGGGCCCAGCGAATTGGAAACGCATACACCACCTGTATTGGCAACAAAATTATCGTATACGCCTTTACATAACCCGGATATGGTTACCGTACTATCTGCACCGATGAGGAATGCAACAGCAGGATAAGGTGTGCCGTTATAGGTATAATTTATTGTGTCCAGCTGGCCGGGATGCAGGCCATAAAGGGTAACCGTACCTGTGCAGAAACCACACTTGGTAGGATTGGTAAAAGATATTGCTCTCATGGTAAACGGAGGCACTGTGAGATTAGCAGGCCCGAGCGTATTGGAAACACAAACCCCAGCTGTGCGGGCTATAAAATTATCATAAAGACCGAAGCATAGACCAGTAAGGTGCACCTGGCTGTCGGTACCTATCAGGACTACAACCGGAGGCTGGGCCACTCCGTTATAGTTGTATAATATAGAATCAGTTTCTCCCGGATGCAAACCATACAAGGTAATAGTACCATTACAAATTCCGCAATAATCGGGATTGGTGAATGTAAGCGCTCTCATGGTAAATGGAGGAACCGTAAGTGTTACGGGGCCAAGGGTATTGGATACGCATGTACCGCCTGTATGCACAATAATGCTGGAATAAGTACCGAAACACAAACCGGTTATTGTTATTGTACTATCTGCACCAACGGCCTGAACAAAAGGTGGCTGTGCTACACCATTAAAATTATAATGAACTGAATCTGTTTCTCCCGGATGCAAGCCGTATAGCGTAATAGTACCATTACAGATTCCGCAATAGTCCGGGTTGGTAGAGGTGAATGCACGAACAGTAAATGGTGGTACAGTAAGTGTAACCGGGCCTAATATATTCGATGTACAGATGCCACCGGTGGAAGCCATAATACTTGAATAGACACCAGCACATAAACCGGACAATACAACCTGGCTATCTGCCGGAACCAGGGCAACTACCGGAGGTTGAGGTACGCCACCTATATCATAGTGAATTGAATC
The DNA here is from genome assembly GCA_903835005.1 of uncultured Bacteroidota bacterium. GTDB lineage: Bacteria > Bacteroidota > Bacteroidia > Chitinophagales > Chitinophagaceae > Nemorincola. Next base: position 2,788 of record CAILLK010000043.1, on the reverse strand, counting down.
GGTCTCGCCCGGATGCAGGCCGTACAGGGTTATGGAACCATCGCATATACCACACCAGATAGGATTAACTGAGGTAAGCGTGCGTACAGTGAAAGGCGGAGCAGTTAATGTAACCGGCCCTACGATATTGGAAATACAAACAGAACCTGCATGGGCAACGATATTGCTGTACACTCCTGCGCAAAGACCCGTAAGTACTACCTGACTGTCGGTTGGTATCAGAACAGGAATAGGTGTCTGGGGAACCCCACCCTTGTTGTAATAAATAGTATCATGGCCACCGGGATGCAAGCCGTATAGTGTAATTGAACCATCACAAATACCACAGTACGATGGATTTACAGAGGTAAAAGTACGGATATTCAGCGGCGGGGCTGTAAGCGTAATCGGGCCGGCAATATCAGATACGCAATAACCATAGGTTACTGTGATTCCGGAATATACACCAGCTCCAAGACCCGTAAGCGTAATAGTACCTGTACCTGAAGCAACAATAATCTGCGGCGGCTGAACAACACCACCATAACTGAATTTAACGGTATCCGTTGTACCGGCAGTAAGATTGTACAGTGTAATTGTACCATCATTTACACCGCAAAAGCTAGGATTGGTAAATGTAGGTGAAAGTGAAACCGGAGTCGGAGAGGCAACCGTTAACACTTCAGTGGCTTTGCACCCGCCAAAAGTTGTTGAATAAATGGTAAGCGTATAAGTGCCCGGAGAAATACTATCGGTAAAAGTTCCTGTTATTCCACTGAAGGACTGAATAGTATCAGCACCGAGGGAAATCCTTACATTCCAGGGGGTGCCGCCACCACCCGGTGTAATAGATATAAACGCTTTATGAGTACAACCGGCGGGATAAAGTAAAGAATAGCTGATTGTAGGTTGAGGAACCACTGTAACGGTATAGGCAATGGTTTGTGTACCTGCTAAAGGACAATTATTGTCGGTATAGGTAACATAAAAGGTATAGGTTCCGGCAGCTACTCCTGTAGTTGTCCAGGAAAAAACACAATGCGGTGTGGGAGTACCATTACCGGTGGTGGTAAATGTGGAGCCACTTGGAAGCCCTGCATAGGTAACCGTAATATTGTTGGTTACATCCACTTCAGTAGGGTTAATATTAATGGAGAAAGCCCCGGCACCCTGGCAAATCTGAAAATGGGTGGGGTTAACAATAGTGCCACCTGTTCCAGAAGTAAAAGTTCCGGTAGGAGGTGTATTTGTACAGGTTTGCACCAGGAAAGTCATTTCGCGCTGGCTGGATCCCCTGAAAGCGCCACCATTATATTCGTCAATATTATATACCACAACTGATCTTTGTATACCCGTAGGCATAAAAGAAATCTGCCCTGTAGCCGGATCTAAAGTCCAGCTGGAGGAGGTAACCGGGTCTGCAGGAGTGGCAGGTGGAACGTAAGTAACAGGTCCGCCGGGAGTAGCTGTGGTTGTACCGTTCATTGCCGACGGAAGGGAAAAAACAAGACTATCTCCATCAGGATCTACCGCACCAGGGTTATAATTATCGGAATCGAGGTTACAGAAAAAAGGTGTTGGAATATTTGTGAGGTTAGGGTTGGAATTGTGGGTGACTGTATTATTGAGCGTATCCACTAACTGAATACAGGTTACTGTGGAAACTAAATTGGTAATGGTTGTTGCCCTTCCTGCACTGGAACCAGTTAACTGCCCTGTAAACAAAAATCTCCATACAGCGGATGGTGATGGTACTACATACGTACCTGTATAGGTAAATTTTTTAATGCCCGGTATTGCATAAGAGGTATTTGTGCATTGAGTCAGGGCGAGATCTGCAGGGCATACAGGTGTAATTTCGACACCGGTAGTTGGCGCCTGAATAGTAAGATTTAAAGTAGTAACAAGTGTGGCGCCATTATATACGTATATTGCCGGTGCAGCAGTAGATAATGCAGCATAGGCCGGAGTTGTAGCAGCAGAACCGCAGTCGGCATAAGCTATAAGCGTAATGCTATAGGTATTTCCACTTACGTAGGTATAATGAAGATCCATACCTACCAGATGGTTGGCATAAGTATGAAAACTTATGACTGCCGACAAAATTATTAGAATAATTCGTTCAGGATAGGAAGGCTTTATATTCATAGAAAACTGTTCATTACAATGATTAAGCAATAAGCAATTATGGTCAGATTATTTTATGCAGTTAAGGTTTAAAACGGCAATATAAAATTAATATTGTTTTCAATCTTTGCAAAATAAAAACACCCGGCATAATTTTAATTTAACAGAAAACAGAAGGAAAATAAAATATTTCTACAAATTTCTGCTTTCTAAAAAAAAATAGCCGCAACTGAACTTTCAGAACGGCTATTTTTCACTCCATATTTACAATTTGTTTTATCTGATTAATGTTACATTACCTGTATGATGTTCAGTTTGTCCATCATTAAAAGTTGCATCAATAATATATACATACACACCTTCTGGCTGCTGCTGATTATTGAAGCTGCCATCCCAACCTTTACCATTTGTATTGGTCGTTTCATAAATCATCTGCCCCCATCTGTTATAGATATCCATCTTAAAGCTGACCAGGCCTTTGGTAAGTAACTGCATCGGATAGAAATAGTCGTTGGTTCCGTCTCCGTTTGGTGAAAACACATTCGGGATATTCATGTAGCAATCCTTCTGAACAGTTACAGTGTCCGATGCTGTACAGCCATTGACAGTGACCACATTTACATAGGTGCCGGGTTTTACGACTGATATTCCGGCTGTTGTTTCTCCGGTATTCCAAAGCCAG
>CAILLK010000042.1 GCA_903835005.1 uncultured Bacteroidota bacterium | reverse complement strand
TACCGTGGATTTTATGACGCTTACCATCGGAAAACAGAACTGCAACTAAAATTATTCTGACAAACCGCCGTATGCCGAACGGCACGTACGGTGGTGTGAGAGGACGGTGAGGGAAATAATCCCTCACCTCCTACTCGATTATTATTAGTATTGAAATCAGACCTGATTATCCTTTTATTCGTAATTTTGCCTAAATTTTTACTTAATGCCACATTATCATTCATCGGGTAAGATTCCAAAGAAACGGCATACACAATTCCGTAAGCCGGATGGAAGCCTGTACTCTGAGCAATTATTCAGTACTGAGGGCTTTTCATCCAATTCCTCATTGCTTTATCATATACATCCGCCTACACAAATAGTTAAAGCAGAGGAACCCATAAATATAGCACCGCAAGCAGCATCCTCTAATATTCTGAAACACAGATGCTTAAAGGGGTTTAATATTGAGCCCGATAATGATTACCTGAAGAGCAGGAAAACAGTTCTTTTCAATAATGATGTGCAGTTAACCCTCGCCGCTCCGAAAAAAGGCCTTACAGACCATATTTTTTATAAAAATGCCGATACCGATGAGGTGCTGTTTATACATGAGGGTACAGGAACGCTGAAAACCCAGTACGGACAGATCACTTTCGGGTATGGAGATTATGTAGTAGTGCCCAGGGGAACAATTTACCAGATTGAATTTGACCGGGAGGACAACAGGTTGTTTATCATTGAGGCTTTCAGTCCGGTAACATTTCCCAAACGATACCTTAGCAAATACGGGCAGTTGCTCGAAAATTCGCCTTATTGCGAACGTGATCTGAGGTTGCCAACTGATCTTAACCCTGTAGACCAGAAGGGAGAATACCTGATACAGGTAAAAAAGAAGGGATTTTTGTATCCGATATGGTATGGTCATCATCCGTTTGACGTGGTGGGATGGGATGGATGCGAATATCCTTATGCTTTGAGTATTCACGATTTTGAACCTATTACCGGCCGGGTACATCAGCCGCCTCCGGTACACCAGACATTTGATGCACATAATTTTGTGATCTGTTCGTTTGTGCCACGGCTTTATGATTATCATCCACATTCCATACCTGCACCCTATAATCACAGCAATATAGACAGCGACGAAGTGCTGTATTATGTGGACGGCGACTTTATGAGCCGCAAGCATGTGGAGCGGGGTATGATTACGCTTCACCCAGCCGGAATACCTCATGGACCACACCCCGGAACTGTGGAGAAAAGTATAGGAAAAAAGGAAACCAAGGAACTGGCTGTAATGGTAGATACTTTTCATCCGCTTATTCTGACTAAGGATGCCTTGGGTATAGAAGATGACAGCTATGTATATAGCTGGATAGAGTAGGTTTTGCTGGGATTTGGAATTTGTGATTTGGCACAATTGTTTTAATATTCTTTACTTGAATTAATATTTTATGGAAACACTCACAGTAAGTCAGAAGATGACCCAGGCAAAGGATTTTTTGCCGATAAATGGTACAGACCATATAGAATTATATGTGGGCAATGCCAAGCAGGCCGCACATTTTTATAAAACCGCTTTCGGGTTCCAGTCGCTGGCATATGCAGGGCCTGAAACCGGTGTAAAAGACAGGGCTTCCTATGTATTGCAGCAAGGAAAGATAAGGCTTGTGCTGACTTCACCTTTGAATTCAAAAAGCGCTATCACTGAGCACATAAAAATTCATGGCGACGGGGTGAAGATCCTGGCGCTTTGGGTAGATGATGCTTACAAATCATTTGAAGAAACAGTGAGTAGGGGGGCGAAAGTGTATATGGAGCCGGTAACCATTAAAGATAGTGATGGCGAAGTGCGTATGAGCGGCATATATACATACGGGGAAACCGTGCATCTGTTTGTGGAACGGAAAAATTATACAGGCCTCTTTCTGCCGGGATATAAGGCCTGGAAAAGCAGTTATAATCCAACCGATGCAGGGTTGCTGTATATCGACCATTGTGTAGGCAATGTGGGCTGGGGACGGATGAACCCAACCATAAAATGGTATGAAGATGTAATGGGCTTTGTGAATATTCTTTCATTTGATGACAAGCAGATCAATACCGAATATTCGGCACTGATGAGTAAGGTAATGAGCAATGGCAACGGCTATGTGAAATTCCCGATCAATGAGCCAGCAGAAGGTAAAAAGAAATCTCAGATTGAAGAATACCTGGATTTTTATGAGGGTGAGGGAGTGCAGCACATAGCAGTGGCTACTCATGATATAGTGGCAACAGTGAAGGAATTAATGAGCAGGGGAGTGGAATTTCTGGATGCACCGCCAAACGCCTATTACGAAGACCTACCCAACCGTGTAGGTAAAATTGATGAGGATATTGCACCGTTGCAGGAACTGGGCATTCTGGTAGATTGTGATGAAGAAGGGTACCTGCTGCAGTTATTTACCAAACCGGTTGAAGACCGCCCGACACTTTTCTTTGAAATCATTCAGCGTAAAGGAGCTCAGAGTTTTGGGGCAGGAAATTTTAAGGCACTGTTTGAATCAATAGAAAGAGAGCAGGCTAAGAGAGGAAATTTATAGTTCACGGAATGATAATCCGCTGTTTCTTAAATCTTATGATGCAGCGGATTATTTTTATTATCTTTAATGTATGAAACTCATTGTTTGCACACGCCCCGATGGCACCGAAATATGGATCAACTACCTGGAAATAGCTGCTATTGTTCAGTTTGTTGAGGAAGATGAGGCCTATTCCAGGATTATTTTAAAAAGCGGCGCTGAGATTATTGTAGATGATAACCCGGAGGATATTCATGCCTGCATTATTCAGCACGACGAGTATTCTACCGCATTTTATGTAGGCCGGTTGTAAAGCCCTATTCCCGGAAAATATTAGCTGGGAGTAAGTCTGCTCTGAAGTAAATACTCCGGATTTTCCTTTCACTTTTTATATGCACAGTTAGGGCTGGTTTTTGGGCTGTTCGTGAAATTTCCCTGGTGCCAATTATTTTGGGATGGGTTACTAACATTTATCCGAAACCATACGCCTGTATGAATAGTAGTAAACCCCGGTCATTATAAACCCTGAACTTCCCTTTTACAAAAATGTAAAGGTTTGCGGGCTGTTTGAATTTTTGCCGGATTTATATTGTAAATTCGCACCTTATGAAGCATTTTATCCTTATTTTCTCCGCTTTAGCCTTTTCCATTCTGACATTTGCCCTGCCCGGGCCTATATCCGGCGTTAACCATGTTTGTGTGGGTAGTACCACTTCATTAAGTGATGGCACAACCGGAGGCACATGGAGCAGCAGTGCGGTAACAATCGCTTCAGTAGGCTCAACAGGTGTGGTAACCGGCATTTTAGCAGGAACAGCAACCATTACCTATACGGTTGGAGCAAGTTATGCCACGCTGGCCATGACCGTAAATGCCTTGCCAAATCTGGATACGGTAACAGGAGGCGGCAGCTACTGCCCCGGAGGTGCAGGGGTACATGTGAACCTGAGCGGATCAGATATCGGGGTAACTTACCAACTTTACAGAAGCGGAACAGCAACAGGGCCTACTGAAGCAGGAACCGGCAGTTCTCTTGATTTTGGGCTACAAGCTGCTGTAGGTGTCTACACCGTAATTGCCACTAACACAAGCACAGGTTGCTCCCGAACAATGGCGCTCAGCGTATCGGTGGGTCTTTATCCCTTACCAACTGCATATACTTTATATACCCCAGGCAGTGGCGCTATCTGCGCAGGTACTGAAGGTCATCTTTATCTAACAGGTTCTCAATTAGGTGTTAATTACCAAGCTTATCATGATAGTATTTGGGCAGAGGGGCCAATAATTCCTGGAACAGGAGCATCACTAGATTTAGGCTTAACTACTGATATGGGGCCAATATATGTTATTGGTAGTAATGTATCTACGGGTTGTAATTCTGGAATGCATGGTGTTATAATGTTTTCAGCCATACCAGCTCCAGGACCAATAATAGGCCCGAGTGGTGTATGCGCCGGTTCAACGGTTACTCTAACCGATACTTCAACAGGCGGCACCTGGACCAGCAGCAATCCTTCTATAGCCACTGTCAGCACTTCAGGTATAGTAACAGGGCTAACTTCAGGATCCACTACAATAAGTTACATTTCAACTTCCGGTTGTACTGTTTCTGTTCCATTTAGTGTTACAAATCTTGTACTTCCAATAACAGGCAGTGGCTCGGCTTGTGTTGGTGCAAATACTACCTTATCCGATGCTTCATTAGGCGGCACCTGGACGAGTTCCAATACGGCTGTTGCAACTGTAGGATCTTCTACTGGCATTGTAACAGGCGTTGCTACAGGTATTGCCACTATAAGTTATACAGTTGGGGGCACCTGCGGTTACGTTAGCAAGGTAGTTACTGTACATCCTGTTCCGGCAGCTATTACGGGTATTACAAGCGTTTGCGCAGGCGGTACCACTTCTTTGGCTTGTACTACAACCGGAGGAATATGGAGCAGCAGTAATACTTCTGTGGCAACAGTGGGCTCGACCGGTATTGTAAATACTATAGCAGGCGGTTCGGCCACCATCAGTTATACTTTACCTACAGGTTGTAAATCATCTGTTGTCATGAGTGTTGACCCTCCTCCGGTTATTACAGGGGTTAGCAGTATTTGTGTGGGCAATACAACAACATTTACCACCAGTATAGCGGGCTCCTGGACCAGCAGCAATCCTTTTTTCGCAAGTATTTCCTCTACTGGTGTTATCACAGGCCTGTTGCCGGGATCGGCTATTATTACCTGCACTTCTTTTTCTACCGGTTGCGTATCCAATCATGGAATCAGTGTTACATCAAGCTGTTCCGGCACACCTGTTGGCGGCACAGGCCATGTTGTTAGCGCCACTATTTGTTCTGGTCATGCTGACTTACTTTATTTAACCGGTGCATCAACTACCTGCGGTGTAACTTTCCAATGGCAGAGCTCCACAGACAGTATCTGGTGGACCAATATTACAGGAGCCACATCTGATTCTGTTTATGTTAATCCGCAATCCAATCTTTATTACCGGTGCAAGGTAACCTGCTATACCAGCAGTTTATTTTCTTATTCCACACCTGTCCATGTGCTGGTTTATAACAGCATTTCTGCACATAGTATTGTCAATACACCATCTTATTACTGCAACGGCCCTGATTTCAGCCTAAGCACATGCGGTATACAGCCCGGTACCAATATCCAGACTTTTTACGGCGACGGGTCATCGGACAGTACTCATCTTTATTCTTCCAGCCCCGATTCTTCAGCTTTTGCCAATATATATCATGCCTACAATATGGCCGGCACCTATACTGTAAAGCAGATATTGCGGAATGGGATTACACCTCAGGACTCAGTTAGCTATACATTTAACTACAGCTACTGCCGAACATTGCCAGTATTTTTCTATTTCGATACCAATAATGATTGTATTGATGATGGCGGAGACGGATATATATATCATCCGGTAACTACAGAAATCGACTCTGCAGGTATTCCGGTAGATACCATAACGGCCAGCGGTGGATTTTATTACAAGGCATTAGGTGATTCCGGTACTATTTACCGGTTTAAAGTAATTGCCCATGATACAGGGTTGCACATGAGCTGCCCCGCTTCTGGTATTTTGTTTGACACCATTAATGCCTATGTTAACGACTACGCGCCAAAGTATTTCGGGTTTAACTGTACTACCACCGGTAATTTTGACATGAGCGTTTCAGCAGACATGATCTGCGGCAGGCATACCGCATCGGGTTATATTTATGTGGGTAACAGCTGGTGTACAGTAGAGAATCCGGTTGTGACCATGACCTTCAGTCCGAATTATGTTTTTGGCAGCGCTTCTGTGACCCCATGGTCTATTACTGGCAACACAGTTACATGGCATCTTACGGGTATCAATGACTATACCAGTTTTTATTATCCCTACATTTATTTTAATCTCAACGTACCCGGCCCTTTCCTAACTGCAGGCGATACTATCCAGACCTATTTTACTATATCTCCATTGTCGGGTGATATAAATCCTGCCAATAACTACTTTTCATTGGTGGATACTATTATGGCATCTTATGATCCTAATGGTATTAATGTGTCGCCACGCGGAGCAATTATTCCCTGCACGCCATTGCAATATGCAATCAGATTTGAGAATACGGGTAATGATACAGCCTACAACATCTCAGTTGTGGATACGCTTCCCGATAATGTTAACCCTAAAAGCCTGATGCTGGTTTCATCTACTTCTGTTGTAAACCTGGCAACGGCCACCTATAGCGGGCATAATGTAGTTAAGTTTGATTTTCCACACATCAACCTGCCCGACAGTTCGCATCATAACCTTTGCTTCGGCGAAGTTATTTTCTCGGTTAATGCCTATGCCGGATTGGCTGATGGGAGTATGATCATGAACCATGCAAGTATTTATTTTGATGATAATCTGCCGGTAATGACCGATACCGCAACCAATATCATTGGTATCAGTCCGATAGCAGGGCCGGGCAGTGTTTGTCTCGGTTCATCTATAGTTCTCTCTGATGGGAGTGCGAATGGTGTATGGAGCGCTTCCAATACGGATGCGGCTGTAACCGGTGGATTGGTAACTACCGCGGCAGGTGGAACGGATACTATCAGTTATTCAATTTCCAATACGTGCCTCACAAGGTCAGCTATCCAGGTGGTAACCATAAATCCGGTGGTAGCGGCTACAGTAACCATAAATTCGAACAGCGGAATGGGTGATACCATTTGTACCGGAACAACTCCTGTATTTACAGCTGCAACACTGAACGGGGGCTCTTCACCTGTTTATCAATGGCAGGTAGATGGTACAGATGCTGGCACAGACAGTACCTACAGTTATATCCCGGTAAGCGGGGATACAGTATCTGTGATGCTGGCCAGTAACGGTCAGTGCGTAACACCAGATACCGCAACTTCATTTATGGTATTAACTGTGTTATCGCCAATACCCCCGATAGATTCAATGATTGCCAGTCCTGGTGCTTTAATCAGCTACGGAACATCAGATACGTTTTTTGCTTTCATAACCAATGGTATCCCGGTAACTTATTCCTGGCTGGTGAATGGTGTGCCAACTGGTGACACACTGGATACATTCATTACAAAGACCTTAACCAACGGAGACTCCGTAACCTGCGTTACTACAAGCAAAGAATTGTGCCAGCTTGCTTCATTTAATTCGTTTGTTGTTACCGTAAGTAATGTAGGCGTTAAAACATTATCAGTTCAGGATGGACTAGTGGTTTATCCTAATCCGAATAAGGGCGAATTTACTATCACGGGTAGTTTGAATCCGACTTCAGATAATAAAGTGACAATGGAGATAACCGATATGATGGGCCAGGTGCTGATCAATAAACAGATTTCATGCGATAACGGGAAGATTAATGAAAAACTGAGAATCAGCAGACTTGTTCCGGCAGGTATGTATATGCTCACATTACGCTCTGCAAGTGAAAGCAGCGTATACCATTTTGTTATTGAAGAATAAATTTTAATCCGGCAAGTTGTACTCAAATCAGGAATATTCGGTTTATTGAACTGTTATTTCTTTTGCCCTGTATTATGGTTACCTTTGCACCCTGTTAATGCAATTACATTAATTAATTTCTTTATTAAATAATGCCTTGTATCAAATTAACAGTTACTGACTTTGAAACAAATCATACAATCGTTTAAAACGGGTGAAACTGTGTTGGAAGATGTACCTGCTCCCCAAGTGAAGCGCGGGCATCTGCTGATTAAAACTACCCGAAGCCTGGTATCGGCAGGAACGGAAAGAATGCTTGTTGAGTTTGGCAAGGCCAATTTGCTGCAGAAGGCCCGGCAGCAACCCGACAGAGTAAAGCAGGTAATGGCGAAAATTAAAACTGATGGGTTCAAGCCTACCATTCAGGCAGTATTTAATAAACTGGGACAGCCATTGCCATTAGGTTATTGCAACGTTGGAAAGGTAATAGCAGTGGGTGAAGGAGTAACAGACTTTGTAACCGGAGACCGGGTTGCCTCAAACGGGCCTCATGCAGAATATGTATGTGTACCGAAAAATCTTTGCGCTCATGTTCCGGATAATGTAAGCGATGAAGAGGCCGCTTTTACGGTTATTGGTTCTATTGGGCTTCAGGGCATACGTTTGTGTGACCCTGAGTTGGGAGAGACTATTGTTGTTGTTGGATTAGGCCTTATCGGGCTTATAACGGCCGAATTACTTATTGCCAATGGATGCCGGGTAATAGGAGTAGACCTTGATGCCGGTAAGGTGGCCCTTGCCAGGAAGAAAGGTGTGATCGCAGTTAATCCGTCTTCAGGTGTTGATGTTGTAAAATTTGTTTTGGAAAATACGGAAAACGCAGGTGCAGACGGAGTACTGATTACCGCTTCAGCCAAATCGGATGATCTTATTTCCCAGGCAGCAAGGATGAGCCGTAAAAGAGGACGGATAGTACTTGTAGGAGTGATAGGGCTGAACATTAGCAGGGCGGAATTTTATGAAAAGGAACTTACTTTCCAGGTATCCTGTTCCTACGGACCGGGCAGGTATGATGATAACTATGAAAAAACGGGCAATGATTATCCATTGCCATTTGTAAGGTGGACGGAACAAAGGAATTTCAAAGCCATTCTGCAAACAATAGCAACCGGTAAACTTGATGTGGTTTCACTGATCACAGAACGGATACCACTTGCAGACTTCAGTAAAATATATTCCAACCTCGGCAACAAGGAGTCTATTGCATCTGTGCTGGAATATCCTGAGGAAAGCAACGGATCAGATACCATAGTGTTTCAGGATGGAGCTTTTAATGCGGGCAAAGGAGGCATAGGCATAATAGGCGCAGGTAATTTCACCGGTATGACCATGCTGCCGTTACTGACTGAATTAAATGCCCCGTTAATTTCTATAGCCAGTGCAACAGGCCTTACAGGCACTACACTGGCCAAAAAATATAAAATTGCCAGGAGTACAACAGACTATAAAAGCCTGATAAATGACCCTGCTGTAGAACTTGTGATGATAACCACCAGGCATAATGAACATGCGCATATGGTTGTGGAAAGTCTGAAAGCCGGCAAGCACGTTTTTGTTGAGAAACCATTAGCGTTGAACCGGCAGGAGCTGGATGATATCCTGGCAGTATATGATGGAAGTAAAACACTGACAGTCGGTTTCAACAGGCGGTTTTCTCCACATATGCAGCGGGTGAAACAACTGGTTGGAGATGTGCAGATGAATATTATTGCCACCATGAACGCAGGGAATATACCAGCCAATGTGTGGGTGCATGATATGAAGGTGGGGGGTGGCAGAATAATGGGTGAAGCCTGCCACTATATGGATTTGATTACGTTTCTTACCGGAAGTAAAATTAAGGCAGTATGCATGAATGCCCTGGGGCTCAATCCCGGGATAAATACAGATAATGCCTCCATTCTGCTGCAATATGAAAACGGGAGCACAGGTGTTATCAATTATTTTGCAAATGGCTCTAAAGCGTATTCAAAGGAAAGGATAGAAGTATATGCCCAGGAACAGACCTTAATAACCGATAATTTCCGGCTGACAGAAGGATTCGGAACCAGGGGTTTTTCTAAACTGAAAACGAATATTGATAAGGGGCATAATGCGCAGTTTAAATTGCTGCTGGAAAGATTGAAAAACGGAGGTCGTCCGTTAATACCTTTTGATGAAATAGTGAACACTACCAAAGCTGGTTTTGCTTGCATTGAAAGTTTGACTAAACATGAGTGGGTAACAGTAAATTGCTGAGTGGACCAAGTATGATTTTATGCTTATAGATATTATTGCGGGCGCCAGGCCTAATTTTATAAAAATTGCCCCGATCATTGAAGCTATAAAGCTGCAGTCGGCCGCGGGTAAAGATATGCAGTATCGATTGGTGCATACCGGGCAGCATTATGATAAAAAAATGAGCGGCGATTTTTTTGATCAGCTCAATATTCCTGCGCCCGATTATAACCTGGAAGCCGGCTCAGGTACTCAGGCCGAACAGACGGGAAAAATAATGATCGGGTATGAAAAATTATTGCTGGAAAACCCTTGTGATCTGTGTATCGTTGTTGGTGATGTTACTTCTACCATGGCTTGTTCAATTGCTGCAAAAAAAGTGAATAATATAAAAGTGGCTCATGTGGAAGGAGGGATACGCTCGGGCGACTGGACAATGCCGGAAGAAATCAACCGTATTGTAACAGATTCAATCAGCGATTATTTTTTTACTACATCGGCAGTTGCAAATAATAACCTGATCAGATCGGGTGTGCCGGACGACAGGATATTTTTTGTGGGCAACACTATGATTGATACACTTTATAAACATATGCCGAGGTTAATAAAGCCCCCGATATGGGATGCTGCCAAACTGGAAAAAGGTAATTATATTATAATGACTTTGCACCGTCCGGCAAATGTGGATAATGGTATAAAATTGAAGGAGCTGATAACTGAAATTGTTCAATCGTCTGCTAATCTGCCGGTTATATTTCCGGTACATCCGCGCACTGCAAAGATGCTGGATACACTTGGTATATCGGATCGTAATTTATATGTTATCGATCCTTTGGGATATCTGGAATTTAATTATCTTGTCAAAAATGCGAAAGCAGTAATCACGGATTCGGGCGGAATCACTGAGGAAGCTACCGTAATGGGTGTGCCATGCATGACATTGCGGGACAGCACCGAGCGGCCGGAAACCTGTACTATCGGAACGAATGAGTTGCTGGGAACCGATCCTGCCAACATTGCTCCTGCTTTCAGGAAATTGTTTTCAGGAAACTGGAAGAAAGGCAATATTCCAGAGTTGTGGGACGGTAATACTGCTTTGCGGATTGTGGACAAAATTGCTATCATATATGACCTGAGTTAAGTAAATTATTATGACCGGTATCCTCTCAAACGAAGTTGAAAATATAGTTAATAACCTCCTGATATTTGTTGACAGAGTAGTTGCAGTTGCTACTGATTATACTATCCATCAGGTTTGGGACAGGGAAGTTGATTCAGTTTTGGAGCGAAGTGATATGCCCGAATTGAAAATTGCTGAGCTGACAGGCCGGAATGGTGAAGGGCAATTAGGCAACCTGATTGATGATGCATTCAGCCAGAATAAAAAAGGTTATCTTGAATATGGTATTATCTGCAACAACTCGGTTGTTCTGTTTGGGTTAAGAGTACTCCCAATTCATCCTGACAAGGATTTCATTTTCCTTGCTATAGAAAATTTATCGGGGAAAGGAGGTTTATATTCTGAAGAGGCCGGGCTTATAAAAGCTCTGGAAGCTACAGGCGATGGAGTATGGGATATTAATTTTGCAGGAGATGTAGTTTGTTTTTCAGGTAATTGGCAGAAAATATTCGGTTATGATACGGATACAAAAATGAAAATATCGGATTGGAATGCACACATTCATCCGGATGACAGGGAGAAATCTACAGATATAAAGGCTGATTTTTTTTCGGGTAAAATTCCCAATTATTCAGCTGAACTGAGGTTCAGATGTAAAGACGGAACCTATAAATGGATATGGAGCAGGGGATTCGTTGTTACAAAAGATAAGGATGGAAACCCCTTAAGGTGCATAGGCACTCATACAGACATTAATGACAAAAAAGTTGCTGAAGAAAAATTTGCTTCGATATCAAATTTACTTTCGAGACTGATAAATAATCTGAACAGCGGAATTTTGGTAACCGATCAGAATCACCAGGTAATCTTTGCAAATGGGTTGTTTTGTGATATTTACAGCATTACCGGTGGGCCCACAGAAACTCTTGGCCTTACCATGGATGAATGTTTTGAAAAAAGCAAGCATTTTTACAAACACCCTCAGCAGGTACAGCAGGGAATAAGGGCAGCTACTGCCAACGGAAAAACATTTCTTAATAAGGAAGTGGAATTGGTTGATGGTCGGATACTGAGTCTGGATTTTATAACCATATCGCTTGATGAAAATAACAGCGGGGAAATCTGGAAATTCACAGATGTTACTGTTCAGAAAAATATTGATTTTAAATTTGAAGAGCAACGTAAATTTTACGAAAATATCCTGAACAACATACCCGCAGATATTGCTGTCTTTGGCGCTGATCACAAGTATTTGTTTGTAAACAGGAATGGTATAAAAGATGAGGAGCTGAGAAAGTGGATGATTGGTAAAACCGACCTTGATTATGCGAGGTACCGGAACAGGCCGGATTCATTTTTTGAAACAAGGTTTGCACTTTACGATAAGGCAATTGATACCCGGAAAAGTGTTCAGCTGATTGAAAAATTAATTTCAAAAGAAGGGAAAGAAGAATATCATATGCGGATTGTTAATCCTGTTCTGAATGAGCATGAAACTATTGATTTCCTGCTTGCTTACGGGCTTAATATAACTGATCTTATTTTGGCTCAGGAATCGCTGAAAACAAGCGCAGAAATATTTTCAAGCGCATTCGATTATTCAGGTATAGGGATGGCTTTGGTGGGCCTGGACGGCAAATGGCTGGATGTAAATACTGCTTTCTGTCTGATGACAGGCTACTCGAAAGAAGAATTGCTGATGCTTACATTCCAGGATATCACCTATCCGGATGACCTGGATAATGACCTGAGACTGATACGGAAAATGCTGAAAAAAGAAATCCGTACCCAGACTTTAGAAAAGAGGTATATTTCTAAAGACAATAAGATAATTCTGGTATTACTCACTGTTTCCCTGGTATGGAATACAGATGGAACTCCCAAGTTTTTCATAGCACAGGTAGTAGATATAACGAAGAAGAAGGAGCTTGAAAATGAAATAAGAAGGAAGAACAATATACTGGAAGCATCGAAGGAAAGTTTGCAGAATAAAGTTAATCAGCTTGAAGAGCTGAACCATATTATTGCACATAATTTAAGAGGCCCGGCTGGAAACATAAAAATGTTTTCTGAAATATTAATGGATCAGGCTAATAGCAATGAATATATTGCACCAGACATATCTGCATCTGGCTTTACGTATGAACAGGTGCTGCAATTTATTCAGGAGAGCAGCAATTCACTGATATCGAGCCTCGAAACCCTAATGGAGATAACCCAGATTAAACTGAATAAGACTATACCCAATGATAATTGCGATGTTCAGGCAATTATCAACGAAATAATTACCCAGTTTCAGAGCGGGATATATGAAAAACAAGCTTTAATTCTCTCTGAGCTCACGGTTGAACAGGTCAGCTATCCAAAAATTTATCTCGAAAATATTATTTATAATCTGGTCAGTAATTCACTCAAATATACACGGCCCGGCGTTGCACCTGAAATTATGATTTCTGTAAAATCTATCGATGAAAAGACAGTAATTACAGTAAAGGACAACGGGCTGGGTATCAACCTGGATAAGTATGGCGAACGATTATTTAAACTTAACCAGGTTTTTCATGCCGGATTTAATAGTAAGGGAATAGGCCTTTATATAACCAAAACCCAGGTTGAATCTTTAGGAGGAACCATTGAGGTTAAGAGTAAGGAAAATGAAGGCAGTGAATTTATTGTTACACTTTAATACACACATCTGATCTGCAGGAAGCGGGTTATCTTTAACCTTCCATTGTAAACCCTGAGAACTTGATATGCCAGGCAAACTAAAAAAAATCTTTAACCTTATTGGTAATATGGGTTGGCGGTATACCGCCTTCCGGATGAAGTATGAATTGAGGCTCCGATCTGGTTTATTAAAGAAGCGGTTTCCGGCATCACCGGAGTATAAACAGTTCATGTCGTTGAAGGTATGGAAGCAAAATGAGGCCAGGTTTTTTTTTCAAAGCAGGGAATCACTCTTTCTTGACAGGAATCCGGATAGTTGCTTAAAAGAAACTTTTACCAACATTAAATCCGGTAAATTTTTATTGTTCAGCAGTATTCTTACAGACCTCGGACCAGATTATGATTGGATAACCAATCCGGATTCGGGATTCCGGTATGATATAAATAAACACTGGACAGAGATTGCAGATCTGTCAAAAGAGGCGGGGGATATAAAATTTGTATGGGAAAAATCACGGTTCTCCTACCTCTATGATATCATAAGGTACGATTACCATTTTAATGATGATTGTGCTGCCCTCGTGTTTACAGATATTCTTTCATGGATAAAAGGTAACCCTGTAAACTGCGGACCTAATTACCGCTGCAGCCAGGAAATGTCGTTAAGGATAATGAACTGGACGTTTGCACTCTATTATTACCGGAATTCGGCCGCATTAACAGATGATGTTTTTAATCAGATCCAGTATGCCATTTACTGGCATATGGACCATGTTTATAAAAACATAGATTTCTCCAGAATAGCAGTGCGCAACAACCATGCTGTAACCGAGACACTAGCCTTGTATTTTGCAGGATTATTTTATCCTGCCCTGCCCGGCGCAACTGAGTGGAAAAAGAATGGCAGAAAATGGCTGGAAGAAGAAATAACTTACCAGGTATATGAAGATGGCACTTACCTGCAATTCTCCATGAATTATCATCGCATAGTAGTTCAATTGCTTACATGGGCCATAACCTTGTCGGAGAAGAACGATGAAAAATTCAGCGATATTTTTTATGACCGTGCGGGGAAATCGCTGGAATTTTTACGTACCTGTATGGTTGATGAAAATGGATGGTTGCCTAATTACGGAGCCAATGACGGTGCATTATTTTTTAATTTCAGTAATGCGCACTACAGAGATTACAGGCCTCAGCTGCAGGCGCTGGGAATGACTCTTGGAATAGACTTAGGTTTCAATGATCAGTCTGAGGATGTGCATTGGTACGGGCTGAACCTCCACATTAATGAAAAGTGGCAGCCTGATAATGGAATACATAAATTTATTGATGGCGGATATTATTTAGTAAGGGAGCCGCAAACACTTACGTTCATTAAATGTGGCAGCTATAAAGACCGCCCGTCTCATGCCGATAACCTGCACCTGGATGTATGGTATAAGGGAGAGAATATATTGCTTGATGCCGGAAGTTATAAATACAATACTGATGAGGCGACCATTAGATATTTCTCCGGTACAGCCTCGCACAATACGGTAATGCTGAATGATAAAGACCAGATGCTGAAGGGTGGCAGGTTTATATGGTATTACTGGTCGCAATGTGATTCTGCAGGTTTAAAGGAAAATGAAAAAGAATTTATCTTTAATGGAGCAATTAAAGCGTTCAGTTACATTAAAGACGGTATAGCGCATAAGCGAACTGTTGTAAAAATGAAAGGTTTACCCGTATGGAATGTCACTGATGAAATAACAGGTGCTCCTGACAATTTATTTATGAACCAGGTCTGGCACTTGCCAATAAATGTTTCAGATAAGGTATTGATTGAGGCAAGGAACACAGTTGGCGATCTCATAATGCCCCATTTGCATGAAGGTTGGTTTTCCTCTTTATACGGGCAAAAGGTAAGAACCGGAGAATGGCATTTTTGTGGAGGGAGCAATGTTATTAAAACTGAAATAAAAATAAGCAGCAATTCATGAACATACTTCTTATTCACCAGTATTTTTTAGAGGAAGATGACCCGGGAGGCTCCCGGTGGAATGAATTTACCAGGGTATGGACGGAACAGGGGCATACCGTAACCGTGCTGGGAGGCATGATGCATTATAACGGGAAAGAAAAGAAACCGGAGTATAAAGGCCGGTTGTTTGTGAAAAAGCAACAGGGGGCTGTTACTGTATTGAGGTGTCATGTATCTGAGGCATATAATAAGCATTTTATTGGCAGGCTTTGGGGCTATTTTTCCTTTATGTTTTCATCGCTTTATGCAGGACTGATTAAAGCAAAAGGAAAATTTGATGTGGTTATAGTTACTTCTCCGCCGTTGTTTGTTGGCGTAAGCGGATATCTGGTTTCCAGGTTAAGGCGGATGCCATTTGTATTTGAAGTACGCGACCTCTGGCCGGAATCGGCAATTGATACCGGCGTGCTGACAAATAAACTGGTTATAAAACTGGCCTATTGGGTTGAAGCATTTATTTATAAAAGGGCAAAGCTTATTAACGTTCTGACTCCTGCCTTTTACACCTCACTGAAAGAGAAAAAAGGTATAGCAGAAAACAAATTGATCCAGATCTCTAATGCTGCAGATTTCAGTCTGTCAGAGAAATTGCTCCGGGAATTCGACAAGGATGTTTTCCGTAAAATGCATGGGCTGGAAGGTAAATTTGTAATCACTTATGTAGGCGCCCATGGTGTGGCTAACTGCCTGGAACAAATACTGGACGCGGCTGAAGTGCTGACCGATACAAATGTGCTTTTCCTGCTGATAGGACAGGGTATGGAAAAAGACAGGCTCGTGAAAATGGCTGAAGACCGGAAAATTACCAATGTCAGGTTCCTCGATTCTGTGCCTAAAGCCGATGTGTTCCGGTATATACTGGCTTCCGAAATGGGGGCATCGGTGCTTAAACGGGTGGATACTTTTAAGACCGTTTACTCCAACAAGACCTTCGACTATATGTCGTGCAAGCGGCCAATTCTCATGGCTATTGATGGCGTATCGCGGGAACTGGTTGAAGCTGCCGGAGCTGGAAGTTATGTAGAGCCTGAGAATACAGCAGAATACAACAGGGTGATACGCCTGTATCTTAACGACCCTGAACGGGTTAGGAGGGAAGGGGAGAGTGGTTACCGGTTTGCAAAAGAAAACTTTGACCGGGAGGTGTTGGCAATGAAGTACCTGGAGCACATTAAATCCATTATTTAATTCTTCCAGTCACATCATCTGCTCACTTTCCAGTCCTTGGTAACAATATAATTACCGGTCTCTATGTCTGAGCCATGTATGTGCACCGATGCACCGATAAAATAACCGTAGAAGCCAACTGAATCCGCGACGTTGTATAGTTTGCCAAGACTGTCAATTGAGTTCCTTGTTTTATCAGCGCTTACCCTGCTTTCTATTATTTCGGCTGAGTCAGTCTTTATTTTTTCAGTTTGATTCTTCAATGAAGTTTCATCAAATTTTTCTCCGTGTTTTTTATATAAATCCACCTGTTGCTGCAGGCTGCCCAGTAAAGCTGAATCTGCTTTTAAAAGTTCCAGTTTCGATTGATAAATGGCGTTGAGCGATTTAAGAAGATCATATTTGCGGTCCATTGCAATTTTCAGGCAATTCTTTTCAGTCAGTGTATCAGCAGAGTTGATACTTATACTGTCAATTTTAGGTACATCTTTTTTATCAATGCCTGTGGTCAGATACGTATTGATACATGCTTTGATTTTGGCATCATCCCTTTGTGGTTTACTGCTGCAAGCAGACAGGATTGTAAGTGTGCTTACCGCAAAAAACAGTTTTTTCATTGCAGGAATTTAATTATTAAAAATGAATTAATCTTCTGAATAAAATACCACAACTAAAGACTAACGACTTATGACTTAAAGCGACATCGCCACCATTTCGGCAATATCCAGCACCTTTACATTTTCTTCCTGTTCTTTATTTTTCACACCATCAGTGAGCATGGTCATACAAAACGGGCAATTGGATGCAATTATGGTTGCGCCGGTTTCCAAAGCCTGGCTGGCCCGTACAAAATTGATACGGGTATCTCCGGGTTCTTCTTCCTTAAACATCTGTGCACCTCCGGCGCCGCAGCACATACCATTGCTTTTGCAGCGTTTCATTTCCACCAGTTCACTGTCAAAAGCCGCCAGTACTTCGCGGGGAGCCTCATAGATGTTATTTCCTCTGCCCAGGTAGCAGCTATCGTGGTAGGTTATCTTTTTGCCTTTAAATACGCCACCGTCTTTAAGCCTAATTTTACCTTCATTGATGAGTTGCTGCAGGAAAGTAGTATGGTGCATTACCTCATAGTTGCCACCCAGCGCAGGATATTCGTTCTTAAAAATATTGTAGCAATGCGGGCATATGGTTACCACTTTTTTAATGCCATAGCCATTCATGGTCTGGATGTTGTTATAGGCCATCATCTGGAACATAAACTCATTGCCCGCCCTTCGCGCCGGATCGCCCGTACACATTTCTTCCTTGCCCAGTATCGCAAATTTAATACCCACTTTATCGAGTATATGGGCAAAAGCCCTGGTTATCTTCTGCGCCCGCTGATCGAAGCTACCTGCACATCCCACCCAGAAAAGTATCTCCAGGTTATCTCCGTTCGCAGCGTATTCACTCATTGATTTTACTGGCATAAACTAAAGTTCTTAAGGTTAAAAATCTATAGGGTTTTTTCTGAAAAAGCAACGCAGCATAGAGGCGTATTCGGTTTCGTCCTGATGCGCATTAAAGTGATATTCCAGGAGTACATTAATTGCATTTTGCTTTAATTCCGGTGGATTGTCAGGATGATTTTTTACAAGTTGATAGATATGATTCAGAGCAGTAAAAGTCCGTTTTCTTTTGTCATTTAGCTTATCTCTGTTTAGCCCTGTTCTCTCAATTGTAACTTTACCTTTTGCACTAGAATTCCGAGGTCGTGGCACATCTCCTATGAACTCAATATGGTCTTCAGGATTATCATTTACAGGATGAATAAACAATGGGTCCTCTTTGCTTATATCTTCATGATGATTCTTTGCCCGATTGCTTTCTGTTGCTAAAGGGAAATAGTTTTTCTTGAACTGTTCATTGCAAATCTGGCAACAATAAAATAAATTGTCCCAATCATAGGCCAGCCAATAATACCCTGGCTTGTTTAGTGCTTCATTTCCCTGCACCCATGCTGCTTTAGGCCGGTAATGCTCTACATCTCCATATGAATTAGCATGTATTACTGATTCACAAAAACAGCATTTCCCATTCTGTAATTCAATCAATTTTTCTTTGACATTTTTATTTCCGTAAATTTTAGGATCAAACTTGAAATCAATTGCACCATTCTCATATTCCACCTTATGAGCATCAGCTACAGACCTTCCTTTGCCAGATAAAATATCCGGAACAGCAGACCCAATTTTATTTCTTATTTGAATCATTGGGCTTTCTGTTTGTTTTTTATATAATCTGCCGCCTCCCTGATTATTTCCATCGCTTTAATATCTGTTGGGTTATCGGCTGTTGGTAAACGATCTGAGAGATCATTCAATTCGTCAAGGCGACTTTGTTCATCCACTGTCAATGAATCTTTTTGGATGAGGCTGGTTCGCTCATTCATTAAGCGTTCTATCTCTGGATTACGTAAACTATCCAAACCAAACAGATCACTTGCCATTATCTGGTCAATCCTCCAGTTCCATACCGACTTTGTATCATTATCTATCTTAACAACAAACTCATCACCCACCTGCTCCTTCTTCAGCACTATTATATTCGCATCCTTAGGTGCACTCTGCACTATCAGCGGGCTATGGGCAGTAACAATAAACTGCGCCCTCGGAAATCTTTTTTCCAGAAAATCAAAAATCTGCCTTTGCCATTTTGGGTGTAGGTGAAGGTCAATTTCATCAACAAGAATTATTACTGGTTCTTCTAAAGGGTTTGCGGAATCTGGGTATCTCTTGAACATTTGAGCAGCAACATCGACAATCCAAGCTACCATTGTTTTATAGCCATAACTTAGTTGATTTATACCTACCCAACCATATGGAGTTTTAAATTCTATTTTCGGAAGCTGATTAATTTTTTCAGATTTTGTGAACCTAATTTTAGCTATGTCTGGTAATACACCTAATAATATATTCTCAATTTTATTTCGGAAATCTTTAGTGAATTTTCTTATTTCATTATCGTTTGTAGGAACTTGTGTTGATCCGCTCGTAACTATGTAAGAGTAGGCTGAATAATCCATCTGATAAAGCCATTCTTCGGTATTTATCAGTTTAGCATCATCATCAAAAAGTGTTGACGAAATTTCCGGGTTTATTTCTTTCTTTGAGAAAATTTGAAAACTTATGCGACGGTTAGCTCCGTAACCAAGGATAAATAAATTCTTTATTCTACTATCATATAATACTGTTGTCAAAAAACCGCCTTCTAAAAATTCCGTGAAGTTTAATGGGACTAATTCGGTTTTAGAAATTTTTACCACACCTGTTACATCTGCAGGTTTAAGATTATTGGAAAGGTTAGATAACCTTAAGAAACTTTGCTTTCGATCTTCAATGTCGGCTGACCAACTTCCATCATTTGATGGAGACGAATGCTGCTCTAACCCCGCCAAGCACTGCAACAAAGTTGTCTTCCCTGTCCCATTATCCCCAAGTATTACATTCCATCTGCTCCACTCGCCTTTATCATTACTTAATTTTAAAACGGCCTCATCCCCAAAACACCTTACGTTTTGGAGCCTCAGTTCAGTAAAGTAAATCCCTTTATTTTCTTCAGCCATTGTTACTCATTAAAAAAATTATTTTCAATCGCCACCAATTTCCACATCTGCACATTTCCATATTTGCAAATTACCCATTCACCCACGTATCCCGATCATCCGGGCTAAACTTCCATGGCGCCATATTGTTTTCTATGTTGCCAAACATCATATTCCATTCCTGCGGGGCATTGCTGTCTTCCATTATCAGGTTGCGGCGTAGCTGCATGATAATGTCCAGCGGGTCTATCATCACAGGGCAGGCATCCACACAGGCCTGGCAGGTAGTGCAGGCCCGCAATTCTTCCACAGTTATATAGTCATTCAGCAGGCTCTTGCCATCGTCTTTAAATTCCTTGTTTGCAGTTATGTTTTTGCCCACTTCTTCCAGCCTGTCGCGGGTGTCCATCATTATCTTGCGGGGGCTAAGTTTCTTGCCGGTATTGTTTGCCGGGCATACCGATGTGCACCGCCCGCATTCGGTACACGAGTAGGCATCCAGAAGGTTTTTCCAGGTGAGGTCGGTTACATCTTTGGCGCCAAAGCGTTTGTGTTCTCCCTCCGCTGTCGCAGCCGGGGCTTTATCAGGCTCCATCATATACAGCACTTCGTTCTGTATATCTTTCATGTTTTTTACCTCGCCGTTTGGTGTAAGTTTGGAGTAATAAGCATTTGGGAAAGCCAGCAGAATATGGAAATGCTTGGAGTAGGGCAGATAATTGAGAAAGAAGAAAATACCCAGTATATGCAGCCACCAGCAGGTGCGCTCAATTATCATAAGAGTGGGTACTGACATACCGGAAAACAGATGAACGAAATTGCCACTCACCAGGAAAGGTTTTAAGGCAAGGTAATGTTCAGCCCCTTCGCGCCCCTGCAGCGCCTGGTCGGCAGCATTCATGGTGAGCAGTAAGGTCATCAGCACTATTTCAGTTAGCAATATGATATTGGCATCTTCGCGCGGCCACCCGATGAGTTCTTTCATATTCAGCCGGCGCACCTTTAAAATATTTCTCCTGATCAGGAAAATAACACAGCCAATAAGCACCAGGGATGCCAGTACCTCAAAGAAACCTATAAGGTAAGCATACAGATTACGAAGACCTTCGGCATGGGCAAACAGGCGGTGATAACCCGTAAATCCATCAAGGAATATTTCCAGTATTTCAATGTTAATGATAATGAAGCCAGCATAAACGGCCAGGTGCAGAAACGCCGGTATCGGGTTCTTAAACATTTTCTTCTGGCCTATTGCCAGCAGCAGCATATTCTTCCATCGCTGGCCACTGTTGTCACTGAGATCTTCGTCCCGCCCCAGCAGGATGTTGCGCCGCATTTCGCCCACCTTTTTTGCGAAAATATATATGCCGGCTATCGTGCAGACTATAAACAATAACTGTTGTACCAAATGCATCCTATGGCGAATTTGAGACCGAAAATAGTAGCTTTTAAGCGAAATACATAAATATTCTGCTGCGGATAGACAGAGTAGCTGTTTATCTTCCACCCAAGACCTCTTTCCTTCCAATTTGTGGGCTGATTTAAATTATCAGGCCGGTCGGCATCTTGCTTCTTAACCTTTTCAATTAGCCTTATTATATCTTTAACAAAAAATTGTTTAGGTTTGAAGTAATGAAATTCAGGATGATGATGAAAAACAAGGCATTTTTCATGGTTATAATATTTGTGATGGCTACCTCCGGTAGGGCATTTTCTCAAACTTTAGCGCCACAGGATTTTGAGAAACTCCGCATTATGGAAGATTCACTGATCGCAACCTCCGACTCTATGTTTGATTCATTTCTGCCTGATTTGCGGGTTGGTTATTCTGAACGTTTTGTAAGACAACTTGTACATGCCCTCAAGATTCCTAATTCGTGGCTTTATCCTTTCGACAGTTTAAGTACTATTATCAATATCATTAAGTCTGATGACAGCAGTTTCCGCATTTTTAACTGGGAGATTACGCCGTCAAACATAACCAAAAGATACTACGGAGCGATTCAACTGCCGGGAGAAAGACTGAAGCTTATAGGCTTGAATGATTATACGGAAGAGGTGGGGAAAGGGGCTGAAGACAGTATTTTAACCGGTGGCAAATGGTTCGGGGCATTATATTACCGGATAATGTCTCAGGAAATAAACGGCCGTAAAATGTATACCATGTTTGGTTACAATGGTTCATCTTCTATCAGCAACAAAAAATTGCTCGATGCAATGTACTTTGAAGATAACCATGTGGTTTTCGGGGCGCCCATTTTCGGTGTATCCTCACACAACTTTCCGGGGCACAGGGTGAACAGGTTTATACTGGAGTATAAGAAAGATGTGCAGGTGTCTATGAACTGGAACGATGAGCATAAGATGATTGTTTTCGACCACCTGGTTTCGCAGATGAACGACCCGCACCGCAAGTATACCTTTGTGCCCAGCGGCCAGTATGATGGTATGAAGTGGGACAATAATACCTGGAACTATGTGCTGGACCTGATACCGGTAACCATACTGAAGGATGGAGAAGCGCCAGGCGACCAACCGAAATAATGGCTGGAATCATTGTATTTTTTACGTAACTTTGCACACTTTTTGTTGAGCGGCCGGCCCGGTAGCTCAGCTGGATAGAGCACCAGCCTTCTAAGCTGGGGGTCATTGGTTCGAATCCAATCCGGGTCACTTCGGCCCGTAAGAGCACTTTAAAGCACTTACGGGCTTTTTTATGCCTGCGCGTGGGAGTATTGTCTTGCTATTCACCGTTGATGACTTTTTCTCTGTTGTAATATTCCATGTATTTATATGGCTAATATCCGGAGGATAAACTGCATGGCGGAATAATTAATGTTATTTATATGTGGAGGTATTTTTTATTAGAAAATAGTATTTTTGAAACCCCAGTAGTATTTTTAAAACCAAAATAGTTTTTATGAAGCAAACCACAACAACACTAACCATAGGTCAAAGTTATGGCGGTGGAAAAATTGCGTACCTGCTACAATCCGGTGATCCGGGATATGATCCGGCAGTACAACATGGACTGATAGCTGCCTCAGGCGACCAGAGTACAGGTGTGCAATGGTATAACGGGAGCTACACTAATACCTATGCTACAGGTACTGCTATTGGAACTGGACTTTCAAATACGATGGCTATTATAGCCAATCAGGGGGCAGGCAGCTATGCTGCCATAGTGGCAAGGAGCTACACAGGTGGTGGCAACACCGATTGGTATTTGCCCAGCAAAGATGAATTAAATAAATTATACATTAATCAAGCCGAAATAGGTGGTTTTGCCAGTGGCTTCTATTGGAGTTCGAGTGAGGCCGACTTCATGTTCGTGTGGTTCGAGGACTTCGCCGGTGGCACCCAGACCCCCTTCGACAAGGAATTCGCAAGCTACGTGCGTGCTTTGCGGGCTTTTTAATAATTTAACTATTTAAAAAGAAATACCGCGAAGCGGTAAAAATTTCAAAAAAATGGCGTTGTATTATGAACTGCCTGTGTATAAAAACACGTATCAGTTAATCCTTAAAATATTTGAATGTACCAGAGATTTTAGCAGGCAATATAAATATACATTGGGGCAGGAGTCTATCACTTACAACGCGAAAATTTTTTTTCAACATCGAACCATTTTTAAGAAGGTTCTCCTTTCCATTATCATCCTTAATTTCCCTTTTGTTACTATTACATTCCAAACCATTCCTTTAAGGGATATACGGCATAACAAAATTCTTTTAACTGGTTCGATAAAATGTCAATCCGGGTCACATTTAAGAGAAAGCCTTCTGTAATGGAGGCTTTTTTGTTATTACATGGTACCGTTGCTGGAGGGTCTAATTCGCTGGTGTACGGCGTGAAGGTGATGGTGAGGAACAGCTTCAACGGCGAAAACGAGGGGTAGGGCTGGTAAAACAAAAATATTCCCATTTCATTTCAAAAAATTCCGTACATTTGCCATCCGCAATAAAAAAGTCAAAAGGTTTCACTTTTTGGCTTTTTGATTTTTTGCAGGTAGTAGTTCTTGATAGTTATATGTCTGAGTAATTAATCCGCGAAGTTCTTCAACTGACTTACGACTAAATACTTTCGACTGAAGACTAAAATATACGGGCATAGTTCAACGGCAGAATAGAGGTCTCCAAAACCTTCGATCGTGGTTCGAATCCACGTGCCCGTGCAAAATCAATACCCGTTCCCGGAAGGGTGAGGGTAATTTATTAACGGTTAAAATGAGCCCGCAGCTGCGGGTAAGATTATGAGCAAATTCGGTAATTATATCCAGGAAGCTTACGACGAGCTGATTCACAAGGTGACCTGGCCTTCATGGGAAGAACTGCAGCAGACCACTATCATAGTACTTATTGCTCTGAGCATGGTTACTGTTGTGGTTTTTGGTATGGATTTCGCTGCAAAAAATGTATTGGAGTTTATCTATAAAATGCTGGGTAAATAATGATGGAGCCAACTAACGAAATCATCCCGGTTCAGGATGCCAAACCTGCCAAAGAAACCAAGTGGTATGTGATACGTGTGATCAGCGGCAAGGAAAAAAAGGTAAAAGAATATCTCGACAAAGAGGTAAAGATCAACAACTGGACCAACTCAGTAGTGCAGGTTCTTTGCCCGATAGAAAAGGTATTCAAGGTGCTGAACGGCAAAAAAGTATTGCGGGAGAAAACCCTTTTCCCGGGCTACATATTGCTGGAAGCGGTTGATGGCAAACTGACTGACGACATCATTCACGCGGTGAAGAATGTTACCGGCGTTATTCACTTCCTCGGCAAAGAGCACCCTACGTCACTGCGTAAAAGCGAGGTGAACAAGATGTTTGGTAAGATGGATGAGGTAAGCGAGCAGGGAATCAGTTATGCAGAGCCATACATCATAGGTGAAACCGTGAAAATAATAGACGGGCCTTTCAATGACTTTAACGGTACAGTGGAAGAGATCAATCAGGAGAAGAAGAAACTCAAGGTGGTGGTAAAGATATTCGGCCGCGCTACCCCTGTGGAGCTGAACTATATGCAGGTAGAAAAAATAGCTTAAACTATAACTTTATTTTGAAAGGGCCATGCTATCCGGTGTGGCCCTTTTTCTATGTGGTTTATATTAGGCTCACTTTGTTGTTTGGAGTGCAATATTTAACGCTAATAAAGATTACAGGGGGGCTTGTCTTTATTCCCAAATTAACTTTGCTGCTACCTGAGCTTATATTTGAAAACCTTATCAAGAAATAGTTTTACATAATACCGGAACAGTTCCTTGCCTGTAAATATTGCCTGAAACAGGTAGTAGTACCCGTTTTTACCATGCACATAATCCATAATGATCATCTGGTGCTTTATATAGGTTTTGAGCAGGCGCAACTGTTTGGCGGGCTCTACACTGGCATTCAGCAGATGGATGACGGTGGTATCGGCAAGGTAATAATTCCGGTAGCCCAGCTCCATAAACTGGTAACACCACAGTTCATCTTCGCTGTACATAAAAAAACGTTCATCCAGCTTATTGCCTTCCAACTGCTGGAGAATAGAGGTCCGGAACATAATAAATGCCCCGCTTACCCAGTCGCAATAGGTATTAAAATCGCCCTTAAAATACTGGTTCATCATCAGCTCGGCCCTTTTGCGGTAAGGCAGCAGCATCAGTACAGGGCGGAGCAGGTCAAGCAGCTCGTTACGTATACTCCGGAACTTGCGTGCCGATGACTGCACCACACCATCGGGGAATATCAGTCGTACCCCAAGTGCACCCATTTGCGGGTCGTGGTTCAGGGCGTTAGCGGCTTTGCTTATGCTGTCTTCCGTAAGAATGGTGTCTGAGTTAAGCAGCAGTATAATATCGCCTGTGGCATATTGTATACCCAGGTTGTTCCCCTTGGCAAAGCCCCCGTTTTCGGGGCTTTTGACCAGCGTTATATCCGGAAAACGGACCAGGAAATCATCCGCATTATCTTTTGGTGAGGCATTGTCTACCAGGATTATCTCATACGGCAATTCTTTGGTATAGCGGATTACCGATGCGATACAATCGCAGGTAAGGTTAAAAGTATTGTAATTAATTATGATTACGGAAATCAAGGTTTTATTTTAGAATTTATACAGTTGCTTTAATTTAAATTTGCCGTTTATTCAGTAAATCAATCCGGTTTGCAGTATCTGCTGGGTGGTTGTTATCTGAATACAGGGGTCAAAGGTAACTTTTGACAGTCAATATTTGAAAACAGGATAAAATACATTGAGGTTCACTATAAGCAGATAAAGACTGATAATCAGCAATAAAGTATTATGGTGCCTTCTTTTGCTTATTTTTGCCGCCAATATCTGAAAAACTATGAGTGTATCTAAAGAAGTGAAGATCGGGTTATTGGCAACAATAGCATTGATTACATTCTTTGCAGGGTTTTATTTTCTGAAAGGCGCTGATATTTTTTCAAACGACAGAGGATATTTCTGTATATATGAAAACGTGGAAGGGCTTCAGAAAGCTGCTGTAATCCAGGTAAATGGCCTTAATGTCGGGCATATATCTGCCATGAGTCTGATTCAGGGCAAGGGTGTAAAAGTCACTCTCGATATCTCAAAAGGACTCGAACTGCCCGAAGGTACCATTGCCAGGATATCCTCCTCCGATATCATGGGAACAAAAATAATTGTATTGGTACCGGGGAAAGGGCCGGGTACTTTGAAGCCGGGAGCTGAACTGAAGGCTGAGCGGGAGGGGGGAATGCTCGACAATGT
This sequence comes from uncultured Bacteroidota bacterium, assembly GCA_903835005.1. GTDB lineage: Bacteria > Bacteroidota > Bacteroidia > Chitinophagales > Chitinophagaceae > Nemorincola. The sequence goes on along the minus strand of CAILLK010000042.1, from coordinate 37,548 downwards.
ATCTTCAGAACTCACCCCAAGGCTTAAGGAGCTTAAAACCACTATTTCGACTATTGATACCACACTTACCGGGGTAAATGAACTGATGAATGCCCAGAATCAGCGGGAAATTAGTGAGGCCCTGCATGCAGTAAATGTTACTGCGCACAATCTGGCCGATCTGACAAATGATCTGAAAAAGGAAACAGTTGAGATCAATACCATGATCCATAATGCTTCCAGTATTACAGCAAACCTGGCAAAAAACAACGACACCATTAATCATATACTCACCAATGTTAGCAGCATAACCAATCATTTAAACAATACGCATATTGAAAAAATGGTGGAAGATATCCGGGAAACGCTTAATGAATACAAGGAAATTGCCGATAAAATCAATAATAGCAAGGGTTCGGCCGGTATGCTTGTCAACAATAAGGATTTATACATTAATCTCAATAATGCGATCAGGTCTCTCGATAGTTTAGAAACAGATATGAAAGCGCATCCGGGCCGGTATATCTCCCTTTCCTTTTTTGGCAGGAAGAAATAGAGGGGTTTATCCGGCCATGATTATAGAAACACCGGGCAGTTGAAACATCAGAATCTCTGATCGCATCCGGTTTAAGAACGGAAATAAAAGAAGCATGAAAGAAACTATTAAGAAATTCCTGCAACCTGCTTCCCTCTTACCGGTATTATTTTTTCTTTTTTTTATCAGCCCGGCTGTTGCCCAGAAGCAGGATACCTCAACGGTGCCTGTGCGGATAGTAAATATGGATACCATTACCGTAATTAAGACTGATTCGGGAGAATACAACCACCTGAAAGGGAATGTGATACTGCAGCAGGGTACCGATACTTTGTATTGCGACAGCGCCCTGATGAATAATACCACCCATAATTTTGAAGGCTTCGGCCATGTGCGCATTGCACAGCAGGGAGGCACTCACGGCACAAGCGAGTACCTGAAGTATACTACCCGGACTAAGACAGCATTTATGAGTGGCAACGTGCAGATGACAGATGGCAAAAATAACCTGGAGAGTACAGAGGTTACCTACGACATGGCGAAGAAAATTGCCGTTTATGACAAGGGGGGCAAATTGCACAACGACTCTACAAGTGTAACAAGCAGAACCGGCGAATATAACATCCCCCTGAAGCAAGCCCGCTTTAAACACAACGTTGTTATTATAGATACGCAATACCATATTAAGAGTGAGGATGTGGAGTATAATACCGAATCTAAGGTGACTAACTTTTATGCCCATTCGGTGGTAACAAGGGATAGTGGCCGCTCTGTGCTTGAGACATCCGACGGATGGTATGACGGCAAGCTGGGCAAGGCGCATTTCAAGGGCTTTTCGGGCATATGGAACAATGGTCAGTATATAGAAAGCGATTCGATACTGAATTATGACCGGCAGACCGGGTATGGCCTCGCAATAAGTAGTTTCACGGGCAGGGTCATTACAATTGATACAGGCCACCACTCAAGGCTGTTTTGCGGCAGGGCGGAGTATTACCAGAAACAGCGGAAGCTCTGGGCTACCAGCAAACCGGTACTGGAACAGGTGAATGGCAAGGATACACTTTATATGCGTGCCGATACTTTTTATTCGGCACCAATGGTGAAGAGTAGTCAGTCCTTAGCCGTCAGTCGTCAGCCGGTAGCAGATAGCGGTATCCTGGGAAATGATAGTTTGCGGGTTTTAAACCAACATGGAGGCAGGCAAGGTTCCGGATTAAAAAGTGCTAAAGATAGTGTAGAAGAAGTGGCGTATGATCTGCCTGTGCCGGTGGCAAGTACCCGGTACCATGTGCCGCTATCGGCGGGCGATACCGGCTATGTGGAAAAAGTAAAACATAAGACACTGCCGGTGACGAAGAAGGAGGAAAAGAAGAAGGGCAAAAAGAATAAAAAAGAATCGGTGGAAATGATGAAGGTTGCAACCGCCGACTCTGCAACTGCCGATACCACGGCGCCGCTTTATTTCATCGGGTACCACCATGTGCTCCTTTTCTCAGACTCGATGCAGGGCAAGTGCGACAGTGTGTGCTATACACGCGCCGACTCCCTGATAAGAATGATGATTAACCCTATAGTATGGTCGCATAAAAGTCAGATAACCGGAGACACCATACTGTTGCAACTGGACAGCGCTACACTCCGCAAAATGTATGTGCCTAATAATGCGTTTGTGGCATCGCAATCTGGGCCGGAAAAAGCGCACCTGTGGGACCAGGTGAAGGGAAAAACACTGACCGCTTTCTTCGATAGTGGTGCAGTAAAACAAATCATTGTGAAACCGGATGCCCAATGTATCTATTATGTAAAAGATGAGAAGGGCGCCTATATGGATGTAGACCAGGGCAACAGTATGCGTATGTTCATTTATTTTGCCGATCAGAAAATGAAGAACATAAAATTTGATAAAGAGCCCAAACATGTATTAACCCCGCTCGAAAAGGCCGACCTGCCCAATATGAAACTCAGCAAGTTTAAATGGCTCGACAGCCAGAAACCCAGGAGTAAAGAAGAATTGTTTAAATGATAAAAACAGTACACGGCAGTTAGTTTACAACACCGTCCACCAGATATACCTGCCTGCCCATTTACCCCAGTCTTTCAGGCTGCTCTGAATAGTTTCGAAAAGTTGCTTTTCGGTTACTTTTTTGCCTTTCTCCGGTATTGTAAAGTCGGCATCTTTTGGAGTAAGCAGTTCTATTTTATCGGCAACCCAGGTAGTATGCAGCCGGGGTATAGCCAGCTCCAGTATCATACCGGGCAGGCCGCCAAACATTTCAGGGCCTCCGGGTGCAGGGATATCCTCGGTATAAAATGCCACTACATATACCGAATCACAAATTTTGCCTACTGCTTTATGACATTTAAAATTGTTGATGATACGTATTTCGCCCTTTTCCATCCAGTACATATTCCGGAGGCTGTCCTGCACCAGAAATTTTTGTTCAAAAACATTTTTTACGGCTTTTACTTTTCCTGCAGTGAAATCAGAAAGTACAATATTATCGGCGGCCGGGCCATCGCCTGTCCAGCCCTTATAGGCCATCTCCACCTCTTTGCCCGGTTTATAAATACTTCTGGCTGTATCAAAAGTGAGTTCAAAAAAAGTGCTCTTGAATTTTGGGGCCTTCGCTACCTGGTCCTGGTACCAGCTGTCATTCTCATCTTCCCGGTTATCTTTAAATACCGCATGAACATTGGTTTTCTTCTCATACTCAATTTTGCCACTAAGGGTATATTGCGCCCTGGCAGCAATGGCGGTAAACAGAAAGGTATTCACGAGCAATATGTACCGGGTCATAAAAGTGATTTTTAAAGCCATTATTTCTTTTCATCAGTTGCGGCTATTGCGCCTGGTGTGTGGGTGAAGTTCCATACCAGGTTCAGCATACCATACCGGCGAATAGTGTTGTAATTGACCTGCGATATGGTACTGCCTGTAGCTGTGCGGTTGTAACCTGTGTTCTGGTTAAGAATATCATAAACAATAGCTTTCAGTTCCAGCTGGTTTTTCTTAAGGAACTTTTTAGATAGGTAAGCATTCCATTTTATGACCTCATTATTGGTTGGGAATACTACCGTTTTCTGCCTGATCATTGCATTTGCTGTTGTACCAGCCGACCACTTTTTAGTAATCTGTACATCGGCCCTGAAGTCGCTGTTGAAGGTGTAATACCTGGTAACAAAGGTACTTATGGTCGACTGGTTTTCGTTGTAAGCTACATGAGGTTCCCAACTGAAATTGTATTTATCCTCTTTGTCTTTCTTGAAATTCGGGCCGATATTGAGGCTGGTATTGTTGCTGGAGTTGTTCAGTCCGTTGATGATGTTGTTGGTATGCGATTGGCTTCCATCTAAAGAAAACCCTATACCCAGGTCTGGCTTTTTGACTTTGAAATCATACCCGATCCAGCCATTTGTGCTGTAGTTGCCATTTACGTTTATATACTTTATGGTACTTATCGGGCCGTTCGTTGTTTGTGATGTGGATATGGCATTTAAATCGGTATTGCCCGAAAGGCCCACATAAAAATAGCGCTGGCTGAGTACTTTATAATCACTGAAATTCAACCGGAAATTATTATTGAATTCCTGTTTCAGGTTGGGGTTGCCTACAGTAATATTCAGCGGGTCGGTATTCTGGTTGAGCGGCTGAATCTGGGCGATGGTGGGTTGTTTGGTGCTGCCGTCATAGTTAAGCCGCAGGCTGGTCTGCTTGCCGAATTTGTAAGTGAAATTGGCCTTGGGGTAGAGATTGGGATAATTATAGGTGCGCGAAACATCGTGCCCTAGCAACTCAGTCTCTAAAATGTCTTTTTGCAGGTAATTGGTGCTGGCTACATCTGTACCGAATGAAAAATTATAGTTTTTATACACAAACTTAAAACTTAATCCGCCCCGGTTGGTCATTATATTGTACTTGTAGTTGCTGCTGAAACTGTCGGATTTCAGATCATATTTCCTTGTAGCGGAGTCGAGGTTCCAGGAGTTCTTTTCAGAGCTGCTGTTGATCAGGTAGATTCCGTAATTTACCTCCAGGAATGCCGTTTTGGAGAGGGGTTCGGTATAGGTGATTTTGGAATTGAAAGATAACGTATGAGACGTATCCGTCTTTTCCTGGTTGGTATTGGTGGTATCCATTTTGCCGGGAATTGAATCGGGGGTACTCAATGTTGAATTCAAATAGCCATAACCTTTTGATGCATTGTATTGCTCTTCTATCCCAACGGAAATAGTCCTGCCTTTCTTTTTAAATTTTTTCTTATAAAGCAGGTCCAGATCTATGTTTTCAGAGTGGGTGTTTCCGGTGAGCAACCGGTCATTGGTGGTTACCGGCAGTGCATCGCCCACCATGTTGTAAGTGGTTGTATGATAACGCGAAGAAACATCAGAGTTTTTAAGGCCGGCATATAGCACCACCCTGAGTGAATTATTGGTGTCTATTTTCCATTCATAAAAACCATTGAAACCATGGCGCTCTATTTTACTTGCCTGCGTTTTTTGTTCGGTATTTATCCTTACCGTATCACCGGCCAGCGATGATTGTGTGGTATTATCACCCTGAATATTCACATTCTGATTGGCATATCGGTAACTGCCAGACAAATGTGAGGCATCTTCATTCCACCTGTTGGCATAATGGATGCCACCGGTAAGTACCGACGGCAGGCCTTCCCCTTCATAGTTGCCATTCCATCCGCCAAACTCATCATAGCTGCCACCTACCATGCTGTAATAGCCATTATCCGTCATTTCGGTAATGCCTGCGCCGCCGCCGAATTTATCATTATCGCCCCATCCCAGGCCTACTTTATCGGTGTTGGATGCGATCATAAAGGCCGATAGTTGCCTTTTCCCTTTGAAAGCATTGATCATGCCCTGGTCCTGGTAATACCCATCAGTGCCCTGCCCGGCATCCAGCTTCCCGAAGTAGCCTTTCTTGCGGTCTTCCTTCAATTCAAGGTTGATGGTTTTGGTTTTTTGCCCGTCATCAATTCCGGTGAACTCTGCCTGGTCGCTTTTTTTGTCGTATACCTGAACTTTGTTCACTACAACGGCCTGAAGTCCCTGCGTAACCACCTTAGGGTCGTCTGAGAAAAATTCCTCACCATCTACCAGTACTTTCTGTACCGTCTCGCCCTGTGCGGTTATTTTGCCATTCTTATCCACCTGTATGCCCGGCAGTCTTCGCAGCAGGTCTTCCACGTTTGCCCCATCTTTTACTTTAAAGCTGTCGGCCATATACTCAGTAGTATCTCCTTTTATTTTTATAGCTGCTATCTGCTGGGTAATTACAAATTCTTTAAGCACATGTTCCTTAGTGAGCATGGGTATCTCACCCAAATCCATTATGGGCTTGTTTACAATAATTACATCCTCATAATCAGCGAAATTGATAAAAGTTACCCGGATAATATATTTGCCCTGGGTATCAACTTTCAATTCAAAACTACCGTCGGGAGCCGTGCGCGTATGGGCTACAATTCCGGAATCAGCAGGCTTCATGATTGTTACAGAGGCCTTGTATAGTTTCATAATGTTAAGCGTATCAGCAACCGAACCTTTGATGGTGCAGCTTTGCGCTAAACAGGTTTGCATGCCCCAAAAAACCAGGATAAGGGAGAACAGAAATTTCATATAAAAAGGTATGGGTAGGATGGGAAATTCACATCCGCTATAAAGCAACAAAACTTACTTATTACTTGTATGTACAGAACCGTCTTGCATTAGAAGATTTAACGATTATTAACATTAAGCAGGGTATTGAAAGGATATAGATGAGAAAACAGGCACAAAAAAAGAGACTGTATAAAACAGTCTCTTTTTTTTAGATCGCTAAAGAGTGGGTTATTTCTTTTTAGCGGCTGCCTTCTTAGGGCCAGCATTCTTTTTAGCAGGAGCTGCAGCTGCAACCTTCTTAGGTGCTGCGGCTTTTTTTGGTGCTGCTGCTTTTTTAGGAGCTGCCTTTTTCGGAGCAGCTGCTTTTTTGGCAGGAGCTGCCTTCTTAGGGGCTGCTGCCTTCTTAGCTGGTGCAGCTTTTTTAGGAGCTGCTTTCTTTGGTGCAGGTGCTGCTTTTTTCGCAGGAGCTGCCTTCTTTGCTGTTGCCATAACTGTGAATTTAAGGGTTAAACAAAAATCTTTATGGCAAAATCGCTTCGGGGGTTAGGCCTCCGCGACTGCGGTATTAAACTCTTTAACAGAAATTAAAGTTTTTGTCCGTGTTTTACGGAATTCTACCAAACCATCAGTCAATGCAAAAATGGTAAAATCTTTGCCCAGCCCTACATTATCGCCCGGATGAAACTTGGTTCCCCGCTGGCGTACTATAATATTACCTGATATCGCAGGTTGTCCTCCGAATATCTTTACACCCAATCTTTTGCTATGTGAGTCGCGGCCGTTCCTTACACTGCCTTCTCCTTTTTTATGTGCCATTATTTAAAGTTAGTTGGTATTTACAATTTAAAATTAAGCTATTTCATTGATTTTAATCTTAGTAAGGCACTGGCGGTGGCCATTCTTTTTCTGGTAGCCTTTTCTGCGATTTTTCTTGAAGATAATTACCTTATCTCCTTTAAGATGATCTATTATTTCAGCCTGTACTTTTTTGGAATTGTTGCCAACGGTTATGTTGCCATCATTACTTACCATAAGGATATCTGAAAATTCCACCTTATCTCCGGCATTGCCTCCGAGGCGATGCACAAACAATTCATCATTCTGTTTTACCTTGAATTGCTGCCCTGCTATTGTTACTATTGCAAACATGATTTTCCTAAAATATTTTCGCAAAGATAATACAGTTTTTTATTTTAAACAATAAAATTTGTTAGCGTCTTTTATTTTTTTTCTTCCTATTGGAAAAAATGTTTCAAACATGAAATGTCAGGCATCAAAAATAATATATCCCCGCTTCCAATAAATATTAACTTTGATGCCCCAAGTAAATTCCGGATGAAAATAAAATCGTTTCTTGCCAAGCCTTATGCGTCTATTATTCACTCAAAGGTAAGGAAAGGTATGGCCACTGCTGTTGCCGACCAGCACGCGGTTTTACAATATCTTATTAAGACAGGAGGGCGCACAATCTTCGGAAAAGAACACGGCCTGCAGAGTGTAAAAAACTATGAAGATTTCAAGAAAGCAATTCCCGTGCGCGATTACGAAGCGCTCAAATCTTATATTGACAAAATAAAAAACGGAGACCAGAATGTATTGTGGAAAGGCAAGCCGATTTACTTTGCCAAAACTTCCGGCACAACAAGCGGTGTAAAATATATTCCCATTACCAGCGATTCAATTCCAAACCAGATCAATGGCGCGCGCGATACCCTGCTTTGCTATATGGCCGAAAGCGGCAACAGTTCGTTTGCAGATGGCAAGATGATTTTTTTATCGGGATCTCCGGAATTGGAAAGAGTGGGCGGTATCCCTACCGGCAGGCTCAGCGGCATTGTCAATCATTTTGTGCCCCGCTATCTGCGTGGCAACCAGTTGCCCTCTTACGAAACAAATTGCATTGAAGACTGGGAAACAAAGCTGGATAAAATAGTGCAGGAAACGATGAGCGAAAACATGACCCTCATCAGTGGCATTCCTCCGTGGATGCAAATGTATTTCGACTGGCTCAGTGAGCGCAATGATGGGAAAAAAATTAAAGAATTATTTCCCAATCTCCAGGTTATAGTGCATGGCGGGGTGAATTTTGATCCCTATAAAGCCAAGCTGCTCAACAGCCTTGGGGGCCAGGTAGACATGATAGAGACTTTCCCGGCATCAGAGGGGTTCTTTGCTTTCCAGGATAAACCCAATCATGAAGGGTTGCTGCTGAACACCAATTCAGGTATTTTCTACGAGTTTATTCCGGTGGCTGATGTGGGGAAAGAAAACCCGGAAAGATTATCGTTGGGTGAAGTAAAGACAGGAGAGAATTATGCACTTGTGGTAAGCACTAATGCGGGCCTGTGGGGATACAGCATAGGCGATACCATTAAGTTTGTAAGTACCGACCCTTACCGGATAGCAGTTACCGGCCGCACCAAGCATTTTATATCGGCATTTGGTGAACATGTGATTGCTGAAGAAGTGGAATATGCTATGAATAAAGCAGCAAATGAATTCAATACGCATATTATAGAGTTTACCATTGCTCCCGCAATTGAGGTCAGTGAGGGGCTGCCCTATCATGAATGGTTTGTTGAGTTTGATACGCCTCCTGCAGACTTGCGGGGATTTGCAGAATCGCTTAATAATCATCTCAGGTTGAAGAATATTTATTATGAAGATCTGATCACCGGCCATATCCTACAGACACTTAAAGTGCGCCCCATGAAAAAAGGCGCTTTTATCGGATTCATGAAATCTATTGGCCGGCTGGGCGGACAGAATAAAGTGCAAAGACTGAGCAATGACCGGAAGATAGCAGATGCATTGACTGAATGGGTAGCAAAGTAATGTGCAAATGCTCCTGAATGTTTTCGTTTATGGCCAGCATATAGGAACCAGTATCTACCCATATATTTAGATTAATCCGTTTAATTTCATCTTCACCAATAATATAACTAGAAGCCAGGATAATTTCCCGGCCGTTTATTAATTCAATATCGGCATATACCATACCATTATTATAATAGTTTTAGATAGCAGATATACATATTAATCACTGATCATTCAGCCGCACAAGATCTGGTGCGGTAATATAATTACTGTTATACCTGTACTGGATATTGCTGTTGATTACTACTTTGAACCCGGTCATATTTGTGGGCGCCACCGGGAAGAAAAATGCCCTTACTTCTATTGTGCCGAATGTAAGGTTTTCATTCCTGGTACGGAAGCCGCCGCCTAATCCGGTGTATAATGCCGATTTGGAATAAGGCTGGTTCTCCGGTGTTATCACAGAAAGGTCGCAATAAGGAAATGGGGCGAACTGAAAACCAAGTATTTTGAACCTTATATAAAACTCGGTTTCCAGTTGGAGACTGAACCGCCTTGATCCATAGGCGGAATCGGAAAGGAAACCACGGATGCCATAAAAGTTATCAATCCTAAGGGGGGCGTAAGTTACCCTGTTATCGAGGTAGGTATAATTGAAATTGATGTACTGCCTGATTTTGGTACTGTTGAGAAAAAATAAACGGCTGAACGCAGTGGCTCCTATAAGTATACTTGCATCCTGTAAATTATTTTTATACAAAAATCCCCCGCTGCGCAGGTAAAACTGAATAAAATCTCCCCTATGTGTGGCTAAATATTCCGATGCATTGATTCCGGCATAGGGTCGCTCCAGATTGAGTTGCTTGTGCCAGCCTCCTGTTACCGCCAGGTTGTATCCATAAGGAAGATCTTCGGTCGTACCGAAACCATATATATACTGAGTCTTGTAATAATCCTGCCTGAAAAAAGTAAACTGTCCTAATACTGCCTGGGAGCTGTTGAATATGGGATCATACCGGCCCGCAAGCTGGTAGGGGGTCTCCTGAAAATCACGCTTATAATACCGGAGCGCAAAAAACCTTCGGTCCCGGATTTTATTGTTGGTGGCTGTGAGTATTTTAATACCTATGTTATAACCGGCCCACACATCATAAAGATCATATTTATACAGGTAGACAATGCTGTCGGGTGCATGATAACCATTGTAGTTCTCGTTATGGCTCAGGGTCAGACCGCCTGCATAACGGCTGTAGGGCGACACCAGTTGCCTGCTTAACGATAAATATCTAGTTGTTTCTTCTTCATGGGTATACCCGCTGATATTCATAGTGCTGTAGCCAACAGTGACATCAGTAAATGAATGCAGGAAATTATATTTCCGGTAAAATCCGCCATAGCCCCAGTTGGGTGAGCGGTTATAGTCATACAGCCCTGTGGTTTCCAGGCGCTGGCCTAAGCCAGCCAGGTTAGCATCATAAAGGTCGAGGTTTATATGATTGAACCCGTTTGATGCGCCGCCGCCGCCTATACTGAACAGGTCTTGTGTGAATATGGTAAGATCTACTGAGTCGGGATTGTTCTCCAGAGTATCAATAATGATCCGTGCATCGTGAATATAGGCCTGGGAGCGGATATATCGCTCATTATCCGCCAGTTTATAAGCGTTAAGCGGTTTGTCTTCTTCTATGAAGACATTGTCCCTGATCACAAATCTGCGGGAATGTTTGTGCAGCCGGTTGCCTGCATTTGCAGACCAGCTGTTGTCCCGCTTGCTGGTATCTTTGAATGAACGGTTGAAATTGATAGGTTCAATATAAATATGCCGTATTATCTTACCCTGGTAGGGCATGTAGGGGTCTTCACTTTTGCCGGTATAGTTGTTTTGAGTCTCCGGTGTTTTTTTCATCGAATTAACCGCCTGCTGAAATATATTGTTGACAAATTTATTGTGAGTAAAATGCAGTTTGCTGAAACTGATACTATCCTCACGGCTTAGTTTCTGGCCAGATGCCAACGTGGGTACAACTGCTATAAATAAGAGCAGATATAATGCAGATGGTATTGATTGATATGACCTGATGTTTTTTAACAATTGGCTTGAATATAGGATAATTATTATAAACCCTATCAGCAAAATTAATGCCAACGGTTATGTAATGTAACTGATTTGCGGCTGGCGAAATTATTTAAGATGCGGTTATTTACAAATGCCTGATTTAAATTTACCTGAAGAACAGTGAAATCAAACTATTCTATGGCATATGGAAATTTTTTCCTGATTATGAGGATAGCGGTTTAAATATACCATGCAGCTAATATTTTATTGCCTGAAAAGAAAATAACAAATGCTGCAAGTAACTAAGAATCAATAAACCCGGTGCCAGTAATGGTGGTGGCCGTGACGGTAGTAATGATGGGATGGTTTCACCTCAATACAGGAAGTAGTGAACAGGATTAACATTAAAACTACTGCCAGTGATGCCTTTTTCATGTTTAATTTATTGGTCTTTGCTTAATTAGTACAAAAACCCGGCCACAATTTATTAATAAAATACAAAAGTCAGTTTTTTTTTCTGCATTTCGCACATTATTGATTTAGCCTTAGGGTCTATTAGCATTAATAATCACATTACTTCTGTAATTTCTGTATTTTTGTTCAAATTTTTAAGAAAATGCTGAAGACAGGAAATACTATTGTGAGTATATATACAGAGATGACGCCGAACCCGGAAACAATGAAGTTTGTAGCCAATAAATTGCTGTATCCGGGCAAAAGTATTGATTTCCCCGGTGAGTCAGATGCCGCTCCATCTCCGCTTGCTAAAGAATTGTTTGCTTTTCCGTTTATAAGGAGTGTATTTATTGCCAGCAATTTTGTTACGCTTACTAAAACCCAGGATACCAACTGGGATGATGTAATACCATCGATCCGCGAATTTCTGAAAGAATACCTGGAAGAAGGTAAAGTGGTCATTAATACAGACCAGATAGTTGCAAAGAAAGAAACCTTTACTATTAGCGCTGATAATGAAGATGTGGTAGGGCGTATTAAGGAGTTATTGGAAAACTACGTTAAACCTGCGGTAGAAATGGATGGTGGTGCCATCAGCTTCCGCGGATTTGAGAACGGAACCGTTACTCTTATGCTGCAGGGTTCATGTTCCGGCTGTCCTTCTTCAATGATAACCCTGAAATCGGGCATTGAAGGGATGATGAAGCGCATGATACCAGAAGTAAAAGAAGTGGTGGCTGAAGCCGAATAAAATAATAATATATTTTTCAGCGGCGGCCATTACCCGGCCGCCGTTTTGTTTTTAAATAATAGCCTGAATTGTATTATTTTTGCGGCCTTATTCAGAGTTAAACCCCTGGAGTTAGTTGAATTTCTGTACCAGCGCCATGCTGCCAGCAGTTACAAAAACGACCTACTTACTAAAAATGAACATTCAAAATAATTATGTAGCCATTATGGCGGGCGGGATAGGTAGCCGGTTCTGGCCTGAAAGCCGCACCCACTATCCTAAACAGTTTCTCGATCTGCTGGGCACTGGCAAGTCGCTGATTCAATGGACTTATAATCGTTTTAAGCACATCTGCCCGAAGGAGAATATCTATTTTATTACCAATGAGCAATACATGGCTACGCTCAAGAGCCAGATTCCGGAAATAAGTGATGCCAATATTATTTCTGAACCCTCACGCAAAAATACAGCTCCGTGCGCAGCTTACTTCGCTCATAAAATGCTGGCGCTCAATCCGCATGCCAATATCATCATGTCGCCGGCCGATCACCTGATAATGGATGAACATTCTTTTGAGCGCACAGCTAAAGAGGCCCTTGAGTTTGTATCGCACCATAAATCATTACTTACCCTGGGCATAAAACCCACCAGGCCCGATACCGGTTATGGCTATATACAGTATGACCCCGGGCAGGAAATAGACAAAACCTATAAAGTAAAAACCTTTACCGAAAAGCCATCCATTGAGCTTGCGCGAACCTTCCTGAAGAGTGGTGACTTTTTGTGGAACTCGGGTATTTTTGTATGGAATGTAAAGACCATTATGGCTGCCCTGGAGCATTTTCTGCCCGAGATGAACGAAGTTTTCTCACAGGCTAAAGATGTATATAATACACCTGAAGAGCATGATACCATTACCAAGCTTTACCCCCACTGCACCAACATTTCCATTGACTACGGTATTATGGAAAAGGCCCGTAACGTATTTGTGATACCCAGCTACTTTGGCTGGTGCGACCTGGGTACCTGGGAGTCGGCATTCGATAATTGCAGCAAAGACTACCTCGGCAATGCCGTACTTGGATCGAATGTGATGGTGATAGATGCTACCGAATGCATGGTAAAAGCGCCCAACGACAAACTGGTGGTGCTGCAGGGCCTTGAAAAGTTCATAGTAGTGGATACACCCGATGTGCTGCTGATATGCGAGCGCAACCGCGAGCAGCAGATCAAGGAATATGTGGCTGAGGTGAAGAGGAATAAGGGAGATAAGTTTTTGTAATTGCACCATCCTTATCCGGCTTAGACCAGTTTTCCATAATAGCAGCAGGTAGTTGTGTTTGTTGTTCGGTCTTAACTTCTTCGCTGGCGTTGCCAATTGCAATAAAGGCCATAACAGTAAAACAGAACTGCTGCAAATAGTAATTCGGGCAGTATCAATAAAAACAGCATTTTCATAGTTGTATTTTTCAGGAGGTTAAACATTGAGTTGGGGTTTAATAAAGTACCATCTTCATAGTGTACCTGCGCCAGATACAGACCTGACCAATCAGGGCAAATAAGGCAAGGAATATTTCTTAACTAACTTTAAGGCAAATATTATGCCAGATTCTTTAACCGTGTTTTGGTTTCGCCGGGATCTGCGGCTGGAAGATAATGCAGGCCTGTATCGTGCGCTTATAGCCGGAGGGCCGGTTTTGCCGGTATTTATCTTCGATTCGAACATACTGGATAGCCTGAGCGACCGGGCGGATAAGCGGGTTAATTTCATTCATGATACTATAGCCGGTTTGCACAATAAGCTGCAAATGACGGGCAGCACCCTATATACCTTTTATGGTACTCCGTTATCCTGTTTTAAACAGCTTGCTGAGCAATACCCAATTACCGCGGTTTATACCAATACTGATTATGAGCCCTATGCAATTCAAAGAGATAAGGAGATAAAAGCTTATTTGCAGGGCCGGAACATCAGTTTTCATTCGTATAAAGACCAGGTTATTTTTGAGCAGCAGGAAGTAGTAAAAGACAATAATGAACCCTATACCGTATTTACCCCTTACAGCCGGAAATGGAAAGAAAAACTGAACAGTTTTTACCTGAAGGAGTATCCGGTGGAGCGATATTTCAATAATCTTTGTAAGCATAATGAACGGGTTTTACTGACCCTGAAAGAAATTGGTTTTACCAAGGTGGCTTATGATGTGCCGCCGGCTATGCTTGATGAGGCTATAGCCATGCACTATGATGAAACCCGCGACTATCCGGCAGTGAAGGGGACTACTATGCTGAGCGTACACCTGCGGTTCGGGACAATAAGTATAAGGCGGCTGGCGGCGAAGGCGGCGGAGCTGAACGGCACTTATCTGAATGAGCTGATATGGCGTGAGTTTTACCAGATGATATTGTGGCATTTTCCGCATGTGGTATCGGGTTGTTTTAAACCTGCATATGACCGAATAGAATGGCGCAACAATGAGGCTGAATTTGGAAAGTGGTGCACCGGGCAAACCGGGTACCCGATAGTGGATGCAGGCATGCGGCAGCTTAATGAGACCGGGTATATGCATAACCGGGTGCGCATGATTACTGCCAGCTTCCTGACCAAGCACCTGCTGATTGACTGGCGGTGGGGCGAGGGCTACTTTGCCGAAAAACTGCTGGACTATGACCTGGCAGCCAATAATGGCGGCTGGCAGTGGGCGGCAGGTTGCGGCTGTGATGCGGCGCCTTACTTCAGGATTTTTAACCCTTACCTGCAAACCCAGAAATTTGACCCGCAGGCGGCTTACATCAAAAAATGGGTGCCGGAGTATGACCAGCTTACCTATCCCTTGCCCATGGTGGAGCACAGCGCTGCCAGGGAGCGGTGCCTGAGGGTTTATAAGACGGGGCTGGGGTAGCAGGCCCACCCGGAAGCGCAAGGGCGCAATTTGCGAAGGTCTTTCTAAGATAGCGGTTTTCTAGTTTTTGCCGATTAATGATGTTCCTTTTGTTTAATCTGTTTTAGCAATTGCACAGGGCTTATAAGAAATATTTTTGCACACATTTATGTTGGTTATCAATGCTTTTGTTCTTCAGAATTGCACATGTGGGCATGAAGTGTGCAATTTAGCGTTCTAAATATCACCGAGAAAAACACAATGGTACCAAAGCATTTATAAGATTTATAGTGTGCAGTTAGCTTCAGGAAACTGAGGATAAGCTACTTCGGTAATCCTCGAGGAATCGGGATTTTCAACTCAGTGCAGACTGAAAAAGTTGAGAAATAAAGAGATTTGCGGGTGTTTTTAGAGCTTTGATAGATATTCATATATATGCTATTCATTAATGCTGATTTTCATTTGCCTAAATCAGCGAGAATGTTTGGTAGTCTTATAAAATAAAATCCCTAATATTTAGCAACTACATTCAAAAACATATTCCAGGGTTTGTTATGCCAAAAATATTTGTCTAAATGAACGGGAATGTTCTGAATGCAGTAGCGAATGGTTTTGAAAAAATAGGCTGCAGTTTTTCAGGCACACCCTCCTTCGCTTATCCTTTACGTGTCTTTTGCTGTAGCTATAGCTACAGATAAAATAGCCTTGGCGGGAACAAAGTTCTTTCAGATAAATGGATTGGCAAAAAGAAGTTTTTATGACGGTACGATTTTCGTACTATCATGTACCGTATACGTTACTTTGACTTTTTACGGGGTTTTGATTGGAATTGGATTGGTTGTTTTTTTGTGGCGGGAGCGGCGCGTCAGCGCCGCGTGTATTTGTATTTGCATTTGTATGCTTACTTGGTATGTATGACAGCTTTATATGTATATCTTCCTTCCCTACTGATATCTTATCTGTTATTGTTTCCACTATTGCCCGTTTTGCTTCAAAATCAAGGGTGCCCCAGTGTGCATAGAGATTATTGGCATCGCTTAGGACAACATCACCTGAGCGGTGCTGGATTTTAAGGAAATCTATTTCAGCTTGGAGTTCCGGCAGTTGGTTGTTTATCTGGTTTAAGCGTTCTTCCATGGGTTTATGGCGTTCAATGAACAATTCCTTTGACAGTTCATTGTTTATTCTCATGGTTATGAAATTGTCGATTTTCTTCAAAAGCGAATCGCGTTCTTTCAAAATCGCGGAAAGAAGATTTTCTTTTTCCTGCAATTGGACATCCAGTTTTTCGAGATATTCGGAAACGGTGACTCCGGAAAGTAAAAATGTCTTTAGTTGATCATGGTAAATTTCTTCAATGTCTTGAGTGACTATTCTGTTTTTGCAGGCTTGACAACGGTAAGTTGGATTCTTGCCACCGTGGAACACATACATCTTTTTGTCGCAATCGGCACAGAAAACATATCCAGCTAAAAGGTGATTAGGTCTTGGCCCCGGTTTCTTGTTTTTAATTAATGAGGCATCCAGAATGCGGTTACATTCGTTCCATATTTCTTCGGTTACCAGGGCTGGGCATGGAAAGCTTACCCATTGATCTAAGGGTTTTTTAATTGAGGTTTTTCCATCAGGAGATCGTTGACTGTAGTTGATCCTCCGTTCCCCTTTGGCAGATGGGTCCCGGAGTAGTTGGTTTATGGTCGTATCTGAGAACAGTTTGTCATTTCGGGAGCGATACCCGTTGTCATTGAGATACTTTGCTACGGCTTTCTTCCGTTTCAGTTTCAGGAAGAGTTCATATACCAGTTTCCTGACTGGGGCGTGTTTTTCATCAATGACAAACTGTTTGTTTTTCCCTTCCTTGCCTTCCCATTTGTAGCCAAGGGGTGCTGTACCACCGAGGCTTTTGCCTAGTTTGGCTCTAATTGGTACAGATGCAGATACCCGAGCTACGATTTCCTCACGTTCCCACTGGGCCATAGCGGCTATCATGGTATAGAACAAGCGACCGGCAGGGGTTGAGGTGTCTATGGCTTCCTCTAAGGATATGAGGTCTGCTTTTTCCTGTTGATATATTTCTGAGAGTTCAAGTAGTTCTTTGGTATTCCTTGCAACACGGGCCAGCTTGGAGAATATGAGGCCAGTAATGGCCCCTTTGCGAATATCCGTAAGCATTCTCTTAGTCTCGGAATATCCCATGACTGACTTGCCGGTCAGGGCTTCAAGGTGGTACACCGTTACCACTTCCCAGCCTTTGGCTTCGGCAACTAGCCTAGCGCGCTTTTCGTGATGTTCGGGAGAATCTCCCCTTGCTTGATCGTCGGTACTGACCCGTATCCAGATACCGACAGCTTTGCTTTGCTGCATGTGAATACACTATTTTTTTGTGAAAAAATGAGATAATGATGCTATCTCTCAATGCGGGAAACTTAATTCACATATCTGGGCCCGAAGAAACAAAACAATGGGGATGGACGCTAGATGTGATAGCAGGGCTAAGGTAGGGAAATTAGTTGAAAAAAGGAACAAATCTTCCGGATTTTTTTATGCTATTAAAAACCTGCACCATACATTTGTTGAAAATATTTTATGCACAAATTAGAAACTCCGCTTTCCTATTTTCGACTTAATAATAGCAAGACAATTAATCAGGGGAAGTATAAAATTACGTGGTACGTATTAGGTACTGATGAAGTGGTTGGCGAAGATGCGAGGTGTTTTACTGATGGTGAATTGAAACAATTTCAAGATTATATCAACAAAAATCCATTCAATTATGAAGGAGCGAAAAACTATTGGGTCTGCAATAATGTTGAAACTCCAATTTGTAGATTTGCAACTGATTTGATTTATAAAGAATGGTCATTTCCAAGTATGGTAATTCTGAGGAAAATACTCGGAAAATCTAAAGTGGGTACTATTTCATCTTGTATGGATATTGTATTGACTGACAGAAATGGAGAGGATAGTCATTCCTATGATCTAGAATTTAACGTGGTTGGTGAAATACAGATTTAAAAAGAAAAAAAGCATTTGCATAATGGTAGTGAATTACTTTCCTAATGAAGGAGACTTTTTTATTAGTTTATTATCTGAGTTTGATAGTGTAAGACTTCTTCAAGCGTATAGAGAAAAGGATGATAATGATAGATTGTATGCTTGGTATTATGAAGCAGCAAGTCCTGGAAAGAAAGCGGAATATATCAAAAGGCCTATAGAAGAATTTAAACAGCCTTATCTGCCGCAATTCTTGTTGACCAGAGGTATCCTGGAAAATTTGAGAACCTCCTATGATACTTACGTTGCAATTAGACGGGGTACTGATGATTTTTTATTCTCAGTAATCGGATGCAGCGCCTTAATCAATGAACTCGTTGAGCATTTAGTCGCAAAACTAATGATTGAAGAAGATACTTGTAGAGGATTCATTAAATTACTGATAGCCGAAAAGATAATTTACTCATATAAAAAACTAAAATCAGGCGAATATTTGACGTTTTCTGAAATGAAGATTAACTCTGAAAACAGGCGAAAATATTATGGCTCTCTTGCTGATGAGTTGAAGCTTAAAAGTGATAAAATTAATTTGCTAGTATCCCATGATCAAACGGTCGGGAACTACCGAGAACATATTTTGCGAGAATTTTTGAAGAAACACATTCCTTCAAAATTCTCTGTGGGAACGGGCTTTATTGAAGGAATGGCCCGTCAAATTGATATTATCATTTATGATTCTCAGAATTTTATGCCTTCTTTTTCTGAGGGAGATTTGGTTGTAATCAGACAGGAGGCTGTTCGTGCGATTATCGAAGTGAAAACGAATCTCACTGCCGCAAAATTGAAAGAAGCTTTGGAATTATTTTATCATATTTCTCTGCCTGGATTTAGAACGGCACGATTACCGGTATTTAAAGGGGTGTTTGCATTTGACACAGAATACACGACATCTAAAAGTATAGCAGAGTATATACGGGCTTTTTATAACGACCCCTATTTTGAAGAAAGTTTGCAGGAAGAACTGACCAGAGATGTCATGTATTTGTATCACGAAATCACGTGCGTTTCAGTCTTGAATAAACAATGTGTATTTAGCCATTATAATTCTGCCAATGGAAACGATACAGACAACATAATCCCTATTCTCTATTCCGTTTCTGATAAAAAAGGGAGGGATATACAGACGGCGATGTTTATCTCAATCCTTTTTGATTATTTGGATATTGACTATTACGCTAAAAAATCTACAGTATGGGATTATTCAAAAATTCAGGACGTAAATACTGACGCAAAAGTTGAGTGCAAATTAACTGCGGACGACTGGCTCCCTCGGACTTACAGCAAGGATGAACATGACTATGATAAAGACTCTGTAAGAAAGAGAGTGCAAAAGATACATAAATGGTTTACCGGGGACATTTCAACCACAGGACTTTTGTCAGACAGTAATACTGAAAATAATAATTCTGCGGAACTAAAATAGATAATATTTATTTAGAAGATGAGGCAAAACTCAACAAAAGCCCGGCAAGTAAAATAGCAAAAATACCCCCAAACGAATTATTAACAGCGGGCGATTTACGTTTACTAATAAGCGCTTCGTTTACAAAATCTTGGCAATTAAATGTCATTAGTGTATATTTTTCGGCGCTTAGTATTCTGTTTAAAGCGATCTCAATTACTTTTAAAGGAGGGTTAGTGGCAAATTCGGGGTACAAAAAAATATTTGCACCATCACTGAAATCAATACCTGGCACCAAAGTAGGCTTACCCTGAAAAGGATGGTTGTGGGCAAAATACTCAATTCCATTTTGATCACTACCAATATAAATGCCTGGATGCTTAATGGCCGGTAATTTATTTCGATAGTATGCTCTTCCGCTATTTTGATTGAAATATAGGGTGACTATTTCCCCATCAGATAGCATAATATCTACCCTGTCATTAAACAGATTAAATGTGCTCATGTACCTCATAAAATATTATTCAAAGTTGAAAATCAAAAATACGGAATTTTGATTTAGCCAACGAAAAATATTATTTTTTATGCATGAAACCGAGGTATGAAATAATCAGAGCCGTTAAAGAAATACCAATCGGTAAATATTTAGTGAAGATTCGTTCAAAAAAAGATATGGCTTTAAAATAAGAGTAAGGTCTGTTCTTGAACAATTTAGTATCACAAAGCTTGATTCCTTTACCGGTAATATAATAATAATCCACTTTCTTCATCTTGTTCATATGATAGGTATCACGTTCGTCACAAGTTTCATGCCTTATTATATTGTCATCACATAATTGTATCAAAACTCCTTTTAAGTATTGGTTCAGGGCATCTTTCTCACCAACTGTAAATGGAAACACTTCGTAATGGAGAATATCGAATTTAATTCCGTCAACCTTATTATTGATGGTAAGAATTGTCTCATTCGATAACTCGGTTTTGGTTGGAATGTACTCGCGTACTTTTTTCTGTTTTTCTTTATAGCTCATGAAATCCTAATCGTATAAAATTAATGAAGTAGCTGAATTTTCATCCTTCCAAATATCGTATAATTGCAAGATATTTTGAAATAATTCCTGATCCACTCTTGAATAAGCGATTATTCCCATTAAAAATGCGATCTGTTTACAATAGAGATAACCGATAGCTTTCTTTCCCGTATTTATATCTGCAAAGCCGTGAATAAAGATTGACGCTAATGCGTCTAATTTATGGAGCAGGACCATCGACTGATAGAATATGTTCTTATCCATTTTTTGAAATTTTTCATTTGCACGGGGATACGTTGCTTTCAAACCTTCACGTGTAATATCTGTTAATCCTGGCCACTCGATAGTCATCCCATCATAAATGCCAGTTTTAAGAAAATCTCTGTATACCAGTTGAATGTCATTAAGAAAAATTTGGCACTGGATTAATGAGGCATTGGTTTCTTCAACCTGCCACTTTTTTTTATTTTCATTTTCTGTAATCGTCTGTTGCCTTAGGATAAGTTGGACGTTGATGATGATAAATGTTGCTGCAAATAATATTGAATAATCACTGTAAAGTGCAATAAATTTATGAAACCCATTAGGCGAAAAATCCCAATGGAGGTTTGATGCTTTTATAAGTGTAAAAACTATTGCCAGTGATGATAAAAAGAGCAACAAATATTTGATTGGTTCTAGAAACCATTTTAATGACAAAAATTTTTCCAAATTTGGTGATCTCAACATTTTTTAAAATTAATGAGAGTTTGAGAACTATTTGTATTTATTTCCGCTTCTCTTTTTTCCTTGCCGCCTCACTAACTGTCTTCACAATCGAATTACTCATGTGTGAAGCCTCATCCCCTGAAACAGCCGAATATTCAACCTTTACCCTGTAGCCCTTAGTCCGGACTTCGGTCGAGGCCTCCTTGGCAAGTTCCTGATCAAGATATTGGAACAAGGCTTCCGGTTCAAAATAAACCAGTTTACTTTGTATTGCCGTATTAAGTATGGTTTCAACCTTTTTTCGAATGTTCTCCAGCGTCTTCTTTTCATTGGAGCAAGCTACAATTAAGTCATATCCAGCCTCAGCGCATTTCTGTATGTTATGCACCTCCCAATCTGGCTCAGTGGTATTACATATTTCTACTGCAATCCGTTTGGTGTTCCTTTCTAAGTGTACATCTACTCTGCCTTTGCCATCTGGTGTCAGTTCTTCAAGGAGAGCCTTGTAGCCTCGGGCTTCTGCCATCTTCTTAATAAGAGTCTGCAGGTATCTATGCTGGCTCTCTTCCTTCTTTTGGGATATTTCTTCTTGGGTATATTTAACCGGAAATTCATTGGGTTCTGCCGGTTTAGCTTTTATTGGTACTTCTTTCTTTTCAGGTTTTGGTGCTGGTACTTCCTCTTTAACTTCCTGCAAGGAATCTAATAGCGATGCAAGCTGAGACTCTACTTCCTCTTTCGGTGTCCCATATGTTTCTCTAGAAAGGGCAATGACAGCCTCCATATTCGATGCTGCTCTTTCTGGCTCAATATATGGTTGGGGGAAGGTCGATAAGCTAAAGTCATTCTCAGGCCGTTCAATCCGGGCTATAGCTTGTCCGGTATTGAGGTTCTCCAGATCCTCGGCATCAAAGTAGGAGAACCCTGCTGCAAAGCGTTTGGCATCGGTATCTCCCAGCCTGAAACATATTCTGGTACCTGCATTGGATACAACAGAA
Source organism: uncultured Bacteroidota bacterium (assembly GCA_903835005.1). GTDB lineage: Bacteria > Bacteroidota > Bacteroidia > Chitinophagales > Chitinophagaceae > Nemorincola. The sequence continues at coordinate 15,281 of CAILLK010000042.1, read as the reverse complement.
CTGGCAAGTTCTGTGTCGTACTTATTAAGCTGAGTCATATCCTGATGGGCCAAAATAAGACCCAGGTGGTATTTCCTGGCACCGGATAGTATAAGGCTCATGGATGGCGTAATGAAATTCTGGAACTCATCGACATAGAGGAAAAAGTCCTTCCGATCTCCCTTACTCTGTATTTGCCGGGCCATTGCCGCCTGATATATCTTAGTGACAAAGAAAGTGCCTAAGAGATAGCTGTTCTCGGTGCCTATTAGTCCCTGGGAAAGCTTAATGAGCAATATCTTTTGGGTGTCTAAAATATTCTCGAAATCTAAGCCCTTCTTTTGGGCTACCATGTTCCGTATGAGTTTAGGCCTCAGGAAGGTGTCTAAACGGGTCAGAATAGGCCCTACAGAGCCGGATTTGAGCAATGGGAACTCCTTCTGCCAGTAGTAAACTACACTCGGGTCTGAGACGGTTTTAAGGTAGGTGTCCCTGAAACTTTTCTCCACCAGAAACCGTCTTAGGTCAATGAGGGTTCCACCTTCCTTGCTCTCCAATATGGCTAGTATGGCATTGGCAAATACACTGTTCATTTGATCTCCCCAACTAGTGCTAAGTCGTTTGAATACAGATACAAGATCGGATGACAGTATATCCTTCTCAATCTCTGAATGAGCGGATAGGATATTGAACCCAACCGGATATTCTCCATCTGAGGGGTCAATGACTATGACATCTCTGTGCCGCTGTACCGGGATATATGCCAGTATGCTTTCAATGAGGTCGCCATGGGGATCAAGTACAGCTACTCCATTTTCTTGCCTAATGTCATCCACAATCATCGAGTGCAGCAGGGTAGATTTTCCAGTGCCGGTGGCTCCAATGAGGTGGGTATGTCTCAGCCGTTGTTCTGAACTAACTGTTACAAGCTTCTCCTTGCCTTGGTGTTCATTCAGACCTAAGACTAACTTATGGCCTTCGGATATAGCCGGTGATACTTTGGTTTTCCTGGTGTCCCTTTCTAGTTTTTGGGATGCTATTGTGTCTCCAGGCAGGTGAACAACGGTTGCAAGTTCACGACTGTTTAGGAGCATACCTACTTGGTGGGATTCACGATACAGGAAATCTTGGACATGGGTTGCGAAATCTATTGGTGGATTTAGTTTTATGAGGGAGTTCCATTCTGAAAAATATAAACGCCCGAACGCACTTCCTACCATATTGGATATATGGAGTGCGTTCTCTTCGCTATGGCCTACTCCCATTACTCTCATGGTAACGCCGAACAAGGGGCTGGATATCTTCTCTTTAGCAAGAGGTACCATCTCCGGTGCATTCTCAAAGAATGGTTTGCCACTACCATCTGTCACGGCTCTAATGATGCTCTCTGCCCAGGGGTTTACTGTTCCCTGGAAGAGTATCTGAACGACGGCATACTCGCCACTATGAAGGTGTTCGAGGGTTCCTAGTAAGCCAATGAGCGGGTCAGGTTTAAGTGAATCCTTCATGGCAAGTGGCCTCATGAATTCGTCCTTTAGACCGTAGTGTAGGATTGAGGCACACTTTTCCTCCTGGCTTATTATGTCCTTTATTATATCCGGTCGTTCTTTGATGATGCTCTCCGGGAAGTAAGCTTTGACCTGGCTTTGTACGTGGATGGCATCTGACTCCCGGCATGCAAGTTGAAACGAAATACTGGTGATGCTTCCGCATATTTCAAAGGATATGGGATACCGACTGTAGGAAAGCATTAGGAGCAACTGTTGTGTTGCTACCGGGTCAACCTTTGCTCCTTTCGGTAGGGCAATGGAATATGTGATGAGTTCATCATCGCAGTCAAATTGGTGGGCTAGGAATTCGTTCTCTTCGTAGTCTTCCGGTTCTGGTTCCAGCTCAGGTTTGCCTCTTATTGATTCTGCTATCCAGCTAAACAAAGTATGCCTCCGGCCATCGTCAATTGACTTGGGTTGGGCTAGCGCAAAGTGCCCGAAGAACGGATGGAAGTGGGGTTCTAGGTCAACCGGCTCTTCAAAGTACTGCCACCCTCTTCCCTTCTGCTCCCAACGGTAGAATTGGGCGGTGAGCTGTTCGGAAAGTGAAGGGAGCATTAGCTAAACCGATCTTTGAGAGGAATATATATGGGTTCGTTACCGAGTTCTGAAATTCCCCGAACACCTTTGTCATTTGCGATTTTGCCTACTACTTCATTGATGCATTCCCGGATGCAGTCTTTGAACATGTTGTCCGTATCCATCATGAAGAAGGTCTTCCTGTACATCCACATGGCAAGGGCTGGTCCGATCCTCGGAATACGGGGTATCAGGTCCTTCATGAAATTAAGTGGTTCACCCATCCACCAGGAAACAAAGAACCCTTTACCAAAGGGCGCGGCACAGATGAGAAACATCTGATCACCCCGCTTGACTTGTAAGTATACCCGATTAGATGAAAATAGGCTGGTTGTGCTTGAATAATGGACATAATCCATGACGGTGCTGTCAATGCCAGTATTTTCTATCGCTGCCTTCACTTCTATATAGAACTCTTTTGCTGAGAATTGAAACTCAAAGGTTTTATGCCACCTAGAATGGATATTGCCGAAAGTGCGCCGTGGGCTTATTATGTAAGTTATAAAGGTGTAAATGACTAAGAGTATGAGCAAGTATTTTACAAGCTCGAAAATTAAATCACCGAACATACAATATGTTTTTTTGTTTGTAAAATCTGTAGTTAAAAGTCTAATGGATATAATTCTTCATAAAAATAATCTGGGTAAAGAATTGATTAAGTTGGAGAAAGAAATTCAACGGTATATTAATTTTCAATCATTAAATGAAAGCTTCTATTTTCAGTTAGAGATTGAATAGTGAGTATATACATGCCATTGGAAACAATTCCACTTAGTTGAATTTGTTCATTCAAATTGCCGCTGTACTTAATCAATCTTTCATTGTATATTTTGTGTCCAATCAAATCATAAATCTCAATTGTAACATCTTCTTCTGTTGTTGTTCCTATTTTACCAACTATCCTGAATTCACCATTATTTGGATTTGGCAAAAGTGTTATGGTATTTTCATAAGGTACTGGGTTAATATCTAAACTGATATTTGTTACTTTACGAATACGGTTATTGTATTCATCGGCTATATACAAACGATTGCTGCCATCAATGGCTAATCCCTGGGGAGTATTTAATTCAGCAGCAGTCGCTGGTCCATTATCGCCTCCATAACTTGATATTCCATTTCCTGAATACGGAGAAATAATCCCCGAGGCATTTATTTTCCGAATTTTACCATCACCAGTTTCTGAAATGTAGACATTGCCAATCCCGTCAATAGCAACCCCACTGGGATTACTTAGGGTTGCAGCGGTCGCAGCACCGCCATCTCCAGTAGAGCCAAATGTTCCATTTCCAGCCACGGTGGTGATAACTCCAGATGAAAAGGATATTTTTCTGACGCGATTATTATCAAAATCACCGACATACAAATCTCCGGTCGAACTCAAGGCAATGAATGCCGGACTATTCAACATAGCGGCAGTCGCTGCTCCGCCATCCCCGCCAAAGCTCGCGGTACCATTACCGGCGATCGTTGTAATTGTTCCGGAACTGTTTACTTTTCGGATACGATTATTAGATTCATCACTGATAAATAAATTGCCGGCATTATCGACAGCTACAGAAATTGGAGAATTCAATTGGGCTGACGTAGCGAGCACATTATCTCCGCTATAACCTGATGTGCCATTACCAACAACGGTTGTAATAATTCCCAAACTATTTATTTTTCGGATTCGTTGATTTCCTGCATCGGCAATAAAAATATTCCCGGATAGATCAATCGCTAGTCCTTGTGGGTTATTCAACTCGGCAGCAGTAGCATTGGTATTGTCGCCGCTGAATCCTGCAGTTCCGGTGCCTGCAACTGTAGAAATGACTCCTGCGGTATTTATTTTGCGAACACGATTATTGGCGAAATCCGCGATATAAACATTTCCGGAACCATCAATTTTTATATCAGTTGGTAAGTTTAGTTTAGCTACTGTCGCAAGTCCGGAGTCGCCACCGAATGCCGCCGTGCCGTCTCCGGCAATGGTGGTAATTACTTGTGCATTTGCATTAAAAGCAATTAGCAAATAATGCACTAAAATAATCGGGTAAAATTTCTGTTTCATCTAACTTATATTTAGTTTTTAACTATAATTTGTTTTCAATTAGCACATATGTATGAAATTGGATCAGTAAAAACATCTTACTTCATTCTGTACTTCAATTTGATTGTTGCCCTTTGATTTTCTGATTGAGTTTTATCTTTAGCATTATTCCATAATCTATTATTCAGAAGTCTGGATTTCATAACACCGTTATCGGTAAAAAACTTTATTATTGTTTTCGCACGTTCATCAGAAAGTTCCTTTATTTTTTGTGATTTATCTGGTTTATCAATGACCCCAATAATTGAAATATCTACTCTTGGATTTTTTTGCAGAATTGTTAACGCAACTTTCATCAATGAATCCGATGATTTTGATATTATTGCTTTGGCATTCTGAAACTCTATTGCCTTTTGAAATAAGGTGTCTGGACAACCAAAATTTTCTTTATTTCCTTTAATATCTGGGCAATAGTCAAGGTAATCAGCAACGCCATCTTTATCCCTATCTAAGGGGCAACCATTTTTATCAACTTTTACTTTTAACGGAGTCCCCGGACACTTATCCCATTTGTCAGCCACTCCATCTCCATCAGTGTCAGGACAACCAAAAGTAGCAACCGGCCCAGCCTGATGTGGGCAAGAATCATTGATGTCAGGAATACCATCTCCGTCTGAATCTGGACATCCATTAAATATGCGAGGCCCCGGTGCATAGGGGCACCAGTCTTTACGGTCTGGAATACCATCCCCATCACTATCCCTTCTCCCAAAAAGAATACTTATCCCAAGGTTAAAACCATATGATTGAGTTGTAGTTTTAGTAACACCATTCAGCATTGAACTGTAACTTCCAACTTTATCTGTAATGCGATAATTGTTGTTAGCTGAATTATTGGATTGTTGGTATAAATAGTAGCCGCCTAGATTAACAGAAATTGAACGATGTAGGTACAGATTTACCTGTGGCCTGAATATTATTCCACCTGAGAATTTAGAGGAAGGATTATTCCCGCTAGGGTTTTTAGGCTTCATTTTAAGCCCGACATAATATCCCTGTTTATATAAACTATCGAACTGACTATTCATATTAATGGGGTTACTGTCCTGGTACTGTTTTCTTGTAATAAACCAATCATTGCTTGAGGAAGGAATTGGCGAATTATCATAAACAGCTATATAGTTTCCATTGGCATCACGCAGGTATTGGTATATAGCTTCGTAATCAAACGATGCGGTAGTGGAATAGTTATTCTTTACTGAAAATGATTTGAGATTTGGGTTAAATAAAAAACCAAGATCGGCAGAAAAACCAATAAAACCAGAGATCTTTTTTCGAAATTTAAATAATAGAGGGATATTTAGGTTAGATAGGTTTATAGATTCTTGTATTTGGCCATTTGAAGAAATAATCTGTCTGAAAGTTTTTCCTTGAAAATCCTGAGATTGATACTCTATGTGAATGCTATCCTGAGTAATTTTTCCTGTTTGTTGAAGAAATATAACACCAGAACCTACGCCAAACATTTTTTTAAGACCAAAAAAATATCCGCCGGTGACTTCAATACCTGTCATACTACCACTATTGAACTTAGGACTTTTGATATTCGCATTTATAGGATTGTCGTAATTTCCGGTTGGGTTGTTATAGGTTAGTTTTTGAAAAAAATTTACTGAACCAAGGTAGCCAAGATCAAAACTCCATTTTTGATTATTAAAATTATCTTTAGGGATATACATCCAATAGTCCTGCCCAAATACTGTTTGGGTAAAGAGAACTAAAATCAAAGCATAGATTTCCTTTTTCAATCTCAGTGGTTTTGTTGAGTAACTTAATTTTTGATCACAATCTTTGAAGCTATTTTTATCCCATCCTGAAAACAAACAATCAGATAACTACCCGATGCGTATCTGCCTAGTTCAATCTTTGCTTTGTGATTAATAGCAACAACTGACAACAGTTTCTTGCCATACTGGTCAAATGCCATTATCTCAATATTTCCTGTGAGTGAATTACTTACACTTACATTCACAATGTTGTCAGTTGGATTTGGAAATATTTCCACCATAGCATTATTTATAGGATTAACGCCTGATATACCGGTAGGTACATTCTCATACGATTTCTGCATACAGCCGTTATGCGTGGTGATCACCCAGTAGTATTTATTGAGAAAATCAGGATTGGGGTTACGGTAGTTCTGGTTTATCTCACCTGGCAAAATATTTGAATCAAGTGTAAGAGCATCATCATACCCCCATTGATAGCTATCTTCCAAAGCTGAAAGACATATGAACTCAGGTGATGTATAAATGACATTCGGGGTTTCTGATACATTTGATCCGTCCAGTCCTGCTGTTACAGCAAAGGTGTCTTTGATAAAACAGTTGAATCCAGGCACGTTTGCAGAGAGTGTTATTACTGCAGTGGCGCCAGGAGTAAAGAAACTAATCAAGCAGTATTGTTTTCCTGAGCCTTGCGCCCAAATAGTTGCGTTCGAGGCTGTCCATGTGTATGCCACTCCAGCTTGTGCGGGAATGTTAGTCCCGAAATTCTGATATTGCGTATTAAAACACAGTGAGGATGGCGGTTCTGTAGTGATGTGCGGTGCATCTGGAACAGGATTAACGATGAGTTTTATCGGATAAAAATTTGAACATCCGTAAGCGGTCAATGTGTCTATATAAATTACGTTTATTGGACTTAATGTTGCATTGGTCATGGTTTCAGAAATATCACCTGAACCAATACTGGTTGCAGGGCTTATACCTGACACCCCTTGTCGCAGCCATGTATAGGTCGTGCCGGGAATACTACAAGCTTGGGAATAATTGAACTGCATGCCACTGCATATAGAAGCCGTATCCTTACTGGTCAGATGTGGTGTCGGATTTACCGTAACAATAATCTTCTCAAAGTTTTTACAGTTGTTAGCTTTCAATGTATCTATATAAGTAACAGTGATTTGGTCCGTTGTCGAATTTATCAGTGATTCATGAATGGAATTTATTCCATTAGCAGAAGGATTTAAGATGCCTGTTTCCGATGCGCGACTCCAGATAAATACCGTGCCAGTTGTAGCACTTGTAGGAGTGTAATTAAAAAATGCACTGTCGCAAATTGAAGGTGGAATTAAGGTACTGGTTAAAAGAGGTTTGGGATTGACTGTTACTGTTACATTTTGAACATTGCCACAGCCATTTGCTTTCAACGAATCTGCATAGGTTACTACAATTGGGTTGGGTGTACTGTTCCATAGTACTTCGTTAATACTATCTACTCCAGATGCCAAAGGATTACTGATACCGGATATTGTCAATCTAACCCAAGAAAAGGTAGTACCTGTAGTTATGCTTGTAGGGATGTAATGAATCAGGTTACTATCACAAACAGCAGGTAGTGTAAGAGGGCTGCTGAGTGTTGGTTTTGGATTAACGGTAACTGAAATATTCTGAGTATTCGAACATCCATATGCTCTTAATGTATCAACGTAAATCACAACAATAGGATTTGGTGTAAGATTGATCAACGTTTCCAAAGGATTACCAATTCCTGCTGATCCAGGGTTGCTGATTCCAACGAATCCAGCACGGCTCCAAGTAAAAGTTGTTCCCGGTGTGGCAGATGCCGGGATATAGCTAAAAGTTGTACTGTCGCATATTGCTGATGGCGTAAGCGTACTCGTTAGAATCGGTTTTGGATTTACGGTAACAGTTACATTTTCAACATTACTGCATCCATTTGCGACTAGTGAATCAAAATAGATTACTACTACTTGGTTTGGAGTGCTATTTATCAGTCTTTCATTAATGCTATCTAATCCAGTTGCTGCAGGGTTAGTTATTCCGGCAATTGGGTTTCGACTCCAATAATAATTTGTACCGGTTGTAAGGCTCTCTGGTGCATAGATGAATAAATTGCTATCACAGATTGCCGACAACGTGAGCGGGCTGGTAAGCAACGGTTTTGGGTTAACTGTAACACGTATAGTTTGAACGTTAAAACATCCATTGGCAATCAAGGTGTCTACATAATTTACAACCACCGGATTTGGGGTTGTATTTATGAGTACTTCATGCGGATTACCTACGCTATCTGCGTCTGGGTTGCTTATACCTGATACTACTGCTCGACTCCATCTGAAAACAGTACCTGGCGTAACGCTTGTTGGATTATAATCAAATACAGTGCTATCACAAATGGCTGAAGGAGTATGTGTACTCGTTAGACTCGGTTTTGGATTTACGGTAACTGATACATATTGCGTATCAGTGCATCCCGAAGCTGACAAAACATATTCGTAGACAACAGGAATAGAATAGGGAGAAGAATTAATAAGGATCTCATTAATCGAATTTATACCGCTGGCAACTGGATTACTAATTCCAAGTATGATTGATCTGGTCCAACTAAATGATGTTCCGGATATAGAATCTATGGGATTATAATAAAATTCCAAGCTATCACAAATTGGTGTTAGACTTAGCGGACTACTTAGAACAGGTTTAGGATTGACTACTATATTAAAACTATCCGCTAAACCAGTACAGCCATTAGCTGAAGGAATAATTCGTATTAAGGACGAAATGGGAATATATGACCCATTGGTTGCTGTAAATTCCGGAATAAAATTTGAATCACTTGCTACTAATCCAATACTAGTATTACTGTTTGTCCAAATAAATATCGTTCCGCTGACCGAGCCAGTTAATGATATAGAAGATGATAAATTGCCACCACATATGGTTTGATTTGAAGGCACTGAAACATTCGGTATTGGGTTGACAGTTATATTAAAACTTTGCACGACTCCGACACACCCATCTGCCAAAGGTGTAACAGAAAATGTAGCAATTACAGGTGAATAACCATCATTGATTACATTAAAAGATGCAATATTCCCAGTTCCTGAATCTGGTATACCTATGCTTGAATGATCATTTGTCCAATTACATGTTGTGCCTGAAAGAGATGAAATAAAATTTACAGAATCACTCAAATTACTATCACATTTTGACTGACTTACAATTGGAGATAAAACAGGTAATGCTTTAACAATAATTCTTATAATGTTCGAGGTGTCAGGACAAACGCCTCTGGTAATAATGGCAGAATAATTTCCTGTTGTGGTTACAATAAAGTTAGTATCAGTAGCCCCTAAAATTGGTGTGTCAAAATTTAACCACTGGTAGCTTATACCAGATAAAGCATAAAGTGTATCAGAATTACCTGAACAAAAAGTAGAATCACCTGATGATGAAATAACTGGATGCGGAGTTGGAATAACTTTCACATAAACAATATTTCTCTTTGTAAGCCAATCATGTGTCCCATTAAGACTAAATGATGTTATGCCCGAAAAACAGGGCACGGTATGAATATATACACTATCGGATCTGTGAGTTAAAATTAAACCAGAAGGTGTACTGTCAATAAATTGAAATAAAATATCATGTTTTATAGAATCTGGGTTACCAAAGAAAGCTGTAATTGGAAGCAGTATACTATCATTTTCATAAATAACTATTGTATCAAGTGCAAAAACAATTGGTGGTTGTTTTTGCATGAGAGCAAAGGATTGTAAAGTTGTTGTACCTCTATTAAAGTTGAAATTATTTATTATTAGTTTCATTACTTCTGAGTCATAGGTAGGAGCGTTTACGGATGTATCAAAAGTTGTTTTTGTGTATAAAGTATCACTTGATTTTTTTAATAAATAAATGCTATCCTTTGGAAAAACAGATGTCTGGTCAATTGAAATACCCAAAGTATAATTTGCCCAGAAAGGAGGATTAAGAAGTCTAAATTCTAATTTCCTACTTACAGACAATAATCCTAATCCAGTAAAATTATCATCATATTGTTTGACTGATACGATTGAGTGAAATGAAGTATCTCTAATAGTAATAGTCTTCCAATACTGTGTAGAATGACCAGCAGTAAAATCAAAAATGTTACTATCTGTAAGCGATGAATACGAGTTAGGGAAAATGTGTGAAGAAATAGATATTGTGGTTGATGAATCAACTGTAAGAAGTGAGTCCACATACCCATTTTTTGAAAATTTAAGGGTATTACTTCCTGTTGAAACAGTTATACTATCTACTATAGAGCTTATTTGTTTAACAAAATGAGATTTAACATAAATATTTGTTCCTAAACATAAAGAGTCGCATAATAGATAAATTTTATATAAATTTTGATTAATTAAATTGCTCGGGAAAAAATATACTTCTTTATCCAGAGTGTCAATATTAACGGAGCCAATAAACTTCACAATGATATGGTTATAACCAGTATCTAAATTTGCAGTGAAAATACTATCTACCAAAGATAAAGGGACAAAGTTAGTATCCTGATTAAATGGATAATTAATTTCGCAACTTAATACATTCTGTCCCGTGGCCTTTATATCTATTGAGTTACTTGAGGTAACATAATTTTGATTTATAAGTTGTAGCTCAGGATATTTTATTTCTAAGGATGAACTCAAAGTTGACAGCATTGTAATATTGAATTTATTTGTGGCAAGGATGTTCGAATCAACAGAAAATGTAACTGTTTCCTTTCCAGAAGCCTCTAACTTTATAGAATCCCCAATCATTATACCCCCAAACATTCTAAAAATAATTGTTCCCGATTCATCTGATTTACCAATAAAATGAAATAATGAATCTCCATTAACTTTATAGAAGACCTTCGCACCAGATAATTTTGATGAAATCATAGTACCAAGTATTGTTTCTATGAAATGAGTGTTACAAGAAGCAAAAGGAGGAAAATCAGCAATGTTAGTGTTTAGAAATGCATAAATTTTATACAAATTATTTGTTCCCTCATTGCAATTTAAAGGAGTATAATTGTGGAACCCCCCTTCGATGAAACCATAACCACCAGGATTACTTAATATATTGTTAGTGTGAATATTAGTGTGCAATATTTCGGTAAAGGGAAGGTCATCAAATAGATAATATATTGGCTCGAAAAACCTTGTATCATTTTGATACAATTGATAAATATTATTCGACCCACCAAATAAGGAAATAAGTGGAGCCATTGAAGCTGGATCAAATCCTAAAGTACTTTCAGTTAAATCTACAGCCCCGTCATTTAAGCCATTATAATTGCTATACCCGGTAACATTTGCATATTTGATTGAAATAGGTAGGTTTTTAGTATTTATTATATCAACTATTCTATTGTGTTCCAAAAGGTCTTTAACACCTGGTGTGTTTGACAATGAAGTATAACTTTGTGTAAAAAGTGATGATGCCTTAACTAAAAATTTCACAAAAAGATCTGCAGATGCGCCACGGTGAGGAACATCTAAAAAAAGAACTTTTTTTACGATAGTGCTATTTAAAGTTTGGAAATTATTAAAATTGAATGAACTAGTACCTGAAAGAGATTTTGTTAGTGAAGGGTCTGCCAATAAGGCTCGGACCTCTAGACCACCTTTACTATGACATACAAAATCAATTTCTGTTGCCAAAGGCTTAAGTTGATGTATTTTTTCAAGCGCAATGCCTATGTCAAATGAATTATTAACAATATAATTAGTATTACTTTGACCAATATACCAACAGTCAAAACCATTTTGGCTTAGATAAGAGGCAAGGGAAAATTTTACAACAGATGTAGTTTCTGCCGTGCCTATTAGATCAGTTTGAAGAGCTTGTATATCAGATTCATTTGTGTTGAGTATACCTGCTACAAATATTACTACTTTATTTGAAGTTGAACTAGAATTTAATTCCCCTATTTTTGTTAGATCAAATACATCCGTTTCTGTATAAGTTGAAGTTCCATAATATGTTACATTACAAGTAAATACTCCTGGATTTAAATTATGCAAAGTTGCATATGGTATAATGAGGTATTGATTGCTACCAGAAACTAAAGACATTGTACCAGATGGAATGATATCACTCATTGAGGAAGTACCGCTAACTCTGGAAAAATTATAGCTAACTGAGGTTGCTCCCGGAATATTTTTTAGCGGGATGTTTAAAGTTTGGCCAGGAGAGTTGTTATAAACATAATTTTTATTCACCCATTGGCTGTCAATAATTTGTGTTTGGTATGGAGTTGATAAAGAATTTACTAAAATTGGAGAATTTATTAAACTTGTGTTTTGTAAATAATATTGAACATTAGAGGTTGGGTATCTGAAATTAAGTGGAAAACTAAACAAAACACCACTTAACATCAAACTTGAAGAATGGTCAGGGTTGGCACCAGTTGGATCATGCGCCACGAGTCGCCAATTTGAACCATCACTCGTTGTGGCATTAATGCTAATAGTAAAATCATCGCCTGCTCGTTGCCAAGCCGGAATTGTAGTAACGGTATATGAAAAAGTTACCGGTGGCGGAATAATAGTTACATTATGTGTCGAGGTGTTACAGCTACCCAGGTTATTACAAGCGGTTAGGGAAACTGGATAAGTTCCAGAACTTGTATAAACATGGGAAGGATTGTGAATTAATGAATTGGGAGACCCGTCTCCAAAACTCCATGTCCATGATGTACCATAACTACCACATGAATAAGATGATATGTCGGTAAATGAACTGCTTGCTCCTGAATAGCCAAGTGACTGAGTAAATGAAGCAGAAACAATTGCATTTGGAATTGTTATTACCTGAGTTGAAGTACTGTTGTTGCCAGTAGAGTTGTTAACGGTAAGACTTACTGACTTGCTGCCGGATGTAGAATAAATATGACTTGGATTTTCTAAGGTTGATGTATATCCATCACCAAAATTCCATGACCAAGAAATCGGACCCGGACTTCCGTATGAATAATCGGAAAAATAGGTATACTGACCCTGACAGCCAGGTGATGCACCAAAGCTAGAAGTTACATATGTTGCAGGAGCGCCATTTTGTGTAATCGTTAATGTTGTAGCATCGCTAAATCCGTGACTTACATCGTTAACATAAATATGCCCAGTTCGTGAAGAAGTTGATGTGTTATTATCGACAGTATAATTAAATGCTCCTCCACCCGGGTAACTAACAAAATGAATCCAGCTATCAGGCAACGAGAGATTATAAGTTAATCCACCTGGAGTAGAGTAAACAGTAGCACTATAAGGTCCACCAGCTGCAATAACACTTTGGGTGGGTGGACTAACAGACCATTGAACTACATTAACGGTATTATATACTCTTATCCAACCCGTTGGGACACAGGTTCTGGTACCGTCAGTATACAATATGTCGAATTGGATGTAATAAGTTCCAGGTACACTAAATTGTAGACCTATACTAACAGTGGATGTTATCAAAGGTGCAATAGTAAATGGAGGATTGGATACTAATGTTACATAAGGGCACGATGATGGATATGTCCATGTTGTTGAACCATCTTTAGTAACAGAATAAATTGCAACCCTATAATTGGTTGCAGTGCATGTAACATTGGGTGAAGAACAGACTAAGGATGTTCCCACATTTTTAAGATTGAAACTGTATGTCCAGGTATTCCCTGTAGTTACATAAAGAGGTGAAGAAACATCTCCCTGATAGCATACATGAGTGCAACCAGTAGTGCATTGGGCACTTACAATATTAGAAAGGAAATAAGTAGAGAGTACAATATTGAGGAATAAAAACTTTTTCACAAAAAATCATTTTATAGTATAATTTGGAGAATAAAATTATCTCTATAAAGTTAGGAGACGTTTTAAAGAAAATTGTTAAATTACTTTCACTAATTGTTATTCTATTACTAATAATCAAAATTTATTTATTTTGGAGCAACTATTTTTGGGTTCCTAAAATACGAAATATATAAACTTTATTGTTGGATTATTAATGGAGTTGCACTAAAATCCAGCAATTGGTAAACAATTTATTTGAGATAGAAAAACAACCAAACATTATTTGCTGGTAATTCAATAACTATTTAAGTACAGCAGGATATTTGTTAGATACTTCTTGTGCAAGATTCAAACCATATGAAAAATTGTCCGGTATAAATGGAGGTGCATTTAAAAGCTTGTTATTAAAATAAATCAATACCTGCGGACTGTCTGGACTTGGGTTATCTAATTGCATCAAATCCTCATAGCTGGGACAAATAATAGAAATTTTTTGCCCAACAAGATTGGATTGAGCGAAGCTTTTAAAAGAAACTCTACCAGCATCCAAAGAACCATAATCGTAGTCACCAACAGTTATTTCTGGAATGTATAAGGTTACCAATCCGCTAGAAAGTCGCATTTGGAAATTTTCGGCTACACTGAGTACCTCAACGGGCTGAGTGAATTTAGTTTTACAATTTGAAAGAATTTGATTGACCGTTTGAGACTTAATATTCATTTGTTCTTGGTTAAAGATTTGGAGCTTTACATCTAATTGGTTTCTAAAGTAAGAAACTGCAAAATGAGGTATAACATTGATTGTTAACCAAAATCCTGTTACGCAGGACAGCACGAAAACAACTACTAATATTACCAATTCGGCTTTTTTGTTATTTTCTACTTTAGCTTTTTTGTATTGGTTGATGAAAAAACCTACGGAAAGAACACTCAGGATAATTAAAAGAATAAAAAAGTAGGCTGGAAACGTTAGATCAGTCAAATCTTGTGGACCATGTCCAAATGAACTAAAACATATAATGGAAATAAAAAAAGAAAGTAATAAAGGAGATAAGGCTACCACATATTTCTTCATGTCATCATTATAAGTGTTTTTTTTATGTTTTCAATAATAGGTCTGTCTGATAGTTAAAACATTTTGGTATTGCTTGATAAATAATTATTTATCTATTAGTCTACCTTGGAGCGAATTAATTGAAATTTGCTAGAATTAGCACTAAAAGGCTGCGAAGATGTTCCTTCAATCATCAGCTTTAAGTACATGGTATATCGCGGCAATTGTACGAAATCATTCTCCGTAAACACCGGATAGAACTCCTTAGCCAGGTGCTCTGCATCGGTTGCTCCAACCCTAAATGCGATAATAGTGCCCACATTCCCGAATATGGCAGATCGTACCCGTTCATCCATCTGCTCAGTATACTGGTGGGCTAAGAACAGCGATAGACCATATTTACGTGCTTCTGCGAGGATATTGGCAAAGGCTAAGGTAACGAAGGAATGGCACTCGTCTATGTAGAGATAGAAGGGTCGG
>CAILLK010000041.1 GCA_903835005.1 uncultured Bacteroidota bacterium | reverse complement strand
TTAACAATATCAAAATAATCTAAAAGCCCTTCAGGAAAGAATAGGGAAATCAACCCTTGGTATTTGTCGCTCAACACTGTTTTTTGACCACAAAACAACAATAATATTTTTCTTCCCCCAACTTTTCAACTTGATCCTAAATCATAGCCTAGTGGAAGTAGAATGTCTTCACATTTATAAAGCTAACTGTTTAAATCTAAAGTACGCTACCACAGCAGCAAGAACAAGAATAACAGTCAACAACGGCAGCATTTTGTATTCCTTCTTTAGCAAATGATTGACCAGTCCCGCCACCATAATCAAACAAAAGCACATGGCGGCGATAGGAGTCAGTACTGGAATGATACCCACGTACCACGGCACAATAATACCGATGCAGCCAAGCCATTCAAATATACCGAGTATCCGAATAGGGACAATAGACGCTCCGGATTTTATATGTCCGTCTGCTATGTGCTGCTCTTTGCTACTACTGATTTTTCCAAAACCCGGTATTATAAATATGGCAGCAAGTAATACTTGTATCACCCAAAGCGTTGTGTTCATTTATTTATCAGCTTTAAAAACATTATAACGTTGTATTGCTGTTTTCTTGATAATAGCCATAGGAGCAATTAAACATTCTCGTCTTGGTTTTGACCGGGGATTGTTTTAGGAAGAAATTTCACATACATAATAACTACCGTCAGAACAATTAATGTTGCTGTTGCATACAACATACTTGGGCTATAAAAATAGATGGCAGCTGCCACCAGCGGAATGAGCATGCTATTTGCCGCCTGTATGCTTTGGCTCACCCCCTGTAATTTTCCTTGTTTGCTTTCGTCAACGGATTGCGACAATTTGCCATTGTATATTGGGTCAAATAAGCCCTCGCCACAGATTATAAATACTACAGCAAACAAAATAAGAACTATTAAGTGTATATATATACTTGCGAGAATCATTCCCACTCCAAACCCAAAACAAATTAAACCTGATATTCCGATACTTCTTGCGCTAAAATATTTCAATAACCAAGGCAAAAACAATGCACGTGAAATAATTTCACAAATACCCACAAGAGTTAACAAACTGCCGATAAATACTGGTCCCCATTTATAAATGTCTTTCAGGAAAATGATAAAATTAAACTGAAAAATACCCAACGCCGCATAAAAAAGTACACCCAGTGTAAGCAGCAACCTAACTTCTTTCAGACTGAATATGTCTTTGAAATGTGAAAAGGTATTGAAGCTATTAAGCGTTAAATGTTTAGTCCTCTTTTCGGGAGCCAAGGATTCAGGCAAAAGAAAATATACAGCTAAGCCGGAAAGTAATATTAGTCCTGCTGTTACAAAAAAAGGCAACCCAAGAGAAATGCTCCCCAACAACCCGCCCAATGCAGGGCCTCCCAATTTCCCTATCCCCATCGCTGCACTTATATAGCCAAACCATCTACTCCGTTCCTCGGGTTTTGTACTGTCGGATATGTATGCAAACAGCGTACTTATATTCCCGGCTGTAAGCCCATCTATGATACGCCCGAGGAAAAATATCCATAGCGCTCCCCCTATTCCAAACAAAATATATCCTACGACCGAGCCAAAAAGGCTGAGCATAAGAATACCTTTCCGCCCGTACCTGTCGCTCAAGGCCCCAAATATCGGAGCGGCTAAAAACGTACATGCAGCAAATACCGACATGAGCGCACTCATCCCAAAAACGACCTGGCGAGCGGGAAGATATTTTCCTATTAAAAATGGGAGAAGGGGCAGAACTATAGACATTCCTATAGAATTCAACGATACAATCCCTACGATAATCCACAATGTATATTTTTTCGACTTTATATTTCCAGGCATATTTCACTTCGGTTGATTATCATACAAAATTGAATGATGTTTTTGGGCTAAAATAGCTACATTAGCTACATAAATAGTCGAATAAGACCATTGATGGACGATGACAAGCAGCCAACAGTACCAAAGGTGCTAAAGACCCTTGCCCGATTGTTAGGCACTGATGTAAAGAGCAACAGATTAGACATTCCTGAAAAATACGGTAAGGGGTATTGTGCGGGATTTGTTTTTAATGAGGACATCCATATGCTAATCAGTAATTATGAACTATATGAAAACGTGGTCATTGAAAACCCAGAAGTAGATACTTCTAGGAGAAGGATATTTTTTAAGTTTCAAAATATCTTCCCTAAATCAGATATGGCAAAGGAAGAAGGTTACATGACGAAAATACCCTCTGTATTAATTGCAACCAGCAGAATAAATACCGATGAGGTCATCATTATTCATAGCAATACAGCAGTTATCAATATAGAAGTCAATGCAGACTATTTGAAAGGGTTATTTGACTCGTCGAAAACATCGCCGGTCTTACAAAGTCTCTTGCAGAATGCACAACCATTACTGTTTGAGCAAATATTATTTTCTTCCTTACAGCGTATTGTTGACGAATTAGTGATCAAACCTACTGGCGGGACCTTTGAACTGTTTTTCCTGAGGATCAAGGCTGAAGAGCTAATCTGCAGGTTATTGATGGAACTCGAAAGACGGGATGAACAACGTATTTATGCATTAAACAGCCATGACATTCAAGCCCTTTACGCGGTAAAGGAGTGGATGCTTAAACACCTAGACACTCCACCTGTTATTAGTGAATTGTCAGCCAGTGTCCATATGAGTCCATCCAAATTGAAGCGATTGTTCAAGCAAATTTTCGGTAACAGTATTTTTAATTATTACCAGGAGTTCAGAATGAAAGAGGCTGCTCGTTTGCTGAGAGAGGGAAATTTGTCTGTTTCAGATGTCGGCTACAAACTTGGTTTTATCAATTTAAGTCATTTCTCAAGAGTGTTTAAACAACACATCGGCATCAAACCAAAGAAATATTCAGCAACGAAAGATGATCAAAAGGCATTTAACGATTAGCATTTGTTTTTTGTCAGATAGCTACCACTAACCTTCTTCCATCCAACATAGTAGATACTTTAGTTCGAAAGTTGTCCAGTCAACTTCAATTCGAGTTGTGCTGAGTTATGTAGGGTTATACAGGTTTGTGCAGGTCTATTTCGAGTGAAGTAATCATGTGTTGAATTGCGTTAAGATCTTGAATAAAAGAGTTCGAAAGTTGTCCAGTCATCCCGACTCTTGAGAAGCCTCACAGCAATGTGGGGCTTTTTCATTGTGAGATTATTATAAATTTCTAATTTGAATTGAATAAATGAGTACCTTTAGTATATAGATTCTTCTATGAAAAGGTTATTAATTATTATGCTTCTGATGCCTTTGATTACCCAGGCACAAATTATTACAACTATTGCAGGTAACGGAACCGCAGGGAGTAGTGGAGACGGCGGGATGGCGACAGATGCGGCAATCAATCCCCGTTACTGCGCTATTGATGCGATTGGCAATATATATTTTACAGAAAGCTACCCATACAGCAGGGTTCGAAAAGTAGACCCATCTGGTAGAATTACAAGGTTTGCCGGTTCAGATACTACGGGGTTTGGTTTTTCCGGCGATGGATTGCCAGCAACAATGGCGCGTTTTTCGTATATCGTAGGAATAGCCGTTGATGGAGCTAATAATATATATATTGCTGATAGAGGTAATGCCAGAATTAGAAAAGTTGATGCAATAACCGGGATTGTAACAACTGTAGCTGGTGGTGGAACATCTGGCAACCCATGGATGATTAGCGGAGTTCCTGCCACAGCTACCAGCATAAACGGTTATTTCGGTATTTCTGGTGTCTGTACGGATAAAAACGGGAATTTCTATTTAACTAATTACAGCCAGGTGGCCAAAGTGGATACTGCAGGAATCCTGAGTGTTGTGGCTGGTGATACTTTCCTAACCATCTATTATCCTGAAGATCATAGTACCCCTGAGCCAGCAACAGCAGCTAAGCTTGTAGCTTTATCTGGTATGTGCTCAGATGCCATTGGTAATATTTATTTCGGGTATTTCAATACACCTGATCATTGGAAATATAGTTTAAGTTCAATATTAATGGTTGACACCAACGGTATCTTAAGTAAATACGCAGGAACAGGTATCGATGGTTATAGCGGGGATGGTGGAGCAGCTACAGATGGAAAGATTGATGGTGGAAAAGGTTTAGCAACAGATTTATCAGGCAATCTTTACTTCGCTGCAAATTATTACCCAACTATCAGAAAGGTAGATGGCTCAGGAATGATGTGTACTGTAACCGGGCAGCTAAATCCCGGTTTCAGTGGAGATGGCGGGCCTGCTACAGCAGCAACATTAACGTTTCCGGATGGTTTAGCATGTGATGGATACGGCAATATTTATATTGCAGATAATGGAAATAACCGTATTCGTAAAGTGATTCAACCAGAATGCAACATCCTGGAAACAGGAATTGCCGATATCATTCTGCCACAATTAGCAGGTATAGACCCTAATCCAGCCACAAATAAACTAACTATATCAGCATCAGTATTGATAAATACAGTAGTTATTACTAACGTTTTAGGACAATTAATATACAGTCAGGGGTATCATTTAAAACAGGTGGAAATTGATATATCCACCATTCCTACTGGCATTTACCTCATCAGGATAAACGGCACAGAAGTGAGGAGGTTTGTAAAAGAGTAATTATTACATCTGAAAATCAATAAACTTTATACAGAAATCCCTGTTTAATTTTAATTCCAGTTATTCAATCCTTAGACCTGACAGTGGTAATACAAAACATAAATTATGTGTTACCTATTATATTAACGACCTTTGCAGCATACAATATAAATACGAAAAGATGGAGATAGAACTAAATGACCTTATGGCACAGCTGCAGGGTAACTGGAAAAGGGATACTGACGAACAAACCATATTGATTATAGGAAATGATTTAACGGTTTTTGCCGACTCCAAACCTGATAAGACAAGTTTTGAGATAATAAGGCATATGCAATTTAAGAAATGGCAGATAAAGGTGGTAAAGCCTATGGCATGGCTTCGTACTTTTATTATAGATGTTACTCCTGATTCATTTCTGCTGTATGATTTTGATCTGACTGTGAATGTAGCAATGGCCCAGCGGTCCAGAATGCTTAACCCGACCCGGGTATATAAATATACCAGAGTGGCAGGCGAATAATGAATTTCAGTTTGAATCGTTTATTCAAATCAGTAAGGGAAACCAGCTGAATCAGGCATTCAGTCAGGGATTCCTGAAAGGGTTAAAGTTTTATTGGTGAAGTCATACAGACTTATGTTGCCGATACCGTCATGCGGATAACTGCAGATGCCTCTGACTCAAAACTGAATCCATATTATACTGGTCAAAAATAAAAATATATAAAACCCTAACGTTTTTCATTTGACCCTCGTCTATTACAATGAGGTGCAAAAAAACCTCGCA
Organism: uncultured Bacteroidota bacterium; assembly: GCA_903835005.1. Lineage (GTDB taxonomy): Bacteria > Bacteroidota > Bacteroidia > Chitinophagales > Chitinophagaceae > Nemorincola. The sequence goes on along the minus strand of CAILLK010000041.1, from coordinate 41,423 downwards.
TATAAATAAAAATACTTATTTTTAACGCCTTCAATTTTAAAATTATGAAAAAATTTCTTTCCCTAAGTTGTTTAGCCTTGTTGCTATCGTATGCATCTTTTGCATTGTATCCCATGTCGCCCACGTCCGGCACCGTGTGTATAGGTTCTTACCTTTATGTATCTGACTCCCTGAGCCCGGGCGGTGTATGGTCGAGCAGCAATCCTGCCGTAGGGTCAATTGATGCCACATCAGGAGCCATTACCGGTATTGCTTCCGGAACAATTACGATCACCTACACCCTGGGTGGCAGCTATGTGACCGGTGATTTTACGGTAAACCCCTCGCCAGCTCCGATATCAGGTGGCGGCGTAACCATCTGCGCAGGTGCAACCACAACACTTTATGACGCTACGCCAGGCGGTACCTGGAGCTCCTACTATTATTATGCAACAGTTGGTTCGGCAACAGGTATTGTAACAGGAGTAGCCGGCGGGGTAGCCAATGTTTATTATACCGTTGGCGGATGCTCTGCAGTAACTACTGTTTCTGTAGATGCCACATCAACCGGCTATATTCCAGCATCTGTAACCGTTTGTCTGACCGGATCCTATACCTATAGTGATTCTGCAGGGCTTGGCGGCACCTGGAGCAGCAGTAATCCTGCGGTAGCAACCATAGGGGCTACAACAGGCGTTATTACTCCGGTATCGGGTGGTACTACCACTATCAGCTATACTACTACCGGCACCTGCGGCACATCGGTAGCAACATCATTATTGACCATAAGTACTACTACAGCACCCGGCTATATTAGCGGAACAACGTCGCTGCCACTTGGTTACACTTCAGCCTATCTTTACGACAGCCAGCCAGGCGGCACATGGAGCAGTACCTCACCTGCTGTATTAACTATAAATCCAACTTCGGGCTTAATTACGCCCGTTACTCTGGGATCTTCACTTATCAGCTATACCTACACCGGTTGCGGTGGTGTGGCCCATGATACCGTTACCGTAACTGATACAGCGCTGAACGGGATTTCAGGAACAGTCTATTTCGATACACTCAGTTATTATGGCAATGTAACAATATGGCTGATTCACTATAATCCGATAACCCATATACTTTCTGCAATAGATTCTCAATCTATATATTGTTACGGTTCAAGTGTGTTCTACCAGTTTACCGGCCTGGCTACCGATTCATTCAGGATAAAGGCGGCAACACAGGATTCTTCGCTTACTGTAACCGGGTTTATGCCTACCTACCATACCAGTTATTTCTACTGGCATGATGCTGATGTAATTTATCATACTGCCGGTGCATCAGATGTAAATAAAGACGTGCATATGGCCTGGGGTACTGTTACTGCCGGACCTGGTTTTATAGCAGGCGATGTAACTACCGGCGCCAACAAAGGCACGTCGACAGGAGCCCCTGCAGCTAACATACAGATCTATGTAGTGAACTCAGCCACCGGCCGGTTGGTATTGAAGACCTTTACCAATAGCGCCGGCCACTACTCTTGCAGCGGACTGCCAGTAGGGGCAACCTATCATATATTCCCCGACTCGCTTAACTATCTGACCACCGCTTATACAGGTATCACCCTGACAGCAGCCAATCCGGGTATGTCGGCAGCCAGCTTTATCATGCATACAATATCACACACAATTACACCAAATATGACAGGTGTTCCATCTGTGAATGCGGCAAATTCTGAAGTATTTACTTTCCCTAATCCTGCCAGTAACAAACTGAATATTCAGTGGAACGAAAAAACGGAAGAGACCGCCAATGTGGTCATAACTGATGTGGCCGGCCGTGAAGTATACAACGGAACAACAGAACTGAAACAGGGCACAGGCGTAAAACAAATAGATCTTGCCCAAATTACAAACGGTCTTTACCTTGTAACTGTGCGCACTGCAACCCTGATCTATACCAGCAAACTGGAAATAGCACATTAAGAACAGAAGTTGCATATAAAAAACAGAAGAGGCTGCCTGTGAAAGGGTGGCCTCTTCTGGTGTTATAGCAATTAAACACAATAAAACGTCATAGAAAAATCTTCCGTAAAGGTGCGAAGCCGCAATTTGCAAAGATCCGATTGAAGACCTCAAAATCCCGCTAATGCCGATTTCTAATGAATATTTGGCATTGGGAATTTTCTGCATAAGTTTGCAAATTCTATCCTCGCTGGCTGACGCAACTATCCTGAAAAAACAGAAGCTCTGTCTTAGCCAACAATTATATTGCTGCTTATCATTTACAACTCCAGCTTTGCGCTCTGGATTCTGAGTACCTTGCGGTTCTTTTTCTGAACGCGCATTTTTTCGGGTACGAGCTTGAGAATTTCGTCCATGAGGCTCTGGAGAACGCTCATGCGGACGAAGTGGCTGTTGGTAACGAGGCTGATTTCGCGCACAGGTTCGGGGTCCTGGAAGTAGCGGATGTTTTCGATCTGATCTTCGGTGAATTCGAGCGTTGCAAGTTCGGGGAGGACGGTCATGCCGCCGTTTTTTTCTACCATGCGGCGGAGCGTTTCTACGTTGCTGCTTTCGTAGCGGTAGGGACGGTCGGCCTGGAATTTCTGTATATGTTCGGCGCAGAGGTTGATGATCTGGTTGCGCATACAATGACCTTCATTAAGCATCCATATGCGCTCGAGTGAGATATCTTCGGGAAGAATCATGCGCTTACTGAGCGCGGCCTCGCCCTTATGAAAATAACCTACAAAAGGTTCGTAAAACAGGGGGTATTCTTTAATGTCGTTTTCTTCGAGGGGGGTGCTGACAAGGGCAGCATGAATCTCATTATTGCGCAGTGCAGAGAGGATCTGGTTGGTTTCCATTTCCTTTACATTGAGGCGCATATCGGGATAGTTTTTAGAATAGCTGTCGAGCAGGCCGGGCAGTATATTTGGCGCTACTGTAGGTATGGCTGCAAACTTGAAAGCGCCAGAGAGTATTTTCTGCTGGCCGTTGATGAGTTCATGTATTCGTTCGCACTCAGCAAGCGCTATGCGGGCCTGCTCCACAATCATTACGCCCATTTCTGAAACTGCTATGGGGTGCTTGTTGCGGTCGAATATTTTAATGCCCAGTTCTTCCTCGAGTTTCTGGATCTGCATACTGAGTGTGGGCTGTGTAACAAAGCATTTTTCGGCAGCTGCTACAAAACTCTTGTAGGTAGCTACGGCTACAACGTATTCTAATTGTGTAATGGTCATGGAAGGAATTATTGCGCAAATATAGAATTTTGGTTTGATATAGGCAAAATCTATTGGGATTTGGAATTTGGGATTTGGATTTGGATTTGGATTTGGATTTGGAATTTGGGATTTATTTTTCGTCAAGGGAGGTACCACCTTTTTTTTCAATTGCCGACCATTCATTTCTTTTATTGGGGGTTGAGGTAACTACATCATCATCGGCAATCCAGGGGTATCTGGAGGCGGAAGTTTTGCTGTCCGGGCCAATTTTTTTAGCTTTCTTTTTCTTTTTTATGAAGAAATCGATGATACTCATAGCTTATTTTTTAAAGTGTCATTCTGTTTTGGCAATGGTTCGCTAAGTGTTTTTCCGACCGGGTCTGTAGTAAAGTTAATCAATTTTTCAATGCCTTCGATCTTCACCCTTTGTATTTTATCATCTTTGATAATGATATGGAAATACAGGCAGGCAACGAACGGCAGCATGGAAATAAGACTGAACGCGAAGGCTTTATTGTAATAGCCTTTTTTGTGATGAACTATATCTCAGTTATCGTTGATAGCTGTTTCGAGTTCACTGTTGTAGGCCGATTTTAATATTATATCAACTGCAGCGATATCCGTTCCGGTTTTTAAGGAGGTGTATTTTGGTTCTATTTTATTTCGTATATCGGTATAGTATTCACTTGGCGGCTTGAGGGTATCTACATCGCGCGGCCATAAAAAGATCACGGTACAGATAAATGAAATAAGAAAAATAGCAGAAAATAAAAATAGACAAACCCAGAAGAGCTGACTATGCATTTTACCATCTACAATGTCTTGTGCAATAGGGACGAAAAAATAAGATACAGCCGTGTAAACAATAATGATATTGGAGATTTTGGCGATAACTTTATCATATTCGGCAATAATCTGCTCATGCCGGTTTTGGTTTAATTCAATGTTATCATCGAGGTTGTAAAAGGATTTAGCCATATAAGGATGATTAACCAAATATATAAATAAGTTTATGAAAACAAATAATCTTATAATTTGGATATTGGCCTTTAATAACTTTTAACATATCCCCTATAGAGAATTCGTCTGATATGCCATCCTGATACCACAACAGATATGCAAAAAGTAAGTACCTTTGGCACCATTTCAAAAATAAAACCATTTATGAGCACGATGACTCGTTCACAGATTGACTTTAAACTGCCGTATAAAGTAAAAGACATCAGCCTTGCAGAGTGGGGCCGGAAAGAAATAAGACTGGCTGAGGCTGAAATGCCGGGTCTGATGGCCATCCGTGCGGAGTATGGACCGAGCCAGCCACTTAAGGGCGCGCGCATAGCAGGCTGCCTGCACATGACCATTCAGACAGCTGTGCTGATAGAAACCCTGATTGCCCTTGGTGCAGAAGTACGCTGGAGCTCGTGCAACATTTTCTCTACACAGGACCATGCTGCAGCTGCTATTGCTGCTGCCGGTATTGGTGTATTTGCATGGAAAGGCCAAAGCCTGCAGGATGCGGACTGGTGTATTGAGCAGACCTTGTTTTTCGGAAGCGAAGACCGTCCGCTGAATATGATCCTTGATGATGGCGGTGACCTCACCAATATCGTACTGGATCATTATACCGAACTGATACAGCACATTAAGGGCCTGAGCGAAGAGACTACTACTGGTGTTCACCGCCTGTATGAGCGTATGACCAAGGGTACTTTACCGATTCCGGCAATCAATGTAAATGACTCGGTTACCAAATCGAAGTTTGACAATAAATATGGTTGCCAGGAAAGCCTGGTAGATGCTATACGCCGCGCAACAGATGTAATGATGGCAGGTAAAGTGGCAGTAGTAGGTGGTTATGGCGATGTGGGTAAGGGAAGCGCGCAATCATTGCGTGGCGCCGGTGCCCGTGTTATGGTTACTGAAATAGATCCTATCTGCGCGCTGCAGGCTGCAATGGATGGATTTGAAGTGAAGAAAATGATAGATGCTGTAAAAGAAGCTGATATCGTTGTTACCGCTTCTGGTTGCCGCGACCTGATCACAGAGAAGCACTTCCGCGCTATGAAAGATAAGGCGATTGTGTGCAACATCGGACACTTTGATATTGAAATAGACATGGCATGGCTGAATAACAATTATGGCCAAACGAAGGATACCATTAAGCCGCAGGTGGACCTTTACAACATTGATGGTAAAGAAGTAATAGTACTTGCTGAAGGCCGTCTGGTAAATCTGGGTTGTGCTACCGGCCATCCGAGCTTTGTAATGAGTAATTCATTCAGCAACCAGACCCTGGCACAGATTGAGCTGTGGCTGAACCACGATAAGTACGAGAATAAGGTATATGTGCTGCCTAAGCATCTGGATGAGAAAGTGGCACGCCTGCATCTGGCAAAGGTTGGCGCTGATCTGGAAGAACTGACTACCGAGCAGGCAGACTATCTGGGTTTGGATAAGAACGGGCCATTTAAGTCAGAGATGTACAGGTATTAGTCCTAAACAGGAAGTATTTAACCGAAAGTCTGAAGTTTGCGATTATCTTTAATAATAATAGAAAAGGGTTCCATGGTTGGAGCCCTTTTCTTATTGCCCTGGTGAAAGGCTTTTGTTGGTAAGAGCGGATCTGATTGATCCTTTAAAGTTATTTTTCACAGCCGGATGGCCAGGTAATCAGTATCAATTATCAATTAACAATAAGTTATCCATGCGATAGAAAGTAATCCAGGCCTCAGAGGCAGGAGTATAAAAACTGGTCGCTGGAGCCCCATTCCAGGCTAAGCCGCGGAATGCAATAGGGAATACAGCAAGTGGTGAATTTGTGCCGGGCAGAAATGATTGCCTCTTCCGGTTTTTCGGTAAAAAGGGCATTGAACCAGATAGTGTTGGATGGATCATTGTGATTGTGCAACTTTATCCAGTTTTCTTCTTCAAGCCTGCTGAAAATTACCTCAAATTCCGTGCTGTCTATTTCCGGGAAATCGGCAGTAACCAATATAAATGCCATTGTTTTAATTTTAGTGCAAGGTATAAGTAAAGGTTATGAGCAGATACCGTTGAACAGCGGTAATTTGAGGGGAAAATATGCATAACCGACGGGAAAATTCCCGTAATTATCGCTTGTGCCAGCCTGCAATTTTGCATCGGAGCAGGTGCTTCAGAAACACTTAATCGCAGTACATGATATTTTCACTACATTTGACAACTAATAATGAACATTGAAATCTGGTCGCTCGGCAAAGAAAATGAATCCTTCATAGAAGATGGAGTGTCCTACTATTTCCAGAAAACAAAACCTTACAATCCCGTTGCCCTTGTAGTGCTGCAAACCGCGAAGAAAAATGCCACAACCGATATTGAGCGCACCAGGCTGCAGGAAGAAGAGCTGATACTTAAAAAGCTAACCCCTGCTCATTACCTTGTTCTACTCGATGAGCGGGGCAAAATGCTCAACTCCATTCAGTGGTCGCAGCAGTTCCAGCAGTGCATGAACCAGGGCGTAAAGACACTGGTAATTCTCATAGGCGGCGCATTCGGTGTTACTGAGGTCATAAGGAAAAGGGCCAACCAGTGCTGGTCGTTATCTCACCTGGTATTTCCCCACCAATTGGTGAGGCTTATTGTGGCTGAGCAGGTATACCGCGCCTTCAGTATCCTCAACAACTCACCCTATCATCACCCCTGATATCAGAAACCCGTTTCCTTTCATTACTTTCGCACAACAAAATCTATGGCCACAAATTATACCATCATCATTGTGCTGATAACAGTTCTTATTTCATTGCTGGCTTTCAGCAATAATGAAGTCAGGAACAGGTTAATACTATACCCCTTTGGCATGACCAATATGAATGAATATCACCGCCTGCTCAGTTCGGGTTTCATTCATGCCGATATACCCCACCTGGCTTTCAATATGTATGCCCTTTATCTCTTTGGCGGCTATATGGAGCGCGATTTTGCTACCTTAAGCGCCAGCTGGGTTTTTGTGGTTCTTTATCTTACAGGTATTATTGTTGCCTCACTGCCAGCGTTTTTCAAGCACCGCAATCACAGCTATTATATGGCATTGGGCGCATCGGGCGGGGTATCGGCCGTACTTTTTGCTTTCATCTATTACCATCCCTGGGATAAAATAGGCATTATGTTTATACCAATAGGCATACCCGCAATATTATTTGCTGTGCTGTACCTCGTTTACTCGGCATGGTCATCCAAAAGGGCTGCGGATAATATTGGCCACGATGCGCACCTGTGGGGCGGGGTATATGGTTTTGTATTCGCTTTCTTTTCCGACCCCACCCATGGCCGTTTGTTCATGGATGCCATCATGAACCGGTACTGAGCTATTTCAGAGTCCTTTTTACCACCAGCACCTTTTCAGTGTTATTGTCTACTTTAAACCGCTCATCTATTCTTATGCCACTCACCCAGGCTATGCGCTTATTGCATTCCAGTACCCGTATTTCTTCCTTGTCCTGCAGGGCAGTCTTTGTATCTATCAGCAACCTGCTCACTTTTTTCATTTTCATTTTCATCCCCAGCGGATAGAGGTAATCGCCATTGCGCCATTTGCGCAACACAAGCGGAAAAGAAATATCTTTCATGTCCAGCCATGCCTCATTTTTATCTTCGGGTATTTGTGCTGGTTTATCTTTTATGGCGAATGAAAACAGGTACTTCCCGGTTTCAACCGTGGATGGCGCCGACTCCACCAATACCAGGTCGGCAGCAGGTTCCGGCAGGGCAGTAACCACCAGGAAATCCCGGTTCCTTATTACCCGGTAGGTGGCTGAAGCAACATAATGCCCGCTTATTGACGATAAAAGGCCAATCACATCTGGCACCTGGCCCGGCGAAAATCCGAATGGCAGCAATAACTCATAACATATAGTAGCCAACGGCTGCCTGAGTTTTAGTTTACGGATGGGTATATACCAGTCCTGCCCCCGTTGTTCTATAAGTTGTTTACGCTCTTGTTCTATAGCTTTTCTGTACAGTATTTCCGCCTCACCAAACCTGCTTATACTTTGATTCACGTTATCTACCACACCGGGAAACCATTGCTGCATGGCGGGTATTACGTGATGCCTTACCGCATTGCGAAGGTAGTCGTCCGTTGCATTGGAGGCATCATCCCTGTAGGGTACACTATGCTCAGCAGCATATGCAGCAATCCGCTCTTTTGTGGCAAACAGCAATGGCCTTATAATATGCCCGTTAACCGGCCTGATGCCATGCAGTCCGCCTATACCCGTGCCTTTCAGCAGGTTAATGAGCATCGTCTCCACATTATCATTGGCATGATGAGCGGTTACAATTTTAGCATAGCCGTGCTCCATTCTTATTTCTTCAAACCATTGATACCGCAGATCCCTTGCAGTTTCCTGTGTTCCTTTCTTCCGTTCCAGGGCCTGGTGCTTGGTGTCAAAAAGCACAGCATGGCAGGTTATATTATTCAGCAGGCACCAATCCCGAACCAGCCGTTCATCCCTATCAGACTCCTCGCCCCTCATCCCGAAATTGCAATGCGCCACAGCAAATGATATGCTGCATTTAAGAAACAAATCAGCCATTACCATACTATCCGATCCTCCGCTCACTGCCAGCAATACAATCTCTGCCGGCCTGGCAAAACCACCCAACTCCCATTTCTCCTTAAATTCCTTTAATAACCTCATCTGATAAATCTTATCCTTTGCCCGCTTAAGCTTCAGCGGCGGAGGGAACTTGTCAACTTAATATGCCAGTTCCTCATACGCCCCCAGAAGTTCGCTGTACGAATGATTGTCCTTTGCCGCTTTTGCCTGAGCCATGCCTTGTTCATAAATCTGTAATGCCTGTTCATTTTCACCAATTCGTTCCAGCAGCTTGCCCAGGTGGTAATAAGTGGCCACATAGGTTGGGTCGTTGGCAAGGTTCAGTTCAAAATGCTTTCTGGCGGCTGCCTCATCTCCATCCTTTATATACTCCAGTGCAAGTGCATGGTTTAAGAAACAATCGGCTGGTGATTGGTGCAAATAGGTTTTCAGCTTTTCAATACGTCCGTTCATAATCCTTCAAAAATATAAAACATCTGCCATCCTGATGCAAAACAGGCTGCATTATGCAGCCTGTTTCTTCCGGTAAATCTGTTATAAGAGGTTATTTCGCAATCAGCAACCGTGTAGAAAGCATATTCCCGCCATTATCGTTGATGAACAGTAGTGTATATAATCCATTAACAAGTTCATGTGTATCAATCTGCCGGTGGGTATCAAATACACTGGTTTCAGAAACTACCCTGCCCAGGGCATCAATAATTCTGATCTTTCCCTTTACACTGTTCAATCCACCTATTTCCACGTTCACAATATTCTGTGCCGGATTAGGATAAGCTTCCAGGCTCATCTCATTGTTCGAAACATTGGTTATACTTTCAGCTGTGTCAACCGTATAAAAATACTGGGTAAAGCCACAACCGATATCATTATTGTAAGTGCCGGTATAAGTATAGTTGGTCATGGGTATCAATGTATTTACGTTTAACTTTTTCGCATTGAAATATCCTGCAGTAAGGCCTAAATCAGGGAAATACCACCAGCTCAATCCAAAGCAACTGCTGTCGTAAATTACCAGTTTATAAAAACCGGTAGGCAATTTAACCGTATCGGTATACAATTTCTGGAGTGCAGCATTTGTGCGAGATTTAACTACATTATTGTTTGCATCATAAATCGCCCAGCTATCTTCAGATATGGTAGGGTCTGAACTTATGGAGTTATTGGTGGTGTAAAAGCTCAACCTGAAACTGGATGGCCAGTAGGGGGCTGAATTAAACTGTGAGGTCATGATATTATTGGTAGTATCTGCATCAACCGACCCGTTAACCGTAAGTATTTTCACCACGAATGAATGCACAAGGGTGTCACCGGCAATAGTATTTAAATCGTTCAGGGCGGGAAGAGTAACATCTGATTCCGCAAAAGTAGTCAGGGAACATGGCCATGTATAATTAACCATCGTACCACCCTTGACTCCATACTGAAACGAAATGGAATTGATTTTGGCTGCACCCCTGTTTTTTACATGTATGACGGGTGATCCGCAGATAGGATTTTCGCGAAGATGATTGGCATCGTTGGTTGGTGAAATGATCTGGTCTATTGAGGCATCCAGAGTTTTTTTCAATGCACCGTAATAAAACAGGATAGCTTCTGTAGTATATGAGCCTCCACCTGAATAAGGATCAAATTGTAAGCCCAGGCGGAATTCGGAACCGGCAACTATACCAGGAAGATTGGTGTAGCGCGGATAAACCAATGCCCCAGGGCACCAGTTACCTCTTTGGATAGGCCATGTACCCGACTGAGGATACAATTCATTTGCTCCGCAATCACTGCGCCAGATCGTCTGATTGTCTATTTGAGTGCTGTTGAGATTTACCTGGTAGTTGTGCGACATAAATTCGCAGCAGCCATTGGCATCTGAACCGTGACCGGTAACGATGAATTTCAGGGTAGCAGACTGCGTAAATTCGGGTGCCGTATCTAATACCGGGGTAAAATGGGCATTGATACTTGGTGTGCCTCCATAGCCGAAACTACCATTCCATAAACGCTTAATACCAACAACATCCCTGTCTGGCGCACCCTCAATCATGGCAAACCTTATATTCTCCGTAAAGCCGCCTGAATAACCGGAAAACAAGGTATTAATTGTTACCGTATCATGCAGTAATGGCGCATAATCGGTAACATCGTATACATAGTCATGTGTAGCTGTCCATCCCATTCTTGGCGTTAATGCATTGTAATAGGGGGTAATGAGCCTTCCCATTTCATAACTCTGTCCGTCGGGCGTTGTAACATAATTCAGAACAGTATAATCCCAGTCGCCGCACCAGCCAGATTGACCTGATCCGGTACCGGCTGTAGCCGGATTGTAACCAGGGCACATATATTTACCAAGTGTAAATATCATATAAATGCTCCTGTATGTTTTGCCATGAGGAAATACTACGGTACTGTCATAATTACCGTACCAGGTGAGATTTTTAATTGTTGCCTGCACCCAGGTAGTATCGCCCGGAGCAGCTTTGGCAGTGGAAGCAAGGCATAAAATCATGCCAATTAAATAAAAATACCTTTTCATCCTATTATGTTTAGATTAATTTCCAAAGATATAGATTATCGTTTTAACAAACCTGATTATTAAAAAAAGTTATACGCTGCTTTTTTAGAAGTACCTTTGCACGCCCATACCCAAAAACGAATATCAATGGGGCACAATATAAATAAAGAGTATGCCGGGTTTTACAGTTGCAATAGTAGGAAGGCCGAATGTAGGGAAATCAACCCTATTTAACCGTTTATTGGAAGAACGGAAGGCAATTGTTGATGACCAGAGCGGGGTGACCCGCGACCGGCAATATGGCATTGCAGACTGGAACGGCAAGATATTCAATGTTATAGATACAGGAGGCTTTGTTGCCAAATCGGAAGATGTATTTGAAAGGGAGATTCGCAAGCAGGTAGAAATAGCCATTGATGAAGCGGACCTGATCATTTTTGTGTGCGATACAACCACCGGCATCACCGGCCAGGATGAAGATATGGCCGATGTATTGAGGCGGTCTTCAAAACCCGTTTTGCTCGTGGTAAACAAAGTAGATAACCAGGAAAGGGCTCTGTATGCCACAGAATTCTACTCGTTAGGTTTTGAAAAAACTTTTATGTTGTCCTCTATTTCCGGCAGCGGAACAGGTGAATTGCTGGATGAACTGGTGACGCACATCAATGACGATGTGGAAGCCATTGAGACCGATAAAGACGGTAATCCGCTTCCTAAATTTGCCATTATAGGTCAGCCCAATGCAGGCAAGTCAACATTGCTGAATGCATTGGTGAACCAGGAACGCACCATAGTATCAGATATTGCCGGTACCACCCGCGATACCATCCATACCCACTACAAGCTATTCGGAAAGGAGTTTATACTGATAGATACTGCGGGTATCCGCAAGAAAAAGAATGTGCATGAAGACCTCGAGTTTTATTCGGTGATACGTGCTATCAGGGCAATGGATGAGGCTGATGTTTGTATGTTGCTGGTAGATGCCACAAACGGACTGACTGCCCAGGATGTGAGCATCTTCAGCCTTGCTACACGCAAGGGTAAGGGCGTAGTGATACTGGTGAATAAGTGGGACCTTGTAAAGAAAGAAACCAATACTGCCCGCGACTTTGAAAAAGAACTGAAAGAAAAGCTGGAGCCATTTACAGACGTTCCGGTGATCTTCATATCAGCTACCGAAAAATCGCGCATCTTCCAGGGAATGGAAAAGGCAATAGAGGTTTATGATAACCGGTTACGCCGCGTAACGACATCAGTATTGAATGAGATCATGCTGAGGGAAATAGAACGCTATCCTGCACCAATGACCCGTGGTTATTCGGTAAAGATCAAGTTTGTGCAGCAAGTACCTACCGCTGTGCCGTCGTTTGCATTTTTCTGCAATCACCCCGATGGGATCAAGGAGCCTTATAAAAACTTCCTGGAGAATAAATTGCGGAGCCACTTTAATTTCAGTGGGGTGCCAATAAGGATATTTATGAGGAAGAAGTAGAAACTACATCTGAAATTGAGCTAAAATTATCAGGAATTTTAAGTTGAATATAGGATTTTTTTACGTAATTTTACTATTGAAAGTACTATATTATGTTATGAAATTAGTAGTTGACATTCAGGATAGAAATGTGCCTTTGTTTATGGAATTAATGAAAACCCATAACATTGCCAAAGCGGTTGTGGAAGTAAAAAACACGCGAAAAAGCAGGTTTGTGAAGGGCTTAGCCCAATCTTTTAATGAGGTTAAACTTTATGAGCAAGGCAAAAAAGAATTAAAAAACGCCAAAGACCTCATAAATGAACTTCGAGATCAAGGCTACTGATTATTTTGAGCGGAGACTAAAAAGGCTGTCTGAAAAATACAAATCCCTTCTTGATGACCTGTTAAAAATTATTGGGCAACTGAGTGATGACCCTTACTTTGGAACGCCTTTAGGTAAGGATTGCTACAAAATAAGAATTGCAATAGCTTCAAAAGCAAGGGCAAAAGTGGTGGGGCAAGATTAATTACATACGTCCGCATTGTAAAAAATATAATATTCTTAATGGATATTTTTGATAAAGCAGAACAGGAGAATGTTTCGCCTCAGGAATTACAAAAACTGATCAATAAATTATCAGCTTAGTCTGGTAGAATTAACCGAAAGAAGAAATTTGAAAACAAGGACACTAAAACAGGACAGGGTCAACATAATCACTCTTGGTTGCTCCAAGAATATGGTAGATAGTGAGGTGCTGAGCGGGCAACTGAATGCCAATGGCATTGATGTGATACATGAAAACCGCAAACTGGACCATAATATTGTGGTAGTAAATACATGCGGATTTATTGATAAAGCCAAAGAAGAAAGTGTAAATACCATACTGGACCAGGTGGCCCTGAAGAAAAAAGGCAAACTGGATAAAGTATACGTTACCGGTTGCCTAAGTGAGCGCTACCGGCAGGACCTGCTGAAGGAAATACCTGAGGTGGATGCATGGTTCGGCACTATGGAGTTGCCCATGATGCTGAAACAATTTAATGCCGACTATAAAGCAGAGCTGATAGGTGAAAGGTTATTAAGTACACCAAAGCATTATGCATACCTTAAAATATCGGAAGGGTGTAACAGAACCTGCTCATTTTGCGCCATACCGCTGATGAGGGGCGGCCATGTTTCGCGCACTATCGAAGACCTGGTAACTGAGGCCAGGCGGCTGGTGAGAATGGGTGTAAAAGAGATCATGCTCATCGCCCAGGAACTGACCTATTACGGCCTGGACATTTATAAAAAAAGGGCGCTCCCTGATCTGCTAAAACATTTATCAGATATCGAAGGGCTTACCTGGATAAGGCTGCATTATGCCTATCCTCACAAGTTTCCTCTGGAAATTCTGGATGTGATGCGCGAGCGTGAAAACATTTGCAATTACCTCGACATGCCGCTGCAGCATATATCTGACCCGATGCTGAAAGCAATGAAGCGCAACACAACGCGGCAGGAGATCACAGAACTTATTGCCAATGTGCGCGACCGGGTGCCGGGCATCTGTGTACGCACCACATTAATTGCGGGTTTCCCCGGCGAAACCAGGGATGATGTAGAAGACCTGAAACAATTTCTGGTTGATACCCGGCTCGACCGGGTAGGTATATTCACTTATTCGCACGAAGAGAACACTACCGCACATGATCTTGTAGACAATATTCCTGCCGAAGAGAAAGAAGCCCATGCACAGGAGATAATGGAAGTGCAGCAGGAAATATCCTACGAAAAAAACCAGGAGAAAATAGGTAATACTTACAAGGTAATAGTAGACAAAAAAGAGTCAGGCCGCTACCTCGCCCGCACCGAATTTGACAGTGTGGAAGTAGACAACGAAGTAGTCATCCACAGCAAAAAACCATTACCAATCGGCGACTTTGTAAATGTGAAAATCACCAGGGCGTTTGATTACGATCTGGAAGGGGAGGTGGTTTAAATATTTAGAAACAAGTAAATTTGTGTACAAAACATGAGTTAGGGTACACAAAGTAAATGTTGTTTTTAACTAAGACAAGCACGGTTACTATGTCTCCTGTCCCGAATTGCCAGGCTGCCATTCCCAGGGAGATACATTTGAAGAAGCTAAAGCCAGCATCAGAGAAGCCCTCCATCTTTACTTGGAAACAATGGACCCTGAAGAAATTGCTGATAAAACTTTTGCATCCTTAAACCCTTAAAGCGGGCTTGATTTTATTGAAGATTCAACGTACATTTGATTGGCTATAAAATCAAAAAAATGGGGTTAATATATGCTGATATAGAATTAATAAATGGGGATGATCTGGCTTTGGCTCGGAGATATATGATTGGTGAAGAAGAGGTAAAACGGATGCCACTCACAGTTCTTGTTGACACGGGATCCTATATGCTGGCAATTAATGAAAGCATACAGGAACAATTGCAATTCCCTGTAGTTGAAAAAAGAAAAGCCCAATTGGCAAATGGTCATATTGTCGAGTGCGATGTTGTTTCCTCAGTAGAACTTCGGTTTAAAAACCGCCAGACAACTTGCAGGGCAATGATTCTGCCTGGTGATTCAGAGCCATTACTTGGCTCAATTCCTTTAGAGGATATGGATGTATTGATACATCCTCTCAGGCAGGAATTAATTGTAAATCCTGAACATCCTTATTTTGCTCAAATGAAAATGAAGTAGCAATTCCTCCCCAACCCTGCTCTTTATACTTACGACTTACGACTCGGCTCAATACATCCGATAATACTTCCCCGGCAAAGTTTTGATTATCCCCTGCATTTCCAGTTGCAGCAAGGTAGCAGCAAGTTGCGAACTCGCCAGTCCGGTATGGTGGTATAGTTCATCGGCATGAACACTGTCCCGGGTTTGCAGCAGATCTACTATTTTTTGCTCTTCAGGCATCAGGTTTATAAAGAGTTGCCGCTGCACCGCTTTGGGCCTTGCTTCCTTGTTCCAGTTCATCAGGTCTATAAGGTCTTCGGGTTTAGTGATCATGGCGGCTACGTTCCGTCTTATCAGATCATTGCATCCGGCGCTGCGAGTATCATTCACCCTGCCCGGATACGCAGCTACTTCCCGGTTATAACCACTGGCCAGATTCGCCGTAATTAAGGCGCCGCCAGTTATATTGCTTTCTATCACCACAGTTACATCGCTCATACCAGCTACTATCCGGTTGCGCATCGGGAAATTATTACGGTCCGGTAACGTCTCCGAAATAAACTCTGTCAGCAGTCCGCCATGTTCTGTCATCTGGCCTGCGAGTGAAGTATGTGTAAAGGGATAAATCCTGCCAAGGCCATGTCCCAATACACCAACAGTAGCTGTGCCCTGCTGAACACATTTTTTATGGGCAATAGCATCTATACCTAAAGCAAGGCCACTCACTATCAGTATATCATCCAGCGACCGCAGTCCTTCTATCAGTTCTTCGCACAGTTGGTGTCCGTAATCTGTATTCTTCCTGGTTCCTACAACGGCCACTATTTTGGCCGCATCAAGGTCGGCATTGCCTTTATAGTAAAGCAGCAGTGGTGCATCGCTGCAGTTGCTTAATCGTTTGGGGTAGTTATGATTGGTATAGAGTACCTTAATATCATTTTTCAGGATAAAATCCAGTTCCTTTTCCGCTTTTCTGAAGACTTCATCATCCTTAAAACCTTTCGCTTTTACCTCAGTAATACCGTCGGTATTTTTCAGTTCTTTAAGCGGCATGCGGAATACTGCACCTGCACTACCGAATTTATCAAGCAGGGCCCTGCCAATCTTAGCGCCGATGCCCGGTACGAAGCCAAGTGCCAACTGGTAATAAATCTCCTTATTTTCATCAGACGGTATCATCCTCCGGGCACTTTCATTAAATGGGAAAATTAAAAATCAAAGAAACTAAAAAACCATCATTATCAGTCCCTTTTTTTTGAAACACTTTATCATCAGCGCCTGAATTTTAAAAGTATCTTTGCTCCAAATCATTGGAAATGAAAAAAACGCTATTGGTAATTTTATCCATTTTAATAGTTTGTTCAACCCAGGCAAAACACCGTAAACATAAAAAGACGGTTAAACAAGTTAATAAAATTGAAGCCATTAAAATGCAACGTACTGCATGCTATGGTCGCTGTCCGGCTTATAAAATAGAACTCAGTAAAAACGGGAATGTAATCTACACTGCTATAAGGTTTACGGAGGATTCGGGAGTATTTGAAAAAAATATTGGAGAAAAAGGTGCAACTGATATTTTTGATCAGGCCCTGACCACCAAAGTTGATACCTGCAAAAATGAATATATGATCCGGCCTGTGGATTTGCCCGGACTGATATTCACCATAACCTATGCCGACTCGACCAAAATTATCAATAATGCCAACTTTGGACCGGAAGTGCTAAAGAAACTTGCTGATAAAATGGATGAATTAACCGGTAAAAAAGTAGATGAAACCTGGCACCGGAAGATCAAATAAGATTAAATCAACCATTACCTGTAAGCGTCAGCAAACCGGGTTCCGTGGGTTAGTGCGGTAATAAGATGGGTAAGTTTATCTTTAGTATACCACCGTTTTACCTCGTACCTGGCAGTCGAAAAATTAAGCAATATATCTCTTTCTATTCCGCTATAGAACTGGCTGCCGGTCCTTAAATTTTGTAATTCAGGCAGGTTTCTGAAGCCATCTGAGTATTTGTTTAAACTGTCTTCCGAAAACTCAGCCCGGTAATCAGTTTGCATGGCCAGGCCCTCATTAAACCATACTGGTATTGCAAACTGGTATTTATAAAATCCCAGGCGCTGGTATAGCTCTGCATGCAAAATTTCGTGGGCAATAACATCGGCATTGAGGCCATTCCTGCTCAATACTATATAAGCTCCAAGTTTGGTATGAGTGCATGCAGGGCTACCGGATTTATTGCCATACAATGCATAGTCAGTTTCATTATCGCAATAGATAAACCTGGGTTTGCAGGCCAGCGAACCAAGGAATTCTGAATCCCTTTTTTCGGCTTGAGCAATAAGACTCCGGATAGAATAGATGGTGCTGACCGGTAAACCGGGATTAAAATACAGATTATCTGTTTTCTTAAAATCAGACACACCAATCAGCAGGCACCGCGTTTCTTCAGGGAATGCAAAATAATGCCCTAGCGCAATCAGGGGTAAAATAAGCAGAATAATCAAGCTGCCTCTTAAAACCAGTCTTCTGCCTCTGTCCATAATTACCTCAGCAGCTATCAGCTGAATTAATCCAGATGTAATTTTTCCTTCTTGGCAAGCAGCTCTTCCGGACTTTCTACATGATTTTCATCGGGCAGGCAACAGTCTACCGGACAAACAGCAGCGCATTGAGGTTCTTCATGAAAACCCTGGCATTCCGTACATTTATCCGGAGTAATATAATATACATCAACCGAAACAGGGGAATGAAGAGTACCTGCATCCGTAACACTGCCATCCATAAGTGTATAGCTGCCTTTTACAGTAGTCCCGTCGGCCATAGCCCATTCGGTTCCGCCTTCATAAATCGCGTTATTCGGACATTCCGGTTCACAAGCGCCGCAGTTGATACATTCGTCAGTGATTTTAATAGCCATAAGAATTGGTTATTTATTTAGTTTTTATGGGCGTAAAGTTACAACTTCGCATTAAATTCTGCACCTGGATTTATTCATAATATTTTAAGTATCCGGTAGCAGCTCAATAATTATGACGTATACATTACAAACTGAAAACCGTATAGAACTTTTAACCCGCCTGGGTAAATACATGCTATCCGGTGACCTGGAATGGCAGGACATACAGGCAAGGGCTGTAAGCGCCAACGCGTGGTTTACTGCGGCACACATATCACTGGCAATAAATAATATTGCCGGTGAGTATCTGCAAAAAGACAAACTGGAGCAGTGGATAGCTCAATACAAGGTAACTGAAAAACCAAAGTCCATCGGTATTGTAATGGCCGGTAATATTCCCCTGGTTGGGTTTCATGATTTTTTATGCGGGTTTATCAGTGGCCATAACCTGCTGATAAAATTATCATCAAAAGATGATGTGCTTTTTAAGTACCTGCTGGGTAAACTGACCGGATGGGAGCCTGCTGTTGGCAGCCAGGTGCAAATAGCTGATCGGCTCAATAATTGTGATGCCTATATAGCTACAGGCAGCAATAATACCGCCCGGTATTTCGAACAGTATTTTGGCAAATATCCGCATATCATCCGTAAAAACCGTACTTCAGTGGCTATACTGGATGGCACAGAAACCGATGATGAACTGGCCCTGCTGGCCGATGATGTATACCTGTACTACGGCCTCGGCTGCCGCAATGTAACCCAGGTATGTGTGCCCCGCGAGTATGATTTTGCCCGGTTACTGAATATTTTTAACAGGCACAATGACTATGCCGACCTGAACAAATACAAAAACAACTACGACTACCACCTGGCCATTTATCTCCTCAACAGGATACCCTATATGAGCAATGAATCTCTGCTGATGGTGGAAAACGAGATGCCCTTCTCGGCCGTGAGTGTACTGCACTATAAGTTTTATGATGACAAGAAGGAACTCATTGACAGCCTGTTTAAAAGTGAAGAAATACAAGTCATAATAGGCCATGGTTTCATTCCTTTCGGAGATTCTCAGAAACCTGCATTGAGCGACTATGCCGATGGGGTAGATACAATGGCGTTTTTGTGTGGGGTATAAAACAAAAAGACAAATAAGTTCTGGATTTTTACTTAATTTTATAATCAATATTTTACCGATTGGCTATAATTTAATCCATAACTAATGAAAAACTTATTTCTGCTTTTCTGTATTATAACTATGCCTGGTTTTGTTTTTGGGCAACTTAACACTATCCAATGGGAAAGATCTTATGGCGGTTCTGATTGGGAAGCAGCCACATCAATACAACAGACATCAGATAGTGGTTATATAATCGCAGGGTCCACCGAAAGCTTTGACTCAGAGGTTGCAGGGAACCATGGTGGTATTGATTACTGGGTTGTAAAAATTACTAAATCCGGTGATTTGCAATGGCAAAAAACTTTAGGTGGCAGCCAGAAGGACTGGGCTACCTCGATTCAACAGACCTTTGAAGGTGGATATATTGTCTGCGGTTATAGTAACTCTCTTGACGGTGATATTACGGGACATATCGGTGATACTTCTGTAACCAATGTATGGATCGTTAAGTTATCTGATTCCGGCACTATACAATGGCAGGAGTCATTAGGCGGAGGAATTGGTGATTATGGTAAATCAATCCAGCAAACATTTGATTCAGGTTATATAGTAGCAGGTTATACGCTTTCATGGCCCTATGGACCGACCGATTGTCTGATACTGAAATTATCTCAATCTGGCAGTATACAATGGCAGCATTCATACGGTGGTTCAGGATCCGAAGAAGCTTATTCTATACAGCAAACTCCTGATACCGGTTACATTTTTGCTGGTTTTAGTTCTTCAAATGATGGTGATGTTTCGGGCAACCATGGAGACCCGGATTTTTGGGTGGTAAAACTAACTTCTTCCGGTAGTATAACATGGCAGAAATCTCTAGGCGGCAGCAGTGGGGAATATGCCAATTCGGTCACCCGCACACCTGATGGAGGATACATCGTGGCTGGCACAACTTATTCAGATGATGGAGATGTTATAGGGAATCACGGCTATATTGACTATTGGGTTGTAAAATTATCCTCTGTTGGGAATTTGGAATGGCAAAAATGTTTTGGCGGATCTTACTACGAATTTGCTACTTCGGTTCAAAACAGCCCATATGGTGGGTACCTGGTGGCAGGTTATACGCACTCAATTGATAGTGAAATTACCTTGAACCATGGTATGTATGATTATTGGGTACTCCATTTATCTGATTCAGGTGATATAATCTGGCAAAAGACTTATGGTGGTTCAAATGAAGATTATGCAAACTGCATACAAACAACCTATGACGGGGAATTTATTATTGCTGGCGGAAGTGCTAATAATAATGGCGATGTAACTGGTAATCATGGCAATTGGGATTTTTGGATCGTAAAAGCTGGCCCAGCAACTATTCCTGACACATCCGTTCCGACAGTAAATCACATAATAAACAATTATGCTTTAATTTCTATTAGCCCA
This sequence comes from uncultured Bacteroidota bacterium, assembly GCA_903835005.1. GTDB lineage: Bacteria > Bacteroidota > Bacteroidia > Chitinophagales > Chitinophagaceae > Nemorincola. The sequence goes on along the minus strand of CAILLK010000041.1, from coordinate 20,493 downwards.
AATCCCACTACAGGGTATATCTCAGTAATTAGCCCATATAAGGTTGATATCCTTGTCTGCAACCTGTTTGGTCAATTAATAAAAGAAGCCAGAAATACTGATAATATATCTGTTGCAGAATTCCCTTCTGGTATGTATTTTATTAAGTTGTTAAATGAAAGTGGTGAATTAATATTTAGCGGTAAGATAGTTAAGGAATAATAAGCGCTTTCTCTGTTGTTCTCAGTGGCTGTAGCTGCTATAATATGCTCAAACTGAGAAATCAGCGATTTACCTTAATTTATTAAACCAAATACATCAGTACTATCTGACAAACAAACTTTATGCATCGTACATTTGCACCGAAATAAATATTTACGACTTAATACTCACGACTTAAGACTAAAAAAATGTACTCCATACTCCGGACTATACTATTCAAAATTGATGCTGAAAAAGTTCATTACCGGGTTATGAAGTGGCTTACGCTGGTCTGCTCCATGGGGTTTCTGCGAGGCATTGTAAAAGCGCTTTATGTTAAAAAAGACCCGGCGCTGGAGCGCACTTTATGGGGCATCACCTTTCCTAATCCTGTAGGGCTTGCTGCGGGCTTTGATAAAGATGCAAAGTATACCGATGAGCTGGCTTGCCTGGGTTTTGGTTTTATAGAAATTGGTACGCTTACTCCCCGGTCACAACCGGGTAATCCTAAACCCCGCTTGTTTCGTCTGCCAGCCGATAAGGCGCTCATTAACCGGATGGGTTTTAATAACGATGGCTCGGCTGCTGCGGCTGAGCGGCTAAAAACAAGGAGAGAGAAAGTGATCATTGGCGGCAATATTGGTAAAAACAAAGACACACCAAATGAGCAGGCCGGCGATGATTATGAAAAGGCTTTCAGGGACCTTTATGATGTGGTTGATTATTTTGTGGTGAATGTAAGCAGCCCCAATACGCCCGGCCTGCGTGCCCTGCAGGACAAAGAACCACTCACCCAGTTGCTCAACAGACTCCAGTCGATAAATAAGGAATTCAAGAATAAACCGATATTACTCAAAATAGCCCCCGACCTAACCAATGACCAGCTTAACGACATTATAGACCTGGTAACGGATACGAAAATTGCCGGAATAGTAGCCACAAATACCACTATCAGCCGGGAAGGACTAGTAACTCCTGCTGCTGATGTTGCCGCCATTGGCGCCGGTGGTTTAAGCGGAGCTCCTGTTCGAAACCGGGCTACCGAAGTAATAAAATACATCCACACCCACAGCAAAGGCAGCATAACTATTATAGCATCCGGAGGAATTTTTACCGCCGCCGATGCACGGGAAAAGCTGGATGCTGGGGCCTCGCTGGTGCAGGTCTATACAGGGTTTATTTATGAGGGTCCGGGTATTGCCAAAAATATCTGCAAGGGGTTAATGCATAAATGAACCCTGAATCCTTACCCGATAATTAGATAGAAATTAAGCTGGGTATGGTTTATGAATCCAATTTAAGTCTGTAAATTTAAATTTATATAATACATTTTATTTCTAAGCTTGCCTGTCCTTAGCAGCTTTAAGAACCTATGTGCTATAAATGGCAGGTAAAAAGGCTTAAATTTATTTAAAAACAGACAATACGGCAGTGGCGGTTTTAATTATCAGCCATAATGGCCGTTTTATTTCATCGGCATACCATTTGCAATATCCTAAGCAAACCAAAAAACTTAAAAATTATGTATTACAAGAGAAATTTTGCCGTGCCAAACATCTTTGGCGGAATACTGGAAAACGTAGTTAACAGCAACTACAACCAACTGAATGATGAATTGAAAACATCGTCTGTGCCTGTAAATATACAGGAGACAGATAAGACCTACGAACTCCATGTTATTGCTCCCGGATTGAAAAAAGAAGATTTCAAACTTGGGATTGAGAAGAACATCCTGAACATTTCCTTCGAACAGAAAGAAGAAAATAAGGAGCAGGCTGGAAAATGGATCCGCAGTGAGTACCAGATGAAATCGTTCAAAAGGAGCTTTACGCTGAATGAAAAGATTGAGGCTTCAGGTATCGCTGCTAAGTATGCCGATGGGGTACTGATCGTTTCCCTGCCTAAAAAGGAAGTTGCGGAGCCAGCAGCACAGGAAATACCTGTGAACTAAGCTGGTGAAATGAATGTTTGAAAGGTGAGTAAAGGAGGATAGCAATCCGGGATATATCCCCGGGTTGCTATCTGCTTTTAGGATTATTCCGGGGCTGGTGGGCACATTTTACGGCTAAAGATTATGCAACTTTCTAAATGTGGTAAAATCTACCCTAATGACCCGATGCAAGTAAATGAAAATGAAAATCTAAAGATTTGCCTGGTGCTGATAGATAAAGACAGTTTAAAAGATAAACACATCTTGTAACTTAATTTTGTTATAAGAATGACTACAATCAGGATTTCTATGTCTTTTAGTCTGTATTTTTGTAGCAGTGCAAACAGAAACACAAATTAGAAACAGGCAATTGAGTCCGCTGATGAGCTTTCTTGGCGAGGAGGCTGTATTGCAGGACCGGCAGAAGCTTGCGGTAAATAACTCGGTTATTTGTGAAATCCTTGAGGTGGTTATGCCTGAAGGCGGGGCAAATGAAGATTCTGGAATGCTTTATCTCTACCCGATTGAAGATAATCAGTTTTGCCTTCAGTTGTATTTCCGGCTGGGGCCCGATGAGACTTCAGTAAATACAAGTGTATGTTCGCTACGTTTTCAGCCTTCATTTTTCGATCAATATCCGGCTGAGCAACTGATGGCCAACCAGCCATTCCGGTTTGACCAGACTACCGAGATGCAGTTTCCGGTATGCTCTAAATCACGAACGCTGATCGGGCAGATGAAAGTTGATGCCAATATTACTCCCTTCCTGCGCTCGTTGCAACTGACGGAGCTGGCCATGCAATTGCTGCGCCGGGCACTGGAGTGCATCAGTATACCATTTGCCGCCTGCCAGGTACCCGCCTGCCGTTTCCTGGCTTATGAAAGCGAGCGAGAAAAAATTCAGGATGCCCGCTTAATTCTTGAACAGAATATTGACCTGCCTTATACAATAAAAGAACTTGCCCGCAAAGTGGCTATGAATGAATGCTACCTGAAAAAGGGTTTTAAAACATTAGTGGGAAGAACCATACATGAATACCAGCAGGAATTGCGAATAGAAAAAGCCAAACAACTTTTGCAGCATGAAGGCCGGTCAGTAACAGAAGTAGCAAACACGCTGGGCTACAGCAGCATCTCGCATTTCAGCACAGCTTTCAAGCGGATTACAGGGATGAAACCATGTGAACTGCTTGCATAGGAGATATATTCCGGATTGATGTTGATCAAAAACACAACTGATACCCGTCAATTACATTGCCACAATGCCGCTGTAACTTGCACCTGGTTTTAAACAACAGAGCATATGAAAAATAAGGTAGCGATCATAACCGGCGCAGCATCGGGTATTGGCAAGGCAACTGCAGAATTATTTGCACAGCACGGAGCAAAAATTATCGTGAGCGACATACGGGAAACAGAGGGTGAGCAGACGGCAAAAGATATTGTATCGGCGGGGGGAACAGCTTCCTTTTTCAAAACAGATGTAGCCAATCCGGCAGATATGGAGGCGCTTGTGGACTATGCAGTAAAAACCTATGGCAAACTGGATATAGCCGTGAATAATGCCGGCATAGGGGGCGAACAGAACCTTGTGGGAGATATGAGCATTGAGGGCTGGAATAAAGTTATAACCATTAATCTCAGCAGCCTGTTTTATGGCATGAAGTACCAGCTTCAGGCTATGCTTAAAAACGGTGGCGGCAGTATTGTGAATATCTCATCTATTCTGGGATCAGTGGGCTTCGCTTATTCGGCAGGATATTCTGCCGCGAAACATGGTATCATCGGGCTTACCCAAACCGCAGCACTTGAGTATTCGGCCAGGAACATCCGTATCAATGCTGTAGGGCCGGGATTTATAGATACCCCTTTGCTGAAGGGGCTGGATGACAATGTTATGAAGCAGATAATTGCCATGCACCCGATAGGTCGCCTTGGCAGGAGCGAAGAAGTAGCCGAACTGATATTCTGGTTGGCGGGTGATAAAGCATCGTTTGTTACCGGCAGTTATTATCCTGTAGATGGCGGATACCTGGCAAAGTAAATGGTGCTGGCAATAGAGGCCAGTTGAGCATTGCATGATTGGTAAGCAAATTATAATTTATGGAAAGGCTATTATGTTATAACCGCAATTCAGATACTGTTTCCTCTAACTTTGAGCAATGATGCTATTTTGGCCATTTCAGCATTTTCAAACACATATCTGAGCCGAACTGAAGTAGGTATGTTTCTTATAACAGGTTGTAAAATCACCGGTTATTTATGTTAATAATTATTGAAATTTATATAATTTCATAAAAACAAGAATTGATCTCTTTCTATTACGGTTAAATTTTCGCTGGTAGCCAGACCTGGTTTTGGAATAATCGCTATATGGTGCAGGTGAGGAATTGGAAGGGTATGCCTATCCTGGATAAATATTTATTGGCTGCTCCGTGTAAGTAAAGAAGTTTGTAATGTCTGCCAGAATTGGCATGCATTCTTTAACTAATGAAAAATGCGAAAATAACTTATGTAATTTTGCCTGTTCTTTTCTGAATCTGATCAATTACTGGTTCCCCATTCAGAACGAGATTACTCTTTTCCGTTTTTTTATGTAGGTTTGTATTGATGGGGCCGGTTAAACTATTGTAACATGAAGCCATCTTATTTTTGCCGGAAATAATTATTTGCTTTGAGCCAGTGAATTTTCGGGTTTGCAAAGCCGGAGCTATTTTTTATCAGTTATTATGACCGAACAACAATCCGTTTTTCTTGCTAAAAGCAGAATAAAGGCTAATGACCTGGAGCATAAACGCAAGGTGTCGTTTAATATTCAGAAATATAATGATAGTGTTGTGAAGGGCAAGCAGCAGTTTGACCACCTGGAAACTGCAAGGCAAAAAGCAAAAAACATAAAGTGGAAGACCATAGAGCGGCTGGATAAATACCTGGAACAATTTGAGGCGCGGTTTACGGCCAATGGCGGCAAGGTGATATGGGCGGAGAATAAAGAAGAAGCGCAGCAGGCCATACTGCAGATATGCCGGGAAAAGAATACCCGGCAGGTGGTAAAGGCCAAAAGCATGGTGACGGAAGAGATTCATCTGAATGATTTCCTGGCAAAGAACGGTATAGAATCGGTGGAGACGGACCTTGGGGAGTATATACAGCAACTGGATGGCGAGCCCCCCTACCATATAGTAACCCCTGCAATGCATAAAAGCAAGGAGGATGTGGCCAGGGTTTTTCATGATAAACTGGGTACCGAACCCAATCTGACACCACCTGAAATAACAAAAATAGCCCGCGAGAAGCTGAGGCAAAAATATATAAGTGCAGAGGTGGGCGTAACGGGTGGCAACTTTCTACTGGCTGATATAGGTGCGGTATGCGTAACGGAGAATGAGGGAAACGCAAGGCTGTGCAGCACATTTCCGCAAACGCTGATATCGGTGGTGGGTATTGAAAAAATGCTGCCATCGGTGAATGACCTGCACCTTTTCTGGCCGCTGCTGGCTACCTATGGCACCGGACAGCAATTGACAGTGTATAACTCTATACTGAGTGGCCCCAGAAAGGCTGATGAAACAGATGGCCCGACAGAAATGTATGTGATACTGCTGGATAACGGACGCACCAACCTGCTGCGGCGGGAGGTGCGGGAGAGTATGTACTGCATACGCTGCGGCAGTTGCCTGAATGCCTGCCCGGTTTATAAAAACATTGGCGGCCATGCTTACGGGGCAACCTACAGCGGGCCTATAGGTTCGGTAATAACACCGCATATGGACGGGCTGGAGGAGTATAAGCACCTCAGCTTTGCATCGAGCCTGTGCGGCAACTGCACAGAGGTATGCCCGCTGAAGATAAACATACATGGTATGCTGCTGGAGAACAGGGCTATAATGGTAGATATGCGGCTGAACGATAATATGGAGAATTTTTCGTGGGCGCTGTGGAAGCGGGCTATGCTGAGCCGAAGGCTGCTGAATATGGCCGGAGCGGGTATAAAAGATAAAGTGGTGAATAAAGTGTTTAAAGAAAGCTGGTGCAAGGATAGAAGTAAGCTGGAGTTTGCTGAGCGATCGTTTAATAAAATGTGGAAGGAAAGAACTGTGTAGGGGTATTTTCACGCAAAGGCGCATCTTTTGCGCACCTTATCAGGTTTAATATAGATTTCAAGGCGCTGATTGGTTGAGTAAATATATTCATTTGGTAACCTGGCAGAACTGTCTTAAGATATATGGATACTATAGTTGTATACAGCGCACAGGCCAGCAACAGGCTAAGCTATGTTTTAGACTGGCTGCTTAAGGAGCGTATGCAACTTAGCTACCGGATTACCCATAACGAGAACGAGGTATCGGGCCTGCCCTTTTTTATTGCTTACGGGAAGCCGTTGAATGGTAGTTTATCGGTGCCCGATGAGGGGCTATTGTGGCAGAAGGGGTTTAAACCAATAAGCGTTTCGAAAGGGATATGGAAAGAATTGCCGGTGATTTTTCCAACCGGTCAGGAAGGATATACTGCAGGTTTCGATCTTTTTTCTTCTTTATTTTTTCTGTTATCGAGATATGAGGAATATGACCGGTTTGCGCCCGATAAACATGGCCGCTACCCGGCAACAAATAGTCTGCTTTATAAAAACGGGTGGCTGCCAAGACCGGTGGCCGATGAGTGGGTGGCCCTGTTCAGAAAAGAGCTGCAGGCAATGAGCGGGATACAGTTGCCACCGGCACATTTTCACTTCCAGCCCACCTACGATATTGATATGGCCTACTCACACCTGCATAAAGGAATGGCGCGTATAGCGGGGGCTTATATTAGGGCGATAATAAAAATGGATGTAGGCCAGATAAGTGAGCGCATACAGGTATTGAAAAAGCGGCAAAAGGACCCTTATGATTCCTTCAGGTGGCTGCGGCAGATTCATAAAGAGTTTGGCTGCAAGCCACTTTATTTTATACTGGCATCCTTTAAAACAACTGCTTTCGATAAAAATGTTCATCCGCAACATCCGGCTATGATACGGGTAATAAAAAACATTGCCAGGGACGGGGAGACTGGCATCCATCCATCCTACTATTCAGATGAAGCAGGTAAGATGGAGCAGGAAAAGAAAGCGGTGGAAGAAATATCGGGAGTGCAAATCGAAATATCCAGGCAGCATTACATAAGAGTAAAGGTGCCTGCAACTTATCGCATGCTTATAAAAAATGGTATAGCTCATGATTACAGCATGGGTTATGGCAGCCATCTCGGTTTCAGGGCAGGCACCGGGAATTCATTTCTGTGGTACGACCTGGAAAATGAGGCTGCTGCTCCTTTGCGCCTGCATCCTTTCTGTTTTATGGATACCACTGCTCATTTTGAATACGGCTTATCGGCTACTGAAGCTATGGATAAACTGGAGGCAATGAGTAAAATACTGGAGCAGACAGGCAGTACGCTGATCACCATTTTTCATAATTTCTCATTGGGAACAGCTAATGAATGGAAGGGGTGGAGAAACGCTTATGAGCAATTTGTGCAGGAGAAAGCGAAGCTGTAATAAATGACTACTTCTTAATAAACACCCTCGTGCCAATACCCGCAAAAGTATAGAGTTCATCTACATCCTTGTTCTTTATGGCTATACAGCCGTCAGTCCAGCATACGCCTTTTTCAATAAGATCATCACCCCGCTTCCATATGCCATGAATGCCAACATTGCCACCCGGTTTCGCTGTTTTGGGAAGGGAGCCGCTGGCTTTCATCGTATTGAAACGGGCTATGGTGCTGTCATTCGGGTAATTCAGCCCAAGGAATTTATTGTATTTTGAAGAAGCGTTTTTGGTTTTTATCGTAAACCAACCCTCGGGTGTACATCGGTCTCCCTCCATACTTTTATCCAGCAGTGGTTTGGGGCCAAAGACCGCCTTATATTCCCTTATTTTTTTTCTGCGGTAGTATACTTCAACCACATAGTGAGATTTATAGACGACGATAAGTACAGAATCTTTATTGAGCGTATCGGCATTAAACTGCAAATGAAGATTGGGCGCAATTTTTATCAGCTGGGTTTCCGTGTATCGGGTGGCTCCCTTGTTGAATTGAATAGTGCGGATGATATTGCCGTCTTTGTCTTTATGCTCCTCTGTTACTTTAAGATTGGTTCGGGGCAGATCGGGGGCTGCTGCGGCAGGTTTTGTCTGACAAAACGCCCCTAATGGTATATGAGTGAGGGCTATAAAGAGCAACAATGCTGAGATGCAATAAACATAACCAGTATTGCGCTTTTTCATTGAAATAATCTGAATTGCTGTGAGGATACGAAACTATAAAATAATGGCGATTTAATGAGGCATGATTAAAAACATATTATCTGCGGATAAGAAAACACAGAGTTTGGGAAATGCATCCGGAAGTGGAAATTTGTCTGCAATGTTACCGCAATATTAAGGCAACATTTCCTCTAAATTAACCTTCTGTTATTTTAAAATTATGGTTATGTTACCAAATTTTTTTTAAAACTAAAGTTTACTGCTGACCGATACTTTTGAGCAAAATTTAAAAAAAGCATGCGGTTTTTTACAAAAATTATAGTTTTCTTTTTACTGTTTTTGTCTTTTAAAAGTTATGCAGGCACCATCAAAGGTACTGTAACTGATAAAACATCCGGAGAGCCTCTTATAGGTGCGGTTGTGCTGCTTACAGGCACACAGTATGGCGCTGCTACCGGTCTGGATGGCAGCTTTACAATTACCAATGTTCCGGCCGGATCATATGACCTGGAAATCAGGTACTCGTCATTTGAAACATACAAAGAGCATGTTACGCTGACTCAGGACCAGACACTGAATATGAAACAGATGCTTGCACCATCATCTAAAGTACTCAATGAAGTAGAAATAACCGGTAAGCAGAAAGATGGCAGTGAAGAGCAGGGCAGGAATATTGAGAAAAATTCCATGCAGACTATGAATATACTGTCTGCAAAAGCTATTGAATTGCTGCCAGATATAACTATAGCCAACGTATTGCAGCGGGTTTCTGGCATACAATTGCAACATGATGCGAGCGGAGAAGCGCGGTATGCTACTATTCGGGGCATGGACAGGCGCTATAATTATACAGAGGTGGATGGACTGGTAATACCAAGCCCGAACGATCAGGGTCGCTATGTGCCACTCGATATTTTTCCTGCCGATGTAGTGGAACGTGTCGAGGTGTTTAAAACGCTTACACCGGACATGGAAGCCAATGCGATAGGTGGAGTTACCAACCTGGTAATGAAAAAAGCGCCGGATCATTTTGTTATTTACGCCACAGCAGCTACCGGGTATAACCAGAATCTTTTTGATGAACATTACAACAGTTTTCCGAAAAGCGCTATTCAGGCCAGCGACCCCACTACGCAGCACGGGCCCACCTACAATGCTACTATGGCTGATTTTCCCCTGGGAATTTCGAATATAAAGCCTATACAGGCGCCACCTAACAGCTTGTATAGCCTGAGCATAGGTAACAGGTTCCTTAAAAATAAGAAACTGGGCGTTATGCTATCGGGCAGTTACCAGAATACCTTTAAAGAAACCAACGACATTTTCTTTGCTCCTGCTTCGGAGCCGGGTGTTGGGAATGCAAGCGGATTTGATGACCTGTACCTGCGTAAATATTCTACTCAGGACATCCGTTCGGCAGCTCATCTAAATGCTGACTACCGGTTTAATGATAAGAATTCAATTACCCTTTACGGATTATATACCCAGCTCAATGAATACCAGGAACGCCAGATGATTGATTCGGTCCTTACCCAGGTAAACAGGCCCGCACCCGGCCTGGGTACAGTGGATTATAAAGACAGAACCACCTTTACTAAGGAACATATTGCGAACGTGATGCTGAAAGGAGAACATTTGGTAGCTCCGGGTTTAAAACTTGATTGGACCGGTGCAGTTTCTCAGGCAGCAAGGGATGTACCCGATTATACAGAACTTAGTTCAGAGAACCAGTTTGCATTGGATTCGGGCAAAATTAAAGCCCAAGGTCAGGACCTGAAAAGCATGAGCAAAAGCTGGGAACGTACAAGAGATCAGGATCTGGAGGGTATGCTGAATCTGACCTATAATACCAACCTTTTTAACCAGAATTTTGAGTTTAAAGCAGGAGGTATGTACAGGTCCAAAACCAGGGACAACTATTATAACGAATACAGCTTCAATCCTCAGAATACCCGGATTCCCTTCACCTCTCAAAGCGCAAATGATGGTTCTAACTGGATACTTCAGCCCGGTGATGGCACAGGCGATGCTTACGCCAACGGGCGTACCTATAAAGAGAATGAAGACATAGCAGCTTATTATGCTATGGCGAAAGTACTGCTGCTGGATAATAAGCTGGAAGTATTGGGCGGCGTCAGGTTCGAAAATACAATGGTACACGACAGTGTGGACCTGGATCCTAAGCAGGTTGCTGCTGTTTCTAATACCTATAATTATACAGACGTTCTTCCCGGCCTTCACCTCAAATATAAACTGAGCAAAAAGGAGAATCTGCGTTTTTCCTATTATGAATCAATTGCCCGGCCCCAGTATTCAGAATTGCTGAATAACCATTTACCTACCGAAACTTTTACACAATATGGCAACCCATATCTGAACCATTCTATTGCTCAGAACCTGGATGCACGGTATGAATTGTTCCCTAAGGGAATAGACCAGGTACTGATAGGTGCGTTTTATAAGGTAATACAGAATCCTATCGAATACCGGCTTTTCCCGACCGGAACATCGGCACAGGGAATTCAGCCCTATAACGACTCGAATAATGCAACCAATTACGGTGCAGAGCTGGTAGTAACCAAGTACTTTCATTATTTCGGGGTTTCGGCCAATTATACATATACCCACTCTGCACTGACTGTGCCCGAAGCTTACCTCGGTGTAAATCCTGCCAATAAAAATCAAACCCAGCCTTTCAACGTATCTGAAACAAGGCCTCAGCAGGGAACAGCAGCCAACATAGGCAACCTTGCATTGCTCTACAAAAATCCGAAAGCAGGCTTTAATGCCAATCTTTCGCTGCAATATACGGGGAGATTCATTTCGCTTGCATCCCAATGGCAAGGGCTGGATTACTGGCAGAAAGCAACCACATTCCTTGATTTTGCCTGTGATCAGAAAATAATGAAGCATCTTTTTGTATACCTCAAAGTACAGAATATTCTTAATTCTAAAACCATCACTGAGATCAATGAATCGAACAGCGCATTCAATAATCCCGCTAATCCCATTAATTACTTTGCTTACCAGGATCTCAAAGATCATAAGATACTTGTAGAGCAGTCGCAGACCGGCCGCAATTATATACTCGGTCTGAGGTATAAGTTTGATTAACCTTTTTTAAAACAAATAAAACAATAAATATGAAACAATTAAGACTCAGCCTTCTTGCACTGATAGTAGCAAGTTTTGCGCTTTTTACGGCATGTAAAAAATCAAAAAGCGACGCTACGGTCATTTCGGTGAAACAAACACAAATCGGAGCGTTACTTACCGGAGATACCCTTTGCGGTACATTAAAAGGTACAATGGTATCAGGTAAGACCTATATTATGACCTGCCCTGTTACGGTAAATTTCGGAGATACCTTACTGATGCAGCGTGGCGTTACCATTGACGTTGAAGATTCTCAGGCTTATTTCCATATTATGGGTGTATTCATTTCCCTGGGTACCAAGGATTCAGCCAACTGGATCACCGTAAAGAGCATCAGCAAGCAGGATAACACAAATACCGCAGGAAATCCATCACTCGATCCTGCCTATACCAGCCAGAAACTCTGGTTGGGATTTTCGTGTGATACTTCGTGCCCGCTTTGTGTGTTCAAATGGACTCACCTCGAGTTTGTGGGAGGTACCTGGAGTACTACACCGCCTATGAGCGGAGATAAGGCAGGATCAACTGCATGGGCCATTAACTTTACCAACTACAACGGAATATTGGTTTTTGAAGATTCATGGATGTATGGAGGTGTTGATGACGGAATGCGTCCGAACGGCAAATTTATTATTCAGCGCAGCACATTCGAAAAAGAAGGTTATCAGGGTGGTGACTGTATCAATCCAAAACAGGGTGGTGTTGGAATAGCTTCATTTAATATGTTTATTGGTTGTGCTACAAACGGAACAAAAGTATCTGACAAAGGTACAAGTACTACTGCTCCTGTAGCACAGGCTGAGTACTACAACAATACCTATGTAAATGGCGGTTACAGGCAGATACAGACCGGCCGCGGTGGTGATATTGATTATGAGCAGGGCGCTTTCGGACATTGCTATAACAACCTGATTGCAGATTGTAAGTTCGGCTACCGTATTGTAAACGGAACGACAACTATTGCTGATACCGCCGATATGCACTATGGCTACAACTTCCAGTATGGCGATGCTGATTCTTTGGTAGATCAGTTCTATCCTGTAGGATATATCACTATTCCTCAGTCAACAGATATTCCAACTCCTTCTACTTATCTTCCAACCGGCTATGTACTTGGCGCAACTTATGATGCTCCTTCTCTGGTTGGTAAAAACAACCCTATGTTCGCCAGTTTCGATCTTGGAACTTCTGCTAATATCAACATCAACTACATCAGTGGTTTTGATTTCCATCTGCAGGCTGGTTCTCCGGCTATCGGTAAGGGTTACACTGGGTTTACTCCTCATGTTCCAACAGGAATTATACAGGATCCGGTTTATGGTCCTACCTATATTACTCCGCCTAACGCTGATATGGGCTGCTACCCAAGCGGTGCAACCGGTACGGCTGGTAACCAGCACTAAAATTGAATCTTATTGTTTAACACAATGTCCGCTATCACTAAAAAAGATAGCGGACATTTTTAATAATCAGGTTTATGATCAATAAAAACCAGGGATTATTTGCAGTCATAGTTTTTATCCTGATTGGAATTTCGATAATGACCGGTACCCGGCAGGATGCGGGTGATGCAACCAATAAGGTACATCAGTACCAGATTACCTACGGGAATTAATTTAATTAATTATGAAAAAATCAAGTTTAACAGCTCTGTGTATCGGTATAATTACCTTTATCAACTCTGTCTCATACGCCCAAACAGATACACTTCGGGTAATGGCCTACAACGTGCTGGGTTATGGCGAATATAACGGCACTTTACCGCCGTGCCAGGGACCAAACAGTGTATATAATGCTTATCTTGAAACAATAGTGCAATATGCCAATCCGGATATTATCGGCCTGGAAAAAATGGCTTCTTTGCAAACAATACCCGGTATTTATAATTATACTGGTTCTGTTGGCTTTCAGGATTCCATTTTGCAGTATGCCTTGAATGCAGCTTATCCCGGCCGGTTTAACTATTGCATGAATACCAATTTTTCAGGGTCTAATACCGAATGCCTGGTTTTTTATAACCAGCAGAAATTAGGCTATCTCGGAATCACGTGCTTCTATAACAGCGGATCCGGCAATGAAGATTTTGATACGTACAAATTCTTTTACCTGGACCCGAACCTGGCCACAACACATGATACCACCTACCTTTACGTAACCGATAACCATGATATCTCAGGTAATGGCAATCAATCGGAACGCGGCGCTCAGATATCAGCAGAAATGGCAGATATAAAAAACCACTTTACCCACTTGGCCAATATGATCAATATGGGCGACTTTAACCTGAGAAATACAAGTGAACCGGTTTATCAAACCCTGACTAATCCGGCAGACACCAATTTCCGTTATTATGACCCGCCATTTTATCCCGATGGTGTATTCACCTACCCTCCTACTGCCTCAAGTGGCGACTGGGACGGCAATCCTGCAGCCTATACATCGTTTCTTACTACCTCCACAAGGCAATCAGGGTCTGTTCCCAATTCCTGTGGCACAAGTGGTGGCGCTAAAGACTGGTATGACCATATTTTTCTTTCTCCCTGGATTATTAATGGTGCCAACTATATCTCTTACATACCTCATTCGTGCCATGTATTAGGTAATGACGGGCACCGGCTAAGTATTTCAGTTAACGATGCGCCAACCAATACTTCTGCTCCGCCTTCTGTCATCAATGCGCTGTTCCAGATGTCGAATAAATACCCGATACTCGTTGATCTATTATTAAGCGCTAATACCACCGGAACAAGTTTGCCAGACCCCGAGATCCTGCCTTCCTCAGTAGTTAATCATTCAATGAATACAGAATACATATCTGTGGTAAATCCGGTTGGCAGCCAGATAGTTCTGAATGGCACAAGCGGTCTTATTGGCCAGACGGTTTCTGTTGAATGTGTGGATATGCTGGGGCGTAACCGGTTAAATGTAAAATCAGTTATTGAGAACGGATCAATGCAGATACCCTGCAATCTCGAGCCTGGTGTTTATGCGATCAGGGTGGTAAGTGGTACGCAAATAATCTGCCAGGCAATCATAACCAAATATTAGTTCAGGCCTGCATCCGGATATCAGATAATAATAAAACAAAGTAGAGCGCCTAACCTTCTCTCCACTCCTTACCGGTCATGTTCAGGAATACATCCTCAAGGCTGGCTTCCCTTACCGCCTTCGGTCGTTTAAAACCGCTGGCAAGCAATTTATCTATCAGTTCATTAGGCGAGCTGAGGGCTATTATCTGGCCGCTGTCTATAATGGCTACACGCTCACAGAGTTCTTCGGCTTCGTCCATATAGTGGGTGGTGATAACTACCGTAGCGCCCCGCTCGCGCAGTTGCTTTATCAGGTCCCACAGATTGCGGCGGGCCTGCGGGTCAAGGCCGGTAGTGGGCTCATCGAGGAATATAATTTTTGGATCATTGATCAGGGTTGTAGCAATAGAAAAACGCTGTTTCTGGCCGCCCGATAGTTCTTTGAATTTGCTCTTTGCTTTGTCTCTCAGGTTCACGGTGTCCAGCAACGTCATAGGGTCAACGCTTTTGTTGTAGAGCCCGGAGAAAAGGGCTATTATCTGCTTCAGGTTGAGGTTTGGGTAGTAGCCCGCCGCCTGCAACTGTACGCCTATCACATTCTTAATAGCCTGGGGTTCTTTATCAAGGTCCTTGCCATCAACCATTACTTCGCCCGATGTCTTCTTGCGCAGGGTTTCGAGTATTTCCAGGGTAGTGGTTTTGCCTGCGCCGTTCGGGCCCAGTAAACCGAAAATCTCCCCTTCCTTCACCTCAAAAGTGATTCCCTTTACCGCTTCAAACTCTCCGTATTTTTTTACAAGGTTATTGACCCTGATAATTGCGTTATCCATAATTGATTCCGGTACCTGATAAGAGTGCAAGTTAAAGAAACTGTTTTTATCAGATCAGGCTAAATTGAAAAAGTCGCTCCCGCTAATCGTCAATAATTTTTTTTGTCCAGGCTACATTCCTGCTATTGGGCTTCAGTGGCCATAGCACGTTTCAAGTGCGGATTGCTATCGTGCAAAAAATTTCGGAATAAGGTAGAGACGGATTGAATCTGTCTCAGTCGCACCCATCAGGAATTTTGCAAACTCCCCTCTTCATTTCCGAAGAGGGGACCGGCTTGGCATTAAGCCAAGACAGGGGTGATCGAACCGCCCATCCGGAAACACGCTCCCGCTTCGTAAATGCTCCTTCCTCCGGATACGTGTAGAGACGGATTGAATCCGTCTCTGACGCGCCCATCAGAAATTTTGCAAACTCCCCTCTTCATTTTCGAAGATGGGACCGGCTTGGCATTAAGCCAAGACATGGGTGATCGAACCGCCCATCCAGAAACTCTCCTCCTTTTTTCAAGGAGGAGTACTCCCGGTGTCCCCGGGAGGGAGGTGGTTATCCTTTTTTCAAGGAGGAGTACTCCCGGTGTCCCCGGGAGGGAGGTGGTCACACAAATTACCCACCTATCCATAAAAACACTATTTTTATACACACTTCACCAAACAAATCATATGCCCCTTAGCCTCAACGAAATACGCGACAACACATTAATCAAAGAATGTTCACCTGTAACAATCAACGGCCTCTATAGCAGCGGCGAATATTTTTCACCTTACTTCCCTAAATTTGAAAAATGAGCCTTTACGAAAAACTACAGCATGCACGGAGCGAAGAAGATGTAAAGGATATTTACATCAAAGCGCTGGGGCTGAAAGGCTATAATAAAAACCTGATCGATATCCAGACAAAAGAAATCTGGTTTGAGGCAAAAGATAGTCATAAGGTAAGCACCTATGCTATGTTCACCCAACTGTTGCATTATGTGCAGCAGGCTTTGGATAATGGCGATTATGTCCCGCCCTTTCTTGTGGTTATAGATACGCAGAAGGCGGCTATAATGAAAAGCTCCGATGTTATTCCTTTCCTTAAAAAGAAAACAATAAAGTGGGGCAAAAGCGGAAGCAACTATTCACAGGAGGCATTAGATGCTGTATCGGCGCATATAGGTACTTACTTCGTTTCCTTTCGCCTGGAGACTCATGAGGAAGAGTTTATTGCTACCATAAAAAACGCCATTAAAAGTGGCGACATTATACGCACACAGATCACCCCCGACAATCTGAAGCAGGTCTTCGACAAATGGGTTACAATGATTGGCCGGGAAATAAAAGGGATTGCGGAAGATGATTATTCCCTGCTTTTTTTTGCCGACATCATGAGCGATGGTACGGTAAGTACGCATAATGATCTGCCTGCCGAACTGCTGCACAAAGGTAACCAGCCCGTTTTTTCCCTTGGTGGCAAACTCTATGAGTTGGGCAACCGCGAAGGCTACCGCCAGTTTTGGGCAATATACGACCGGCCACCGGCTCAGGAATACCGTAATTATTTATTGGAACGCCGGGACAGCTTAATACCACTGGACGAACGCAGTTTCAAAGGGGCCTTTTACACACCCCTCATTGTGGTAGATAAAGCCTACGACAAACTCACAGAAGTGCTGGGCAAAAACTGGCAAAAAGAATATATCCTGTGGGATATGTGCTGCGGCGTGGGCAACCTGGAAGTAAAGCACAGTAACCCGCGAAACATTTATATGAGTACCCTCGACCAGGCCGATGTGGATGTAATGAAAGCAACAAAAACCTGTGTTGCCGCACAGCGTTTTCAATACGACTATTTAAACGATGATATTACCAGCGATGGTAAAATTGATTACACCATTACCAACAAATTACCCCAAAGCTTGCGGGATGCAATTGCCGATGGAAAGAAGAAAATATTGATATTGTTCAATCCTCCTTATGCTGAGGCAACAAATGCAGAAAATACAGGAGTAGGTTCAACCACAGAAAATAAGGCAGGAGTAGCAAAGACAAAATTTGCAGCGACCGGCATGGATGGTTATGGTAAAGCAAGCAATGAGTTATTCATGCAATTTTTGGCTCGTGTGGCAAAAGAAATTCCCACTGCAACTGTTGCCATTTTCAGTAAATTGAAGTATATCACTGCGCCAACTTTGGATCAGTTCAGAAATATTTGGAAAGCAAACTATTTGGGGGGATTCGTTGTTCATAGTAAGGCGTTTGATGGATTAAAAGGCGATTTTCCAATTGGTTTCCTGGTATGGAAAACCGATATGAATAATGCAAGCCTAACGCCATTAGATAAAGTGTACACAGAAGTACTTAATAAAAATGCAGAACCTATTGGTGAGCGGACTTTTTATGCGATACCAGAAAATCAGTTATTGACAAATTGGATTTTACGTCCTAAAACAAATAGTCAGGAAGTTATACCTCTTAAAAATGCAGTAGTTCCAGCCACAGCTACAAAAGATTTGCGGGGCACAAACTGGTCTAATGGTGCGATTGGATATATGCTGAGTGGTGGAAATGATTTACAACACGCTACATCTCAAACTGTGATATTTTCTTCTGGTTATGGAAGTGCTCGAGGTTATTTCATAAATCCAGATAATCTTGAAGAAATCGCAATTGTATTCTCTATCCGTCGCCTTATTAAACCCACCTGGCTCAATGACCGAGATCAGTTTCTCCAGCCAAACCAGCCACTGACCGATGAATTTAAAAATGATTGTCTCATCTGGATGTTGTTTAATGGAAGCAATTTAACAGCTAGTGCAAATGACCTGGAGTGGAACGGCCGAACATGGAGTATTGTCAATCATTTTATTCCATTTACTGAAGCTGAAGTTAATGCCCCAGATCGCTTTGAATCAGATTTTATGGTGCAGTACTTAGCCGGCAAAGAACTATCAGATGAATCAAAAGCAGTATTGCAGGAAGGTAAAAAATTATGGCAGGCCTATTTTGCGCATACGGATGTAAGAACCGTAAGAGATGAATTAAAATTAAACCGGGCCGATGTAGGCTGGTATCAGATCCGGAAGGCACTACAGGCACGAAATGCCAGTGGAGATTTTCCTCCTGTTAGTTTCAAGAGCTTTGAAGATGTTTATAAAGTATTGACTGAAAAATTACAACCTATGGTTTATGAGTTGGGTTTTTTGAAGGTTTAGGATTGGGATGTAGAAAATCAATACCGCACTTTGAAACCAAATAAATCGAATAACTAAATTTATAGCAGGGTTATTTGCTGATAGTAATAAAGTAAAAAGAAAGAGAAGAATAAATTGGCGTGAAAATACATATTTAAATAACTAAATCGATGATAAGAATAAGCTACTTGTTTATTTTAATTTGTTCCCTTCAAAGCATTCAGCTTTTAGCAATAAATAAGAAAGATTCTACAGAGTTGATCAATCAGCTTAGGGTAATAGAAAATAAAGTTGATAGATTTTTCATATGGAATGAACTTTATCATATTTATTTATATGCTGGTAATTCGGAAAATACACGCAAATCATGTACTGAAATGAATACTATTGCGAATGAAATTAATAATGATACATTAAAATCTATATCTTACGTTTTCTTAGCAGCATATATTTCTAATGCAGGTAATTATACAGAGGCAACAGAATATCTTGATAAAGCATTGCAACTTTCCGTAAAAAATAATTTTAATGTAGGAATTGCATACGCAAATAAAGAAAAAGCCATTATTCTTAAATATAAAAAAAACTATGACGAGGCCATTGATTTATTGAGAGTATCAATTAATAATTTGCCCAATTATCAAACTAAATTTTTCAGAATATATAATAGGACATATACTCAATTAGCTGACATTTTCTATTTAAAAGCAAAAGTAACTCAAAATCCTAGTTTATTAGATTCATCTGATAAATATATTAAATATTCAGAAAGTAAAACAGATACGCTCAATGACATATATGGTTTTGCTAGAAATTTGCATATAAAAGGATTAATTCTGTCCGAAGGTTGGCCACACAAAAATGCTGAACCTTTTTTTGATAGCAGCATAAAATATTGCATATGCAATTATAGCCCATTAGCTCTTAGTCTTATATCTTATGATTATTGTATATTTCTGATAAATGCAGATAGTATTAATAAGGCAAAGCAATACGCTTATATATGTATAGATGCATCAAATAAAACAAATAATTTACAAACTGCAACTGATATATCTAAAATTTTAAGAAATATTTATCGTAATGAAGGGAAGACAGCAATTGATAGTTGTATTTATTATGATAAACTATTTGATTCTTTAAATGAAAAAATTAATAGTCAAACAAAAATAAATGAATACTATAATAGTATCACAATTTCGAAAATAAGGGCAGATGAAGAAAGGTTAGAGGGAATAGAGAAAAAACAAAAGGATCGTGAGGTGTTACATTTTTATGCCATTGCAAGTATCTTGATATTTATTATTACTATATCCATATTGCTCACGAATTCTATTTTAGTAAATGATTGGTTCCTTAAAAGTTTAGGAACATTATGTTTTTTGATCACATTCGAATTTATCGTGTTGTTAATCCATTTTTTTGTATCTATTTATGCAAGAGATTCATTTATAGATTCTCCCGGCTTTTTATTATTGGTATTTGTAATAATGTCTTTATTTTGGGAAAGATTTACACATCATATGGATCCAGTGATTAAAAAATTAATAATTAAAAATAGACGTATTAGGCTGGAGGCTGCGAAGATTAGAATGCAAAAAGCAAGTTTAATCGTTGATCAGCTAACTAAAGATGATGATAAATAATTTTCCGCTCGTTCGTGTTTGTAACGCGAATGCCTTGGTGGTGCGTTTGTAACGCACGTATTACAAAGGTTGTGAGTAGTTTTTTGTGACTTAGCAGCGTCTCTCTTTGCACAATCAAGGCTAAAAGCTGAAGTTTCAAGATGTTGCAGCCGAGTCTCAAAAACCACTACAGCCTGAAACGTAGCCCCGAAGTTGACGGACTCGGCGCACCAGGGTACTAAGAGTCCACTCTTACGCATATGTAATGCGCATGCAATTACTTCAAAGCAACTGAATGAATTGCCACATTTTCATATTGCCACATTTT
>CAILLK010000040.1 GCA_903835005.1 uncultured Bacteroidota bacterium | reverse complement strand
TTCTTCCGCCCATTGTTTTGCCAATTTTTTGCATAATAATTCAAATTTTTCCGGTGAGAAATCATCAACAGTGCTCTGTGGGTCAATGTCATCGTATTCTATAGTCATTGTGCTCAATTGCTAATTGTGAGTTATCCTTTACCGAACAAAAATAGCAAATATTTTAAAATATTTTGCTAGCATATCTACTTTTTGGCAATAGCTTGTGATAGAATAATTTGTTATCATTGATTAAATGACTCCGTTTTTAATTGTTATAATAAATTCTATTTTTGGTCCATATTGGGATACACTCAGGAAACGGCTTGCCAGTAATGATGTTTCTCCACTCACTATAACCAACTCTCCAAATCTAATTGGACATCCGATTGGTATGGGAATATTATTCTTATCCGGATTGTACTTTATACCTACAGACCCGAAATTTTTTGTTTACTGGTTTATAATGATAAGCATTGCAGCTTGTTCAAGTATTCTCACAATCAGGGGTCTACTCGAAACTAATTTTTTCGCAGTGCAAGTAATAGGAAGTTTGAGTTTTGTTGCGAATAGTATATTTGCAGTTTTGATTCTCGGAGAACATTTGAAACTTATTCAGATACTTGCGATTTCGCTCTCTGTTATTGGAGTTGTATTTTTTGTATGGCCAGAGAATAAAAAACGAAAACTAATTTTCGATCGGGGTATACTGTACATAATATTATCAGTCCTGCTGGGGGGGGTGGGATCAATCTTCTATAAAATCGCAACATTCCATACTCCAAACTACCCAACCTTCTTAACTGGGCGGTTTATTGGAGACCTAATTGGATGGACTTTAGTGTGGGTAATCAGTCTGTTAGTGATAAAGCGCAATCCATTTCTGGAACTTAAAAAAGTGTATTCAAATAAATATGGACTTATGCTAGCTATTGGCGTATCTGTCTCAACATTATTTTCCTCCTGGCTCATTTATTTGCTCCACGTTACGACAACGGCCATTTTAAGTACACTTGCATTCCCGATGTCTTTTTTTCTTAGTCAATCGAAATACAAAGAGCATATTACATTTAAGATGTGGCTTGGAACTGCACTCATTATTCTTGCACTAATACTGTTTTTCCTTTAAGTTACTAGAATCTACGCCCTAAGGCCGGTTAATATTCAAGTAATCGGTTTTTTTCGGTAATTTGGGTGCTAGAGTACTTGCACTAAACCCCTCCGAAACAGTCCCATCAATCATAAGCTTTAAGTACATGGAATATCGAGGCAGGTGAACAAAATCATTCTCAGTAAATGCAGGATAAAATTCTTTAGCCAGATGCTCGGCATCAGGTGCCCCAACCCTAAAAGCAATCATTGTTCCCACATTTCCAAATATAGCAGCCCGTACCCGTTCATCCATCTGCTCAGTATACTGGTGGGCTAAGAACAGCGATAGACCATATTTACGTGCTTCTGCGAGGATATTGGCAAAGGCTAAGGTAACGAAGGAATGGCACTCGTCTATGTAGAGATAGAAGGGTCGG
>CAILLK010000039.1 GCA_903835005.1 uncultured Bacteroidota bacterium | reverse complement strand
CGTTGGCCCGAACCTTTGCCGCCAGCTTCTTTCAGATTCGCAGTCACCCGCGACACCCTTGCTATTGGCTAATACTCCCTACTGTAAAGCGTACTCGGGACTTGCACCCTATAGCTTATATCCATGCCTGACACACAAAAACATAGCCCACGGAATCAACCGTGGGCTGTGTGAAAATAAATGACCTATAACCGTTTCAACGGTTTATTGTGGGCCTGTATAAGGCTGAAACCGTTATTATCCTGAAATTTCAACCGTGGGCCATGTAAAAGATCAATTTTTTACAACATAACGCCCCCCAAAAAAACTAATTTAACGGCAATTTACTTTTTACCCCCATCTTTCAGAACATAAATAGGCTGTGCCCTTTGTGTTATCCCTCGTGCGCTTTGTGGTAAAATTTAAGGTAAACTTTTTACGCCTTTGCATCACTCCACGCCACCCGCATCATCCAGCCCGTTTACCTGGAAATAACACATCCCCGTCCGGCCGGGATAAAAACCCGCTATCATAATATCCTTGTTGCCGCTTATAGCTTTCCTCAGGTCCGCTACCGAGGATATCAGGTTATTATTCACACCGGTAATCACAAACCCCTGCCCCATCTGGCTATGTTTAGCCAATGCGCCTTTGCCCGGATCAGTAAGCAGCAGCCCGCTGCTGATATTAAACCTGGCTTTTTCTTCCCTGCTTAGCGGCCTGAACGATGCGCCCAGGTATTTGGGGCCGCTCTCTTCTCTCAGTATATCCATAGTGCCGCTGTAATTGGTTAGCTGCACCATAGCCGAATAAGCTTTACCATCGCGGGTATAGGCTACGGTAATATTATCGCCCGGTTGGTAGTGAGCTATCTGTCCCTTCAGTTCAGGCTCATTATTTACGGTCTGGCCATTGATCTGTGTTATGAAATCACCACTTCTCAAACCCGCCTTTTCGGCGCCGCTTTTGGGCAATACCCTGGTCAGATAAACGCCGGGTGTCCTGTCGAGGCCCAACTGAGTGATTTGTTCCGGAGTAGCGGTTGCCGAATTAAAAAACTCTACTCCCATGTAGGCCCGCTGCACCTCTCCATACTTCATAAGGTCATTTACCGCCTTGCGCACTATATTGGATGGTATAGCATAAGAGTAACCCGCATAAGAACCGGTAGGCGAAGCTATGGCCGAATTAATACCTATCAGCTGGCCGGCGGTATTCACCAGTGCACCGCCGCTGTTGCCCGGATTCACTGCCGCATCAGTTTGTATAAATGACTCAATGGCAGAAGATGATGACTTATTAACGCCTATAGAGCGGCCTTTAGCGCTGATAATACCCGCCGTAACAGTGGCATCGAGCGACAGCGGATAACCCACCGCCAGCACCCACTGGCCCAGTCTGGCATCATCCGAGTTGCCGAATTCCAGGTAGCTGAGGTCCTTCTTGCCCTCTATTTTCAGCACGGCAATATCAGTGCCGGGGTCAGTGCCCACCACCTTTGCCTTGGTGGTATACCTATCATTAAAGGTTACAGCCACTTCATCGCCATTGGCCACCACATGGTTGTTGGTCACAATGTAGCCATCGGGCGATATGACAACCCCTGAGCCCGATTCCTGCTGGGGCTGAATGTAGTATTGCTGCGGCCCGAACATCTGGCTGAAAAGGTCATTGCTGTTGCTGGTTACGGTACGCCCGTTGATGGTAGATTTCACATGCACCACCGCCTTAACCGATCTGGCCGCGGCATTCTCAAAGTTGACCATACCGGCCCCCGCTGCAGCAGTATTGTCATAGGCTGTGTAGCTGGCAGTGGCCCTGGCGCCATTCTCCCCGGCTACAGTAAAATAAGGTTTTTTGCTTTCAAAATGCGACACAATAAAAAGTGTCAGTACAGAGGTCAGTGAAGCTGTTAATATGACCGGAAGCAGTTTGGATTTCATAACTAAAATGATTTTTTGGTTTTGAAATTTATACTTCAAAATTAATACCGTCTCGTGAGTGAAAAAAGTTAAAAGGGGGGTAAAAAAAAGTTAAAATATTTAAATTACCATGCGAGGCGGCAGTTATTTGATTAACACTCGTTCTCGTTTAAAACGAGAATGCAGAGGTTGGGCGTTTGTAACGCCATACCGCCCTATCGCTACCAGGCAACTCTTACCTTTACCAAACCCTTCTTGCCCTCATAATCTCTGGCGCTGCTAAACAAATAATCAGCCGCATTATCCACTATCATTTGTCACGGGGTTCAGGTGTATATAGTTTATTCTTTGCCGGTACATTTCCGTATTTCCATCCAGGCAAACAGGATGCCCGCCATCCTGCCATAGCTTAAAGTTTTCAGCCCTGCCTGTAATATGCGCTTCAAACGCAAATCTGTGCAGCAACCATTCCCGCCTGCTTTCATTAATTGTTTGAATAGTTTCAACAATCTTCTTAGAGGTAAACTTTTTAAAATCACGCATAAAATCCGACATCCGGAAGGGGGCGGCTGTTCGTGCAACCAGATGCATATGATTGCTCATTAATACCCATGCAAAACATTCCAGGCCACGCTCCTCTTCAGCAAAATTCAACGAATCAATAATAATCTGCTTATAATCGATACGCGTAAAAACATCTACCCAATCCGTAACCGTGAAGGTTAGAAAATAAGTACCATACTGATCATTAATAGTGTGCCTATCTTTAGACATATTTCAAAGATAAAAAATTATTCGTGCGTTACAAACGCACTGCCGGGGCATTCGCGTTTCAAACGCGAACGAGAGGGAAAGCTTTTTGTTTGGTTATCCCATTGTCTCAAAAAAAAGCAATGGGATAATGGCAAACGCTGAAACCCTTGCTGATGAATGATATAATATAATTTACGATTATCTCATTATATCCCATTCGTTGCGTGAATGGGAATATTCTTTGGT
>CAILLK010000038.1 GCA_903835005.1 uncultured Bacteroidota bacterium | reverse complement strand
TACCATTATTTAAATGTTTATCTATTCCATATTATACTCTGGTATTGTTTAATTATCGAAAACTATTTTAACCTCACAATAATAATAGTAAAAAATCACTTTCGCAAATATTTATTTAAAATAACTAACTTCCTTTCGAAAACCTGATTTTCTAACAGTTTATTCAGCCAATGGCGAAATAAAGTATCATTTGCTTTAACAAAGAATTTATCCGATTATTTATATGCTAATCCTTTATTACTTCGTTGTTGTTTACTAATTTACAATATAGGCTACCAACAGGTAATCTTTGAGCCAAATCAACTAATCAAAAAAGCGAGTTTACCTAAGAATAACAGCATTCCTCACTATGGAGAATTTGAATAATTTTTTCTAGAATAAAATAACCAGTATCTAAAAACCAAATAACTAATAACAAAAAAACCAATGATAGAACCAATGATAAATTCATCAAACTATTCATCCATAAGCATCACCTCTTCTACCCTACCCGAATAAAACGGATTAAAAGCAAAAGTACCCTCACTGTTTTTCATGGCACTTGCTGTATTAACCTGGCTGTATTGTATACCATTATTATATGCCGTAATGATATTTTTCTGCACCTTCAGAACAAGGTAGTTTTCGGTATCTGTGCGCAAATCGAAGATAACGCTGTCGCACCAATTGCTACCATTGCCATAAGTAAAGGCATACTCATTAAGCTTATCGCCATGCTGCCGCATAAAGAAACCGCAATTTGGCGTGGCCTTGGCAGCAGTAGAGAAAACGACTTCATTTCTTTTGAGCTTTGAGGGATCCAGCCTGATTAATAATTCCAGTGTAAATTTATCACCCATGTCAAGCTGGTATTTGTCCACCATGTACCGCCTGAATCCATCAAGGTAATCAGAATACATTACTCTCCGGCCGTTAGTCAGCCTGCGGGATTTCTGTTTCACAGGTTCTAAAAACACAAGGCTGTGATCGGGCATCTCATCCCTTATTTCTGTGTTTTGCGAAAGTAGTGTTACTATCGAATCTGAATATTCCCATACGTTTACTGCGTCATAAATTACCGGGTACCGGGTCGTTCCTGCCATATGCATCAGTTCATCAAAATCAGACCTAAGAAATAATTCGGTAGAACCAGGTATATTTAGCGGATTAAAATAATTGCCAGCAGCATAGTAATAACTTTCAAAGTCTTTGGAAATAATGATCACTGTATCATGTTCCGGCACATGCTTTTTTATAAAGGCTATCTGATCTTCAAATTCCTTTGCTGCGATATTATCATTCAGTAGTTTATTGGTTGCAGCAAGGGTGTGGATATCCGGCGCAAAATATACCATAGAGAGTGCGCCATCGGCCAGAAAGAAAAAAGGAAGAAAAAAGAACAACAGGCTCTCGTGATAGCTGATTTTAAACCCATTGATTTCCGGGGTTAATCTATTGCAAAAAATACCGGCTATAATAATTGCAGGGTACATTACAATTATAAGGGTAAGATCGTAGGAGCGGCCCTGAAAATAAGTAAACAGTCCCATACCCAATATAACCAGAAAGCCAATAACCGGCACTACCGGATCTGTTGTTTTCCGGATATCATTTACCACGTAAATAGCTGCAATTATATATACAAGGGCTACAACATTCCAGAAGTGAATGGCAGTCATTGGCAACATGAAATACCCTGAAATATAAAATTGCTTCTGGAAAGCTGTAAACCGCGCCAGTTCAGGCCAATGACCCGAATGCATTTTTGTAGAAACAGCAAATACTGCCATAAGTAATAACAGGGCACCACCCATCCAGGCAGCATAAACTGTTATCCTGCTAAACGCAGACCTTATATCAGGAACATTATGAACGGCCGAAATTGCCAGGCCGGCGCAAGCGGCCCCAAAAGCCACCAGGCCGCTGTCGAGGTTCCATAGTAAGCCTAAGGATGCCGCAAAAGCCAGTAGAGGCAGTAAATAACCCTGTACTGACCGACCGGCATAGAGGAAACTGGTAAACAGGTAAAAAACAAGGCATGGGAAAAATAACCTGACTGGCCAGTACTGAAAATAATAGCTGGGATTTGAGGCCTCCTCAATTCCAACACGCAAATGCCAGTATTGCCAGAACAACAGGCTAAAAAATACAACCAATGCAAAAATACCATTGCGTATTATTTTCTTAATTGCGAGGTAGAGAAAAAGATAGCTCAATCCGTTCAAAACAGCCATAGTGGCCGTAAACTTCTCTATAGTAAGGCCAGTAATGCTGAACAGGGGTTTCAGTATCCATGCATAAAGGCCGTATTGAGCGTTGAAATCAACCAGCAGCGATTTACCTGCAAATACCTGTGTTACTGAATAGAGTACAGCATTGGTCTCCATATGTGTACCAAAATTCTGATCGGTAAGATGAAAGGTATTATAAACAATGACCTCATAAATGGCAAAACCTGCACAGCACCATGCAGCAGCACCCATGATATTGCCCAATATCCTAGCGGGTACTTTATCCTTGCAAAGCAGGAAAAGATAGGCAAGTAAACCATATACAATCAGGGCGAAAATTGTGTATTTACCGCTTAGCAATTCTTCAAAAAAATAGGCGTTGACTTTATCATGGAGTTTGGTTTGTTTAAGTGGTTCGTTAAGCATTACCACCAGGTAAATCAGAAACACAGCAAATGCCACATAGTTTATAGAACGCGCAAAGCCAGGGTTATTGATAAAGTATTCTTTCTTTCTGCTCACCAGTGAATAGAACATAAATACAAACACCGGCATCAGCAGAATAAACAGCTGAAACTGTGTTCTCTCCACCGGTTCAGGATGGAACATGGTGATTCTGAAAATAGATAAAGGGGCGGCAGCATTTTTTATTGCATCAATGTCGGGAGTATATAAGCAATACACAAGGCCTGATACTATGCAAAGAGCAATAACTGTTAATGCCAGTGAAATTATGCCAACTGCAAGGCTGGCGCTAAGATTGTTATTTGCAGTTTGAACGACCTCATTTAGTAATGCCCCCCTTTTTGCACTGCCGGTTTGTTGCTGCTGTTTTTTTTCTTCATGTGCCATCTTGTGGTAATGATAATAAGTATTGTTTATTGCCCCAAATTAATATGCAGTTGGCAATATAAAAAAAATGTTAAACTGCGGGAGTGCATAATTGGTAATTTTCCTATGCAATTTTCATGGCAGTCTGGATTACTCTAATATTCCCGTAATAAAATTCAAACAGAGTATTACATTGCTTTCAATCCTTTACTTTTGTACCGAAAATCCATTGATATGCGCTATATCTGCCTGCTTCCCATCATTTGCATTCTATTTCTTACCGCCTGCAATGATCAGGAACATCCGAATAAAGTCTATGCCTCGGGCGAGAAGCCAGCAGCTTCAAAATTGCCGGTAAGCAGCAAACTGGATAATACCGGTACTACCATGATAATAAATCTGGTATCTAAATATTATGGGCTCAAAAACGCACTGGTAGCAACAAAAGCCGCTGAAGCCGACAGTGCCGCACTGAAACTGGATGTAATGGCTGGCCTTTTTTTAACCTATCTGGAATCAGACAGTGTCCACCGTCCCGTTCTAAAGCCTTATTTAGATACTATAAAAAACCAGTCGGAATTAATATTTGCCATACATGATGAAACCTGTGAAAAACAACGACTGGCTTTTGGCCTGATTTCAAGTGCATTTTACGGATTAGTGAGGCAAGCCGACCTTAAACACGCGGGCATTTATCATCAATATTGCCCTATGGCTTTTAATGAAAAAGGAGCTAGCTGGCTAAGTGAAGAAGCAGAAATAAAAAACCCCTATTTTGGAAAAAAAATGATGGAATGCGGTGAAATACTTGACAGCCTTTGATACACATATATGATGATAAACTTCATAATGGATTTATGGCAAACCGTATCAAGTAATTTATTTAAACAATAAACTACCTATATATATATAATTTAAATACATAATACTAAAAATAGACCTTTGAAGATATACTGAAAAACTATCACCCATTATGATGAAATTTCATAAATTTGTCCTGATCAGTCTCACCCTTTTTTTCTTAGCGCTGTCATTGCCTGCTTTTGTAAGCGCCCAATCGGTAACACTAAGCGGTTATATGCGTGATGCCGCTTCGGGCGAATCGATAATAGGAGGTACTGTTTTTGTAAAGGAGGCCGACCAGGGAAGCCAGAGTAATAGTTATGGCTTCTACTCGGTATCGGTAAAGCCGGGAACTTATACTGTAATATTCTCGTATGTCGGGTATAGCCCCATTAATCTCCAGATGGACCTAAGCAGTAACCTCGCTTATAATGCCGAACTGAAAAGCGCCACAACGTTGAATGAAGTAAGTGTCTCCACAAAACGTAAAGATGAAAATGTCAAAAATTCGGAGATGGGCACAGTAACATTGTCACTTGAACGGATTAAAACTTTACCGGTTCTTTTCGGTGAGGTAGATATCCTGAAAACATTGCAATTGCTCCCCGGAGTACAATCGGCAGGCGAAGGTAATTCAGGTTTCTATGTACGTGGAGGCGGCCCGGATCAGAACCTGGTATTGCTTGATGATGCTGTAGTGTATAATACCGGCCACTTGTTTGGGTTCTTTTCTATTTTCAATTCAGATGCCATCAAGGATGTAACACTGATAAAAGGAGGCGCGCCGGCCAATTATGGTGGCAGACTGTCCTCAGTAGTCGATGTGTATATGAAGGAAGGCAATATGAAAGAGTTTCATGCCGAAGGTGGGATAGGGCTTATTGCCTCGCGCCTTTCGTTGCAGGGGCCAATAAAGAAGAATAAAGGATCGTTCATTGTATCTGGCAGGCGCACCTACATTGATTATGTAGCCCGACCATTTGTTAGTGCTCTTAAAACTTCCGGTTATTATTTTTACGATGCCAACCTTAAAGCCAATTACATACTTGGCAAGCATGACCGGGTATACCTGAGCGGGTATATGGGACTGGATAAATTCAAATATACCAGTTCGAACGGTCATTTCAGCGCTAATATACCCTGGGGTAATACAACTGCCACTGTCCGGTGGAATCATCAATTTACCGATCAGTTGTTCTTAAATACTACAGCGGTTTATAATGCATACAATTTCGCATCCAACTTCAATGAGAATGAATATGGTGTAAGACTATCTTCCGGAATAGAGGATTATAATGCCAAAAGCGACCTTGATTATTACAGCAGCTTCCATCACCACTTTAAGGCGGGAATCGCATATACACATCACAAATTTATACCCAACCAGATTTCCGGGCGCATAGATACTATTGTACTCCAACCAGATAATTCGCTCATTAAGTATGCTCATGAGGCCGGAGCCTACCTGCTTGATGACTTTGACCCGGCAAAATGGTGGAAAATAAATATAGGCCTCCGCTACTCCTGGTTTGAGCAGGTGGGGCCATATACAGGTTACAATTTCGATCAGTTCCATAATCCGGTTGATACGATACATTTCTCTAAAAATCAACCGGTAAAAACTTATTCGGGATGGGAGCCACGGTTTAATATGCGGTTTACTTTGAATGAAAATTCATCTTTAAAAACCAGCATATCCCGAACGTACCAATATCTGCATCTGGTATCTGACAACGGGAGTACACTCCCTACTGATGTCTGGGTACCGAGTACCTATATAATTAAACCAGAAATTGCGTGGCAATACTCTGCCGGCTACTTCCGCAATTTTCTGGACAATAAGCTGGAAACATCTGTTGAGCTCTATTATAAAGACATGCAGAATCAACTGCAATATAAAAACAGTTATGTACCTAATAATCTGATTGATCCTGAATTATCCTATGTTACCGGAAAAGGCACTTCATATGGCGCTGAATTTTTCGTAAATAAAACACAGGGCAAATTTACCGGATGGGTTGGCTATACCCTATCGTGGACCAATCAGATATTCCCTGACCTTAACAATGGACAGATGTTTCCTGCCAAGTACGACCGCCGACATGATGTTTCAGTAGTAGCAAGCTACCAAATAAATAAAAAATGGAATATTTCGTCGGTATTCGTATATGGCTCAGGTAATGCAATTACCCTCCCAACCGCTTATTATTTTATAGGTGGCCAGGTACAAGAACAATTCAGCAAAATAAATGCATACCGTGAACCTGCATACGACAGGCTCGACATAGCTGCTACATATACCCCGCAACATGCCAAACCCCATAAATGGCAGGGAAGCTGGACCTTTTCTATTTATAATGTTTATGATCGTAAAAACCCCTATTTCCTTTATGTAGACAGTGAAGGAACAGTTGGCAGTTCTTCAGGCGTAAAATTGACCGTTTATGAGGTTTACATCTTACCTATTTTGCCTAGCGTTACTTACAATTTCAAATTTTAAAGAATCCAATACCTATTATATTATTACAAATTTTTATTACAATACTTATCCTCAGAATTTATTTTTCATGAAAAGTTTGAATGCAGGATTCCATCTTCTTTATAATCCCATTTTTTTATCGATATCTATGGTGGTGGAACCAATTAAACATTATGTTAATTTTATTGTTTTATAGACTTAGTACATATTATATATTCTACAACATTCCAAGTTCAATTTATTTTGAATCGAATTAAACCTTGGACTATTCAGATGGTCATACAAAAGTAAAAGATTCAGTTTTTTGGTAATTAGTTAATTATTTGCAGTATTTTAGTGCAGATAATGGTCAAAAGTTAAAAATTGAAATTTTTTAATTTTGAATGAATCATATATTTCTAATAACTTTTACTATATTTACGGTTAAATATTATTGAGTTATCTAGAAAATGCACAATTGCATTTTGATTATTTAAATTCGACTTGAAATATCATTAACCTGAATTCTATCGCCAGACAGCTTATCACCTTTGTTAATATACCCGCTCCAAACAAATTACTAATTAAATATTGCCATTGCGTATTATTAATTTATTATTTTAATTTTTTAAATTTAAAATTGAATAAATGGAAACAAACCTCCAAAAGCATGCTACAAAGCATGCAAATATTTATGCACACGAGTTGGATCTGACACCAAAACATCCGGTTTTTCCGCCAGATTACCTGGAAGATGAGAAGTACATATTTCTTGACCCGGTTCCAACTTACATTAAAGTAAGCAATAAGGAGTTTTCACATGTCGAGGTGGATATAAAAGAAGGAAATGCCCCTTGCCAGGTTTGTTTCCTGACTGGCGAAGGACAAATGGAAAAAGATTTCGTATGGATTGGTGAATCTAAATTTATTAAGATTCCTTATACCGAAAGTGGTGTATGTGATGTATATTTTCTGAGAAAACTCAATAAAGGCTTCTGTAAAGGCAATTATAAATTTACAAAAGAATAATTTTGCGCTCTTTAGGTTATAAAAGAATAATCCCCGCAAACTGCGGGGATTATTCTTTTATAATACCTGACAATATAAAGCGCTTACAATTAATAATCTACCTATTGTAATCCGCTATTGAAGAATAAGAGAAGAATGGCTAAGGCACGGTAGAAACCGTGCCTCTGTTGCCATGCTTTTATTATTCAAAACCTAAACCATGAATAACTAACTCACTATTAAACCACATGGCAAAGATATAA
Organism: uncultured Bacteroidota bacterium; assembly: GCA_903835005.1. Lineage (GTDB taxonomy): Bacteria > Bacteroidota > Bacteroidia > Chitinophagales > Chitinophagaceae > Nemorincola. The sequence goes on along the minus strand of CAILLK010000038.1, from coordinate 16,826 downwards.
GGACAACTATTTCTGTATAATGATTACCGTCATAAATTACCCTGATTGTTGTCAGTATTATTCATTACTGTAAATAACAATCATGCTGGTCTTATCAAACTCGAAAAAATAAAATCAAATATAATTACTTAACAACATTATGAACTAACTGTTTGTTGATGTTTATCAATACTTTGATTGATAAAGGTCATTTGATTCCATCTCAGCAATTATTAATATCGTGGCCTGAATCATAGCATATGAGATACTTATCCTGGATTTTACCTTTGTTTCTGCTGCAGGTAAATAATGCCAATGCCCAGAATGCATATAATTTCAATTTCAATCATTCTCTTTGGGACAGCAGTACACACCAGAAAATGACAGCTGTGTGTACTCCATCCTATTCCGATCATACCTTTATATTTGGTAAAATAAAGATCACACGACCTGTATGTCATTTCGATAAACAATGTGGATTCATTTTTAATGATACCTCCAATTTCATACAATCAGGGTCATATACCATTGAGCTTTATGCAGAACTCGACAGCATAAGTGGCTACCGCAAACTTATAGATTATAAAAATCTTTCTGTTGATATGGGGTTATATGATAATGACGACGCCTGTACCTTCAGGGGGCCCGGTACTGTATCCGGCGATCTTTTTACCAGAGGTGCTTATGCATTTGTAGTAATTACCCGTGATGGGGCAACCAAAACCGTTAAGTTGTTTGTAAATGGATCCTATGTGGATGGCTTTAGTGATGCAGATTTCGATTATGCGGTATACGATGCCAGTAAAACCCTACGTTTCCTGCAAGACGATAATTATTCAACAGGAATGGAATGCAGCTCTGGAAATATAGCTATGCTCACCATTTATAATGCAGCAATTGATGATGCAACTGTTAAAAGTCATTATGCAGCCCTGCCTGAAAGCCTGAAAATAAAACCCGCAGAGCCAATAAAAAAATAACAACAAAAGAAATAACAACATAAATTCTATTTTGTCCAAATCCGGAATTGAATTCCGAATTCGGACAAAATTAATCTACTTTTGCGCCTATGATAAAGCGCATAGCTGCGGATAAAATAAAGCAACTAGCAGCATCTTTTAAGGCAATAGCAGTTACTGGTCCCAGGCAATCTGGTAAGACAACGCTGGTTAAGGACCTGTTTAAGGAGAAACCGTATGTATCACTGGAGAACCCCGACTCCAGGCGGTTTGCGTTGGAAGATCCCCGTGGTTTTCTGACTCAATATAAAGATGGTGCTATATTGGACGAAGTGCAGCGGACTCCTGAAATATTCTCGTATTTACAGGAAATACTGGATAACAGGAATACGCCAGGTTTATTCATTCTTACAGGCAGCAACAATTTTCTGCTGCAGCAAAACATTGCCCAAAGCCTGGCTGGACGTATAGCTTTTATGAACCTGCTGCCTTTTAGCTTAAAAGAACTGCATCATGGGAAATTTGCAATCCTGGATGAAAACGATTTGATGATTAAAGGATTCTACCCACCTGTTTGGGCAAATAAAATACCACCGCAAGATTGGTACCCAAACTATATCCGAACTTATATAGACAGGGATGTGAGGCAGATAAAAAACATAACCGACCTGATTGTTTTTGAGCGCTTTATGCACCTGCTGGCCGGGCGCGCAGGGCAGCAGCTCAATTTATCTTCACTGGCTGTTGAAACAGGTGCAGACTCAAAAACTATTCAATCATGGATCGGCATACTTGAAAGCAGTTTTATCATTTATTTGCTGAAACCCCACTACCGGAATTTCAATAAAACACTGGTAAAAACCCCCAAGCTCTATTTTTATGATACCGGGCTGGTGTGTTCCTTACTGGGTATCACCAGCCCTGCCCAGTTGGCATCCCACCCTGTTCGCGGCAGCCTGTTTGAAAACATGGTAATAACGGAAATGATAAAACAGCGGACCAATGCCGGATTACCCATAAATCTCTATTACTGGCGCGATAAAACAGGTCATGAAATAGATGTGATCATTGATGAGGCTGGAGAGCTGACACCCATTGCAATTAAGGCTGGCAAAACCATAAATACAGAATACTTTAAAAACCTTATATATTGGAATAATCTGAATGAAAGCAGCAAGGGGTATTTGCTTTATACTGGCGATGAACGACAGGTTAGGAGCAATGGGATTGAAGTGATGGATTGGAAACAATTCATCCATCACTGATTATTTCTTCTCCTTCTTTTTCACCCCAAAATCAATCCGGTAATAAAATATCGGTAAAAAACCTAACTGGTACTGGTAATAAAACGGATTCTTCCCCAATTGCTGCAGGCCAATACTGTATTCAGCATCCAGAATATTTTGTGTATTGAAAATATTTACCAGGTCAAGAGCTATCTCGTGAGTTACTTTCTTTGAGTTAAAGCGTACTCCCAGTTTTAAATCAGTACGAAAATACGGCTTAAATTGAAGCGTGTTCCGCTGACTATCCACCACTATTGCATCATTATAGAGTTTGGATAATGTTGAATCAAATGGCGAGTATAACTTACCGCCTATCAATGTCACCTTGATACCGGTTATCAATGTGCTGTATGCACCCAACTTATGCTCATAACCGCCCAGCAGGTTTGTGGCATAATGGCTGTTGTAATCTGTATTGCGATAAACGCCATCATTGCCTTTAGCTTTAGAATCAAACAACGAACCACTCAATAAAAAATAAAAACCATGACTGAACCGTTTTTCGAGTGTCAGCTCCAGCCCGTAATTATATCCGGTACCTGTATTTTGCAAAGGCCCCGGAAAATCGCGCGAATAGCCGGTTCCCTGATCCAGCGCTGAATAGGATGACCCAACCCTTTCTTCAATAGGTACATTAAACAAATACTGGTAATAGGTTTCCAGTTTCAGCCGCAATTCATCGGTCAGCACCTTGTCATATCCCACTACAAAATGATGGCTGCGGATAAACCCAACATTGTAATTCTGCATGGCATGGTTTGTATCCACTGCGAAATACTGGTACAGCTGCATCATTTCACTATGCAGTCCATATCCTGCGGTAAAGATATTTCTATCATTGGGTGCCCACTTCATTCCTGCCCGTGGCTCCAGCGACTTGCTCCCATTGTGGGTAAGATATTGGGCATGTAAGCCAGCCGTAAATGTAAATCGGTCTGTTGGCCGGTATTTATACTGAGCATAGGCCTGAACAAGATCGGTGCTGCCCAGAAAGTCTTCCCGGTGCTGCCAGTTTTGTGCGGTAACAGGGTATTGCCGGCTGCTGTCAGTAAGGTTCAGGTGATAGAAATTGTTAACTATACCGAATTTGAGTGTTTGCTTTGATGAAAGCTTTTTATTCAAAAACCAATGGGCTACTGTAGTAGATGTGATGAACCGGTAACCCAGGATATTCTTCAAAGAATCGAGCTGATAGGTAGCTGAGTCGCGGAATACATAGTTGTGATGCGCATCTACATCGCTCACCGTTTCGGCCACTGTGAATTTGGTAAAAGTGTTCTGATCAATGGTATGGCTCCAGGTAGCCCCTATAATACCGGTATTTGAGGTAAAGTACTGATCCCTGTCGCTCTCGCCATATAGTTCATTGGGTGGCGATGTCAGATTACTTACAATCAGATTAATATTACTGAGGCCACCGATTCCAAATATAGAAATATCCGTTTTCTTATTAACAGGGAAGTTGAGTTTGAATGTGGCATCCTGGTAATTGGGAATAGAAGTAGTTCCTATCTTAATATTCAAGCCCTGGAAGAGCGATAAAGTAGAATAGCGGTAAGTAAACAGAAACGAAGATCCGTTTTTTGCCAGTGGCCCTTCAGCAGCCAGTTCTGTACCCAACAAGCCAAGCTGTGCAGTAAACTCATATTTGTCGCTGTTGCCATTGCGAAAACGCACATCAAATACCCCGGCCACCGCATCGCCATACTCGGCCGGGAAAGCGCCCATAAAAAAATCGCTGTTGGCAAGTGTCTTGCTGTTGAGCATACTTACTGGTCCGCCGGTAGTGCCGGGTATATTAAAATGGTTCGGATTTGGAATATCCACCCCTTCCAGCCGCCACAGTACTCCCTGCGGACTATTTCCGCGAATGATAATATCATTTCTCGAATCATCGCCCCCCTGCACACCAGCAAAGTTGGATGCCATACGTGCAGGGTCTGAGCGGCTGCCAGCATAGCGTTCTGTTTCCTGCACATCAAAGGTTTTGGTACTCACAAGCGCCATATCGTTTATATGATCCTTTTTGCGGCTGATGACCACCTCTTTTATTTTCACCGCACTCTCTTCCAGCTCCACTGGCAGCACTACTTCTTTGGCCGAGGTAACCAAAATATCATTCATTGTAGCGCTCTGATATCCTATATAGGATATAGTAACAGTATGTTTGCCCACAGGTACATTTTCAATTGCAAAGTTGCCATCGGCATCAGTAACCGTCCCAACCGAAGGTTTAAGGTCGGTAACCCCAACACTTACGCCTACCAGCGGTATTTTAGATTCCTTATCAATAACACTACCCTTGATGCGCTGCACTCTTTGTGCTATGCAGATAGCGGGTAATAAAAAAAGAAATAAGAATAAATATTTAGACATTTAGTTGCGGATAAGCTGGTAAGATAATAAAAGATGTAACCTCAAGTAATAAATTAATCATTCTGAATTTCACTTATTACAAGTTGTGCCACACCTCAAAGGCGCGGCACAACTAAATCTACAGAATCAAACCTTATATTTACACCATGCGCCATATTGTATATCTCCTCTTTTTCGTTCAGTTAATAGCATCCTGCAAAAACAACCAACCGGTTGATCTTATCCTCCATCATGCAAGGGTATATACAGTGGATAGTTCATTCAACATCGCAGAGGCCTTTGCTGTAAAGGAGGGTAAAATAATCGCTATTGGTAAAGAGGCCGACATACTGAGTATTTACACCTCCAAAAATATAATAGATGCCCTGGGCAAGGCGGTCTATCCGGGTTTTATTGATGCCCACGCTCATTTTTCAGGTTATGGCCGGAACCTGTTTGAAGTGAACCTCTATGATTGTAAAGATTGGGAAGAAGTGGTGCACCGGGTAAAAGATTTTGAAATTAGCCACCCCAATGAAACCTGGATACGGGGACGTGGCTGGGACCAGAATAAATGGCCCTCAAAAAAATTCCCCGACAATGCCCCGCTGAATGTGCTCTTCCCTGATAAAGCCGTATTGCTGCAGCGCATAGATGGTCATGCAGCAGTAGCTAATGCCATGGCACTTGAAATGGCAGGCATAAAACCCGGCCAGAAAATAGATGGGGGTGAAATAGAAACAATAGATGGCAGTCTCACCGGCGTGCTGGTAGATAATGCGGTGGAACTGGTATCAAAAATAATACCCGCAGCAACTAAAGCTGATTATGAGAAATGGCTGCTGGCTGCGCAGAAAAATTGCTTCGCACAGGGCCTAACTACCATTACCGATTGCGGACTGATGTACACAGATGTTGCAGCAATCGATACACTACAACAGGAAAGCAAACTACTGATTCGCCTCTATGTGATGCTGAGCGATGATACTGCCAACTATACACGCTTCCTGAAACGCGAGCCTTACAAAACCGACAGACTTTTTGTAAACGGATTCAAAGCATATGCCGATGGCGCCCTCGGCAGCCGTGGCGCCTGCCTGTTGGCCCCATACCTAGACAAACCCGGATGGAATGGCTTCCTGCTGAGCCCGCAAGGCCACTTCGATTCTTTGGCGAGTCTGCTTATTAATACTAACTTCCAGTTGTGCACCCATGCCATAGGCGATAGCGGCAACAGAATGATTCTGAATGTTTACAATAAGTACCTGAAAGGCAAAAACGACAGGCGCTGGCGAATAGAACATGCACAGGTGGTAAATGCTGCCGACTTCCAATTATTTGGAGCAGCATCAATTATCCCATCTGTGCAGCCCACTCATGCCACCAGCGATATGTACTGGGCCAAGGATCGTATAGGCGATGAACGACTGAAAGGCGCCTATGCCTATAAACGCCTGCTGGAACAAAACGGATGGCTGCCCCTCGGTACCGATTTCCCTGTAGAAGATATATCGCCGGTAAAGACTTTTTATGCAGCCGTTTTCCGTAAAGATGCCAAAGGCTTCCCTGCCGGTGGTTTCCAGATAGAGAATGCTTTAACCAGGGAACAGGCGCTTCGGGGCATCACTATCTGGGCAGCTAAAGCTGATTTTCTGGAGAAAGAATTGGGAAGCATTGAGGTGGGCAAGAAGGCTGATTTTGTGATTATGGATCGGGATTTGATGATGGTGGTAGACAGTTCGGTAGTGGGGGCTAAGGTTGTTGGTACCTGGGTTGGGGGTAAGAAGGTTTATTAAACCTTTGTTCTTTGAAACCAATCAGGGATTGGAGTTATCCTGACACCGCTGCATTTAGCTAATCTTCCTAACCCAAATCTAAAACCCAACTTTGGCATAATTTTTGCTACCTCTATAATATTAAGCCCCTGCCCAAATTAAAAATAGCTTTATGAAAAATTTAAAGATACCTGCTATATTCATTATACTTTCCCTTTTGCTCATCTGGGGTTGTAAGAAAAAAAATAATTCAGGCCCTATTCCTGGCTCCCAATACACTTCAATGATGGGTGGAAACAGAAATTGGCATATTCACTATTTTACAGAAAATTGCCCTGGCTATATTACAAATATAGACACTTACTATGATAGCAGTTTCTCAGTAAAAATAATTAATAATGTCACCGTTTCAATTCCGCAATGGTCTAACAATTTAATCTTCAATGCATACGATTCAATAAACCAAACCGTAACATTTGCAAATAATTACGGTTCCTCCCATGCAACAATTACTTATAGTTACATTAAAGATTCAATGAACTTCACATCATTAAATGCAGCAATAGCTTGTGAAGGAATTTATTATAATATGGCAACATATTAAAGTGATAATTAAAGCTATCTACTTCAAATAACTTTTATCATTAATTTCTGGCATAATTTTTGCTACCTCTATAATATTAAGCTCCTGCCCAAATTAAAAATAGCTTTATGGAAAATTTAAAGATACCTGCTATATTCATTACAGTTATTCTGCTGCTTATCTGGGGTTGCAAGAAAAAATCAAACACGCCGGTAACACCAGCCTCCACACCTGGCTCTCAGTATACTTCTATAATGGGTGGTATCAGGGTATGGAATGTAACAAGAGATGAGGAAACATACCATAACGGTATTAATGGTCATTCCATTTCCACATACCATGATACATTTAGTATTGGCATTATCAATGATACGGAAGTAGATATATTGGGAGAACGATTAATTCTGCAAACTTATGATTCCGTTAATAATTTATTGATTTTCGGGCCACTTTATTTTAATTATGGAAACAACTCCATCGCATATTCCACTTATGATCAGATTTTGGTTGATGATGTTGTTTATTATAGTTATTCAACTCCTTGAACAGGCTGCTAATTACTGTTCCTCGGCTCATTCTTGTTTTTAGCCTTATCCTCCTTTACTATTTTATCAGTTTTCTCACCATAGTTTGTGTATAGCTTCAGGTAGTTGTCCTGGCCTTTTTTCAGGTCGTCGTTCAGCACGGTTATGCGCTCCAGTTGCAGGTTGGTGGGTTTGCTTTCCTGGCCGCATATGGCACCATATACTTCGGTAATGTATTCCCTCAGCTTCTTCTCATCTGCGAATATGGATTTGTGCTTGGTGGCCAGCAGCGTACTTCTCAGCTCTTCCAGCTTGTCGTTATATTCCTTCATCAGCTTCCTGGTCTGCGGCCGTTTTACTGAGTCCATATTGTCCTTCAGTGTTTTTTGTTCAGTACTTATTTTATCCACCAGGTCAGCGAGCTGTTCATGAATATGGTATAGCTCCATAGCAGCGATATACTGGGCCTTGCGATCCTCTTCACTGAAGAGTTTGTTCTTACTGTCGTGCACCATCACCAGCTGATTGGTATAGTCTTTATCCCCTACTTTCAGTTTCACTGTGTAGGTGCCGGGCAATACCATAGGTGCTACAAATCCGCCATAATCCATTTTAGTGCCGCCTGTGGCTGTTTTGGGAGGTGTCCATCTCAAGTTCCAATATACTTTGTTTATGCCTTTGCGCTTGCTGCCGGGTATTTTCTGCACCAGTTTGCCTGTGGCATCATATATCTCCACGTTCACATCCTGTGTAGGCCGGTTTTTCATATAGTATTCTATAGGCTGCACATCATCTGGGTTGCCACCATACCAGCCACCGCTTACCGGAGATCCGCCGCCGCCATAAGCGCCGTTGGTAAGCGGTGTGGGTTTGTTGTCGAACAATACCACATCTTTATCTACCACATCCCTTGTCAGCGCCCTTATTGGCGAGATGTCATTAATCACCATTATCCCCCTGCCATGTGTGGCAATAACCAGGTCGTTGGTTTGTGGCTGAATTGCTATATCCCGCACCATGCAGTAATCCGGTATATGGTTCTTCATCCTGAACCACGAATTGCCACCATCAATTGATGCAAATAACCCCCTTTCACCTCCAAGAAACAGAAGGTTCCTGTTTACAAGGTCTTCCTTTATTTTATGGGCAAAGCCGGTAAAATCATCACTCTTTATCCGGGTCCATGTCTTCCCAAGGTCAGTTGATTTAGCAAGGTAGGTATTCATATCGCCATACATATGGTTGTCAAATGTGGCATAGACAGTATTCCTGTCATACCTCGATGGTTCTATACTGCTAACCCATGTCTGCGCAGGTATGCCTGCAGCCTCATAGTTTTTTGCCACATTAGTCCATGTTTTGCCGCCATCAGTGGTCACTTGCAGGTTGCCGTCATCGGTTCCTGCCCATACCAGGTTTTCATCCAGCGGCGATTCTGCTACTGTGAAGATAGTACAATGGTTCTCTGCCGAAGTATTGTCTTCACTAAGCCCACCCGATTCTTCCTGCTGCTGTTTCTTTTTATCATTGGTAGTCAGGTCGCCCGATATCTTCTGCCAGGTACGTCCCTGATCAGTTGTTTTATACAGGTACTGAGCTGCAGTATACAGATTATGCTTGTTGGTCTGCCCGGTTACAATTGGTGTATTCCAGTTCCAGCGCAGCTTTTCCTCGCTCTTGCCCGCCTGTGGCGTTATGTCCAGCGACTTAAAAGTGGTCAGGTCTATCCTGCCCATATTACCTCCCTGCGATTCGGCATAGGCTATATTATTATCAGTAAGGTCTGGCTGCACCCAGAAGCCATCTCCGCCATACATATCCTGCCAGCTAGAATTATTCACCCCCCCAGGCGCGGCCGACGGGGCTACCCAGCTACCATTGTCCTGCAGACCGCCATACATGCGGTAAGGCGTATTATTATCGCAGGCCACATGATAAAACTGCCCCACCGGAAGATTATACACAAACATCCAGGTAGCTCCGCGGTCCAGGCTAAAGTATACCCCTCCATCAGTTCCAAGATACATCTGGTTGGTATAGTTCGGGTTGATCCAGAGGGCATGGTGGTCGCTGTGCACCCAGCCGCCGTCGTAAGAAGCATCTGTAAACGAATAGCCGCCATCATCGGAGTAAGAGAACCCAAACCCGGGCCTGTATACTCTTTTCGGGTCTTTAGGGTCTATAACCACGCAACTAAAATAAAACGGCCTCGATACCACATTCATAGTTGCACTTTGCGATTTCCAGGTTTCGCCGCCATCGCTCGAAATATAGAGACCTGTTTCTTTCGATTCTACGATGGCTATCATATTTTGGGGAGCGCTGGGAGCCAGTGTCAGTGCAATACGGCCAAATGGTTTTGCAGGCAGGCCGTTTTTCAATTCCTTCCAGGTTTTGCCTGCATCCATGCTTTTATACATACCGCTGCTCTTACCACCCGAATTAAAAGCGTAGGGAAACCTTCTGAATTCCCACATGGTGGCGTAAATAATGTTGGGATCAGTCGGGTCAACTGCTACGTCTGCACATCCGGTTGAATCATTGAGGTAAAAAATCTTATTCCAGGTAGTTCCGCCATCTGTAGATTTGTATAACCCCCGGTGCTTGCTGTTGCTCCATAGCGGGCCCGGTGCTGAGGCATAAATAATATTGTTGTTTTTCGGGTCTATGATGATCTTGGAGATATGCTCCGTGCTGTCCATCCCCACTTTCACCCAGTTGTCGCCCGCATCAGTGCTTTTATACATCCCATCACCTATAGATACTGTATTACGCATATTACTCTCCCCTGTACCTACAAATACAGTTTCGGGATGAGTCTGGTCAACTGCTATTGCGCCTATGCTCATGCAGTACTTATCAAAAACAGGCTTAAACGATGCCCCGGCATTGGTGCTCTTCCATACTCCCCCGCCGGCACTACCCACATAAAGTGTTTTGCTGTCGGCATTTACACCAACTATTGCTGTTATCCTTCCACTCATAGTGCCCGGCCCCAGCCAGCGTGCTTCAAGCGCACCGAAGGTATAAGAGTTGATTTTTGTCTGACCTATGGCTATGTTAAAGGAAAGTAAAGCTAACAGGGCTAACCTTATGGATTGTTTTTTCATTATAAGCTATTTCAATCTGGAATTAAATAATCAGGGATGACTTTTATGTGGCTTTATTCTTAAAATCAGACAAACTGCCAACAGCCAATAACATACTGTAAACTGCATTCTACTTCTTCGCATCCTCTTTATACACAAAGAAATCATCTGGAATTGGCTTATTGATCTCCACAGATTTTATCTTCATCTGCCCTGTCATACCTCCTTCCTGCGACATAGCATACACAATACCTTCAGGTAATTTCTGAAAATCACTATAGTTCGATGTTATTTCTATCTCCTTACCTTCAGCTTTTACTTTTGCAACCGAACGGATATGGTAATAATTGGTTGCATCAAAATACATCGTCTCTTCTTTGCCTGATTTGTAGGTAAGTTTCACTTTAAAGCAATCTGTACCTTCTACATCATCCTTACCAAGGTAAGTTGCGGTAGTACCCTTTGCTTTATAGTCTATCAAAGCCCCTTGAGCATCAAGCTGATCCTGCGACTGCTTCAGGGTTTCATCAGGAATAGCTTCGGGTTTGGTCTGTCCGCCAAAAGGCATATAGCTCCAGCCTGTCTTATCAGTCATGATCTGCCATCCGGTCATTCCGCTCACCGATATTTCTACCTTCAATCCCTTTCCCTGAAGGATGGTTATGGTAAATGGTATTTCTGTACCCTGCATATTTGATGAGGCTGTCATCTTCAGACTATTGACTTTTTTCCAGTTATCAGCCCCGCCAATAGCAGTAATATGTTTTTGAATAATTTCATCAGCAGTTTGTGCTGTGGCATTTACAAATCCGGCAGCAGTAATTGATATAGCCAGCAAAGCAAATTTTAATTGTTTCATTTATCTTAGTTTAATTGTGAATGGAATTCTATTATTTTTTTTCCTCATCAGGTTTAAATATACTCACATCTAATGATTTGTTTACCTCAACCGATTTTATAGTTACTGGACCATCCTCACTTTCTATCGACATCGGAATGATTATACCCTCCGGTTGTTTCTGATAGTTGGTGTAGTTAGTGATTGATTCCACTTCTTTGCCATTAGCTTTCGCCTTTTCCCTGGTGCGGATTATATTGTAAGTGGCAGCATCTATAAATACAGTTGTTTCTTTTCCGCTCTTGTCTGTCACTTTCAGCTTAAAGCAATCAGTCCCTTCCACGTCGTCCTTACCCAATGCCACTACTTTATTACCTTTCGCCTTATAGTCAATCAATGGGTCCTGAGTTACATCCAGCTGGTCCTGCTGCTCCTTTACTTGTTCATCGGGCATGGCCTCAGCTTTTGTTTGCCCTTGGGCCGGAAAATACATCCAGCCCTTTTCAGGAGTTATGATCATATAATTTGCCTTTCCCAATATGGTCATATCCATGCGGTTTCCCTTCCCATTTATTATGGTTATTACAACCGGCATCTCTGTCCCGCCAAAATTGATAACCCCTGTTTCTTTCAGCGAAACAATATTCTTCCAGTTGTCCCATCCACCTACAGCATCTACATGCTTTTTGATGATCTCATCAGCAGTCTGGGCTGATAAGGTATAAGACGAGCCAATGGCCAACAGGGTTACAAGAACCGATAGTTTTAGTTTTTTCATTTTTAGTTGTTTGTGAATTAAACGCAAGATATAGAATAATATTTTGAGGGAAAGGGGGATAATTCAGGTGAAAACAGGCATGGTAAGTTTTGTTGCCATAAAGACTATCACCTAAAGAATCTGTGAGAGGCTTGCGGGTGAAACGCCCACCTGGCTACTCCCAAAAAATTGACACATTCCCGACTTGCCATAAATTTATTGCAATAGGCAAATTATATTATATAATATTATTAGTTATTATATTTTTTAACAAATTACATCTCCATAGCGCTAATGATTCATAACCTTTGAAGCCATTGAGATGAAAATCTTGCACAAAATTGCGTCAAACTTCTAAAAAGGGCAATTTTCAGGAGTTAAATAATTAAAAATCAACATAATCATGTGCAAAAAATATTAAAATTTCATACTCAATTCTTAGTCTATTCCTGCAAGTGCTTTTCGGTTAATCGTGCAGCATATTTACATATCATAAATCAATAAATCAACTGTTTGGCCTTATCAATAAAACGCCTCTTCAAAATGCACGATTTCAGCTACCTGGTCCCCTTTCATCACAATACTGATAATATCAAACCTGAAGTTCTTGTATCCAGGATTTTCATCCATAAATGCCTGAGCAGCTATCTTAAGAAAGCCCTGCTTTCGCCTCGTCACAGCCTCCTCGGGATATAATAACTTAGTCCCCGTTCTGGTCTTAATTTCAACGATTATCACTATATCGTCCCTGTAAGCAATGATATCAATTTCCTTTTTTCCGCTGCGCCAGTTGCGATGCAGAACAATATAACCTTTATTTAGCAAATAATCCGAAGCAATTTGTTCGCCCTTTAGCCCGATTTTATTATGTTTGGACATCAAAAGAAAAATATCCGATGAAAAAATTAGTACTGGATTTTCCAATACAGTTACATGAAGCACTAATAATAGGAAAAAATTACCGTTTCATAACTCAATCCAAAGAATTTAACAATGTTGTCGTAACAGGCCTTGGAGGCAGTGGCATAGGCGGTTCCATCGTTCAGAACTATGTATCCGACAAGCTCAAAATACCCTTCCTGGTCAATAAAGATTATGCGTTGCCGGCCTTCGTTGGCCGTAAATCGCTGGTTATTGTTTGCTCCTATTCCGGCAATACTGAGGAGACCTTAATGGCAATGGCACAGGCTATAAAAAAGCGCGCAACCATTGTCTGCATCACATCGGGCGGCAAGGTGGCAGAACTGGCCAACAAAAAACACTTCGACTGTATACTTGTACCTGCCGGTATGCCTCCCCGTTCGTGCCTTGGCTATTCATTGGTGCAGATACTTTATGTGCTGTATAATACCGGGCTTATCGGCAACCACTTCATTAAAGACATTACCCGCACTATAAAACAAATGAAGGAACATGAAAACGACACCTACAACAATGCACTGGCAATAGCCAAAAAAATACATGGCAAACTGCCGGTGATATACTCGGCGGGCAATTTTGAAGGTACTGCCATCAGGTTTCGCCAGCAACTTAATGAGAACAGCAAATTGCTGGCCTGGAATGCCGTAATCCCGGAGATGAACCATAACGAACTGGTGGGGTGGCGCGATGAAGCAAAAGATAAAGCTGTCATCCTCTTCAGGAGCATCAACGATTTCGACCGTGTGCAGACCCGCATGGAAATCAACAAAAAAATCATTAAAAAATACACGAATACCATTATAGAGATCTGGGCTGAAGGCAAGAGCTACCTCGAGGAGGTTTTCTACCTAATTCATCTTACCGATTGGGTATCACTGCACCTGGCTGACCTGCGTAACCTGGATGCAACTGAAGTAAAGGTGATCGATTTTCTAAAAAACTCACTGGCTAAGGTCTGACCTGTGCTGAGTTTCTTTTGGGGTAATTAAACAGGATACTGGTAAGCAGTGGCACAAAAAACAAGGCTATGGTAATGCCAGAAGTTATCCAATCGGCATGGTTACTTTCGAGCGCCAGGGTGACTGGGGAGCGTTGGTTAAAGTGTTCGTAAAATGAAAGTGCCAGTTTCAGGCCAAGAATGCCTATAACCATGTAGGCGCTCGTCTCAAGGAAGTGGTATTTTTCCATCAGTTTAACGAAAAACTGGGCTACGAAGCGCATTGCCAGAATACCTATAAATACCCCGGTGAGGATGATGAGAATGTTGCCGGAGAAAGCTACGGCTGCAAAGACATTATCGAGAGAGAATGCAAGGTCCATGAGCTCAACGGTAATTACTGTTGCCCAGAAATCACCCAGGCGGCCAACGGTATAATGATACAATTTACCACGGCCTTTGTGTTCCTTCTTTTTGTTTCCGGATTTGCCTTTTTTCCGCCACCAGTCTATAAACAGGTACACCAGGTATAGCCCGCCAACTCCTTTGAGCCACCAGATATGCACCAGGTAGGTAGCCAGTAAAAGGCATATACCCCTGAACACATAGGCACCTATAATACCATACTTCAAAGCCTGTTTTCTTTTCCTGGGAGGCAGGCTGAGTACCATTGTGGCGAGCACAGTGGCATTATCGACCGAGAGCAGGCTTTCAATTAATATAAGGTTCCCTATTATAAGCAGGGTGGCAAGCGGATCATTGACTATTTCCTGAATCAGAATATTCATCCTGGTATAAATTTTTCCGGTGGCAGACCATGGCACTATTCCGAAGCCTAAAAGTAAACATAAAAAGAGCCAAATGCCTGAAATCTTAGCTGGTGAATTTATTACTTTTACAACTTTACATGGCAGAAACAAGTAAGCAGCGTATCTATGATGTGTTAATAGCCGGGGCTGGACCGGCAGGATGCACCTGCGCACTGGCCTTGAAAGATGCCGGCCTTACAGTAGCCCTGCTGGATAGCAAAGCTTTCCCAAGGGATAAAGTGTGCGGCGATGCTATACCACTCAGAGCCATAAAAACACTAAGCAGTATAGCCCCTGCATTTGCCGCTGCTTTTAACGCCTTTGAACCAAAACTAACCACGCGTAGCACAGCCATTATATATAATGGAAAACAGGTAACTTTTGACTGGGTAAAGGATGCCTATACCTGCACCCGGACGGAGTTTGACAACTTCCTGTTTTCACAGGTCAAAAGCCATACAGGTACCGATACCTATGCACCATTAGTACCTGAAAAATATACACAGGCTCCGGATGGCATATACATCAACACCAATGAGGGAACTGCAATAAAGACAAAAATGCTCATTGGCGCTGATGGCGCCCACTCAATGGTGGCAAAACAACTGACCAATAAAACCCTTGACCGGAATCACCATGTAGGTTCGGTAAGGGCCTACTATTCAAATGTTGAGCCAGTGGCCGGCAATACTATTGAAATATGGTTCAACAAGCAGTACATGCCTGGCTATTTCTGGATCTTTCCACTGGCAGGAAATAAAGCCAATATTGGTTTCGGGATGCTCTCTGCTGATATAGCCAGAAGAAAAGTAAACCTGAAAAGGACATTTTATGCGTTTATTGACCACCTGCCTGAGTTGAAAAAGCGGTTTTCAGGAGCGGTTCAGATCAGTCAGCTGGAAGGGTTTGGGCTTCCGCTTGGGTCTAAACCTGAGATCATATCCGGTGCTCATTTTATGCTTGCGGGTGATGCGGCTTCACTGGTAGACCCGATAACCGGTGAAGGCATTGGCAATGCCATGCTAAGCGGCAAACTGGCTGCAGAACAGGTAATCAATTGTTTTCGCAACAGCAATTTCAGCGTAGACACTATGAAGGCATACGACAATAGTTTAAGGGCTGCAATAGGTAAGGAAATGAGAACAAGATACCGGGCACAACAGGCAGTTTCTAAAATGCCTTTTTTGCTTGATCTGATCTTCCTGGGGTGCTGTAATCCGTTTATTAAAAAGCTTCTGCAGCGGGCGATGTAGCATAAAGGTTGAAGCTTACAATAACATTTTGACTTAAATTGCCTGCATAAATAATGGATGCGCTTTTGAATTGAATCGGTTGTGAGAGGAATACAATACTTAGATTTAAACGACAGGTATATACTGTAAAGATATTTTGACGAACTGGCGGAACAAATGGCAAGGCCAAAACTCGCGCTAGACGTAATATAATTACGAAATCAATAACACGTTTAATTAAATTTCTATATAAATATAGTGTATTTATTCATATTTCTTCATTGTATTTTATTTCCAGTATATGTTTGATTATATCCAGAATACCAAGAAGTTGAACCACCTTCAAAATAAGAAAATTTAAACATTAATATATTACTTTTTATGTAAAATTGAACTATGATGCTATCTTGATTGTTTACTATTGGGAATGGATAATTGTATATATTAGTATTATTGTAATTAAAAAATATAACACCATTTAAACCAATACTTGCATATATAAGTGCATTATTATTAGAAAATATAAGTCTAAAAGAATCATTACCATATGCGCTAACTGTAACAGTATCAAAATAAACCGTATCATATACTGGCTTCGCAGGGAATTGATTATATCCTACACCATAAAGCATTCCAACATAATGACCAATAAAGCTGTCAATATGGGAGCTATAATCGAACGATTTCGAAGTTGCTTGGGTGGCTTTATTTTTTTTACAACTGAAAATTGATAAAAATAAAATTGAACCAATTAATAAACGCATCATATATATAATATATAT
>CAILLK010000037.1 GCA_903835005.1 uncultured Bacteroidota bacterium | reverse complement strand
CGTTGGCCCGAACCTTTGCCGCCAGCTTCTTTCAGATTCGCAGTCACCCGCGACACCCTTGCTATTGGCTAATACTCCCTACTGTAAAGCGTACTCGGGACTTGCACCCTATAGCTTATATCCATGCCTGACACACAAAAATACCCCGGAGGTTCCGGGGTGGTTTTAGTTTTTAAATTATATCGCTCAAATTATAATTGATCATAAATAGCTGCATCTACATTTCTGTAAACGCCATAATACTGGTATGTTTTATGATGATATCCCTTCTTAAGGTAAATATCAGTATCAATATCATCAGCTATGGTAATCCACGAATGGCGTTTGCTGAGCAACCAGCGGTAAATACATACGGTATTTGCACCGCGGCGTGTTAATGCATAAAACTGCAGGTGCTTGCCGGTATAACCGTTTTTCAGCATCTGATCATCTGTAAATTCATCTTCAGCTACACTGATGTGTGCACGGCTTACCGGATTGTTCCAACCATTCACAGCAACACGGCCTGGCCCCGGTGTACGGTAAGCCCAGAAAATATTAGTTTTATCCGTCCAGCCCCAGTTGATTAACTGTCCGTCCTGGTACTCGCCGTCCACAACTGTACAATATTGCTGGTCTTCAGGTATAAACCAGCGAAAAACCCGCACCAGATCATCCTGCGCGAAGCTCTTGTTTCCGAATAATAACGCTGCAAATACTGTTGTAACTACAATGATGGTTCTTTTCATGTTTAGTCTCGTTTTCAAAATTGCACCCAAAATACATAAAAATTTCGTTGCCTTGCAAATTATTACACCAATATTTTTTTCTATTCCGGCTAATTTAAATGCATATCAGCTCTGAAACCATTATTCAGCAAGGGTTTTAACCTTTTATATTCATTTTCCCTGCTGATGGCTTTAATGGCTCATTTTATGACTTTTTACCCATTTCAGGTAAGCGTTAGCAATATTAGTTATTGGTTCTTACCTCCCATTATAAGAATCTGCGACTTCTTCGCTTCGCAAGTTGGTATAATAAATCTGTTTTTTCACAGTATAGTCTTGCCTTTTCACCCGCTTGTCAGCAAACCCGCCCACAAATATATTTACATAAATTTCATTTGCAGGATTATGCCATTTATATACAGCTTCCACTTTGTTACCTCGCATGCATTTAGAAAAGTTGATAAAATAATATGGTTTTATTTTCCCAACCCTGCCCTTCTAATTCCTTATCCCTGAATTTGTTTTCAGCAACCGTTATCAATTGTTCCGTCCGGGGTTTATACCAGCGGTAGGTTGGATCATTGTTATTATCCCTGCCTCCCTGCCATACCTCCGAAATTGAATCAGGGATTGTGGCAACGGTATATAATAACACAGCGCCTTTTTTCACACCCCTGTTATTAAAAATACAAATGCAATATATAAATTATTTCACCCTTTCCATATTATTACTTATTTTTTTATAGACAATTCTGTTCAATGGCAATATTCTTGCTCAAATCCCCCCTTTCCCGTAACTTCGCACACCTTTTGACAACCTGGCAGTTTTTTAACTTCTGCACAGGTTTTGATAGAGATGGGTTATCGTATGATTTTAATTGCAGACCATAAGTCTGTATAATTTTATTTTTAAATTTTCAACTTATAAAATGATAGGTTTTCTTTCTAAAATATTTGGCGGCAGTAAGTCTGACAAAGACGTAAAAAAAATACAACCGCTCGTAACAGATATCAATCGATTTTACGATCAGTATCAATCACTTTCCAACGACCAGCTCCGGAATAAAACCCAGGAATTCAGAGCAAGGATACATGCTCATCTTACGGATATTGACAGCCAGATAGCCGGTAAAAAAGCCGAAGCTGAATCGGGTAATGCCGATGATATACAGGCTCGTGAAGGCATCTACAATGAAGTAGACAAGCTTGTAAAAAAACGCGATGAGCAGATTGAGGAAGTGCTCCGCGAAATTCTTCCCGAAGCTTTTGCAGTAGTAAAAGAAACCGCACACCGTTTTAAAGACAATACCGAAATCAGTGCCACCGCTACCGACCTGGACCGCGACCTGGCTGCCACAAAGGCGCACATACGTATCGAGGGCGACAAATCTGTCTACAACAACACCTGGGATGCTGCCGGTATCAAAGTTACATGGAACATGCTGCATTATGATGTGCAGCTCATAGGTGGTATTGTTTTGCACGAAGGTAAGATAGCGGAAATGGCTACCGGTGAGGGTAAAACACTGGTGTCTACCCTGCCCGCATATCTCAATGCGCTGGCTGGCGAAGGTGTACACATTGTTACTGTAAATGACTACCTGGCCCGGCGCGACCAGGAGTGGAACGGCCCCCTGTTTGAATGGCTGGGACTGACCACCGACTGTATTGATAAGCACGAACCCAACTCACCCGATCGCCGCAACGCCTACCTGGCTGATATCACATACGGTACCAACAATGAATTCGGTTTCGATTACCTGCGGGATAACATGGTGCACCACCCCGAAGAAATGGTGCAGCGCAAGCACCACTTCGCAATGGTGGATGAGGTAGATAGTGTACTGATTGATGATGCCCGTACGCCACTCATTATTTCAGGCCCGATACCAAAAGGCGATGAACAACAGTTCCATATCTTAAAACCGCGTATCGAAAAATTGCTGGAGGCCCAGAAAAGAATTACCAACCAGAGCCTCACCGAAGCCAAAAAAATGATTGCTGAAGGCAAGATTGATAAAGACAACGGCGGCCTTCATTTATACCGCGCTTACCGCGGTCTGCCTAAAAACAGCGCCCTCATCAAATTCCTGAGCGAGGAAGGCAACAAGCAGATCATGCAGAAGTCTGAGAACTACTATATAGGCGAGCAGCAACGCAATATGCCTAAAGTGGATGCCGAACTTTACTTCGCCATTGATGAAAAAAACAACAGCGTAGACCTTACCGAAAAAGGTATTGCACTGATCACCGGCGCTGGCGAAGACCCTAACTTTTTTATACTCCCTGATATTGGCTCTGAAATTGCTGAAATAGAAAAAACAAGCCAGACTCCTGAAGAAAAAATTCAGAAAAAAGATGCACTTGTTCAGGATTATGCCATCAAGGCCGATCGTATCCATTCTGTGCAGCAATTACTGAAAGCCTATACCCTTTTCGATAAAGACATTGAATATGTGGTAATGGAAGGTAAGGTGAAAATTGTAGATGAGCAGACAGGCCGTATCCTCGATGGCCGGCGCTACAGCGATGGCTTGCATCAGGCTATCGAAGCTAAGGAAAACGTACAGGTTGAAGCCGCTACACAAACCTTTGCTACGGTAACATTGCAGAACTACTTCCGCATGTTCCACAAGCTTTGTGGTATGACCGGTACTGCCGAAACAGAAGCCGGTGAGTTCTGGACCATCTACAAACTGGATGTGGTTTCCATACCTACCAATCTGCCCGTAACCCGTAAAGACCAGCAGGATCTCGTATACAAAACCAAGCGCGAAAAATATAAGGCTGCCATTGATGAAATCGAAGCCATGCGCGCCATTGGCCGCCCGGTGCTGGTAGGTACTACATCAGTTGAAGTTTCAGAGTTGCTGAGCCGTATGCTGCAGCAGAAAAAAATACCGCACAATGTACTCAACGCAAAGCAGCACGCTCGTGAGGCACAGATAGTACAGGAGGCCGGCCTTGCTGGCGCTATTACTATTGCCACCAACATGGCTGGCCGTGGTACCGATATTAAATTAGGCCCGGGTGTAAAAGAAGCCGGTGGCCTTGCCATTGTGGGTACTGAACGCCACGAAAGCCGACGTGTCGACCGTCAGTTGCGTGGCCGTGCCGGCCGCCAGGGCGATCCCGGCAGCTCCCAGTTCTTTGTTTCACTGGAAGATGACCTGATGCGCCTGTTCGGTTCCGAACGTATCGCCTCGCTCATGGACAAAATGGGCCATAAAGATGGCGAAGTACTGCAGCACAGCATGATCTCCAAATCCATAGAGCGCGCACAGCGCAAAGTGGAGGAGAACAACTTCGGTATGCGTAAAAACCTGCTGGAATATGATGATGTAATGAACGCCCAGCGCGATGTAATCTACAAGCGCCGCCGCCATGCCCTGTTTGGCGACCGCCTGGCTATCGACCTGGATAATGCCATATTTGAAGTAGCTGTTGGCCTCTCCGAAGAATATGTACAGACCAAGAACCTCGAAGCTTTTAAGCTGGAAGTGATCCGGCACCTGATAGTAGAACCGGATATGACTCCCGACGAACTGGCCAAAGCCGACGCTGTAACGATAGGCAACATTCTCTACCACCAGGTTAAGGACTTTTACAGCCGCAAAATGATGGCATTGCGCGAGGCAATAAGCCCTAATCTGGAGCAGATATTTAAGGATAATGGCGACAAGATCGAAAACATCGTTATTCCGTTTACCGATGGCATAAGGGGTATGCAGATATATGTAGACCTCAGGGATGCTCTGGAACAGCAAGCCCTGCCTGTAGTGCAAACGCTGGAAAAGAACATTACGCTGGCCATGATAGATGATGCGTGGAAAAACCACCTGCGCGCCATGGACGACCTCCGCACCTCAGTACGTATGGCATCCTACGAGCAGAAAGATCCGCTGCTGATCTATAAGTTTGAAGCCTTCAAATTGTTTAAGGCAATGATGCTTGAGACCAACCGCAACATCATCTCCTTCCTGCTGCGCTCAGGCATACCCATCAACGATGCCCCGCCACAGGCAGCACGCAGGCCCGAACCGCCTACCGATATGAGCCGTATGAGGGTAAACAAAGCCCAGGTTGATGCCCGCGGCCAGGATTATGCAGCCAACGAAGAAGACTACTATACCGAACCCGGCGAAGCCCCGGCACCACCCGTAAAACGCGCACCGGTAGTATCTGGCCCCAAGATAGGCCGCAACGATCTTTGCCCATGCGGCAGCGGCAAAAAATACAAGGCTTGCCATGGTAAGGGATTGAATTGATAATTGTTTTGCAATTGATAGTTGAAACGCCTCCGGATCAGGAGGCGTTTTTTTGCATCCGGTAATTGAGCATTATATGAAGCCTAAACCAAATAGCCATTAGAAATCGGCATTACTGGGCTTTGCAGTGTTAAAAAGGATCTTTGCAAATTGTGGCTTCGAGACTAGGTTTAAATCATCTAATTCAGTATGCCCCAATGGCTTTTTTTGCTCAATCCGGAATGATGGGAATGGTGGCTTATAACTGCATAATGTGTTATGGAATAATCCATGTTAACCGGACATTTTAAATTTATTTTACCATGCCAAATTGATTAAAATTATCCAATAACTTCAGATACTATAATATTCATACTTTCCGCCATGGTATCTATTTCGCAATCTGGAATAATGATGCCGGCGAAAAATCAGTGAAGAAGGAGCCAATGGAATGTATACATTAATCTGATGGTGGTCGGACTTTTTTCTGATTAATTGATTTAAAAAGCGTTCTGTCCGAACTTCTTTTCAATAATAAACCAATGACTACAAAAAGCCCCATAAGGATAAACAGCATTGAATCTTTCGGTTTATACATAATATTTAACAAAATGTCGAATACCGCAATTACAACGAATACGTAAATAGTAATTGTCCCATTCTTCGTATTTAGAAACCCTTTCGATACAACAATAGAATCTTCATTAGCAATTGACTTATTATATTCTTTGACATAAAAATAGAAAATACTAAATACACTGTTTTCATTTGCCGCAGTTTCTTCATCCTTCTCATCTTTAAATGGGAAGGTTTTACTTTTATTCCCTTTTAAATAAATGGTTAGAAATGTTATGTCAGTTTTTGAAAAATAAACTTTATAAGATTGTATATCAGACCAGTCATAAGAATAGTTTTTAATTAAAACATCTTTATGATTGTAAACATTAACTAAAAACATTTCATCTGTAAACTCCAGTATAATTTTACTGGTAAATATGCTTTTAAAAAGATTTTGGAATGAAAAAATTATAATATTAAATGCGATAAATAAAATGAAGGGTATAAAAAAAGGAATAAGAAAATAATGCCCCACAAAAAAAATAAAAAATATAACAACTAAATATGCTGGGAAAGCGCATAAAAATGCTCTGGTTACATTATACAGTTTCGTTTTATAAATAATTAAATTCATCTTATCCATTCTATTTATTCAAATTACAAGATTAGCATTTAAATTTGATACTCGGCAATACTAACTCGAACTCGTTTATAACAAGAATGCGCTGGCCATCCGTTTGTAACACATATCCGGATTATGGATAGCGAAAACTGGCAAGGTTTTATACGGTACAGGAGCACGAAAAGTGCACCCTTGGAAATGATTTTTAGCTTATAAAATCACCATTTTACGAATTTAACTTGCACCACCAAAGCCAAAAGCTGAAATCTCTAACTGTCGCAGTTGAGTCTCAAAAACTCCCAATCCCTGAAAATTTGTTCCTGAGTTGATGGACTCTGCGCATAAGGATGTAAAAGCCAAGTTGTTTGCGTTTTTAACGCGAAAAGGTCGGCTGTGTGTTCGTAATGTACAAATTATTATTGATTATGTGGAGGTTGCACTGCAAAGTCTCTGCTCAATCACTCATCAACGGCCAAATGAATAGTACCAATACCTGGCAACTTTGAACTCGTTTTCATTTATAACAAGCATACACAGGTTGTGCGTTTATAAGGCATTGCCAGAATTCTTTTTAGTATGGCAATTAGGATAACCCAATGGCTTTTTTTGCTCAATCCGGAATGATGGCAATGGTGGATTATAACTGCATAATGTGGTTATGGAATAATCCCTGTTAACCGGGCATTTTCCTTTTATTCTATACACAACACTGATTATGTCAATAATTATTTAGTCGCTCAGGATTTGAGAGATGATACTTATCATCATAGCCGGTTTCTGTAACTGATTTATAAGCTATATATTTCCCCGATCACTAAAGTTGTCTTTAGGGATATAGTTTGCATATTGAATCACAGCAACTAACAGATGCTGTATTAATGATGCACATGCTCGCCCCCAGAAAGCGGGAAATCAGAATCAAGATCCTGAATCTTTTCAATGATCTTGCTGAACCAGGAAGTGTGGTGATGACCCAATTCGTTTTCAGGTTTAGCCTTCACCACTGGTTCTGGTTTTTTAACTGGTTCAGTTACCACTGGGTCGGTATGCCTGTGCTTGATATAATGCACATGACCATCTTCTCCCCCAGATAAAGGAAACTCGGTATCCAGTTCCTGAATCCTTTCTATGATTTTACCAAACCATGAAGTGTGATGAATGTGTTCCGCGGGTTGTTGGTTGCCGGCATTGATTGATTCGCTTACAGTTGCCATAACATTAAAATTTAGTACTATAAAGTTCGCTACTGTACCGCAAAAATTCTATGACGAAAAGCGTCTTTTGGCTGTTTAACGCTACAATAACTGTGGCTTAACTGTATATTATCATATATAAAACTCAAACAAAATGAATACTTATAATTATCGATATAATATTTATACATAATAACTATAGAAAACAGTTTGTATTTAATATAAACTCAAATCGATAAATAATTACTGCCGGTTCATCTTCCATTTACTCACTCCGGCCTGGGCAACTGTTGCTGTAGTATTACCGGCCTTTTTACTTTTCTCCCATACAATGGCAGATAAAAGTGCGGCCACTTCTTCAGCTTCTCGGTCTTCAGTTATCAGGTATTCCGGCTTATAATACTTATCAATAAATTTTGTATCAAAATTCCCCGATCTGAAATGTTCATTCCGAACAGCCCATTTACCAAACGCCAGTGTCGTTTTTATACCCTTTATATAATACTCATCTATAGCCCTGCACAAGCGCTCTATGGCTTCCTCGCGCGTAGCGGCATAGGCTATCAGCTTGGCTATCATGGGGTCATAATAAATGGGGATGTCCATACCCTCTTCATAACCATCATCTACACGCACACCGGGGCCTTTGGGTGGCTGGTATATTTCAAGCTTGCCCGTATCAGGCAGAAAGTTATTCAGAGGGTCCTCGGCACATACACGCAGTTCTATTGCGTGGCCGGTTATTTTCAGGTCATCCTGAGTAAACGACAGTTTATTGCCCCGCGCCACATTGATCTGCTCTTTCACCAGGTCTATGCCCGTAATCATTTCAGTTACGCAATGCTCCACCTGCAGGCGGGTATTCATTTCCAGGAAGTAAAAACTCAGGTCCTGGTCCACCAGGAATTCTACTGTGCCTGCCCCATAGTAGTTGCACGAGCGGGCCACGGCTATAGCGCACTCCCCCATCTGCTGCCTTATCTCCGGCTTCAGGCAGCTTGATGGTGCTTCCTCCACCAGCTTCTGGTGGCGGCGCTGTATGCTGCATTCCCGCTCAAAGAGGTACACATAATTGCCGTGCTGGTCACCCATTAGCTGTATTTCAATATGGCGGGGCGCACCCACATATTTCTCTATAAAAACATCATCATTCCCGAATGCATTCAGCGCCTCACTCTTGGCAGTACGTATCTGCTCTTCAAACTCACCATCATTCTCTACCACCCTCATACCCTTGCCACCACCCCCTGCTGAGGCTTTTACCAGTATAGGGTAACCAATATTATTAGCTATGCTGCGGGCTTCATTGATATCACTTATTGGCTCTTCAGTGCCGGGCACCATGGGCACATTAAATTTCTTTGCAGCCTGCTTGGCGCCTATTTTACTCCCCATTATTTCTATGGAGTGCGCCGAAGGCCCTATAAATAATAATCCTGCATCAGTAACCGCCTTAGAAAAAGATGCATTCTCGCTCAGAAAACCATAACCCGGATGAATCCCCTGCGCCCCTGTTTTTATAGCTGCTGCAATGATCTTTTCAGCCCGGAGGTAAGACTGGGAAGAAAGGGCCGGCCCTATACAAACTGCCTCATCTGCATACCGCACAAAAGGCATATTCCTGTCGGCCTCCGAAAAAACAGCTACGGTTTTTATTCCCATTTCTTTTGCGGTACGCATCACCCGCATGGCAATCTCGCCACGATTGGCGATGAGTATTTTTTGCATAATCTGCTAAGGTAAGGCTGTTTTTGCGATTTTGGAATCGGGAATTTGGGCTGGCATGTTGTTATTGGGAATTGGGGCATTGGAATATGTACTTTGGAATTTGGAATCAGGGGTTGCCGGATAGTATTGATTTGATAAAACAGGTATATTTGTGCATGTTTTCTGAAAAACTAATCATCAAAAATTTCGGGCCATTTACGGAGCAGGTTGAATTTGAGTTCAATAAGTATTCTGTTATTATCGGGCCACAGGCATCGGGGAAAAGTATTGTGGCGAAGTTGATAACTATTTTTAGAAATTCAAGATTGGTTGATTATTTCGAAGAAAGCTTGAAGAATTTCAATATTGCTATTTTTATTTCTAAAGACACAGAAATATACTATTATTCAGACATATATAGTGCAAAATTTTTTAAAGGCGAAATTGAATTTGAAATTAATAAAAATGTTGAAAATATTTTGGATAAGAATCAGCAAGGTGATATAGACCTACTTGCTGAATATTTAAAACAGTTCAAAGCAGTCGAGCATAGCATAGATTCATTAAAGGTTAAAGAAATTTCAGAATTAAAAAAGAAGATTGCTTTACTTATTATGAAATTAGGCTTTGATAAAGAAGAAAATATTGAAGCATTTGGTAAAGCAACTTTCATTCCTCATTTTAAAGATTCTTATTATATTCCATCCGAACGTTTGTTTTATGCGATGTTTAAGGAATCAATTTCTTCTATTATTAAGGCAGACATTCCATTACCTAAGGTATTAATTGAATTAGGTGCAATGGTTGAAGATTTGAGGAATCGAAATGAAACTAATTTACTTGAATTTCAACAAATTAGATTCGAACAAAGGAATGATAAATTAATGATATCTATAGGAGAGAATAAAATACCCATTTCTTTTGCTTCAAGTGGTATTCAATCCTTATACCCCATTCTACTGATTTGCAATTCATTGAAAAATAAGGAAATTCAAGCTAAAAGAGAACATCAATATATATCTGTTGCTATTGAGGAACCTGAGTTAAATTTATTTCCGCAAGCCCAAAATGAGATTACAAAAAAGATCATTGAATCAGTTAATTCAACTGAAAATGTAAGAGTAATAATTACTTCTCACAGCCCCTACATTTTAACAACTATCAACAACCTCCTCTTCAAAGGCAAACTCAAAAAATTAGTCGAATCCAAAGATGGAACTGAATCAGAAATCAACTTCAACGACAGCATTAATTTTGAAGATATCTCAGCCTACTATATTGAAGATGGTAAAGTAGATAACCTGATTGATCCGCAAACACAATTGATCAACGCAAAAAAACTGGATGCCATTTCTTATACCATCAATAATGAATTCACCGAACTAATGACTGAATACCGTAAACTCAATGCTTGACTCAATAAAGACAGCCTTCCCTCACCTCGAACAAAACAAATGCTTGGTTATTACAACCAGGCACGAAATTAGAATTACGGATGTTGATGACAGCCATTGTATGATTGTCGAGGAGGGCGCTGATGTTTTTGTATTATCCAATCCAGCAAAAAAAAATATTCATGTACTCTTCATTGATAAATGTATTTTTGGTAAGGCCCAACAGCATAAAAGGTGCGACTGTGCTGCATTTGATGAGAAGAAATTTTGTTTTATAGAATTCAAGAAAACTATCAACAAAAAGGAAGAATATATATCTTCAGCGGCAGATCAGTTGTTCATAACGTTGGAGAAATTCAAAGAAAAGAACATAAATTTCAAAGGTTACAAATTAGAAACCTGGGTATCTTTTACTGATGATCCTCCCATACCCGCAGCACTAACTGGCAATCAAAATCAGCAAGCGAGATTCCTTCTAGTTCATAACAGTGATTTTTATACCGGCAATCTGATTGTGTTCGATTAATTCTAAGGATTATCTCATGACTAAAAATTTTAAGAGCAAAATAATAGCTCTGAAAGAGAGAGATATAATAATTGGGAGTGAAGCCCCTGGTAGTATAGTTTCAATTTAAGCCCTGAGTGGGCGGGCTATAATAAGTAAAATATTTTGGGGAATAACCTTTTAGAAATTTAATTTTCAGAAAATTTTGAAAGTTCGGAAATAATATTCTACCTTTGGGTCATGAAACTGGACGAAGCCAAGCAACAATTTATACAGCAATGGGGAATATTAGGTACACAATGGGGCATCAACCGCACCATGGCCCAGATACATGCCCTGCTCCTCGTTTCTCCCGATCCACTGAGCGCCGATGAGATCATGGCCGACCTGCAGATAAGCCGTGGCAATACGAATATGAATGTGCGCGAACTGATGGATTGGGGAATTGTTGAAAAAGTGCTGAAACCCGGCGAGCGCAAAGAATTCTTCTCAGCCGAAAAAGATATCTGGACAGTAGCCATGAAAATAATCAAAGAGCGCAAAAGAAGAGAAGTAGAGCCTATAATCAATGCCCTGAACCAGCTTAAAGATATTGAAGGCAACAAAAACGATAAAGAAATCAAAGCCTTTACTGATGTAATAACCGATATACAGAAGTTTGCAGGCCAGGCCAGTAAGGGTGTAGATGGGTTGGTGAAAATGGATGAACACTGGTTTGCAGGCACACTGCTTAAGCTGTTCAGATAGAGAAAAAGCAATCAAATAAAATCAAACCGGGTAACCGGTTTTTAAAAGCAAAAATAGTTTCAATAATTTCTGAAAATTTCATCATTTCAAAAAGATTATTTTATGAAAACATTACTGAATCTGAAACTAGGCGACCTCTTTATTCAGGCACTGGCGATTTTCATTCCTGTTGTTTTGTGTTTTATTAATGGAATGTATTGTTTGTTCATTGCATATTATACAGTAGGGGGTGTACAAATCTTGAGTTGTCTGGCAAATATTGGTCTGCCCTCAAGACTAAGGAGCGATAGAAGGAAACATTATGAATGGACGCTGGCAATAGTTATACTTGTGTTTCTGATAGCCGGATTGTTTTTACTACCCCTCATTCTTTACCTGGCCACAGCCTTGTTGTTTGTCAGTCCTTTCTGCGCTGTGTGGTATGCACATATCTGTTACGAAGAATCAGGCACAGTAAAAAGGTATACCAACCGCAAAAAATACGTGCTTACCAATTAACCAAAAATCTTTCCATCTGGTGATACCTGTTTAAAATATTTTTTATGAAAACATTACTTAGCTATAAAACCACGGATCTTGTGGTTCAGGCAATGACCATATTATTCTCAGTATTGTATTTTGCTTATGATACCAAATTCGACAGCGTGTTTGTCTTCTATTTCATGGTAGGGTCAAACCAGGTAATCAGTTGCCTCGCCAACCTTTTTCTCGACAAAAGGCTCCGCAATTCCACCCGTAGTTATTACCAGTTCCTTCTGCTATTGCTTATTGCTTTTTTCTTCCTCTCAGTTTTGAATAATGTTTTTGGCGTAATACTGGGTTTTTGCCTCATTTACCTTAGTCCTGTTTTTGCTTTATGGTATTTTACGATCACAGTTCAGGAGTTCATAAATATCAGACTATTTGCAAAACGTAAAATCAATATTCCAAACAATTAAAAACACATTTTATGCTGCTCACTATCCACTCCCCACCCTGCCATAGCATTTCCCGACTTAATCTATATTCAAACACATTCAAAAACCAATTTTTATGAACAACATCATTTTGCTTTACGGGCTGTATGTAGCCATAACTATAGTAGTAACAGTTTGGGTAGCCCGTACCCTGTTTAAAAACGGCAAAATATTCCTGGTTGATATTTTTCATGGCAACAAAGAGCTGGCCGATGCGGTGAATAATCTGCTGGTCGTGGGCTTTTATCTCATCAACATAGGCTATGCCGTATACACATTAAGAGTTGCCGACCGTGTAGAAAATGCCCGCGATGTGATAGAAATCCTCAGTCTGAAACTGGGCGCCATAATACTGATATTGGGCTGCATGCATTTTATGAACATGTTTATATTCTTCAGGCTCAGAAGAAGGGCGCTGGACGAGAAAAAACATAACGCACCATATGTTACAGGTGCAGGCCTAAAACTATAGTAACTTGCATTGTTATCTTCAATTCATACGCTGATATCAGGGATATGAACTTTAGACTAACGACTAACGACGCCACAATATATCCAATGTTGATAGCAATATAATATAAACCCATCCATTTCTTATTAAGTTGCGCTTATCTTTGCCCTCCTAAAATAAAATATAATTATGAAACGTTTCGCAACCACCGTTTGGAATGGTACAGGCAAAGAAGGCAGTGGCCTGGTATCTACTCAAAGCACTGTACTGAATAACACACAGTTTTCATGGAAGAGCCGCTTCGAAGAAGGTATCGGCACTAACCCTGAGGAGCTGATTGCTGCAGCACATTCGGGCTGTTACACCATGAAGTTTACATTTGTTCTTGGTGGAGCAGGATTTCCTCCCGAGCAGATCTCTACCCGGTGCGATATTACACTGGATAATGGCGTAATCACAAAAAGCGAATTGTCAGTTACCGGTAAAGTACCTGGTATTACTGCCGAAAAATTTAATGAATTGGCCGAAGAAGCAAGGGCTGGTTGCCTGGTTACCAAGTTGTACAATTGCGAAACTACTGTAGTTGCAACTCTTGCTTAACTTAATTAACATGAATAAAATTTCGGGCAGCTCTGAACAGTTCAGAGCTGCTTTTTTTATTTTGCCCGTGAAATTTATACCCCAGTATTACCTTGAAAATATCATTATCAGTAGCATTGGTAAAGCCCAGGCCATAACCGGCATTAAATTCCCAGTCCGCCGACCAGTCTAAATCTATAGCCACAAATAACTGGTGCTGCTGTTGCTGGTAAGGAAGATGGATACTGGGTTCACCCACACTGCCATAATATTCCAAACCCAGGGCAACCTCCTTTTTTAGACTATAACTTACTTTAAGGTTAGGTGAAAATTCAAAACCATATTTTTGGTTCCATCCGTCAAGTGATTTATCCAATGCACCATTAAAGGCAGCATAAAACTTCTTCCAGGTTTTATCTATTATTGGTCTTATCTCCAGGGTCCAGTCATCTGTGCTGTACTCCGGTTTCTGATAACCAAACTCTGTTGAAAGGCTCAGGCCAAATGGCAGATGCCAGCTTTCAGGCGCAGCAACCCTTGGCCTTATATGGCTGCCCACAATAGTCGTCCGGTTGTCTGTTCCAATCGCATTAAACAAGTAAAATCCGGTTTCGAACCAGGGGGTGAAGCCATGGGTTATTTCAATGGTTTCGTGATCTATATTATGGGTAGGCAGCACACCATCCTGCTTATATAGCTGACCGCCAAAGGTAAAGTTGCTGTGCAGTTCCACCATTGTTGCCCCTTTCTCTATAGTGGGTGCGCCATAAACCTGAATTTCATAATTATCCTGGGCATATAAAGCACCTGAGAAGAAAAGTAAATAAAAAATAGAAACAAGCCTCATTAAATTGCTGGATGCGCTTTGAGAAAAGCAAAGGTAATTTTTCAAAGTTGAGAACGGCAGAAAAGGTTATATTAAATTTTAAGGTCGCACTTTCTCACCTCACATGAGTGTCGATCTGTACTAGGACTCAACTCAATAAAATAGTTTCAGGACCACAAAAATATACAGAGCAGATTTTTAAAATAAAATTAATAATGCCCCATAATTGCGCTGCCAACGCTATGAGCCGTCTTAATTTGGGTAATTTCTCTCCTTTTCAACCTGTTGCAGCATATCAATATCAGCTATGTCTTTCGGCCTGCCTGTATTCATTTTTGAAAGTACCAAATCGTTCATGTGCAAAAATGGTATATGCATACCATCCACTTCAGCTATTATTTTATTTTTATCGGCATCATCATAATTTACAAGATTTATGTAAGTAAGAAAGTCGATTTTTTCGGGCGCTTCATCAATACTGAAGACAAGACGGTCATTGAAATCCAAAGCCGCTATCTCCAGTATATCCTCTTCTGCATAATTAAACTGTCTTAAAACACCAAGCAACTTTTCTTTGTTGCTGTTATCGGGTTTCAGCCAGATATCTATATCTCCTGTTGTGCGTTTGTAGCCATGAAAAATAACAGAATAACCACCAATAATAATAAAATCAACGTTAGCTGAAATTAAGTTTTTAATCCATTGCTGGTGGATATCAATGAACAGGTTCATTTGTATTGTATTATGTTAATACGATTACTCTTTTCCCTGTTGTTTAATTGCTCCCTTGAAGTATTATAAACCCGCAAAATCAAATCTACAGTTTCTCTGATGCGCTCTGCAGGCGATTGCCGGGCAATATGGGATGCTTCAGCGGAGGCCTGTTCCGCAAATGACTTGTAAATACTGATTTTTTTATACCTCATTATCAGGATCTGAATTAATCAATTATTAATTCGCATACTCGCTCATAAACTTGATGCGCATCATTTTCAGGTGCTCAACGCTTACATCGCGGTCTTTAAACTCTTCGAAAGCGCTGTCCATATCATCATCGTGGCTGTTGCGGAAATAATCAAAGATGTCTTCCTGTTCATCATCATCCAGTTCCTGCTCCAGGCAGTAATCCAGGTTAAGCCGGGTGCCGCTGGCTACTATAGTTTCCATCTCCACCAGCAGATCTGGCAGCGTAAGACCCTTGTTTTTGGCAATGGTTTCAAGTGGTATTTTCTTATCAATATTCTGAATGATGAACACCTTCATGCCGCTCTTGTTCACTACGCTCTTCATTACAAAATCATCTGGCTTTGTAATGTCGTTCTCTTCCACATATTTTGCAATCAGGTCTACAAATTTCCTTCCGTATCTGATGGCTTTACCCTTACTAACGCCTTGAATTTTTTCCAGTTCCGGAAGCGTGGTAGGATAGTTGGTAGCCATATCCTCCAGCGAGTTTTCTAGGAATATTACGAATGGCGGCAGGTTCTTTTCCCGCGCTACCTGCTTGCGCAGGTCTTTAAGCAGTTCAAAGAGTACCGGATCGGTTGTAGCCGGCCCGCCTGAGCCTACTACCGTTTCATCATCATCGGCTGTTGCATCTTCATATTGATGATTCAGCGCAACCATAATGGAATAAGGCTTCTTCAGGAATTTATGCCCCTTCTCAGTTATTTTCAGCAATCCATACTCCTCAATATCCTTACGGATCATTCCCTCGAGCATCATCTGGCGGATCAGTGAATTCCAAAAGTTCGAATCCATCTGCATCACCAGGCCCTTGCCGAATGATTTCAGCTTTTCATGCCTGAATGTATGTATCTGGGGGTTGGCCCTGCCCAGTATAATATTTACCACATAATCAATCCCGAAACGTTCATCCAGCTCTATAATGGCATCCAGAGTTATTTTCACACTGTCTTTTACTTCCAGTTTTTCTTTAGGATTCCTGCAGTTATCGCAACTGCCGCAATTTTCCTGTTTGTATTCCTCACCGAAGTAATGCAGCAATAATTTTCGCCTGCATACACCGCTTTCCACATAAGCAAGCGTTTCAGATATCAGCTGTCCGCCCATTTCCCGTTCACTCAGCGGCTTATCGCGCATCAGGTGTTCCAGCTTCTGCACATCTTTGTGCGAGTAGTAAAGCAGGCATTTGCCTTCCATGCCATCACGCCCTGCCCTGCCGGTTTCCTGGTAGTAATTTTCCAGCGATTTAGGCACATTATAATGGATTACAAAGCGCACATCAGGCTTATCAATACCCATTCCGAAGGCGATAGTAGCAACAATTACATCCACTTTTTCCATCAGAAACTGGTCCTGCCTCTGGCTTCTGAGCGGCCCTTCTAGCCCTGCATGGTAAGCTACGGCAGTAATACCGTTTGCCTGCAGTGTGTTGGCCAGTTCTTCGGTTGTTTTACGGTTGAGGGTATAGATAATACCGCTCTTGCCCCTCATAGTATTGATGAACTTCACAATGCTTTTCAACGTTCCATCCTTACTTACTTTGGGTACAATTTCGTAATAAAGATTTGCCCTGTTGAATGAATCAATGAATATATTAGGTTCCTGCAGCTCCAGGTTTTTTACAATATCGTCCTGAACTTTAGGGGTAGCAGTTGCTGTGAGAGCTATAATAGGAAGGTCCTTATTGATCATATTGATCATATCCCTCAGCTTACGGTACTCCGGCCTGAAATCATGTCCCCATTCCGAAATACAATGTGCTTCATCTACCGCGATGAATGAAATAGGCAGATCAGAAAAGAAGGAAATATTCTCTTGCTTGGTTAGTGTTTCGGGAGCTACATACAGCATTTTTGTGCGGCCATCTGTAAGGTCTGTTTTCACTTTTTTCTGCTGAGCCTTGCTCAGTGTAGAGTTCAGGAAGTGAGCGATATTATCGCGGGTACTGTAGCCCCTTATCAGGTCTACCTGGTTTTTCATCAGGGCAATAAGCGGAGATACAATAATTGCCACCCCTTCACTGAGCAATGCCGGCAACTGATAACATAATGATTTACCGCCGCCTGTAGGCATTATTACAAATGTATCATTGCCATCAAGGATGCTCCTGATTATCTTTTCCTGCTCCCCTTTAAAGGTGTCGAAACCAAAATATTGTTGCAGTTCTTTCTTGAGATTCAATTTAGCATTAGCGTTACTAACTGCTTGCATATCCATGTTTTTAACTAAAAGTTTATAAAAAGTTGCTCGTGGTTGAAAAACCCGTTACTTTTTTTGAAGATTGCGAATTTACGACAGTTAAGGTAGATAAAATTCAATTAATCTGCAACTATTTTGTTATAAAATAAATTTAATAATGCGTAATATCTGAATTGACAGATTAAGTTGCACTTTGTTGCGGCATATTAGATTTGTTATTGCATTTAACAAAAGCTTTCGTTAATCAGAAACAGAAAACAAATGCACTTCAAGAGGGTCTTGACATTCTGATAACAAAGTTTTAATGGATTTTTTAAGTACCGGATGGAGCAAATCAGCAGCAATTTCTGCCAGCGGAGCCAATGTGAAACGTCTGAGGTGTAAATAAGGATGGGGTATTATCAAATCCGGGAAATTAATTACATCATTGCCGAAAAATAATATATCTATATCTATTATCCTTGGACCCCATTTTATATCTCTGTGCCTTCCTAAAGATTTTTCGATTGCCAATATAGAATTGAGCAATTCATGAGGTGCCAGAATGGTTTGTATGGCAATAACCATATTCAGAAAATCAGGTTGGGTATTGATACCCCACGCTGCCGTTTCATACATCGAAGATTGCCTGGTTACCGGACCACACTTATCGCCTATCTGTTCTATAGCTTTACTGATCCATAAAATACGGTCGCCTTCATTGCTGCCTAAAGAGAGATATGCGGTATTCATCTGGCGGCAAATGTAGGGTTTAAGCTGAATTGCCGGAAATTCCTTTTTCAATAAATTGATTTCAAAAATTACTGGTGCTGTACCTTTAGAATGAACAATAAAATAACCTTAAAATCACCCAAGTAGTTATGGCTCTCATCTGTATATTTGCAAATAAATAAAAAGTAAAATTATGAGAGAGTTTTTTAAGATGTTCTTTGCTTCGCTGCTGGCTATGGTGATTGCAGGCATTGTTTGTTTTGGGTTATTTATTGCTGGTATAGCGGCTATAGGTACTGCCTTTTCTGATAAAGAAAATAAAAAGAAAAGCGGCAATGTAATAGTAATAGATATATCTAAAAAAATACATGAACAAGGCGCTACCAATTCTCTGGCTATGCTCAGCGATGGCAATGGCAGCGAGTCGGGCCTTTATGAAATAATGAAAGCACTGGAACATGCCAAAACCGATGAAAGCATAAAGGGTATCCTGCTCAAATTATCCCCTTCAGGCAACGGATGGGCTACCAGCCAGCAATTGCGGTTGGCTCTGAAAGATTTTAAGAGTTCAGGTAAATTCATTTATGCTTATGGCGAAAATATCACCCAGGGTTCCTACTTCCTGGCATCAGTAGCCGATAGTATTTACCTCAATCCGGCAGGTGGTATTGAGCTCAAAGGCTTCGCTACAGTTATGCCTTTCTTTAAAGGCACGCTTGAAAAACTGGAACTGGAACCTGAAATTTATTATGCAGGCAAATTTAAAAGCGCTACAGAACCCTTTAGAGCCGATAAAATGAGCGAGCCCAATAAGGAGCAGATACGTGCTTACCAGGGTGGCATGTGGAACGAATTTCTGAGCGCCGCTGCCGAATATACCCATACCGGTAATGCTGCCGTTAACCAGCTGGCACAGGATGGCACCATTCAGTTCCCCGCCGATGCTGTAAAATACAAACTGGTAGCCAGCCTCAATTACTGGGACGAGGTAGAAAGCCGGATGAAAGCCAAAACAGGCAAAAAAGCTGATGAAGAAGTAAAGTATATCAACATCAATGACTATGCATTTTCGCATAAAAACGATGTTAAGTACAGCAGCAAAAAAATTGCCGTACTTATTGCTGAGGGAGATATTGTAGATGGTGAGGAAACTGAAGAATACCAGATTGCTTCAAAAGATTTTTGTGATGCCATCAGAAAGGTTGCTAAAGATTCTTCGATAAAAGCGGTTGTTCTGCGCGTCAATTCACCCGGCGGAAGCGCGCTGGCATCTGAAGTGATATTGCGCGAACTGGAATTGCTCAGGCAAAAGAAACACCTCATAGTATCTATGGGCGACTATGCGGCTTCCGGAGGTTATTATATTTCCAGCATGGCCGATAGTATTTTTGCATTGCCCAATACCATTACCGGCAGCATTGGCGTATTTGGTATGATGTTCAGTATGGATAAGCTGGCAAAAAATAAACTGGGTATTGTATTTGATGAAGTAAAAAATGCTCCATATGCCGATTTCCCCACTTCAACCCGCCCCATGACTGCTGAAGAAGGCAGGCGTATGCAAAATTCAATAGACACTGTATATACCCTGTTCAAAAACCACGTGGCCAGAGGCCGCCGCCTGGAGCCTGCTTTTGTAGATAGTATAGCCCAGGGACGTGTCTGGACCGGCACAGATGCAAAAGCAAGAGGACTGGTAGATAACATAGGTGGCATTGATAAAGCCATTGCCTGTGCCGCTGGTATGGCAGGAGTTAAAGACTATAAAGTAGTTACCTATCCAGAACCGGCTGACAAATTTGAAGCCCTGCTCAAAAAACTGGGCGTAAATAAATCAGCGGCCAGTTCGGAGATTAAAGCCGCGATGAAGCAGGAAATAGGAGATCAGGGCTATACCTGGTATCAGAAGATACAGGACCTGCGCAAAATTAACGGCAAGGCCATGATGTCTATGCCTTTTGTGCCGGTTATTGAGTAGAGAAGCTGGTTAAATGGCAGCGTCATTATTAAATTAACGCTTGCATTACAATATAATAACACCTTCCATCACGGGAGGTGTTGTTATATTTGCTTATGCAAAGACCGGTTATTCTCATTACTAACGATGATGGCATCAATTCCCCTGGCATTAGGGCCCTGGTTGATTCTGTCAGAGATTTGGGCAAAATAATTGTTTTGGCTCCCGATAGTCCGCAATCGGGTATGGGCCATGCTATTACCATAGGCGACCCGCTCAGGCTCGATAAAGTAGATGTTTTCCCCGGTATAGAATCATGGCAATGCAGCGGCACCCCCGCCGACTGTGTGAAACTGGCCCGCGATAAAATACTGCATGCAAAGCCAGACCTTTGCCTGAGCGGTATCAATCATGGCGCCAATCATTCTATCAATGTTATCTATTCCGGCACTATGAGCGCTGCGATGGAAGCAGCCATAGAGGGTGTGCCTTCCATCGGGCTTTCCTTATTGGATTACCGCTTTGATGCCGATTTCAGTATGGCAGGCAAAGTAGCACATGAGCTCGCCCAAAGGATGCTCGCAAAACCTATGCCGGAGCATATACTCCTGAATGTAAATATCCCTAAAGGCCCGTTAGCACAGTATAAAGGGATGAAGATATGCCGGCAGGCATATGCCAAATGGGCTGAAGAATTCGACCACAGGGTTGATCCCCGCGGAAAAGACTACTACTGGATGACCGGAAAATTTGTGAATATGGACAAGCATCCCGGCACCGATGCAGAAGCACTAAAAGATGGTTATGCATCAATAGTACCCATAAGAATAGACTTCACCGATACCAAAATGAAAACCTGGATGGAAGAGGAATGGAGCGACTTTACTTAAATACCGGGAGTTTGGAATATCATTTTAAATTTGACTGATCCGGATTACCCGAAAGTAAATTCCCAATTACTACTTTTACATCATGGTTTATAAAGTAATCGGACTGATGTCAGGGAGTTCGCTGGACGGGCTGGATATTGCCTATGTGCAACTGGAAGAAGTAAGAGGCAACTGGAGCTACAAAATCATTCACGCCGATTGCCTTGTTTATTCTGATAAATGGATCAATGAACTCAGGCGGGCCACAGAAATGAGAATGGCCGAATTTCTGAAACTGAATACCCGCTATGGCAAATACCTCGGAGAACAGATAAACGATTTTATAGACAAATACAACCTGGGTCATAATGTTCATTTTATCGCTTCTCATGGACATACCGTTTTTCACGAACCTGAAAACAGTACCACCTGCCAGATAGGCGATGGCGCTGCTATTGCTGCTACCACAGGGCTGCCGGTAATTAACGACCTGCGATCCATGGATGTAGCCCTGGGAGGCCAGGGTGCGCCAATAGTGCCTATAGGCGACAGGCTGCTTTTCGGCAGTTACGATTACCTGCTCAATATAGGTGGCATTGCCAATATAACCATTCAGTCCCCGGAAAATGGCAGCACTATTGCATTCGATGTATGCCCTGCCAACCAGGTATTAAATGCCCTTGCCCTCCGGGAGGGGGTACTGTATGACGATGGCGGAAGCCTTGCTGCACTTGGCTGCCTGCTCTATGATGTTTTAGATGATCTGAATGATGACAGATACTATAAAATCCCGCCGCCAAAATCCCTCAGCAATGAAGCAGCTATGGAAATTGTATTCCCAAAGCTCTATGAGAGCAGCCACAACAACTACGACCAGTTGAATACCGTTTGCCGGCATATAGCCGAGCAGGTAGCAGCGGCAGTAAAACTATTTCCTCATGGCAAAGAAGAGGCTACTTTACTGGCCACAGGTGGCGGCGCACTGAATACCTTCCTCATCATGCAGCTGGAGCAAACACTTGCACCGCTTAAAGTAAAAGTGGTAGTGCCAGAACCCGATGTAATCAAATTTAAAGAAGCCCTGGTAATGGCGTTAATAGGCACATTACGTTGGCGCGAAGAGGTAAATGTGCTGAGCAGTGTAACCGGTGCCAGCCGCGATAGTGTGGGTGGCGCTATTTGGCTGGGTTGATAGGTTTTAGTTTATATGTATTTGGCTAATTTCTTCAGATTTACATGTTCTGGCAGGTAACTTTTCTCATTTCGCCTCCTTGGGCTTCACGTCGCTCATAAAATAATCATCCCAGATATGCATGGAAAAGGTATTGGTAGGATGGAGCCCATCGTATTTTGCTATGGATGGCAATGCATCGGCATACTTTACCCACATCAAAACCTGCTCACCTCTATACCTGCCATCTGTGCCATACACTTCCTTTACAGGGGCTACACCAATAATCTGTATATCTGTTTTACCTGTTGCAGTATTAAGTGTCCATTCTTCCAGCAACCTGAATTTCTGAAAAGACTCCAGGTCCGGATCTCTTCTCACTACCCTTATAGTTTCAATATTGGTTACCGGATCAGTTACACTTATGGTATCCGGCTTACCTCCGCCGAATAATTCATGCACTTCCTGAGTGGTCAGCATATGGGTCAGGTTATTATCATAAGTCCAGTAGGCATGCATCTTATCCATCATAGCAGCATTATACATAATTTCAGCAAGATGGCTGGTAGCAGCTGCATCCTTAAGATTGGATTTTTTCCTGGTTTCTTTCTCGGTAAGATCTATAGTCCGGTAAACCGTTTTTTTCCATATGGCGCCGTTATTATTCTGCCCGAATGTGGCAATCCCTGCCATTAATAAAACAACGGTAAATGCACTTCTGAAGATGATTGGATGTTTCATAAGATTGTTTTTTATAAATGTAACTCCAAATAAAACAAAAAGCAACAGCCAGATGCCCTCTGTTGTTGCTTTTACAAATTATTTCTACAATCTAATGATTGAAAAAAAATTATTCTACAGTTTCATCAGGTCCCCTACGCCCTTCTCTTGATACTGCATCCTACCGATTTGGTAGTGGCCGGATCAACAGGCTTGCCGGCTATCATATTATTGATCGCCTCTTCTATAAACATCTTCTTATACTCCGCAGGGTTGCCCGGATTATCGTTCATTGCCCCTTTATAAACCAGAGTGCCCTGGTTGTTGAACAAAAACACTTCAGGCGTATGATTTGCACCGAACAGATCAGCCAGTTTCGAATTTTCATCTACCAGGTACGGTACCGTATATTGCTGGGTATTTGCATAGGTTTTCATTGCATCAAAACCATCAGCATCGCTGCGCTGGGCCTCATTTGAGTTGATGATCACCATCCCTATTTTGTGGGCAGTGGCATACTCCATAGTCCTTTTTGTCATGCCCTGATTCTTGATCACAAACGGGCAGGTGTTGCAGGAGAACATAACCAGCAATCCATTCTCTTTTGCTGCCTCTTTTAGCGAAGTAGGCTTGCCATGGGCATTTCTCAGCACCACTCCCTCTGCAGGCAGTTTAGCTCCCGGGTTCAGCTGCGTCTGCTGTGCATTTACTGCAGCCGGAGCAAGCGTAATAAATAGTGTGGCCATAGCCAGAAGTGTGGTTCTCATATTCATGATTTTTTGTAAAAGTATTTTAAAAAACGGGTATGAAATTTAAAAGATTTGCTAATGTTCATTGATCAATGGTATACCCAATCGAAACAATGGCTGCGGCCCCAGGACAAACTCAATCACAGCCACAAGTCACGCACTAATAGCTATGCGCTTACCCAACGGATAAGCGCATAGCAATTTCCCCTTTTTCTGTTACCCTCATCAGTGGTGATCCATATGATGCTCCATATGATGGTGATGCCGGTACCACCAAATATGGTGATGGCGATGTCCGCCAACTACTTCGACATAACATGAACTCAAATTCATAAGCAGCATAAGCATTATGCCGGCCAAAAATCTCTTTTTCATAAAACCAGTTTTTAGATTAAGAATGTTGCGCAGTAATAAACCACAATAAAAATCATGCCATGGGTAAAGAAAATAAGTGACTGGTCTAAAACATATTGGCTGCTATCCGGCTATTGTATAAGTCACTTTATATGGTACCTATTATTTATCGCGTGGTGCCGGGGGTTTCCAGGCTTATATTTTCATCCCCTTCCTTATACGGCACATAGGTTACTATAAACTGAAACATCTCATCCCTGGCCCGCATACTCCCCTGCACCTCCTGCACCAGTTGCGGCGGACTGAACGGATTATTCAGGTTCTGCCTGGTGTTGTCATATACCCCCTCCGCTATCATGGTGCTGCCCCCTGGTATCTTCACCATCTTCCTGAAAGTGTAAAAATACTGCCAGTTGAAGTCCCACCGGGGTATGGATATCAGCCTGATGGTATCGCCTGCAAGTGTGACCGCATAGGCCTTAAAACTCTTGCCCAGCAGGTGCATATGCGGGTTTATGGTCAGTACACTTATATCCTCAGGTATGGTATATTCGCAGTACACCGGTTTCACGGTATTGGGCAGTATTACCAGGTCGGGCAGCACAGGGGCGGTGCCAAACGAACTCAGAGTGCCTATCTGAAACTCCTGCACAGGCCGCTTCGGAGGCCCTTTCGCGAAAAAGATGTTGATATACGAGCTATCCAGTACATCATCCTTATTCGTAAACCCGTAGTGCACATCATTCAGCAGAAACACCCCCTTGCGCGGCAGGCTATACCCCCCCACCCCCTCGGGATATCTTTGCCCATATGCCCCCGGCAGATAATTCACTACCGACTTACGCAGCACCGGGTAGGTACCGTCATCGTTGGGTATGCCCAGTTTTTCAAAAGCCTGCTTCAGCGATGCTGTATCCTCCTCCATATTCACAATCCGCAGGTCGGCAAATACATTTTTCTTCTTATCAAATTCATATTTCACCATATCCCCGTTTACATGGTGCACCACATTCCGGTTGCCGGGTATAAACTCTATAAGGCTGGCAAAAGTATCGGCCGGCAGCTCAAAAGGCACCTTTACCAGCAGAAATTTATCGCTGCTGTTGGCCTTCAGAAAATAGGGCTGCACGGG
Source organism: uncultured Bacteroidota bacterium (assembly GCA_903835005.1). Lineage (GTDB taxonomy): Bacteria > Bacteroidota > Bacteroidia > Chitinophagales > Chitinophagaceae > Nemorincola. The sequence goes on along the minus strand of CAILLK010000037.1, from coordinate 1,020 downwards.
TATGCTCATATCCGGCGTGCCCGCCAGCGACCCAACCGGGTACCCGGGCAGTGCCGGCATTTTATCCTTTGGCCCCTCGGGCGCACCCTCATCGGCCCATTGTTGTATTATTTTTTTATCCCGGTCACTCAGTATGCGCTGGCCTATAAACTCGGTATAGTGCGGATCGGCAGGCCATGGCGGCATCAGTTGCTCCTTAACCGCAAAGGCCGATGAAACCGCGCTTTTCCGTGCATCATCATAAGTTACCAATGCAAAATGAGCGCTCCCTCCCGGCCTGTGGCATATGGTGCAGTTGCGGTACAGTATTGGCGCCACATGCTCGGTAAAGGTTACAGTTGCCGGTAGCGTATCCTTAGAGCCGCAACCCCAGAAGGTAACCATTATAAAAAGTGCAACAACAACGCCAATACAAGTAGTCCGTAATTTCATCTGCTATCAATCAGGCAATAAAGTTAAGAGAAGCTTTCAGATTGTCTCAAAAAAATGCGATGGGATAATGGTAAATGCTGAAACCCTTACTGGTGGCTGATATAAAATAATTTACGATTATCTCGTCTTATCTCATTTTTGCGGGATTGGGAGTTTTGGTATTGGGAATTTGTAAACCTCGCATCTGTATCTGTCCCTGATGCTTTATGCCAATCAGACAAAATAAAACGTCAAAGAAAAATTTCACGCGGAGTCGCTAAGTCGCTATTTGCAAAAATCCTTTTTAAGACCGCAAATCCCAATAATGCCGGTTTTTACCAATTACCCATTTTGCCATAAATACATGCGATGCCTTCAGCATCGGCAAAACTCATAGAATGATTTCTATAGACATTTAATCCCTTCAGGATTATTTTTGTACCAATAAAATTGAGCATCATAGTGCCTATTAAGCCATTGAACTCACGTTAACCTCGCTTCTATATCTGCCCCTGATGCTTTACTTCTTCCCTGAAAAAGGTGCAGCTTCCTGAAAAAGGCGTTTTATTTGGTTATCGCATTCTCCTAAAGAGACGTGATGGGATAATG
>CAILLK010000036.1 GCA_903835005.1 uncultured Bacteroidota bacterium | reverse complement strand
GAAGTCCTACAGATTTTGAGCATATCCATTTTTGAAAAAATGCCCATAAATCAACTGTTTCAGCCAACTCAATTACAATATTTCAAAGAACAAAACGATAACCAATTGAAATTGTTTGATTTATAACGCAACGCTAGTGCTACACTATCTTAATTCCATTTGCCGCCAGGCAGTTAAAGAGACCTTTTAGTATTTCGCTTTTAATGGTCTGCATTTTATTTACGTCGCTGATCCATACAAGTATATTCAGCCCCAGAACTTTATCGCTCTGACTGGAAACCAGAATTTCCGGCACCGGTTCGAAAACCACGTGCTCATTGCTTTTTAATTCAGTAAGTATGATTTGCTGAATCTCATCGTGCGCATGGCCTGCTTCCACATTAAAGGGTATTGAAATCCTTACATTTTCATTGCGTGTTGTCCAGTTTACCACCATACCTGAGAGCAGGTCGCCATTGGGCATAATCAGTTCGGCGCCTTCTTCCATTACCATTTTGCTTGAACGGATACCGATATCCAGTACTCTGCCTTTTTTATCGCCCAGCTGTATATAATCGCCAATACGGAACGGCTGCTCAAATATCAGTATCACACCAGATACAAGGTTGTTGACAATACCTTGGAGGCCCAGACCAATACCAACACCCAAGGCGCCAAGTACGATGGTGATTTTATCAATGGGAAGCCCGGATGCAGCAACTGCAATAAGGAAGCCCAGTGCAATTAGTACCAGCCTTGTCATAGCCAGCCTGCTGCCGTTGCGTTTTAATTCTGGATCCCATTTATTATCCGATTTTCCCAGCAATGAGCCTACACCCTGCTGCAGCAGATTGGATATATAAAGGATAAGTATGAAAAGGAGTATACTTCCCAGCTGGAAGGTAGTGGTACCTATTTTCCTTTCCTTACTCAGGAATTCGGTTACAGCAGCAAAGCCTGCATTATATACATTAAGGCTTATAGAAAAAACAATTGCCCATACGCAGATAGAAATAATCATCAGAACCCGGTTGAGCAGTTTCTGGATTCGGTGGAAATCAAGTTTGGCAAACAGCCCGCCCTTAAGATGGTTGGCTATGGTTTGAAGATGAAATGCTTCCAGTACAATCTGAATGAAAACAGTTAGTCCGATTATCTGGGTGAGGCCATAAATAGATGTAACACTTAATATTTTTGCAAGGCTTAACCTGCCAAACAGGTTGCAGAATATAGCAGTAAGATTGAGAACGATGTAGATCACAGAAACAATTCTGACCATACCGGAAAACAACAAAGTATGTTTGGTTAGCTTCAGTAGCCAGTAGGTGCCAAAGACTACAGAAATAATATTCAAAACAAGAAGCAATAACCTGAAATTGAGGTTAGGCGTAAAGAAAATACCTGTTAGCGAGAATGCAATGTAAAGACCGGCAATGACCAGCCAATAATAGAACAGGGTGGAAGTCCAGGTTTTCCTGTTCACCACTGTTACAGCAAGTACCAGCAGCAGTTCTGTAATTTCGACATAGGCAGTAGGGGGGTGTATATCGAAAAACGGAGCCAGGTTAAGGAGTACAATAAGCGATGGAAGAAAAGCATTCTTTTTAATGAAAATAAAGGAATGGATGCCATGAACATCCTCATTTTTGTATTTCTGCAGCTTTCGGAAATTGAAGAATATCCAGAACCCGAAAACCAGACCCAGCAGCAACATCCATAACTGGTACTGTATATGCCTTTTGAAATAATCCATTAATATCCGGCTCTGGCCGTGATATGATTTTTTTACCAGTTCATCAGCTTCAGCGCTTTCTCCCAGTGTTTTGCTGTGTATGTTCCAGAGATAGTCATATTCCTTACCCAGCGACTGTATACTGATTTTATGCAACAGGTCTTTCAGTTTATTCTGCAGATCTATTGTTTCAAAATATTCATTCGTTGTAATCGAGAGCCATTGCTTCACCACAGACTGATTGTCGTTGATAGATTTTTTAGCGGCGCGCCATTTGGTACGGAGGTCTGTAATTTCCAGGCTGTATAAAGCCTTAAAAGCTGAATCGGCAAGTAAGGACCTTAGTACCGTATCTTTTTTAAATTTGGTCATTTCAACTCCCATATCCGTCAGCTCCTTATTATCTTTAATCAGCATCGACCGCCAGTCTGTAATCTGGTTCTGCAGATCGTTGAGCAGCACCTCAAACATTTGGAGGTTCTTTACGTCCAGGATGTGATTATATAGTGTAAGGTTTTCACTGATGTTTTCGATATTGGAATCAACTTCTCCGAAATTTTTTACAAGACCGCTGATATCAAAACCGGTACTTGTGGCATTATTTATCTGATCCAGGGTAAGGTGAACGTTCTGAACCAGGTTCAGCAGGCTGTCAAGGCCCAGTTCGTTGAGCGCACTGTCTGAAAGAACAAGGTTCTTTTTCTCAGCCACGGAGAGTTTGAAGTGCACGGTATCCCTTATTCGTCTCGGCGAGGCCTGGCAACACTGGGAAGCGGCCAAAATAAAAGTCAGAAGACTGAAAAGAAAAAAAACTAAGAATTTAGTGCGGTAATTTGCTTTCAGGTTTTGCATTTGTCAAAAATAATATAAATCGGCAAATAAGATACCCGTTTTTAAGCTTGAATTCGTTAAGGCAAAATTTGATTGTCAGAGTTTTCAAGATTGTCAGTCGTCAGAGATGCTGAATTAGGAATAATTACAAAACTGATAGAAAGACTTATACCAGATAGGCATTAGAAACCTGCATTAGTGGGAATTGCGGTCTTAAAAAGGATCTTTGCTAATTGCGTCCTCACGTCTTTGCGTGAAATTTTTCTATGACGTTTTATTCTGTCTATCTGATATTATTCGTAAGCAGATATTCTCAAAAAAAGTGGGCAGCCATAAAGGCTACCCACATTCTGCAATCACCATTAACCATCTTTTATTTTTCTATTACAATATGAAATACTTTGTTTTCATTTGAAGAATAAACACTCAGCAAATAGGTTCCAACAGCTACATTATTGCCGGCAGAAATTGTAACATCAAGCCTTCCACCTTTTGCGGTTTCTTTGCTTTTAAATACTTCCTGGCCAAGAACATCAGTAAGAGAAATAACTACTTCCTGATCTGTAGTACTGTTTAAATTGCCTTTTACTGAAAAATCTCCATTATTCGGGTTTGGTATAACTATAATATCCGATCCTGGATTTATTGTTGCAACGCCTGTCCGGTTAACGGTAATAGTAACTGAGTTATTAGCAGCCGGATTCCCACAAGGACCAGTGGCCGTTACATCGCATGTTACCACATCGCCATTGTTAAGCGAACTGCTTGTATAGGTCGAAGCATTGGCACCCGCAATCGCAGAACCGTTGACGAGCCATTGATAGGTAAGTGTATAAGTTCCAGATCCTGTTACTGTGGCAGTAAAGGTTACCGTCTGGCCGGGAGCTATTGCTGTTCCCGGGACCGCAGATATTACTACAGCAGGAGAAGGAACTGGCTCAACATTGAATACCAGCGAACTGCTTACAGTATCGGGTGAAACACATGCAGCATTGCTTGTGAGTAATACACTAACCACATCACCGTTCGACGGCACATAGGTGTAAACAGGCAAGCCGGTACCGGTATTCGCACCATTCAGTTTCCATTGATAAGCCGGAGCACTGCCTCCGTTGGTGGCTGTTGACGAAACTGTTACCAAAGTGCCGGCGCAAACTGTATCATGCAAGGTTGAAAGTGTAAGTGCAGGACTTACTATTGGTGATACAGTTATGTTTACGGTATCTGCCATGCTGCCAACGCAGGTAGTTGTTGTGTTGGTGGCTATTACTTTATAAGTACCAGCTATAGCAATAAGGCCAAAATCAATTGCACTTCCCGTTCCGGCAAAAGGAGATCCGAACGGTGTTGTTCCGAAATATAACTGGTAATTAACGCCGGTTTGTGATCCCGAAAGGCCGATATGTAGACCTGAGCCCCCGGCACAATAAAGCCCTCCTCCGGTTAAAGTAAATGGTACGGGCAATGGCAGTACATTAACTACAGCAGACCCCGACATATCCAGATGGCAGGTTGTTGTAGGGTTTTCGGCCAAAACAGTATAAGTGCCTGCCGCAGTCTGCAACCCGAAATCAAGAATCATACCTGTGCCGGTCATAGTTGTGCCTACAGTTGTAAGTCCGTTATACAACTGGTAGTTTACGCCAATCTGAGAACCGTTCAGCCAGACATGCGTTCCTGAATCTCCTGCGCAGAAACCCCCACCGCCAACTGTTACGAATTCTGAAGGCAGCGGATTGACGGTAACCGCACTGGTAGTAAGGCAGCCGGATCCGATTGAGTAGGTAACTGTGGTTAAACCTGCAGATACGCCGGTAAGGAGTCCTGAGCCCGATACTGTTGCAACAGAAGGATTACTGCTTGACCATGTTCCTCCCGGTACCCCGTCTGTAAGCAACTCAGTGGCATAAAGGCAAACGCCTGAAGTGCCGGTTATTGCAGATGGAGGTGGTGTAACCGTAAAAAAGGTATCTCTGATACAGCCTGTAGGCAAAGTATAGGTTACAACTAATGTGCCCGCGGCAATACCTGTCATTGTACCGCTGAATGAATCAAGACTTGCTATAGTATGATTGCTGATGCTCCATACACCGCCGCTGGTGGGGTCTGTAACAAGCGAAGTGCCACCCGCACATACATTGTAGCTGCCGGTAATGGGCCCCGGCAGCGGATAAACGGTTAATGTTTCGGTTACATAGCAACCTTCAGGCACGGTATAAGTAATGGTTGCTATGCCTGCTGAATGGCCATATACCAATCCGTTGCCGCCTAACTCGTTGGTTACAGTAACCAGTGAACTTGTATATAATCCGGTAGTGTTACTGTCTCTGATAGAAACAGTATCCCCGAAAGCACATACGGTATCCAGGCCTGTAAATAGCGGTACAGAAATCACCGGTAGCACGCGGGTTATCTTGCAACCCGTAGGTAATGTATATACAATGGTATCCAGCCCTCCGCCAATACCGTTGGCTACTCCGGCAAATGATATAGGTGCAATCATTGGGTTCGTACTGCTCCATGTACCGCCTGGTGTGGCATCGGTATATGTGGCTGTGTTTCCCACGCAAATGTGAGCCGGACCCGCAATTGCAGCTGGTAATGATTGAACCGTAACCAGGGTTGTAGTGCTGCATCCCGGACTTAAACTATAGGTTATTGCAACGCTGCCGGCTGATATTCCGGTTACGCTTCCTGTAGCAGATCCGATAACCGCAACTGAGGGATTACTGCTGGACCAGGTGCCTGGGGTAGAAGGATCTGAAAGAGTAACAGAGGCGCCAAGACATACGTCAGGGCCACCGCTTATAGCAGGAGGTGCAGGATCGGCTGTTACTGATAATGTTGCCTGACATGCTCCCAGCGCATAGGTTATGGTTACGGGGCCGGGGCTCAATCCTGCCATAAGTCCTGTAGTAGGATTTATACTGACCCATGATGGATTTGAACTCGTCCAGGTTCCGAGAGGAGTAGTATTTGTAAGTGTTGCAGTATTGCCAAGGCATATTACATCCGGACCACCTATTGCCGGCAATGAAGAGGATACGGTAACTGGAACTGTAAGATAGCATCCGGCTGGTAATGTATAGGTAACTGTTGCCGATCCTGAACCTACACCTGTTATCGTGCCGCTGGAAGCGCCGATTGTTGCTACTGAAGTAGTACTGCTGGTCCATGTACCACCTGATATACCATCGACAAGAGTTACAGAATAACCCAGGCATACGAGCTCAGTACCTGCAATAGGAGCGGGTACAGGATTAACAGTAAATGGATAGGTGGCTGTACAGCCTGCGGGTAATGTATAATCAATGGTTGCAGTACCAGATGAAACTCCTGTTATTGTGTCTGATCCTGTGGTAGAAGCGATTGCTGTATTGCTGCTGCTCCATATGCCACCTGGGGTAGTTTCAGTTAATGTTACGGATGATCCTGAACAGACTGATGAAGACCCGGTTATTGTTGCAGGTGAGGGGTTAATTGTAATTGTAACAGCAGTATTGCAGCCGCCTGGTAATGTATAGGTGATAATAACTGTGCCGGGTGTGACGCCTGATGCAACACCTGTGCCGCCCCCTATTGTAGCTACCGCAGTGTTGCTGCTGGTCCATGTGCCACCTGTATTGACATCTGTCAGGGTTAATGTATGACCAGAGCAAAGAGTAGACGCACCCGCAATTGCAGATGGGGTCTGATAAACGGTCATCGGATAGGAAGCAGAACAACCTGAAGACGCTGCATAACTTATAATCACTGCTCCGGGTGCAATCCCTGATACTATCCCGGTTGTGCTGCCCACAGTGGCCAGAGCAGTATTGCTGCTGCTCCAGGTGCCACCTCCTGTTGTTTCAGTGAGCATTGTGGTGTTGCCTGTACATACAGTAGCAGTACCGCTTATAGGTGCGGGTGTAATATTCACTGTTATTGGTTTGGTCGAATTGCAGCCGCCTGGTAAAGTATAAATTATGCTGGCAGATCCGGGGGTAAATCCGGTTACCACTCCAAGGGTGCTTACAGTAGCATTGGCAGTGCTGCTGCTGCTCCATGTGCCTCCGGGGCTTGTATCAGACAGTGTTAGTGTAGAACCTGAACAAACTGATGAAGGACCAGCTATGGACGCTGGTGTCTGATTTACTGTCATAGGGAAAAAGCCGGAGCATCCTCCTGCGGTATAACTTATAATTATTGACCCTGTGGTAATTCCGGTTACCACTCCGGAACCTGAGATTGTAGCACGAGAAGTATTACTGCTTGCCCAGATACCACCGCCCGTAGTTTCAGTGAGGGATGCAGTATTGCCAGTGCAAACTATTGATGATCCTGTAATTGGATTAGGTGCCGGTGAAACAATAACACTGATGGTTGTAGTTGCTGTCTGGTATCCGTTATTTACCTGAATTGTAAATACATCTGTGCCGGTATATCCTGGTGTTGGTGTATATGTAACTCCGGCAGGGCTTACATTGGTATCAGAGGGTGCTGTAGCTGGCAGGCCACCTATTGTACCATGGGATGGTGCTGAACTCACTGTCCATGTTTCGGTATCACCGGTGCCATCGGTAATAGTAAGCATCGAGCTTATAGAAGAAGTTGTATTTGAGCAAAGACCCAGTGTTTGTGCTGGTCCGTTATTGTAAGATACAGGAACCACAAAAAATTTCACGGTCAGTACCTGTGAAGCAGCACCACAGCTGGGGCCGTTTATTCCACCCCACGAAGCTCCTGCGGAAAAACAAGGTCTTACCGAATATCCTGTCGGACTACAGGAACAAGCCCCTCCAGGTACATCGCCTCCCAACTCAACACCTCCCGAGCAGCTGTCTTGCACAAAAAAAAGATGGCCATCGGAGGATACTCCAAATACATTTCTTCCCAGATGCAGGGAATCTGCAATTATACGGGCTGCCCATCCATCAATGCAGGATATACCAACAGTGTCATTACTGCCGCTGATATTAAATCCTCCATAGGTGTAACCAGGCAGCAGGCTAGCCCTGTAGGCATCCCATGCAGTACATTGCGGGGTTGAAATTACGCCATGCGTAAAACTCTGGCTGTAAGTAAGTGTTATCTGTGCATTTGATGAAACACTATACATTAATAGTCCCAGAAACAACATCCCAGTTGCCATTAAGGTAATCAAGGGGCCTGGACCTTCTTGTTTTTTTTCATTACTTGTTTTTGTAAAAAATCTCTTTTGCATCATAAAATTAAATTTTTATATTTTTCGAATTGCTGTTGAAGTCCGTGAAACGATGATATCCAACCGGGTGCAATTTACAACTGCTTCATAGCCTCTCCCAAAACGGTTTTCTTAACGGTCGCAAAAGTTTCTAAACGGTAAAAAAAAACTTAAAATAGATCTGAACGGTCCGAAAAGTTTCTGAATGGAAATATTAAGATGCTTGTATTCACCTGAAATAAATTGTTTCTTAACATTTGCCTGTAAATAACCATATCAGAAACTAATTCACAATACAATATTATCCTTTTTGTACTGTATTCTTTATGACTATCATCAAATATTTGACTGATAAAAATCAGTAATTCCATGAATCAGATAGGGTTTTTCTGCTTAAGAAAATTCAGAGGAAGGGTTGATTAGTACACTGATATCAGCAGCGGGAATAACTGAAGCAAATTTAGTTACTTTATTTGTTTAATAATAAATTATTTTCTAAAGCCTGAATTAATTTTGGTGACTTTAATTTCAAAAATAACAGTTTGCCGTTATTAATTATTGAGTTATGATAATCTGGGAAACGGTTATAATTTGGATCACTATTATTTTCTGGCCCATTTGTGCCGGGAGAATTTATATCTGTGGTTACCAACAAATAATTCTTTGCAAACTTCTGCAAGGGTATTATGGTGTCTTACTGGCAGATTATAATATTCACGAATGGCCATCCATAACTCAGTATAGCTGACCCTTTCTCCATCCTGAAAATAGCATTTATCCCCATTTTCGAATAAACCAAAAAGCATACCATTTTTTAATTTTTCAATAATGCTTTGTGACTGATTAGTTTCCTTCATATAAGTTGCGAATCATCTGGATACAAGGTACAGTTATTTTTTTTTGTTAAAAAAGAAATACAATAATTTTTTTTATTTTTATGTTAATTATATTAAATAAATGTAAATAATTAATAATGCATAGATGCATTGAAATAAATCGATAATATAAATTATTAACAAATATTAAATAGTGTAATTGGAAATTCGTAAGTTCATTTAGGTAGAGGTTATGGTAAATAATTAACACTGTTGTATGGTCCGGTAATTATATTTGATGCAAAATGGTGTCTTGAATCAGTGATTATTTTGTGCACCTGAATAATAATTAAAGAATGTATTTTAATTAATTTTGTGCTAAAAAATAATTGAAATTAAACTTGCCGGGCTTCAGCAATTCTAATGACTTATATTTGTGGCACCGGAAAAAGGTATAATCATGAATAGTTAAACATATTTTATGAAAAAAACAATGTATTTTTTGCTGGCTATCCTGTTTATTGCAACAGGGATTAAGGCTCAGGATATTATTACATTAACAAATGGAACCCAGATACAGTCGAAAGTGCTGGATATTACTCCTGGTGAGGTAAAATATAAAGACTTTAATAACCCTGACGGGCCAACCAATTCAATACTTAAATCAACGGTTGCTTCCATTCAGTATGCCAACGGGGTAAGAACTCTTTTTAATGAGGCAACAGGTGATAAAGCCCGCTCAGGTAATTTTGTAAGAGGTAACCGTTCAGATGAGTACAAGAGCAGTGGCAATAAAGAATATGTGAGAAAACCAGGACATAAAGGTGGCCTGAATGCATGGTATTTTGGTGTTAACATTGATTTAGGTGTTAGCAACGTTTCTACATCCGATCCAACCTATTCATCCTCTGCCAATACTTATTCGGCTGTGAATTTCCTCGCTACTTATATGTTCAATCCACATGTAGGAATTCAATTTGGCCTGGGAGATGAAGTTTATAATTATGATGTTGACTATAATGCCAATAGTGGTAGCCCGGGCGCTTATACCTACAGCCTTACTTATTTCACAATACCGGTAAGAGCGGTTTACTTCAGTAATTCTAAGGAAAGAGTAGGATTCTATGCAATGGCTGGTCTGGATTTTTCCGTTCTGGGCGTGGCCAGGGATAATTATCAGAACAATCTTTCAACTTACTACAGTCCGTCTCTTGTGAGCCCCTATATCAGTTGCGGTGTCGAATTCAGGAACCGGAACGACAGGGTTGTATGGATGATAGGGCCATTTTACCGGACATCTCTCAATAACATCTACTCAGCAGATGCGACCAATTACCTTACTGCAGGTAACTCCGCTACTATAAACAGTGTTGGCATTTCGCTGTCTACTATGCGTAAATATGGCAGATCAAGGCGTTAACTCTTTTTAAGCTTGAATCTTCCCGGTTAATCCAATTACCAATACTGCCCGGGCTGTTCACACCTATGATCAGTCCACTTTGATGTCAAGATGATTTAAGTCAATAAAATGCATGACATCAGTCATAATATTTAGTTTTTGTATCTGATAAGTTTGTTATTCCAAACCAAACTAATCTTTTACTCAAAAACTGTTTGTTATGCTTACCCAAGAAAATATCAGTTCACTTGACCAGGCAATCAGGGACCTCCGGAATGCGGAGTCAGAACTCAACAGGCCTCACGAAGATGTGGTTACGCTTTCGGCATGCCAGAGCGTACGAAATGCCATGAGGCAGATGATGGATGTGTATCTGGCCGCAAACGGTATACAGAACAGTAATACCAGCCTGAGTGCAATGGTGGAATTGTGTGCCGGATCTAACCCCGCTTTTTCGAAAATTGATATGGGCAACATTGAGTGCAAAGGTCTGAACCATGCAGATTGTGATGGTAAGTATTGCCTTGCAATAGAAAATGTTTCCTGCTGCATTGCAGCCGCCAATCAGGTTAAAGACATTGTGTGGGCCGCGATTAAAACCGGAAAATGATCTTTCTGGTATTCTTCATTAAATCAATTAATTCAAAAGTATGTCCGGTAATATTCAGATAATGGATGGCAATGAGGCTGCCGCTTATGTTGCTTATAAAACCAATGAAGTATGCGCCATTTACCCTATTACGCCATCATCTACAATGGGTGAATTGTGTGATGAGTGGTCGGCCGATGAGAAGAAAAATGTATTTGGCGCTGTGCCACGTATTATAGAGATGCAGAGCGAAGCCGGGGCAGCAGGCGCTGTTCACGGGGCTTTGCAGGGTGGGGCGTTGTCATCTACATTTACCTGTTCTCAGGGGTTGCTGCTGATGATACCCAATATGTATAAGATTGCGGGCGAGCATATACCAACTGTTTTCCAGATAGCTGCAAGGGCCCTGGCTACACATGCATTGTCCATCTTCGGCGACCATAGTGATGTGATGTCGGTAAGGCAAACCGGGTGGGCCATGCTGTTTGGGCGCAATGCGCAGGAGGCAATGGATATGGCGCTGATAGCACAGGCAGCAACACTTAAATCAAAGATACCCTTTCTTAATGTTTTTGATGGTTTCCGCACTTCTCATGAACTGACCAAGGTTGAGGTGATACCCGATGAAATTATGCTGGAGATGATTGATGAAAACGATATCATTACGCACCGTAAAAGGGCAATGAGTACCGAGCAGCCATCTATACGCGGCACTGCCCAGAACCCCGATGTGTTTTTCCAGAGCCGTGAGGCAGGCAACCCTTTTTATATCAATGTACCCGGAATAGTATCCAGGCTGATGAAAAGGTTTGGAGAGCTTACCGGAAGAAAGTACAAACTGTATGAGTACTGCGGTCACGAAGCGCCAGACCGTATCATTGTTATTATGGGATCGGGCGCCAATGCTGTGCACGAAACAGTAGATTACCTGAACAGCCAGGGAGAAAAAACAGGATATATTTATGTGCGGCTATTCCGCCCGTTTGATGTTCAGGAGTTTATTAACACAATACCGGAGACGGTAAAGAAAATTTCTGTTCTTGACAGATGTAAGGAGCCGGGCAGCATAGGCGAGCCGTTATACATTGATGTGTTGAGCGCGGTGATGGAAGACTGGGCAGGGGAGAAACCCATAATAGTTGGCGGACGCTATGGCCTGGCCTCAAAAGAATTTAATCCGGCAATGGTGAAGGGTATATTTGACGACCTGGCCGGTCCAAATCCTAAAAATCATTTTACCATTGGCATTGAGGATGATGTCACCCATCTGAGTCTGAATTATGTTAAGGCATTCTCGCTCGATAAGCAGCATTTGTTCCGCGGCCTGTTTTATGGGCTGGGGGCGGATGGCACTGTCAGCGCCAATAAAAACTCCATCAAGATAATAGGGGAGACTACCGATAATTATGTGCAGGGCTACTTTGTGTATGACTCCAAGAAATCGGGGTCTCTGACCGTATCGCATCTGAGGTTTGGCAAGAACCCTATCCGGTCTTCTTATATCATTAATTCGGCCAGCTTTGTGGCCTGCCACAACTACAGTTTCCTGAATAAATATGATATACTGAAGGATGCCGAACATGGCGCTACCTTTTTGCTTAATGCGCCCTTTGAAACTGATGATGTGTGGAACCACCTGCCGCACAAAATACAGGAAGAGATAATAGAAAAGCAATTGAAATTTTATGTGATCAATGCTTCGAAAGTGGCGCGGGAAGCGGGTATGGGGTCGCGTATCAATACTATACTGCAAACCTGTTTCTTTGCCATATCCGGTATTCTGAGCAGGGAAGACGCCATAGATAAGATCAAATATGCCATCAAAAAAACCTACTCGGATAAGGGCGAAAAAGTGGTGCTTAAAAACTATGAGGCGGTGGGTCAGGCTATAGCCAATATGCACCAGATTGATTACAGCAACCTGCTGCCCGGGCATATAGAGTATGAGCAGATAGTGCCCGATGAAGCGCCTGACTTTGTGAAAAATGTACTCGCCAAGATCATGGCTTTTGAGGGCGATGAACTGCCGGTGAGCGCCTTCCCGCTGGATGGAGTATACCCGGTAGCTACTACCAAGTGGGAGAAACGGAACATTGCCGATACGGTGCCGGTATGGGATACCGACCTGTGCTCGCAGTGCGGCAAATGCTTTATCATTTGTCCACATGCTGCCATACGGTGCAAGGTATACGATAAAGCTGATCTGGCGGAGGCGCCAGCTACTTTCCTGCATACCAATCCGATTGGTAAGGAATTTAATAAAGAAACGGAAGCATATACACTCCAGGTATCGGTAGAAGACTGCACAGGGTGCAAGCTTTGTGTGGAGTATTGCCCTATTGAAAGTAAGGCTGTGCCCGGTCATAAAGCCATCAATATGCAGCCGCAACTGCCACTGAAGGAGGCTGAAATGGCTAACTGGGATTTCTTCCTTTCGCTGCCTGAAATAGACCGTAACCGGATTAACAGGAATACAGTAAAAGGGTCGCAGTTTCTGCAGCCGCTGTTTGAGTTTTCGGGCGCCTGCTCGGGTTGCGGTGAAACGCCGTATCTAAAACTTCTTACCCAGCTATATGGCGACCGTATGGTAGTGGCCAATGCTACCGGCTGCTCATCCATCTTCGGGGGAAACCTGCCCAGCACGCCCTGGAGCACCAATAATGAAGGTTGCGGGCCGGCATGGGCCAACTCGCTCTTTGAAGATAATGCCGAATTCGGACTGGGCATAAAACTGGCTTATGATAAGAAGGCCGACATTGCCAGGCTGATGCTCAGCAGTTTGCGCAATTTGGTTGGTGACGACCTTACCGATAAATTGCTGCATACCGACCAGAGTAATGAAGCCGGAATAATGCTGCAGCGGGAACATGTGAAAGAACTGCGCAATCTGATAGGTAACCTCAACAGCTTTGAAGCCAAACAACTGACAGTAATAGCCGAGTACCTGGTGAAGAAATCGCACTGGATAATAGGGGGCGACGGATGGGCTTATGATATAGGTTTTGGCGGTCTGGACCATGTGCTGAGTACGGGTGAAAAGGTGAACATACTGATACTGGATACCGAGGTATACAGCAATACCGGAGGGCAGAAATCGAAATCTACACCTATAGGGGCCAGCGCCAAGTTCTCTGTGAATGGCAAAACATCGGGCAAGAAAGACCTGGCGCTGCAGGCTATTGCCCACGGATCGGCATATGTGGCACAGATAGCCCTGGGCGCCAACGATGCCCATGCCCTCAAGACCCTGCAGGAGGCTGAGGCGTATCCGGGTACTTCTATAGTTATAGCTTACAGTCATTGCATAGCTCATGGATATGATATGATGTATGGGGCACAGCACCAGCAGAATGCGGTGAAATCGGGCTACTGGCCGCTGTTCCGGTTCAACCCGCTGAAACCGAGAGGGGAGCGGCTGTCTCTGGACAGTAAGGATGCTGTGATGCCTGTAAAAGATTTTATGTATGATGAAACCAGGTTCAGTATACTGGAGCGGCAGCACCCCGATACAGCGGCAGCATTACTGCACGGGGCGGAAGATGGTGTGCATGAGCATTGGGAAAGATTGCAGGCGCTTAAGTCATTGTAATACCATTATCCGCTAAGCAGCATTTGAAATACTTTATATAAGAGCCACAGCAATGTGGCTCTTATTATTGAAATCTAAATCCGGGTCTGTTCCTGAATGATGCCTGATTGCCCAATCGCTTTATCCTACTTCTCATTTGCCTCACTAAATTGCCTGTTTGCTTCCCAAACTGCTTCCCTGTTGCTTCCCATTTTGGCCTGAAATTTCCCATTTTGTGCAAATTGCACCGTCTGTGTGCAATTCTAAAATAGAAGTCCAAATAAGCACTAATTATATTGAAATAATTATTATGTAAGAAAATTTTGTCTAAATCAACGGGAATGTTCTGTGCCTGACTGGTGTGGAAGTGAAAAAGGCTGAATAATGGCTTCATAGTTTAATCAATTGTTATTTTAGGTTGAATTCGGGTCAAAGGTAAACTGAATAATTGGAAATTCCTAATTATTAAGCATATTTATTTTTAGGTTAAGTGTTTCGTTTGATTTTGATTTTGATTTGGTATTTTTTAATCCGTTTGTATGCGAACGATAACCCGTTGACGGTTATAATACAATTAATTTTCACGTTACCCGCTGTTGAAACCGTGGGCTATATTTTATGAACGATAGTATAGTTTATGAAACCTTGATTTTGGAAAACTACCAATTATACAAAATAAAGCATCCTGGAAAAATTTCACGCAAAGACGCGAAGACGCAATTGGCAAAGATCCTATTTAGGACTGCAAATCCCATTAATGCAGATTTGTAATATCTAAATCAACAAAATAGTACATTGGTCAATATGCGGTTATCCATTTCGAGAGCAGGATAGCCACCTGCGGGGCATTGTGTGTTTTTTTGTTTTTACTACAAACATAGAGCCCCGCTGGGGCAATAATTTAATCAATATAAGATGTGGGTACACAATAACCACGGTAGAAACCTTGGGCTATGTTTTTTTGAATGATTAAGTAAGCGGTAGCTGTAGATTATAATTTATTATTGGCGGTAGTTGGTTCTGTGGTTTCTTACCTTACCAAAAAT
The DNA here is from genome assembly GCA_903835005.1 of uncultured Bacteroidota bacterium. GTDB lineage: Bacteria > Bacteroidota > Bacteroidia > Chitinophagales > Chitinophagaceae > Nemorincola. The sequence continues at coordinate 10,180 of CAILLK010000036.1, read as the reverse complement.
AAGACCAAGATTAATACCTGCTACGGTACTGATTGGATTTATATCGGCGAAAGCGCCAAAAGTAAAACCGAAATAACGGCCAAGGGGAAATTCTATTTCAGGGTTGAGCAATATACCAACTGTAAACTGCTTATCATTGGTATAACTGTAATCGGGACCGAACCAGCCACCACCGTACACTTTCACAAAGTTAACTGGAGTAGATACTGTACCGGCAGAGATACCTCCTTTGAGGACATATCTCAACAAAGGTGAATTGGTATAAAATACTTTGCCGTAAGTAATACCATACATGGATACTATCTGAAGGGGTTGAAGTCCAAAAAAATCAGTACCATAATCTTTTGGCACTGTGGGAGAATTGCGCCCGCAATTGAGGTAATAAAGAGAAATTATGTTGTCCTTTTGAAATACCATATTCAGGTCTGCGTAAGCGGAAGCATGTGTGCCAAGACTTAGCCCTGTTTCGGCATAAATATACGGATACCTGATTTTTGCTGTGATGGCTGTTGAATCTGTTTGTGCATAAACAAATGTGCTGCAGCAGTAAAGTAGCAATGCTATTAATAATGATCTCATAATTGGCGTGTTTTAAAATTATGTGATAATCAATGTAAATATAACTGTTTCCGGGGTAAAATATTATGACCATAATTGAAATTGTTTTGTTAAAACAAACTGCTGCTATGGCTTGTTTTAAAGATGGAATTATCTTTTGCCACGGCGATTGATGGCGACGGATCCGTAAAGTTTAGTGCTGAGTTTTGGGCTTTAATTGTTTTTGAGAAACTGTCGCGACCTCCATCAACCGCTTACCTGAGGACAATAAACCGTTGAAACGGTTAAAAGATCTATTTTACACCTGTCCCACGGCCGAAACCGTGGGCTACGTTTTTTGAAGGTTTGAGTAGCTGCTAACCTTGCTTATGCCGGTTTATTGACTTTGCCGTTTAGCAATGCTGTTTTTAAAGAAAGCTATTGTTCAAATTGCCTGCTTAAATTTTTATAGATTTGCAGGTAAGGTATATATACTGTACCTGGAATAACTGTAAAATATCCATTTGAGATGAAAAGAACAGCACTGATTATTGCCCTGTTATTACTATATCCAGCTCTGTCTGAATCGCAAATATTACCTAAAGAAGGCGCCAGGCTGAATTACCGGTTGATAGGCTTTGCGCCACCATTGATGCCCAAAGCCACCAGTTGCAAAATAGAGATAGCAAGGGACAGCATTACCAATGAAGATATATTTAAGAAAAACATTATTCTGACTTATGCGAATAAAACCAATAAAATAATTGGAGAAGTACCGGATTTTGGTAAACAATATACCTGGCGGGCGGTATACAAGCTGAATGAAAAAAAATTGATTTATAGTGAACTGCATCATTTCTCAACAAACTATATACCTGAAATTGATACGGGTTTAACCAGGCTGAGAATAATAAAAAGTTCGGAAAAATATGAAAAAGGCTATGTTTTTATTGACGGAGTAAGGGTAATGTATGATATGAAAGGCAAGCCGGTATGGTTTTTGCCGCCAATAGAGGGGAACAACAGCCTTACCGCCAGGGATATGAAACTTACCAACAGGGGAACCATCACTTTTCTGATAGAAGGTTACGGGCTGTATGAGGTTAATTATGATGGCGATATTATATGGAAAAAAACTCAGAAAGTTGCGGCAACTGATGATGAAATTGAGCATTATCTTTATGAACTTACCCGGCTGAAAAACGGTCACTACATGGTTATGAGCAGTGAGTTTGCCTGGTGGGATACCATGTCGTACAGGCCCGACCATAAACAATACCTGGATTCGCTAAAGAATGTAAGTGTAGCATACCAGGAGCTTCAGAAAACACAGTTTGGCACGGTATTGGAATATGATGAGCATGGTGAGCTGGTATGGGGGTGGAAATCGGCAGATTATTTTAAAGAATCAGACCTGGTTAACTACAAAAAGCCAAACAGATCGAAGCCCATGGAGGTGCATGAAAATGCTTTTTATTTTGATGAGGCTAAGAAGGAGCTATACATAGGTTTTCAGAATATAAGCCGGATAGTGAAAATTAAATACCCGGGAGGCTCAATTCTAAATACTTACGGGGAGCAATACAGGCCGGGTATCCCAGAATCGGGTAACGGAGTGTTTTGCAACCAGCAAAATATGGAACCAGATGGCGCCGGAAATCTCTTGGTCTTCAATACCAATAACTGCAAAGTGGATTCATCGCCGATAGTGATGGTTTTAAAAGAACCAACAAGGGAGGGGGAAAGTTTACAATCTGTTTGGGAATATGAGTTTCCCATAAGGCAAATTACAAAAGATTTTACAAACGGCGCCGACCCAAGGATACATTTCCACAACAAATTAAAGAACCTGGGAGGCACAGTGACCCGATTGCCTGAGAGAGCGGTATTTGCATCGGTATGTAGTTTGTACAGTTACGCCTTTATTGTAAATTATAATAAAGAGCTGCAATGGTGTGCGGTATCGGAAAGGCTGGACCCTGATGAAAAGGTTTGGGGACAGACACTGCAGTACAATGCCTCGGTTATACCTGACCCAAAGGAAGTAGAAAAGCTTATTTGGGATATGGAAATAAAAAAATAAATTATCAATCGAATAAGTGTAAAATAAATTTGAAAATCACACTAACATTTTTCTTTGCAGTTACGCCTTACAATGTAGCGTTGTAACTGAAAGTAATAATTAATAAGTTTACTTTTAAAAAAACAGCGAACTTTTCTGACCATCCGGGAAGAAAAAGATGTCAGTATATTCATTTTGTTTACTTAAATGTGAATAAAATTATTGAGGAAATTTTTTTTTACAGAAAAAACAAGTATTTTGCATAACAAAATTATAAGCTAAGATTTTAAGAGTCTTGAATACACGTTGAAAAGCAGTCAATAAATTAATCTATCTTCTTAAACATTTCAGAAATGAAAAGAATTTACTTCTCAAGTATTGTTATCCTGATCGCTCTATTATCAGGAATTGGCAGGGTAGCCCTAGCCCAGGGTACTACATTCAGCCATACCGGCGCTATGCAAACCTTTATTGTTCCGGCAGGTTGTACGGCAGTACAGGTGGATCTGGCGGGTGCGGCAGGGGGCCCCTTTTCGGGCTTAGGCAATACTGCAGGTAAGGGCCAGCGTGTACAATGCAATGTTGCCGTATCTTCCGGTCAGTCGCTTTATGTTTATGTAGGCGGTATAGGCGGTACGGGTTCTTGCTGCGTTACAGCCTCAGCAGGCGATAACTCTAGCGGCGGCGCTCAGGGCGGTACCGGAGGCAGTGGCGATGGTGGCGCCGGAGGCGGTGGCGCTACTGATATCCGTACTATATCGGGTAGCACTACAGCTGCTTTAAATAGCCGCGTAGTGATAGGCGGTGCAGGCTCGGGCGTAGGGTATGACTGTGGCGAAAATGGCGCCAATGCAGGCTACCCCAGCGGAGCCAATGGCGTGGATGGCTGCGGAAGTAGTTACGGTTATGGCGCTTCGCAAACAGCCGGAGGCGCTGCAGGCCCATCATCAACACCTGGCGGCCTTGGATATGGAGGTAACAGTTACTGCTGTTATTACGGCAGCGGCGGCGGCGGCGGCTTTTATGGCGGCGGCGGCGCATATGCCGGCAGCGGCGGCGGTGGTTCTTCATCTACTCAGACCGTAGGTATTAATGTGCCCAGCAGTGTTACTTATACCGCTGGCTATGAAGCAAGCAATGGATATTGCGTAATAACTCCTTTAGTACCTTCAGTTACTGCAACCCCATCTCCACTTGCATTTGGCCCTGTAATGGTAGGTTCTACTTCGGTTCCTAAGTATACCGTACTTAGTGGCCAGTATATGACTTCTACTACTTTAACTTTAAATATCACCGGTTCTGCTGCTTTTACACTTGAAACTGATGGCAGTGCCCCAGGTTGGTCTGGTGGCCCGCAGACAATGACCATTACCAACCCTACTTTCGGACCGAGCAATGTGTATGTGCAATTTTCGCCAACAGCCCTTGGTGCATATAGCGGCAATCTTCAGATTACCGGCGGTGGTTTAGCTGCACCGGTAAATGTGCCACTTACAGGTACTGGGGTTGTATCATGTTCAGGTTCTCCAAGTACACCATTGTGTGTGGCTAGCCCTACTTCGGGAGGACTTTACTCTTCATTTACGCTCAGTCTTACTCCTGCATATACAGATGGAGGTTATAGTTATCAGTGGCAGTCATCTGCATCGGGTGGTGGACCATGGACCAATATATCCGGGGCAGTTCTTTCTACCTATACTTTTACGGGTCTCACTGTTACTACTTATTACCAGTGTATTATTACCTGTAATGCCAGTGGCCTGACAACAACTGCAACACCTACTGTAATAACTTATGCAGGTATGGCTGTAAATGGTTGCACATCGCCATCAACTACAAATGGTTATAGCAGCGGTATATCAATAGGGATGCCAAGTCCATATGCATTTATTGTTAATGGAGCTGGAAGTTCAGTATTGACTGATGGTTATATATTTTCAGGTACAGCAGAATATCAGGATTTCAGTGCATCGCTAAACGTGACTGAAGCACCTGGAACTGTAGTAACTTCACAATTCGCAGGTAATTCCGCTCTCCAGGCATCGACTATGAATATACAGTATTGGGTAGATTTCAACAATGACGGAATTTTCCAGGCAACTGAAGCTATTGGTGGAGGAACCAGCGTTAACGGTGCTAGAACAACTATTAGTCTGACAATACCCGCTACAGCCCAACCAGGTGTGTACAGGTTCAGGGTAGTACTTGATCTGGCTGCAGGTAATGCTGCCTATCCATCTATACCTCCTTGTCCGCCATCTGGTTCGGCTATAACTTATGGTAATATACGTGATTATACCATGATCATAGGCCCGGGCCTGTGTTCTGGTGCCCAGGAAGCAGGTATAGCCGCTGCAACAGCGATGAGCGCTTGCCAGCCGACAACGTTTACGCCCACTATTTTGAATATAGGAGAATCGGCTCAGAACGGAGTAACCTATACGTGGCAGACAAGCCCAACAGGTGCTCCCGGCTCATGGACTAATATAGGCGGAGCCACCAATAATCTGTATACGCCAAGTATAACTACTGCAGGGGTTGTCTATTTCCGTAATTCGGTAGGATGCGGAACTACCTACACTTATTCAGCACCGGTTGCAGTATCACTGAACCCGGCTCCAACGCCAATAACGCCAACACCTACCAATTTGTGTACCGGTGTTCCGAGCACACTGGTATCTACGCCAACAGGCGGAACATGGACCAGCGCCAATACATCGGTAGCCACAACCATGGGCAGTGTATCGGGGGTAGTAACAGGTGTTGCTACAGGAGTAACTAATATTACGTATACATTGCCAACTGGCTGTAACGCGATTACAACCGTTACAGTAAATACACAGCCACCGGCATTTACGGCTATGCCACCTATGTGCGTAGGTCAGACACTGTCACTTACTGACGCTATGAGCGGTGGCGGCTGGACCAGCAGCACACCTACGGTGGCCAGTGTAACTACACCGGCAGGTTTGCTTACCGCAATAGCTCCGGGTACAACCAATATAACCTATACTTCTATACCAGGCTGCACCACGAGTGCGGTATTAACCGTTAATGCGTTGCCGGGTTTATACATTGTTTCTCCCGGTACTTACAGCTATTGTGCGGGATTGCCATCAACAGGTCATGTAACTTTATCCGGTTCTTTAGCAGGTATCAACTACCAGTTGTACCTGAACGGTTCAGCTACCGGTTTACCATTACTTCCGGGTACCGGCACCTCTCTTGACTTTGGAGTGCAAACAGCAACTGGAACATATACGGTGATTGCCACAAATACGGCTACCGGTTGCTCAAGGACGATGGTAGGAAGTTCCGTATTCAGCATCAACCCCATACCAATTGTATATAATGTATATGGCGGTGGCAGCTACTGCTCAGGCAGCACAGGTTCTGCACCTCATATATACCTCAGCGGCTCGCAGGTAGGTGTTACTTACAAGCTTATGTATGGAACTACAGTAATTGTTCCGATTGCCGGAACAGGTGGTATCCTGGATTTTGGTCCGATTACAGCAGCAGGTTGCTATACGGTTGTAGCGCAGAATGCAACATCCGGATGTTTGAATAATATGAGCGGCAGTGCATGTATCACTATCAATTCGCTGCCAACGGCATTCAATGTGCTGCCTCCGGGTGGTGGAAGCTATTGTGCAGGCGGATCGGGAATTGATATACAATTAAGTTTCTCCAATACCGGTATCAGCTATGCTTTAATGATGGGTGGCAGCACCATATCTACACTTTCAGGTACCGGCGGATTGCTTGATTTCGGAATGATATCTACACCGGGCACTTATACCATTAACGGTACGAATGTAACAACAACCTGTTCGGCACCAATGGCTGGAGCGGCTACAATTGCAGTTAATGCATTGCCTGCGCAATATACCATACAAACAACAAGTGGCGGCAGTGCAGGCTCGTTCTGCGCAGGCGGTTCAGGAGTAGACGTATGGCTGAGTTCATCAGATGGCGGTGTAAATTACCAGTTGTATGTTGGTACTACACCAGTAGGACCCGCACAGGGCGGAACAGGCTTACCACTTGAATTCGGATACCAGACAGCGCCTGGCGTTTATACAGTAGTAGCAACAAATTCATCAACACTTTGTACCAATAATATGCTGGGTACTGTAACCATCACCATTAACCCGGCGCCTGCGGCATTTACCATGACCGGCGGCGGTAATTTCTGTGTGGGTGGAGCAGGCGTAGCTATCGGACTTTCGGGTTCAAATACCGGTATCAGCTATCAATTGCTGATGGGTGGTTCACCAACAGGTCTGCCAGCAGTAACCGGCACCGGCAGCGCTATCAGTTTTGGAATTTTCAATACAGTAGGTATCTATACAGTAGTAGCAACAAATACAGTAACAGGCTGTACGGCTAATATGACCGGTGTGTCTACCATATCTACCAATCCGTTGCCAACAGCATTTAATGTTACTGGCGGCGGCAGCTACTGCGCAGGTGGCAGCGGTATTACTGTAGGCCTTGATTTCTCGGCTACCGGTATTACTTATCAGTTATGGAGAGGCGGTGTACCAGTAGGTTCACCAGTATCGGGAACCGGTGCAGCAATCACCTTCGGAATACAGACCATTACAGGTACTTATACCGTAACCGGCACAAATGTATCTACAAGCTGTGTGGCGCCAATGAGCGGAAGTGCAATTGTATCAACCAATGTATTGCCCAACCTGCACCTGGTAACAGGAGGTGGTAATTTCTGCGCAGGCGATACAGGAGCACATGTGGGCCTGAACGGATCAGAGTCAGGAATCAGTTACCAGTTATTGTTAGGCACAACACCAGTTGGGTCAGCAGTAGGCGGAAGTGGTTCTCCACTTGATTTCGGATTGCAGACAACAGGCGGTACCTATACTGTAGTAGCCATTAATACGATTACCGGATGCTCAAGATATATGAGCGGAGGAATACCAATCAATGTTTATTCATTACCAGATGCATATGTGGTTGACGGCGGCGGATTATACTGCGCAGGCAGCACAGGAGTGCATGTAGGTCTTACCGGATCAGAATCAGGTATTCATTACCAGTTATCTGTGAGTGGCATCCCTACAGGCGTTCCATTATCCGGTACAGGTACTTCAATCGATTTCGGAATCCAGGTAGCACCGGGTACTTATACAGTAACCGCAATCAACAGCAGTACCGGTTGCAACAGCAATATGACCAGCAGCGTTAATGTAGGTGTTAATCCATTACCTACAGTATATACAGTATCGGGCGGCGGTAATTATTGTGCAGGCGGATCAGGCAGTTCTATCAGCCTGAGCGGATCTGATGTATCGGTTAATTACCAGTTGTATTCCGGCGCAGCCACAACCGGCACACCGGTAGCAGGTACCGGCACATCGCTCAGTTTCGGGCCATTAACAGCAATGGGCAGCTACACGATCAGGGCTGTAAATACAAGCACTGGTTGTATGAGTCCGATGGCGGGAAGTGCATCAATAGGCATCAACCCATTGCCAACAAGCTATAATGTAACAGGTGGCGGTAATTATTGTGCAGGCGGTGCAGGCGAACATATTTTCCTTGCAGGTTCAGTTTCAGGCGTAACTTACCAATTGTATAATGATACAATAATGGCAGGAAGTGCAATGACAGGAACAGGCGGAGGAATTGATTTCGGTGCACAGACCAATGCAGGCACGTATACAGTAGTAGCAACCAATTCTACGACTACCTGTATGAACAATATGATGGGCAGCGCCAGTATCACTGTATATCCTTTACCAGCAGTTCATACAGTTACCGGTGGTGGTAACTTCTGTATCGGCGGCACAGGCGTGAATATCGGTCTTAACGGCTCCAATGCAGGCATTACTTACCAGTTGTATCAGGGTGGGGTATCATCAGGTGTAGCAATACCAGGTACCGGCAGCAATCTGAATTTCGGATTACATACAGCGCCGGGCACTTATACAATAGTAGCAGCTAACAGTTCAACATTATGTGCATCTAATATGACCGGTTCGGCTACAGTTGTAGTTAATCCTTTGCCAGTAGCATATAATGTAACCGGCGGTGGCAACTATTGTGCTACAGGATTAGGCGTGCATGTTTACCTGAGTGGTTCTTCAACAGGTGTGAATTACCAGTTATGGAACGGCACTACAATGGTTGGATTACCGGTATCAGGCACAGGCAGCACAATTGATTTCGGATTACTGACTACAGGAGGTGCTTATTCAGTAACAGCAGCAACTGCGTCTACAACCTGTACCAATAATATGACAGGATCAGTATCAATAAATATACTGCCGGTATTACTGCCATCAGCTAACATTACATCCAGTATTACAACAGGCCTGGTTTGCGTTGGTCAGTCAGTAAACTTCAGTGCATCGCCTGTTAATGGCGGAAGCGCACCAACCTTCCAGTGGATGGTGAATGGTACACCAGTGGGCGTAACCGGGACAAGCTTTACCTATATACCGGTTAACGGAGATGTAGTGACAGCAATGATTACCAGCAACTACCAGTGTGCGATACCAGATACCGGCAGCGGCTCACTGATAATGACAGTAAGCCCTCCTGAAATGCCATCTGTAAGTGTTGCGGTAAATCCGGGTACTCAGATCTGTACCGGTGGAACAGCAAGCTTTACAGCTACTACGGCTTATGGCGGTCCGGCTCCGGAATTGCAGTGGATCAAAAATGGCACTTTTGTAGCCAGCGGTTCTACCTACAGTTATATACCAAACAATGGCGATATCGTTACCTTTATGCTGGGCAGTGATTTCCCATGCCGCCTGGCAGATACCGTGTTCAGTGCAAATACTACCCTGGTAGTTTCTGAGCCAGTATTGCCAATAGTAACTATAGCAACCAATCCGGGTACTACTATTACAACCGGTGAAAGTGTAACCTTTACAGCAACAGTACTGCATGGTGGTTCAACACCGAATTACCAGTGGGTAGTAAACAGTACGGAAGTACCGGGCGCTACAAACAGCAGCTGGACCACAACATCACTGAATAATAAAGATTCAGTATCGTGTATGGTAAATGGTACCTGCGGCCTGGTTGGATTTAATTCGGTAGGTATTACTGTTCATAGTGCAGGTGTTGGTTTTACCAATGTAACCGGCAAAGGAAGCAATGTTTCTCTGGTTCCTAACCCGAATAAAGGTGACTTTACTGTAAAGGGTACTTTAGCCAGCAATATTGACCAGGAAGTAACTCTGGAAGTAGTAGATATGATTGGCCAGGTGATCTATACCAGCAAGGTAACAGCACAGGGCGGCAATATTAATGAGCATGTGAAACTGAACAATCTGGCAAATGGTATGTACCTGCTGAATATGCGCTCAGGCGATGAAAGCGTGGTATTCCATTTTGTAATAGAGCAATAGTCAGTTATCAAAATTGAAATAATAAATCAGCCCCGGCACAACCGGGGCTGATTTATTGTGTGTCAGGCATGGATATAAGCTATAGGGTGCAAGTCCCGAGTACGCTTTACAGTAGGGAGTATTAGCCAATAGCAAGGGTGTCGCGGGTGACTGCGAATCTGAAAGAAGCTGGCGGCAAAGGTTCGGGCCAACG
>CAILLK010000035.1 GCA_903835005.1 uncultured Bacteroidota bacterium | reverse complement strand
CTCTCATCCTTGGCAAGCTGCCATGGTTTTTCTGTATCAATGTATTGATTAACTCCCCTTACTTGTTCCCAGACACTATCTAGTGCTTTATCGAAACGGCACGATTGCAATGCAAGGTCATATTGATGCATGTCATGATTTGAATCAGGTATTTCTCCGACAGCACCTTCTTGATACCGTACTATCATAGCTGCTACTCTACCGACAGCATTACCAAGTTCATTTGCGAGTTCATTATTGTATACTTCTTCAATTCTTTTCCAGCTGAAATCACCGTCACTATAACTGGGTATGTGACGCATAAAATAATATCGATAAGCATCTACCCCATACTTATCAACAATCTCGCTCGGTGCAATTGCATTACCAAGACTCTTGCCCATTTTCTTACCATCAACGTTAACGTGGCCATGCACATAAAGAATTTTAGGCAATTCAAGGTTAAGCGCCAATAAAATTCCCGGCCAAATAAGTCCATGAAAACGAAGCACGTCTTTACCGATAATTTGTACGTCTGCTGGCCAAAACTTCTTGAAGTCTGAGCCATCGGGATACCCTAAAACAGTAATATAATTCAATAAAGCTTCAAACCATACATAAATAACATGCTTAGTATCTCCTGGCACAGGAATTCCCCATGAGAGCTTTTCTTTAGGTCTTGAAATACTTAAATCCTCACAGCCTTCGCTTAGTAGCATAAGAATTTCATTCTTTCTGGTAGTAGGTAGAATTGAGATGACATCATTTTCAACAGCCGATTTAATTTCGTTAGCAAGCTTGCCGAGTGAAAAGAAATAATTTTCTTCTTCTAGTTTTTCATACGGTCGATTATGATCAGGACAAATACCATTGTTTTCTTCAGCAAAAACTTCTGTAACAAATTCTTCGTGTCCGACGCAGTACATACCGATATATTTACTTTTATAGATATACTGATCTAAGTCTTTCCAAATGGCCTGAACTCTTTTTTCATGATCTCTATCGGTTGTACGAATAAAGCGATCATAGGAGATATTAAGTAATTTCAGAAGCTCTTCAAATAATTTTACATTTTTTGAAGTGAAATCTAATGGAGAAAGTTTAGCCTCTTTTGCTTTCTCTTCAATTTTTGTTCCGTGCTCATCAGAGCCAGTAGCAAATAGCACTTCAGTATCATCTTGCTTTTTATAATAACGTGCCAATACGTCTGCATAAACATATTCGAGGGCATGCCCTAAATGAGGTGCACCGTTTACATAAGGAATGGACGTTGTGACGTAAAATTTATTCATATTAATTCTTATTGTACCAGTGTTAATTAATTATCTTCATAATTTGATGCTAAATGCCAAAGATTGCAATGCTTGCATTTGTAAACTTTTAATTTTGTTCCGTGTTGATGTTGAGCAACGGTGGCTGCTGTTGCTGCTTGTTTTTGAGTATCAAAAGAAAGTTTCTCACTACATGGCAACAAATTTGACTCATCCATTATTGGCTCGCTACTAAAGTTACTACAAATACAAGTGTTGAATTAGCCGGGATCGAACCCTGCGCCTTAGATCCATAACCTACGGCGGGTGGGACAATTATTAGTCGTTTTCCACCCACCTTCATTCCCGCAACCCCTTCCTCCATCCCAGGTATTACTTCATGGGCACCCTCAGTGAATAAAAATGGCTGTTGATTCCCGTTCGTATCCTTTTTAGTTTGATCAAAAAGAGTTCCGTTCGTTAGCCAGCCAGAATAATATATTGCAACCTTAGATCCCGCGGCAACAGCAGTACCCGTCCCTGTACTAATGTCCCCAAATAACGAATGAGCATTGCCACTATATTTTTCAT
>CAILLK010000034.1 GCA_903835005.1 uncultured Bacteroidota bacterium | reverse complement strand
TGTCGCACATCCGCCAGCTGTATAGGTTATGTTGGTCGTCCCCGCTGATACTCCTGTTAACACTCCGGTTGCTGATCCTATCGTTGCAACGCTGGTTGAACCCGAACTCCATGTGCCTCCCGTTGTGCCGTCACTCAAGGTGGCAGTTGAGCCTGCACAGAGCGTATCCGTGCCTGTAATTGATGCCGGCCCGGCATTTACAGTTATTGTTTTTATTGCAATGCATCCCGAAGTGAAATTATAAGTAATACTGCCCGTTCCCGATGCTATCCCCGTAACTATACCGGTTGATGAACCAATTGTTACCACTCCGGTACTTCCAGAACTCCAGTAGCCTCCTGTAGCCGCTATACTCAAAGTTGTTGCAGCTCCTGAGCAAAGCGTCGAAGCCCCGTTAATTGTCGGATTAGGTGGCATAATCATCCTTACACCATTCGAGGCCGACACATACAGATTGCCTGCACTATCTAAAGCCATTCCATTTATTGAAAGCGCAGCAGCAGTTGCAGGACCACCATCGCCTTCACCCGGTGCCGGGTTATATCCTGCTGCTACCAATGATGTCCAGTCTCCGGCATACAACGTAATAATACCAGATGTATCAACTTTCCGGATATTGTCATACCCAATAAACAGATTGCCTGAAATATCCAATGCTAATGACTGTGGATAAAAGAGATCTGCTGCAGTTGCAGGGCCATCAGCGGTATGTCCGGCATACCCTGTACCTGCAATGGTAGAAATAATACCTGTTGTGCTTATTTTTCTAACTCTGTAATTTGATTTATCACAGAAATAAATATTACCCGGAGCATCTATTTTTAAATCTTTTGGAAAATTAATCCATGCTGCAGTAGCAGGACCGCCATCCCCTGTAAAACCCGCCGTACCGGTTCCCGCGATGGTGGTAATTATACCGGCCGTATTGATCTTTCTTATTTTATTGGTGTTGCAGTCCGATATGTATATATTACCGCTTGTATCAACAGCAAGGCCGCAAACATACACAGGCGCATAAATTGCAAGGTGACCATCCCCGCTGTCTGCACAAGAAGGACACCCTGCAATACGAGTGATTGTCCCGCTCGGTGTTATCTTATTGAGGTATCCGCCATAACCAGAAATAAGAGCTGAGGATACAATAACATTTCCTGCCTTATCTACACATACAAGTGATGGAGCGTTCAGCGTATTACTGGATACCAAAGTGGTAATCTCTCCTGTTCTGAATATTTTTCGTACCTCTCCACCAACTTCATCAGCTACATATACAGTACCATTGGCATCAATTGCTATCCCGGCCGGTTGAACAATATGTGCAGATGTGGCCGGTCCTCCATCACCATCAGTAAGGCTGTCAGTATAAGGACCTGTAGAATCAATGTTTACCAGGGTTGTAATAACTGGCTCACATGCCCCTGCTACAATCAATCTTTCAGCAAAGCAGCCATAGCTGTTTGTATAACTAATATAAGTTGTTCCGGAGGAAACACCCGTTATTATGCCTGTACCTGAGCCAATGGTGACTATGGCAGCGTTTCCCGAACTCCACAATCCTCCAGTAGTTCCATCTGACAAAATTGTTGTTGAACCTGCTATAATATTGCCTGTGCCTAATATCTGGGACGGGCCCGGATTTACGGAAACGGTTTTAGTAGCATAACAACCGGGAATATGGTAAGTAACAATCGCAGCGCCAACTGAAACGCCGACTAAAGCCGAGGTATTGATAACGGCATCTACAACCGAAGGGTTTGATGATGTCCAGTAACCACCGGCGATTGAATTACCAAGTAATGCATTTGACCCCACGCAGGTTACAGCAGTTCCTGTTATAGCCGGCGCTGCTGCATCTATTGTCAGGGATTGTACAACTGTGCATCCCACCGGTGATGTAAAGCTGATATTGGCTATGCCTGCAGATAATGCAGTAATACCTGCATCACCACCCGAACCACCAAAAGGAGCGCCAATCGAAACTAATCCTGAGGGAGAGGCACTCCAGCTTCCGGCAGATGGAAAGGCTGTCATAGAAACTCCTCCGCCTGTACATATGCCAGGATTTGATGCAGCAATTATTGGCAAAGAGTTAACCGTCAAAGATAATGAAGCGCTGCAACCTGAGCCGTTTGTATAGAGTATAATAGTACCCCCAACGGCAATTCCAGTCACGATTCCGGTTCCTGAACCAATAGTAGCATGAGCAGGTATGGAACTTGACCAAACCCCGCCGGATGTAATATCAGTGAGCGGAGTGGTATACCCGATGCAGGCATTTGCTGAACCGCCTATCGCAGCCGGTGAAGAGTTAATGGTCATTGATATTGTAACCATGCAGCCGGACCCTGAAGAATAAGTAATAGTAGTCGTACCTGCACTTACACCTGTAGCAATACCTGTTGATGACCCGATGGTGGCCAATGATGTATTGCTGCTGCTCCAAACCCCTCCTGAAACTGAATCTGCTAAAGTATCCGCCGATCCGGCACAAAGGATTGCACTTCCGGAAATGGCAGAGGGCAAACCCGTGACACTAACATAAAGAGTCATTGTATCGATTGCCCAACCATCACTAACCTGCACAATTAAGGTATCATTACCTGTATATCCAGATGCTGGTGTATACGTTAAGCCGGCCGGAATATCAATACCTCCTGTTGAGGTGTTGGAACCGGATACAGATGCGGTACCGTGCGATGGCGAATGCGTAAGGCTCCATGTTTCGGTATTGCCATAATCCTCATCATAAACAGCCAAAATGTTATTCAGGTTTACTGCCGATGAATTCTCACAGGTAGTAAACGAATTGGAATGGCTGCGGATAAAGGCAGGTGGATTATTGCTGTTGCCAATTTTCCGGATACGGTTATTGAGTAAGTCCGAAAACAAAATATTGCCTGCAGCATCGGCCAGTGTGCCATTAGGACTATATAATTCGGCTCCTATTGCCGGCCCCAAGTCTCCCATATATCCATAAATACCTATACCTGATATTGTGGTGATTATTCCTGAAGGGTCAATCTTTCTGATCCTGTTATTATTGTTAGCAGGGTTAGCCCACACATTTGTACTATAAGACTCACTTATGTATAAATTACCCGCATTATCAATTGAGATACTTTCCGGGTAACTCAATTCTGCTGCGGTTGCCGGGCCACCATCTCCGGTATAACCAATTACTCCTGTACCTGCATAAGTACTGATAATGCCGGAGGTATTTATCTTACGGATACGCGCCGCAGAGTTGCCTTCAATAAAATAGATGTTCCCGGATGCATCCGTTGTTATACAGCCCGGACCGCCAATTGCTGCTGCTGTCGCAGGTCCGCCATCTCCTGTTATCCCGGTTGTGCCATTACCTGCTATGGTGCTGATAATGCCGCTGGTATTTACTTTTCTGATTCTGTAATTGACATTGTCTGATATGTAAAGGTTGCCAGCGACATCTGTAGCTATACCTGAAAGCTGCACACCAAGGAGGGCGCTTGTTGCAGGGCCGCCATCACCCGCAAAACCACCAGCCCATCCGCCATAATTTGCAGTCCCTGCTATTGTAGTTATAATACCTGCGGCACTTACCTTTCTGATCCAGGGCATATACCGGTCAGCAATATACAGATCAGTTCCATGCATGGCCATACCCTCGGGATAGACCAGATATGCAGCGGTTGCAGGTCCGCCATCACCACCGGTAGAACTATAGGAACCACCGCCTGCAAAAGTGGAGATAATGCCGCCTGGGCTTATTTTCCTGACTCTGCCATTTGATTGATCAGCTATATATATATTCCCTGATGAATCCCGCAACAAGCCGGTTGGTCGGTATAATGCCGATGCCGATGCCGGCCCGCCATCACCGGCAAAGGCCGCAGTTCCGTTGCCATAAATTGTATTAATAATTGGTGAGCTGCCTGTTGATATTACAGCCAGGCTGGTTGCCGCAATGCATCCTGTAGCAGCGGTATAAGTTATAGCTGTAGTACCTGCCGATACCCCTGTGGCCGTTCCACCCGAACTACCTATTGAAGCTATTCCGGTTGAACCTGAACTCCAGGTCCCACCTGGTGTAGAATCGGCATAAGTAGTTGTTCCGCCAGTGTATATGGATGTTGTACCTAAAATTGCTGCCGGCAGTGCATTACCCGTAATTGTTTTAGTAGCAGCACAAGGGGTTCCTGAATTATAAGTTATTGTTGCTACACCTGCACCATAACAATTAATTGTTCCGCTGGTTGAGTCTATAACTATATTATAGGTCCCGCTTTTACTCCATTTTCCTCCTGTGGTCGACTCTGTGAGTGTAATGATTGATCCCTGACAAACCGATGAAGGGCCTGAAATTGTAGCCGGATAATTTATTATATTAAAGTGTATGGTTATGCTATCCGAAGCAATAGAATCTGCCACTACAATTCTCATTGAATCTGGTCCTGAATAACCTGCTGTTGGCATATAGTTAGGTGATGTCGGATGAATTAAGTACCGGTTGGTGGTTGTGGAATAGACAATTCCACTTACAGTACCATGAGTTGGGTATACTGATATGCTGAAGGTAACTGGCGCTCCATTACTTGTATCAAATGCCATAAGTAATGAATACAAACTAACGGCTGTTGTATTGATACATATAGTCATTGAATCTGATGGGCTGTAGTTAAATCTCGGCGATCTGTAATTGGTTTTACTAACCATTCTGATTCTGTTGTTACCTGCATCAGGCGTATACATATTCCCGGTTGAGTCAAAAACAGCTCTGCCGGTACTTTGAAACAGTGCTGCTACTGCTGGTCCGCCATCACCTCCATAACCGGAAGTGCTGCTACCTGATACATAAGTTAATATACCCGTCGGGCTGAATTTCTTCATATAATTTAATGAACTGGCATATAAATAGCCGGCCTTATCGAAAGCGATCCCGCCAGTTGCAGTAAATGAACTATAGGTGCTGATAATACCTGAAGGCGATATTTTGCGTATATTAAGACTTGAAGAGCCATTGCAGGAAATATAAATATTGCCTGAAGTATCTATCGCAATATCACTGGGATAATCTAGCTCCGAAGCTGTAGCTGCTCCACCATCACCGGTATATCCTTCGTTACCATTTCCGCCAATTGTAGAAATAATTCCGGATGTATTTACTTTCCTCACCCTCCAATTCTCCATATCAGCTATATATAAATTGCCGCTTGCATCAAATATTATACCATTAGGATCAGAAAGCCGGGCAGCAGTAGCAGGCCCGCCATCGCCTAATACTGTAACGCCACCACCTGCCACGGTTGAAATGAGTCCAGAGGAGTTGATTTTCCTGATCCTGTTAGTGGGATATGCGTCACTAATATATACATCCGAACCATAGGTGGTAATAGAATAGACCGCATTAATTTCAGCAGCAGTAGCTGGGCCGCCATCTCCGCTATATCCGGCTGTGCCGGTTCCTGCTATAGTAGTTATTATGCCCGAGGTGTCTATCTTCCTTATTCTGTGATTATTAAAATCAGATATGTATAAATTACCGGCATTGTCGAATGCCGCAGCATTTGGTCCATTAATTTGCGCTGCACTGGCCGGCCCCCCGTCTCCTGAGTATCCGGCAATACCAATACCAGCAACGGTACTAACTATACCCGATCCTGCAATCTGCCCCCATCCATGGAAATTAGATAGAATCAATAAAATCGTCGTTAAATAGCTAATTTGATGGGTGCGGAAATAAGAGCTAATCTGAGTACATGCATCAATGGGCAATATTTCATATTTTTTTTTCATAAGTAAATTTTTAAAAAGTGGAGTATATATGTTTCGGGTAAGATTTCGAAAGTACAACCAAGCTATATATTTTTCCTAATCAACTTTCCGAACGGTCGAAAAAGTTTCTAAACGGTAAAATACCCTCAATAATTAACATAATTTATTATTAAAGAAAGTTTACCTCCCAATATTGGGGAAGTCACTCGTATTTAGCCAGCTCAGAATTAATTATTTGCCGGATTTCAGAAATTATATTAATACTTGTTCAGGCGCATTTGGCTATATTCTTAGTCAACTCTTGAACAACCAATTTCCTTGGTTTTCACCCTGGCTCCAGCAAGTAAAATAATTATTCTATTTTATTAGGAATTTCCAATTATTTATTTTATCTTTGTTCCAAATTTAACCAAAAATATCAACTTGTTTATCTATGAAACAATCTTTATTTCATCATGAGTTAATCGTTTGGCTTTATACCTGCTCCGGATTCAGACACGCAAACATTCTCGCTGATTTAGGTTATTGAAGTTATAACAACCAAACTCCCAATACCTCAAATAGGAGATATGATGAGATAATCGTAAATTAATTTATATCAGCCACCAGCATGGGTTTCAGCTATCACCATTATCCCATTGCTATTATTCATGAGAATGAGATAACCAAACAAAAGGCCTTTTTCAGGAGGCTGCTTTTTTCAAGGCAGAAGTAAGGCAACAGGGCCAGGCTTTTCGAAGCAAGGTTACAAAATTCCCGATATCGCAAATAGGAGATAAGATGAGATAATCGTAAATTATTTTATATCAGCCACCAGCAATGGTTTCAGCGTTTAACATTATCCCATTTCGTTTTTTAAGGGCCATGGGATAATTCAATCAAAAAGCTTTTTTCCGGAGTCTGCCTTTTTTCAGGGTAAGAGTAAAGCATCAGGGACCAGACAATCCGTAGCGAGGTTAACGTTAGTTCGATGGCTTAGTACTTTCTTTGATGCTCATTATTATTGGTTCGATAGTAATCCCGAAGGGATTAAATGTCTATAGTAACCAATCTGGGAGTTATGCCGATGCTGAAGGCATCGCATGTATTGATGGCAAAAATGAGTAATTGACACAATAAATTGATAATCTTGTTAATAAACTCCGAACCGACATTAAGT
>CAILLK010000033.1 GCA_903835005.1 uncultured Bacteroidota bacterium | reverse complement strand
ATTCATAAAGATTTGAATTTCAGACAAATGTAAAAACACGTGTTTTAAGAAATTCAAATCGTCTTAGGCTATAAATCCCCTACAACTCAATACTGACAATACTTTCAAAGAACTTACATTTACGTCAACGCAACGCTAGTGTGTCCGGATGATTTTTAAATGGCACAATGGCTATTACCTCTGTATTCTTACTGCATACAGCAAGTATTATTCGCCGCTTGCTTAATTGCTTGATCCACAACTGCAATTCGGTAAAAATTTTGCCTATTCCAAAATGCAATACCTGAATTCCTTCCATTCCGTCATCTCCTATGATTCCGCCCCATAATGTAGTATCAAGATCGAGTATGAGGCATTTTTTAATACTACCGGCTATACTTTGGATAATGTCTGTTATATTTTTTGCTATATACGTTAAGTAATCAATGCTGTATACCACATCTGCATTTATATACATTTTAGGGTCAAACGTAAAGTCGTATCCCAGATCGGACTGCAGGCTGGCCAGGTCGCAAACAAATAAATCCGGGGTAACCTGGCATAGATACATCAGCAATACATTGATTCCCCTAGCTGGTACACAAATGAAATATTTACTTTGGCACCATAGTTCCCGAAAACACGGTCATTTATCTCTGGCAGTGTATTGATAATAACCTTTGATCTTAATTGCTTTGCAATTGTGCTGATGTATTTTTATACGTTTCCAGTGTATTATCAGCAAACCCTCTTTTCTCGTGGGGATTTTTCTTATAAAAATTAATCAGTAATTTTTCGCTTGAGTTGTTTATGAAAATAAAATCCGGATTAAATGCATATAATTCTGATGAATAATCGAATACATGAAAGTCAATCTAATTATAATCTGCCTCAAAAATTTCAAAATCTAATTATGCCGCTATGCCATATACTTATATAGCAATATTCAGGAATTGTGATTCGGAATCTGAGAGAAGTGCAATTTTTATTTTTTTTAAGTCGGAACTGTCTTTTTTTAAGTTCTTTTTAAGCTGGTTAAATGATAACATTATGCTATAAAATTAGAGTAACAAAGGTAGTTGTTTAAGGGGTAATAAGGGATTAGACAGGAATAATTGTAAATGAACAACAGGCCCGTATATTGGGGAAAATCAGAGCTAGCTTGGATAAGTTGCAAATTGGGATATAAACAATATATTTGCGCGTTATCAGCAATAAAGTTTTTTATGCTTTTCAATTCATTCGAATTTTTACTCTTTTTCCCTTTAGTTTCCATTATCATTTTTTTGCTTCCTCATAAATTCAGGTGGTTTCACCTGCTTGTTGCCAGTTGCATTTTCTACATGTATTTTATTCCCAACTATATACTTGTTTTATTTCTTACTATTATTATAGTTTACATAGCGGGTATTGCAATAGAAAATGCCTCAGGCATTAAACGTAAGTGGTACCTTATAATGAGTATCATAGCCAATGTAGGTGTTCTTGCAATAGTTAAATATTACAATTTCTTTGCCTGGAATCTTGATGCATTATTCCTGCATGCCCATATTGGCACCAAAGTGCCCTATTTAAATATCATTCTGCCGATCGGCCTTTCGTTTCACACATTCCAGGCCATGAGTTATACTATTGAAGTATACCGTGGCAACCGGAAAGCAGAAAGACATATGGGCATTTATGCTTTATACGTGATGTTTTTCCCGCAACTGGTGGCAGGGCCTATACAAAGACTGCAGAATTTGCTTCATCAGTTTTATGAAAAACACAAATCGGAATATGATAATGTGGCGAGGGGCATGCGCCTCATGTTGTGGGGTATGATCAAGAAAGTAGTTATTGCCGACAGGCTCAGCAAGGTAGTTGATCCATTTTTCGATCATCCTGCAGAATATTCAGGTATTGCTTTAGGAATAGCTGCTTTATTATTTGCTTTCCTGATATTCTGCGATTTCTCGGCCTATACTGATATTGCCATAGGGGCTGCCCGAATTCTTGGGTTCCGGTTGATGACCAATTTCAATATGCCATATCAATCAAGAAACATCTCTGAGTTCTGGAAACGATGGCATATTTCCATTTCAACATGGTTCCGCGAATGTTTATACATATCGCTTGGTGGCAACAGGGTCTCTGTGCCAAGGTATTACTTCAACCTGTTTTTTGTATTCCTGGTGAGCGGTTTCTGGCATGGCACCGACTGGACCTTTATTATCTGGGGATCAATACATGGTTTCTATCTTATTTTTGCAATCCTCACCCAAAAAATAAGAACGAAAATAAACGGTGCTACGGGAATAAATAAGATTCACTGGCTCAATATCAGCATCAATATTATCATCACATTTTTGCTCGTCACGTTCGTCTGGATATTCTTCAGGGCCAATACAATCGGCGACACCTGTTATATCTTTAAAAAGATAGGTACTATACCCCGTGAAACATACCCGGTGCTCCATACCTGGAAAATTGCATTCCTTAATCTGGCGGGCATATTAAATGTATTATTACCCAGCTTTGTCCTGATTGCATTAATGGAACTGGCCCATATCATCAGGTCAAAATACAATCTGGAAAAAACTTTTCAGAAGAAGCCAACAGTTGTGCGATGGACACGGTATTATTCCTGTTTATTTCTGCTTATTTTCTTTGGAATCTATGAGAAGCATCAGTTTATATACTTTCAATTTTGATCATGAAGAAGCTACTTATTAATTTGATCCTTGCCGGCTTACCCCTGTTTATCCTTATCGGCATTTATATATATAACGATCCGTTTAAAGTTATCTATCACTTCAATGCCTATTTTGACCCTTCTGATTCTGCTTATTTCGAACTGGACGATGATTATATATCCACACAGACATTGATTCAGAACAACCCGGAATACAAATATGACTCCTATATTTTCGGCAGTTCTCGGTCGGATAATTACCTGGTAAGCGAATGGCAGAAGCATATTAAAGGGGGGAACTGCTACCATTTCAATTCGGCATATGAAACACTTTATGGTGTAGAGAAAAAGCTGCTTTTTTTAAAAGAACACCATTTTGCATTGAACAATGCACTCTTTATTTATGATAACGAATTGCTGGCAAAAACAGAGAATGAAAAAGGTCCGATCCGCCTGAAACATCCGGCATTGTCCGGCATGAGCTGGTTTGAATTCCAGGGTGAATTTCTGAAGTATTTTTTCGACAAAGATTTCCTGTTTGCCTGGCTCGACCTCCGTTTTTCCGGGCATCTGAAGAAGTATATGGCGGAGCAAAATATTATGGGGCTTGATCAGTTTAATTATAAAGCAGCATCTAACGAATTCCTGCAATCGGCAATAGAACAGAAACTTATTACCGACAGTAATGAGTTTTATGCATCGAGAAAACACATTTTTTATGAGCGGGATACGGCAGTTCATTATACCGAAAAAGCCATAGGCAAAAAACAATTACAGTTGCTCAGGAGTATAAAAGAAATTCTGGACGAAAACCATGCCAGTTATAAAATTGTAATCAACCCGCTGTATAACCAGGCTAAAATGGATACTACCGACCTGAAAACGCTACAAGAAATCTTCAGTGAGGAGCATGTGTGCGACTACTCCGGGAAAAACCAGATTGCCAGCAATATATATAACTATTTCGAAACATCCATTACCGGGTAAGAGTGGCTACCTGGATAATGGATGTTGTTTATAAGACCCCTGTATAATAGCTCGGGAGGAATTAATAAAAATCAGAATCTCTACTATAATCTGAATGGATAATAACGCGAAACAGGTAAGTGTATTGGTGATTACTTACAATCATGCGAGGTATATAGCTCAGGCTATTGAAAGTATTGTATCACAGCAAACGGACTACGGATTTGAACTGGTAATAGGAGAAGACTTCAGCACCGATAATACAAGGGAAATTTGTGAGCAGTATGCCTCCAGATTCCCCAATATTATTAAGCTGCTGCCATCAGACAGGAATTACGGGCCAATGGGCAACTACCTGAGAACCATGAAGGCATGCAATGGAAAATATATTGCACTGCTGGAGGGCGATGATTACTGGTGCGACCCATATAAACTGCAACGGCAATTTGATTTCCTGAGCAGCAATCCCGATTTTACCATTTGCTTTACCGCTGTTGATATTGTGGATGAAATGAACCTGAACCGTAATGACGAACATTTTTTTCCGGCACCTGGCAAGGATGTTTTTACAATTGAAGATTTCATACTATCTGAGATGAATATTATACCTACCCCCACCATAATGTTCCGAAATGTACTGCCCGATCCGCTGCCAGAATTTTATGTAAACACCATGGTAGGAGATATGGGGCTGGAGCTTTTTGAAGCCGATAAAGGCAAAGCAAAAATGCTGGAAGGTAAAACTGCAGTTTACCGCAACCATTCTGCAGGCCTGAGTAAAACGGCCGAAAACCTGGCCAGGGCAGAAGATGCCCTGATGAAGCTGTTTCACGAGTTTAATGAGTATACCGGATACCGGTATAATAAAACTTTCAGAAAACGATTTCTGGAAAATGCCAAAGTGAAACTGATATACAGGGCGGCAGGTAAAAAAGGTACAGACAGGCTAAGGCATTATTTTAAAAACATACCAGCCTATTTTAAGTACTCAGACAAGCTGAACCTGAAGGAAATACTATATTACCATACAGTACTGTTCTTTCCGTTTCTGCTTCGGAAGAAAAAGTGAAGGACCTGAATCTGAACCATATCATCGTGCCTGAACAGTAATTACCGCCGCCAAATAACAATCTACCTGTAAATCAATATTTCATTCCGCCCATTGCTGTTGCGGCAGGCACGGTACATACCCTCACTGTTGAAGGGCATTTCTATATTGCCGGCTTTATCAATAGCAATAAGGCCGCCCTCGCCACCAATCTTCACCAGCTTATCATATACCACCAGGTCGCAGGCATCTTTCAGCGAAAGCTCCTTATACTCTATCAGGCACGAAATATCGTATGCCACCACACTGCGGATAAACAACTCACCCACCCCTGTGCACGAGATAGCGCAGGTATTGTTGTTGGCATAGGTACCGGCGCCCGGTATGGGGCTGTCGCCTATGCGGCCAAACTTTTTATTGGTAAGCCCGCCGGTGCTGGTCGCCGCCGAGAGATTGCCCTCTTTATCAAGCGCCACAGCGCCTACAGTACCAAATTTCTTTCCTGTATGATCCAGTTGCACTACATCGGCCCTGAGCGCTTCCTGCCATTGCTGATACCGCTGCCGGGAATAGAAATAGGCATCATCTTCAAATTGCATATGCTGCGTCCTGGCAAATGCTTCAGCACCTGCACCACTCAGCAGCACATGGCCGCAATGCTCCATAACGGCCCTTGCCAGCTTTACCGGATTACGAATATTACTAACACCACACACTCCGCCTGCTTCCAGCGTTTTGCCATACATGATGGCTGCATCCATTTCATGGCTGCCCTTGTTATTAAACACAGCCCCCCTGCCGGCATTAAAAAGCGGAAAATCTTCGAGCGATGCCACAACTGCCTCAACCGCATCCAGGCTGCTGCCTCCTCCCGCAAGTATGGCATAGCCGGTATCCAATGCATCGTGCAGGCCTTGCTCATATTGCTGCTGCAATTCGGGGGTCATTTCATTGCGGAGTATGGTGCCGGCACCGCCATGAATGGCGATTGTAATTTGGTTTTGGCTCATTATTTCCCTGTTATTTTTAACACACTACAAAGCAAGTAAAACTAAGTGAAGGTTTCAAAATAACTTTTACTATCCGTATATTTACATAATCAAATTCTGTTGTGGTAACAAAAAGCAAAATACTGGCTTATTCTATGCTCACTGTGGGTGTGCTGGGCGCATTATTTTTCAATAACAACATGAATCTGATACCCTATACCATTGTTTATAAAATACTCTCCATCATCCTGTCATTGGTGGCTATTGTATATCTGTATACCATACCACCCGACAGTAAACTCAGAGAGCAAATGCAACTTAAGTACCTGATAGAGGGCCTGAAAGAAAAGGGCGCAACTCTGAAGGTAGATCTTAGACAGTGCACCATACTGGAGAACAGCTTTACCGAGGCGCTTGAGGCCAGGCCCATGTTTGAGGCAATTGCTTTTGGTGAATTGCAGAATATTATTCCGACAGATGATAATCAGGTACTTGATAAAACTACAAAGACCAAACTGGAAAACGTAACTCTTTCTATACTGGTATACGAGGCCGAAGTATCGGGCCAGCAAAGAAAATTTTACAGCCAGGTTATCAATAAAGACAGGGCTACATTGATGTTTCTGCTGGAAGCTCAGAAGTATACCCTGCTTTATTACGATAAGAATAACCCTTCAAGATGCTATTTTGTACTCGATTTCCTTGATAACCAGGAAACTTCAATGTAGGGAGGTAATAATAAAGCTACCTGGTTTTTCAAGTCTACTTTGTACCCGTATAGCCCCAGTCCTTTAGCCAGGTAATGACCTTCTCCTTGTAGTCTCCCTGAATAATGATAAACCCATCCTTTACGCTGCCACCGGCACCGCATTTGGTTTTCAGTTGCTTGCCCAGGGATTCTATATCATCAATGGTACCAATAAATCCATCAATTAGTGTTACTACCTTGCCGGCGCGCTGCCTGGTATCGAGCTTTACCCGCAGTTTTTGTTTCTCCTTAGGCAGGGTTTCCATAGCTTCCTCTTCCGGAAAATCATTGAAGAAATCCTTGTTGGTAGAATAGGCGAGGCCATCGGGGCGGGCAGAGTGTTTTTTGGACATGGGAGAAATATTCAAGTACCAAAGGTAAGAAGTACAGAATTATATACTTATGCGAATTCCTTTTGCAATATATTTGATGTAATAAAACTACTTAGCTCTTATGTTCAAACCATCAAACAAAATCGATCCTTCTAAAATTAAAAGTTTCAAATACTTTATTAACCAGATTCAAGAACAACATCCAGAATTAAACATTCCCAAACATGCACTTTTAATTGGCGCTGGTTGTTCCTATAAATGTGGGATACCCTTAGGTGGGCAGTTGATTGAAATATGTAAAATACATGCTTTTATCAAAAATGAAATTGTACATGCTTCTGAGTTTCTGAAGGACTGTACTAACAAATATGATGTCTCAGAGCTAGAGAAGTTTTTAAAAGATAAAAAGGAATTTGAGAATTATGAATCATATGTAGTAAAGAAAATTGAAGACCTTAAAATTAGAATAGATAAGGACGCTCACTTAAAAAGAATTAAGACGATTTTCGGGGAATTTCATGAAGGAGATAAAGAGAAAATTTGGAAGGAATTTGAATATAGTGTTGTACAGGATAGCCAGTATGGATTTTGGATGGATGAATATTCCGAAGATCCACTAGAAAGGCAAAAATTAATTGAGAAACTTATTGATGACAAACAACCAAATGGCGCTTATATATTACTAGCTTATTTGATTGAGCAGTCTGTTTTTACAAATCTATTAACTACGAATTTTGATGATCTGATTAATGAAGCATTAATCTATTACACTGAGAAAAGGTGTCGTTTTTATGCCGATGATGAAATATCTCAATACATTTCCATTCACAGTAAAAAACCCAATATCATAAAGGTGCATGGTGATTATAGGTACGCCAATATTAGAAACACTAACGATGAGACAGATAAATTATCTGAGAATATTGGTATAAAACTAAAAGAATTATTATCTCAATTAGGATTAATAGTTGTTGGTTACAATGGAGCAGACCATTCGATTATGAGTGTACTTTATGAAATAAAACGGTATAGTAAATATCCATTATTATGGTGTGGAATAAACCCAGATAATGTGCATTGGCGCGTGGCGCAATTAATTAATAATACTGCTAATAGTTATTTTATTAAAATTGAGGGTTTCGATGAAATGATCGGGTTAATCGCACCAACATTATTCAGAAAACCATTAGAATATAATTTTTTGGAAAAGGCTAAAACTAGAGTTAAAGAAGTTGAGGACTATTTAAATAAATTCAAAATTGAGTTTAAACAAAGTAGCGCTTCAGACGAAGAAAAGGAAATATTAGAAAATACTCTTGATATATGGGATTCCTTTAATCAAGCAACCAATTCATCAGACATTCAAAAAAGACTTGAATTATATACGCGAGTTATAGAAATGGATAGTGATTTTGAATTGGCTTACCATAATAGAGGATATGTCTATAGTTCATTAGGTGATTATGAACGAGCTATTGGTGATTTCCAAAAATATAAAGAATTAATAGGTGAAGATAAAAGATATTTTAATGGAATGGCTGATACTTATAAAAGTATGGGGAATTTGTTGGAGGCTATTAAATTAGCGAAAAAAGGTATAGAATTATATCCTGAGCATGTTATACTTTATGGCACATTAGCGGAAATATATGGCCTGTTAAAAGATGAAAATATGTTTTACTTAGCACTAGAAGAGGCATTAGTTTTAGGTTTTGATGTTTTGAAATATATTGAAGACGATGCATATGAACCATATAAGAATCAAGATAAATTTAAACATTTGTTGAAAAAATATAACATACAATAATATTTTAATAGCGTAGTATCGAAAAATTCAAAATCAATTTCCAGCCAATAAACTAATTTAGCACTCAAATTCCAACTACATGAATAAAGTTGTTGCGGGCGCCGATGAGGCCGTGAAGGATATTCCATCGGGGGCTACACTGATGCTGGGCGGTTTCGGGCTGTGCGGTATACCGGAGAATTGTATTGCCGCGCTGGTGCGGAGCGGTGTGAAAAACCTAACCTGCATCAGCAATAATGCCGGTGTGGATGGCTTTGGTATTGGCCTGATGCTGGAACAGAAGCAGGTGAAGAAAATGATCTCATCGTATGTGGGTGAGAACGCCGAATTTGAGCGGCAGTTGCTGAGCGGCGAGCTGGAGGTGGAACTGGTGCCACAGGGCACATTGGCTACCCGGTGCATGGCATCGGGCTATGGCATGCCTGCTGTATACCTGCTGGCGGGTTATGGCACGGAAGTGGCCGAGGGTAAGGAGATACGCAACTTCAACGGTAAAAATTACCTGCTGGAATATGCGTTTGATTCGGACTTTGCTATAGTAAAGGCATGGAAGGGAGACAGGACCGGTAACCTGGTGTTCCGGGATACAGCACGCAACTTTAACCCTATGATGGCTATGGCTGGTAAGATAACCATTGCAGAGGTGGAAGAACTGGTAGAGCCGGGCGAACTGGACCCAAACAACATTCATGTGCCGGGTATTTATGTTCACCGCATTTTCCAGGGTAAGGATTACGAGAAAAGGATAGAGCAGCGGACGACGAGACCAAGACCTTAAACCCCACCCCTGAACCCCTCCTGATGAAAAATCGGGACCTTGTTCCAGGGAACCAAGCATTTAGCTGTGGAGGTAACTTTGAAATTATAAGCTATTAATTGAGCAGTATTATTTGAAATATTTAAACTTAATTAAGGTAGAAGAGCTTGAAAAAGTTCTCCTGCCGGAAAGATATTCACCAGTGAAGCCCCATTAAGGGTTTGGGGTGGGATTTGGTTTTTTTTATGGTACTAGCACAACTACAGTCTCTTAAAGCTCTTCGCAAAAGCGGCTTTGCAGTATTGGCAGACCCCGACAAGGTGGCCCCCGCTGATATGCAATACCTTGCCCGGTTGTGTAATGATGCCAAAGTAGATTACCTGTTTATGGGTGGCAGCCTGCTCATGGCCCACCAGATGGAATTGTGCATTCAACGCTTCAAAAGTGAGAGCGATATACCTGTCATCCTCTTCCCTGGGAGCCCGGCACAGGTTACGCCTTATGCCGATGCGCTGCTGTACCTCTCCCTTATATCGGGCCGCAATGCAGACCTGCTTATAGGCCAGCATGTAGTATCTGCGCCACAGGTAAAGGCCAGCGGACTGGAAGTAATCTCCACCGGCTACATGATCATAGATGGCGGCGTGCAAACGACCGTATCGTATATGAGCAATGCCCAACCCATACCTTACGACAAGCCCGAGATAGCCCTCTGCACCGCATGGGCAGGTGAGCTGCAGGGCAAGCACGTAATATACATGGATGCCGGCAGCGGCGCCCGCAGGCCCGTAAGCGCCGAGATGATACACAAAGTAAGCAGCCACATAGATATACCTCTGTTTGTAGGCGGCGGCATCCTCACCCCGGAGAAAGTATACGAAAATTGCCAGGCAGGGGCTAATCTGATAGTAGTTGGCAACGCCATAGAGCGCGACCCGTTGCTGATTAAGGATATGGCGGAGGCGACAAGGGAGATGAGGGTGATCCATAAGTAGGTATTTATGCCTATTGAATACATTTAATATTGATATTAATTTAATTTATAAATTAATCCAAATGGTGGAGCTGATGGATAGGCTTGTGTTGCTGATAATCATAGAAATATTTATTCATCGGTAATAGGGTATGGAGATAGTACGTTTCACAATAGTGGTAATGCCCATTAAACATAATAAAACGTAATTGAAAAAATCTCCCGCAAGTGAAATGGAATGGCAATTTGCAAAGACCTTTTTTAGGCAGCCAATCCTACTAATGCCGGTTTCAAATGTCTATCAGGTATTACTGCACAAAATTGCCTACCTGCTTCCCAATTTGGCTTAAACCCGAATATATTTTGAAGCCGGATTTCTCTTTTTGGTAAGGCTTATTGTTTGGTTATCCTATTCTAAATAATAAACGCAATGGGATAATGGAAAACGCTGAAACCCTTTCTGGTGGATAATATAAGTAATTTTATGATTATCTCATCTTATCCCTTTATTTGTGAAATTGGGAATTGAGTAACCTAATGTCAGTTCGGAGTTTATTAACAAGATTATCAATTGATTGTACCAATTATCCATTTTGCCATCAATACATACGATGCCTTCTGCATCGGCAAAACTCCCAGTTTGGTTACTATAGACATTTAATCCCTTCGGGATTACTATCGTATCCATAATAATGAGCATCATAGAGCGTATTAAGCCATCGAACTCACGTTAACCTCGCTACGGATTCCCTGGTCCCTTTTGCTTTACTGTTACCCTTAACCCACATTGCGTACTACCCAGATAATCCAATGTCATTATCAGGTAGTTGTGTCTTTCGGATTTCGGCAGGGGGGACTACAAATTTTTTTCGGGTGAAGGGTACATGTTTATATCCGAGGGCTTTGTAGATGCGCT
>CAILLK010000032.1 GCA_903835005.1 uncultured Bacteroidota bacterium | reverse complement strand
TGCAAATGGTACAGTAACTCCGGCTGGAACAACAACTGTAAATTATGGTGCGAACCAGACTTACACAATCACACCTGCAACCGGCTATCATATCGCTGATGTAGAAGTTGATGGCGCAAGCCAGGGTACTGTAGGTACTTACACATTCAGTGCTGTATCTGCAAACCACACGATCAGCGCATCATTCTCAATCAATACCTACAGCATCACTGCAACAGCAGGTGCGAATGGTACTATCTCACCTGCAGGTACTACAACAGTAGCTTACGGTGGCAGCCAGTCATACACAATCACTCCGGCAACCGGCTATTCAATAGCCAGTGTAACTGTTGATGGTGTAAGCGTAGGAACAGGTGGCACATATACATTCAGCTCAGTATCTGCAAGTCATACTATCAGCGCAACATTTGTGATCAATACTTATAACATTGTTGCAAGCAGTGGCGCAAATGGTACAGTAACACCATCAGGAACTACAGTTGCTAACTACGGAGATAACGATACATATACTATTACTCCAGCTACAGGTTATCACATTGCAGCAGTAACAGTAGATGGTGCTAACGTTGGAACAAGCGGTACTTACACATTCAGTGCGGTATCAGCTAACCATACTATCAGTGCCAGCTTTGCTATCAATACCTATACTATTACTGCTTTAGTAGCAGGTTACGGATCAAATATTTCTCCTCTGGGTGCTACTACAGTATCTTATGGAGGTAGTCAGTCTTATACGCTTACAGCTTCTACAGGCTACCATATTACCGATTGTATTGTAGATGGTGTGGATCTGGGAGCACTTACCAGCTACACATTCAGTTCCGTTAATGCAAACCACACAATTGTAGCGATTGCCAGCGTTTACATTGTTTCCAGCGCAGGAACAGGTGGTACTATATCTCCACTTGGAAGTACATCAGTGGTTACTACCTACAATCAGTCATATACTATTACCCCAAGTACCGGGTATAGCATCGGTCCGGTTTATGTTGATGGAACAAGTGTTGGTGCGGTAAGTACATATACTTTCACTGCCGTAACAGTTGCTCATACGATAAGCGCCACGTTTGTGCCCAATACCTATAGCATTACTGCTACAGCCGGAGCAAATGGTTCTATCTCACCGGCAGGTACTTCAACTGTAACCTATGGTGGTTCGAAGGTATATACGTTCACTCCTGCTACAGGTTATCTGGTTGGTACCGTTACTGTAGATGGTGTGAGTGTGGGCACAGTTGCGACTTATACATTCACTTCTGTATCGGCTAACCATACCATCAGTGTTTCATTTGTTCCAAATTGCTCTAGCCTGGCGGTGACTGCAGTTGTAACTAACCCGACTTGTAACGGATCTGCAAACGGTAACATTAATTCTACTGTTACAGGTGGTACTTCAGCTTATACTTACAACTGGAGCAATGGTTCAACACTAGCTGATCCGGTGAGCCTGGGAGCAGGTACTTATTCAGTAACTGTTACTGATGCTCATGGTTGTACAACTACTGGTTCTTATACGCTTACTCAGCCGTCGGCAATAACTGTTACGCCAACAATTACCAATACAACTTGTTATGGTAGCAGTAATGGCAGCATATCAGTATCTGTTTCCGGCGGAACATCTGGTTACACTTACTCATGGTCAGGTACAGGTTGCGGATCTGGTTCTTCATCCAGCATAACAGGTAAAGCAGCCGGTACTTATACACTTACCGTTACAGATGCTCATGGTTGTACAAGTGTGAATACCTTCACTATCACACAGCCAGCTGCTATCAGCGTTTCAGGAACAGTTTCTAACGTAACCTGTTACGGTGCTGCAAACGGAGGTGTTGTTACCTCTGTAACCGGTGGTACCTCACCTTACACCTACTCATGGAGTGGTTGTTCGGGTGTTACTACTGCAAATCTTACAGGTAAAGGACCTGGTACTTATGGTGTAACAGTAACAGATGCTCATGGTTGCACAGGTACAGCTTCTTTTGCAATCACACAGCCTGCTGCTCTGAGTATTTCTGCAGTAGTTACCAATGTAAGTTGCAATGCCGGATCTAATGGTAGCATCAATACCACAGCTACAGGCGGTACAGGTACATATACTTACCTGTGGAGCAATGCATTGACTATGGCTGATCCTACTGGCTTAACAGCGGGCACATATTCCGTAACATGTACTGATGCAAATAGTTGTACTGCTACCGGTTCATGGTCAGTTACTCAGCCTGCAGCGCTTAGTTTGAGCGCAGTTCTGACTAACCCGACTTGTAACGGATCTACCAATGGTAACATTAATTCTACTGTTACTGGTGGTACTACGGCTTATACATACAGTTGGAGTAATGGTTCTACACTTGCTGATCCGGTTAGCCTGGGTGCTGGTACTTATTCAGTAACTGTTACTGATGCACACAGTTGTACTACTACTGGTTCTTACACGCTTACCCAGCCAGCAGCAATAACAGTTACACCAACCATTACCAATATCAATTGTTATGGTGCTAGCACTGGTTCAATCTCAGTAGCTGTATCTGGTGGAACATCAGGTTATACTTACTCTTGGTCTGGTACTGGTTGCGGAACTGGTTCTTCATCCAGCATCACAGGCAAGGCTGCAGGTACTTATACACTTACTGTAACAGATGCTCATGGTTGCACATCAGTAAATGCGTACACTATTACTCAGCCATCATCAGCTATATCAGCATCAGCAACAATTACCAATGTTACCTGCTATGGTTTAACCAATGGTGCAATTACTGCTACTGTTTCCGGCGGCACACCTGGTTACACTTACTCATGGAGCGGCGGCGGTACTGCAAATGCTATATCAGCAAAAGCAGCGGGTACTTATACACTGACAGTTACAGATGCACATAGTTGCACAAGTACTTCAGCCTTTATCATCACACAGCCTGCAGCATTATCGCTTACAGCTGTTGTTACTAACGTATCGTGCTATGGAGCAGGTAATGGTAATATTAATACCACTGTTACCGGCGGAACAACTTCATACAGCTATGCATGGAGCAATGGATCAACAGTAGCAGATCCGAATAGTCTGGTACCAGGTACTTACTCAGTAACTGTTACAGACGCACATGGTTGCACTACTTCTGGTTCATGGTCTATAACTCAGCCTACTTCACCAATCAGTGGTGGTGGTTCATGTACTCCGGTTCATTGCCATGGTGGCAGCGATGGTGGTTGTTCTTCAAGCTGGTCTGGTGGATGGGGTGGTTACAGCTATTCATGGAGCTGTGGTGAAACAACTTCAAGTTGTTCAAGCAAATGTGCTGGCACATATACTTGTACAGCAACTGACTCTCACGGTTGTACATGCAGTCATACATATACCGTAACACAACCTTCAACTGCACTTAGTGTTTGTGCTACTGTTACTGAACCAACCTGCTGCTACAGCTATGATGGGGATATTACTACAACCTGTTCTGGCGGAACGGGTAGCTACCACTGGTCATGGAGCAATGGTTGCAGCAGTTATCATAACCCAAGCCTGTGCGAAGCTACTTATTGCCTCACAGCAACTGATGACAATGGTTGTACTTGTAGCGGATCATGGACTTTATCTCATGGATGCGGTGGTGGATGGAGAACTACCAATACAGAAACTGATTCAAACCAGAATGATCTGAAGAATAAGATTATACAGGTTGCTTCTGTAAAGGTTTATCCTAACCCAACTGTCGGAACATTTACTGTTGAAGTACCATCCAATTTTACTACTTCTCACATCAGTGTTACTGATCTGAAAGGTAATGAAGTGGCCAGCAGAGAACTGTTCTTACTTACCGGTAATACTGCTGATTTCAATCTGAGCAATGAGGCTGCAGGAACATACATTGTTAATGTAACTTCCGGTACTAACAAGTACTCTGTTAAGGTGGTACTGAATTAGTAAAGTTGGTTATGAACAAATAAAGAGGCTGCCTTAACCGGGTAGCCTCTTTTAACTTATAGCATAATTGTAACAGGGTTATTATTATAGTTCATTGTTTCCTTTGATAATAAAGAATTTAGAAAGTGCGTTGGCAGCTAATTTTATAGATATCGGGAAAACAAACAGAAACTAAGTATCAGCATGCCTTATGATTTTAAAAAATTACATCACACATTAGGTTCTGCTGAACATTTGTTGTAGGTCCAGTGGCGCAAAGTGCTTTTGATAATGTTGATTGTATTAGACCGCTTTTGTGGATTTGTAAACTTATGGCTTATTAGAAGATAATATCTTTATAGTCGGAATGGTTTTATTGAAAGTGTCGGCTCTAAGCAACACTATATAAATTCTAAAATGGGAAAATCTCCTATGCAGAAAGTACTGATTGCCGGAAAAAATGAGGGTTATAAATTTTATCTAAGAGAATAAAGAAGCCCTGGCAATATTAGAAAACCGCCCGTTACAGAATAGGTTGGAAAGCAGAAAGCTCAAGCCAGGAAGGGTAGTACCTAAATGAATGACACAACTGAAAATACCCGAATATAGCCTATTCAATATTTAAATCATATTGGGCTAAATTGAAAAAGAAATACTGGATTCTTTACCGCATAGTAAATCAGGTAATTATTTGGCGCCATCTTTCTGCCAGTATCTGATTAACTGTTCAGCTATTATGTTCATATTAAGGTCATTCATGCACTTAAAATGGCCTTTAGGGCATTTGCTGAAGCCTATCTTGCTGCAAGGATGGCATCTGAGGCCCTTTGTTTCCATTATCATTAATTGTGGTGCAATCCGCTCTTTTAGGTTGTTATTGCCATAATAAGGAAACATCCCCATGTCGGGTGAGTTATTTCCCCATATTGAGATTATAGGCTTTTTAAAAGCGGCGGATATATGCATCAACCCGGTATCATTTGTTACAATTACCCTTGCATATTTCACTAACTCAGCCGACTCATTTATGTTGAATTTGCCGCAGGAGTTGTAAATTTTAATATTGTCTGTTGCCGAGATCTCTATTCCGGCATTCAGCTCTTCAGGCCCACCCATCAACACAATAGGATAAGGTACCAGGGCGCATAATTTCTTCCATTGTTCGGCAGGAAGTCTGCGCGTAAAACAAGATCCGCCAATCACAAAACCAACGTAGCCGCCCCAATGGCTCATCGGAAGATCGTCATTGGTTATCTTTTTATCTGGTGGTAAAAAATAGTCCAGACCCTTGCCGTCATTCCGAACGTTTAGTGGCCTGACTGTTTCCAGATATCTTTCTACAATACTTTCATCAGGCAGTATGTTTATCTTAAAATTAGTCAGCAGCCATTTTTCTTTGTTCAGTTTATTGAATGCATAACTCTTTGCTCCAAGTGCCAATTTTACCCGAAGTGTGCGCAAATTGTTATGAAGGTCTATTACAACATCAAATTTTTCTTTTTTGAGTTCCTGGATTACTTCATTCAGGTTACCGTGCAGATAGTGTAGCTTATCTATATATGGATTATAGGCAAGCAATGGGGCGAAAGTAATTTTGGTGAGATAATGTACCTGATAATCAGGATGCTGCTGTTTGATGCAGCGCACCACTGGTGTGGTAAGAACTATATCACCAATAGATGAAAAACGGATGACCAGTACCTTCATATACAGAAGTGTTGAAAATTTGCCAGGTTCAGGGTGATCAATTTAGATGTTGAATTATTTAAAGCAGTCAGAAGTAAGAAATATAATAAGGAGTTGATAATATAATAAATGGTTATTTATACGACATTCTCATTTTTTTAATTAGGGGAGTAGGAGAGTTCGCACCATGCCTTATTATCTGAAACACCAAGGGCATCTTTCGCCGATTCGCTGATTCCAATAATAGAATTGGAAAATTGTTTAGTCTCTGGAATCGGTCCAAGTACCCGGGCATAAATATATTTACCATTACCGGGATTGTTGACTTTAATTATAGTACCCCGCCTTGCCGTATTGTGAAACGCCAGGTAAATGCCCCCTTTGGCAGCCTTCTCAAAAAATACTGCAGTGCCTTTCTCCGTAAGGATATTCTGCCCGTTCATTGTTTGCCGGGCATACACAGTATCGAATCCGCTGGAAACAGGCGCTTTTACAGAATCGGCAGCTGGTTTTTTCTTGTGAGATGGGTATGCCATCATTGTAGCCGGATTGGAAGTATCTTTGGGTATCATTTTAACCCAACCGATAAAAAGAACCTGATCTGGATGCAAAGTATTACCCTTCAGGCTGTTCCAGCTTCTCATCTGGGTTTTAGTTACACCTGAGTAGGTGCTTAGTATACCTATATCATCTTTTTCGGCTACTTTATAATACAACTCACTCTGGTTGCCCAATGGTTGTTTTACAGTAAAATAATTTTCTGGCTGTATTGGGATGATAATTACTGACCCCGGCCCGATCGACCTGATCTTCTCTGGTTCATTAGCATTGATTATAGCATTCTCTGAAAGTGAAAAACGAAGCGCCAGCATCCGGATAAATTCACCGGGTTTTACTACATATTGTATTGCCCAGTTACCATTTTTACGGATAGCCTTCAGGCTGTCCTGTTCTTGAGCCAGACAACTAAAACAAAACAAAGAAAATACTACTATAAAAATTGATCTCGACATGCAGCTTTCTTTTCGTTACGAAAAATACAATATTAAAGGACAAATATAAGAATTGACTGCAACTTTAAGTCATTCCGGCTCTATTATTCCGATTTACTTAACAGAAATTGCCTGAGCTGTTCATATTTTAATCCAGATCAGCAATTTCCATTCTTATCCGCCAGTGTTTGGGAAGGTAATTATTGATCCGGTTGCCCAGCGATTTTATCCAGCCCAGTCCCAAACCATTATACCTGACTAGCATCCAACCTTTATCAATGGTTCCAAATCCCGGATCTTCTCTCCTGAGAAAATGTAATGCTTGTTCTCTTGTTACATCAATTCCCGGCAGACTGGCAGCAGCATCAATACTCAATGCCACATCATGTGCCGGCAACCAGTCTTTTCCGGCAGGCTGCCCGAGCCTCAATCCTGCTTTGCGGAAGTACACCAGTTTCTGAAGCAGTTGCCAGTCTTGTTCATGATCTGGTAATAATGCACAATATTCTTCCTTGCCTGTTTGCATAAACCGTACATTATTATCTGTCAGCAGATAACCGGCTTGCTGCTGTATTTTTAGATCATGCCCGCTTTTGAATCTGGGATAATACTCCTCTCCGCTGGAATCATTTTTGCGTAAAGCGGCAATAAAAAAACCTTCCCCGTAAACATTATCAGGGAAAAACCGGTATCCTGACAAACCTTTGTTTGATTTCACTTCAACTACTCCCCATTCTGCAGGTATATCAACATGGATTGCCTCTGCTTCAAATTGGCCAGCCAGCCAATCTAATATATCCTCATCTTCCTTCCTTGAGTAAGAACAGGTAGCGTAGATTAAAATACCATCTTGCTTAATTGCGGGCCAGATATCAGCTAAAATGCGTTGCTGGCGTTCACTGCACATTTGAACATTGGCTTCGCTCCATTCTTCCAGCGCCTTTTTATCTTTTCTGAACAAGCCGGAACCACTGCAGGGTGCATCTGCCACTACTACATCAAAATAACCATGCAGCTTGCCAAAGTCGCGAGGGTCATTTGCTGTTACCCAGGTATTCATGTGACCCCAACGGGTCATATTTTCATCAAGTATGGTGGCTCTTGCCCTGATAACTTCGTTAGAGATAAGTAAGCTTTCATTATCAAGCAGTGAAGCAATATGAGTACTTTTTCCCCCGGGAGCTGCACAAAGGTCGAGCACTCTGAGGCCTTTATGGTCTTTTATGATCTGCTGCAATAAATAACCGGTAAACATAGATGATGCTTCCTGCACATAATAGGCTCCGGCATGATATAAGGGATCGAGTGTAAAAACTGGGCGCTCTGGCAGGTACCGGCCTTCAGTACACCAGGGTACTTTTTTCTGTTCCTGGAACAAACCTGTTATTTTATCCTGATTAAGCCTTATTGAAGTAACAGGGTCATGCTGATGGGCTTCAATAAATGTATGTTTATCAAACCTTTTGATATGCTGTAGTTCTGTTAATAATGCTTCTGGTAAACTGATCAAGATGCTGGTTGAATTTTTGCAAAAGTATGATCATCTGCTGGCAATCAAATATATTTTTAGCTCTTTTAAATTATATGATAAAATATGTTAAAAAATAATAATAAGTTGAAATATTTGTTTTCCTGGTAAGTTTTAGTACGAGTTATTTTAAATAAATTTAGCCTTGTCTAATAAAATTAATTTTGCAAACCTAATAAAATGATTACATTTGCCCTAATTGTATGCCGGGATATAGCCTTGCTACACGTAAATGCTCATTTATAAATAATATACTACAATTGCCATTATGATTTTACTCTGTTACCTTTGCGCGCCAATTCAATCCATGTTTAATAAAAAAATATTCAGACAGGCCCGTTATTTATCTTTTTTTCTGGTAGCACTTGCGGCCCCTGCAATACATGTTGTTGCCCAGACTTCCGAGGCAGGAAAAGATATCTCAGTACCAGACTCTACACATACCAGCAGGGTAAACCTTCATTTTCAGACCACTTATATTTATCAGTACCAGCCAGCTTTTTCGGCTGCCTATTCGGGCCAGAACAGTATGAAAAATGTGGTTGATAAGGAAAACTCAATAACAGCAACCCTTAATTTAGGCATCAAGTTATGGAAGGGAGCTGAGTTCTATATTAATCCCGAAATAGCCGGTGGCAGCGGTCTGAGCGGGGCATACGGACTTGCTGCATCTACCAATGGCGAAACATTCAGGGTAGGGGACCCGTCACCAACCCTTTACCTTGCAAGGGCGATGCTGGTTCAAACAATTCAGCTGGGTGCAAAGGGCGATACGTTTATAGCTGAAGCTGCTAATGAAACCGGTGGTATGAAACCCAGGAATTATCTAAAATTTTATTTGGGCAAGATGTCGCTCGGTGATCTGTTTGATGTGAATTCTTATTCCAATAATCCCCGGTCACAGTTTATGAACTGGTGCCTTATGTATAACGGCGCGTGGGATTATGCAGCCAACCTGCGTGGGTATACTTATGCTTTTGCAACAGTTTTGCAGGAAGGTAACATGGGTTACAAACTGGCGCTTGCAACATTGCCAGTGGTGGCCAATGGTGCGGATCTGAATACCAACCTGAATCAGGAATACAGCCTGAACGGGCAGGTAGAACGGGCATATAAATTGGTCAACAAACCCGGAATGTGGCGGTTGCTGGGTTATTATAACTATGGCGACATGGGAAATTATGCTCAGGCCATCAAAAATATCCTGCCGGGCGATGTGCCCGATTTGGTCAGTACCCGTGAGCAGGGCAGAACTAAGATTGGGTTCGGGCTGAATGCTGAGCAGCAGATCAATGATTATATTGGCCTTTTTGCGCGGTTGGGCTGGAATGATGGTAAGAATGAAACCTGGTGTTTTACGGAGGCTGACCAGTCTATTTCAGCCGGCATTTCCATTAATGGAAATAAATGGCAACGGAAAGACGATGTGATAGGTTTTGCAGTTGATGTAAATGGCCTCTCAGCCAGCCACAGGCAATATCTGGCCGACGGCGGACTGGGTTTCCAGTTGGGAGATGGCAGGTTGAGTTATGCTAATGAATCCGCCGCAGAATTGTATTATAATTATAAGCTCACTACAAAAAACCTCTGGTTGTCAGGCGATTACCAGTTAGTAGTAAATCCGGGTTATAATAGCGACCGGGGCCCGGTCAATGTTTTCTCTTTCCGGTTGCATGTGGAACTATGATATATTAAGGTAACACCTTGTTAAAAATGTGGAAACTATGTGCATAGATTATGCACTCATTCGGCTATTCTATTTTATCAGCACTGTTTATTGGATTAACTTTGTCTTTCTTTTTAAAAAACAAGATTTAAAATTATAAAAATGGCAGCGACATACACTGATTCAAATTTCGACACTGAAGTATTGAAAGCCGATAAGCTTTCTGTAGTAGATTTCTGGGCTCCATGGTGCGGACCATGTCTTGCTCTGGGCCCTACAATAGATGCCCTATCGAAGGAATATCATGGCAAAATTAATGTTGGGAAAGTTAACGTAGATGAAAATCCCAACCTGTCTGTAAACTATGGAGTAACAAGCATTCCGTGCGTGCTGTTTATTAAAAATGGCCAGGTTGTCGATAAACAGATAGGCGCAGCGCCTAAAAGCGCTTTCGATAAAAAGATAGTAAAACTTCTGGCATCCTAAGGTATCCTCTTAATAAATAATCAGATAATAATTGTTTAGCCAACCATTGATATATTTCAGTGGTTGGTTTTTTCTTTTCTGACTGAAAACCTTAAAATAGTTTCATTAATGAAAAAGGTTTTTTCGGTACCTGTATAAATAATTTGCTAACTTTATCGTTTGTTACTTAAAATCTCTTTTGTATATGAAAAGTCCATTTAGAATAGTTGTCTTCCTTTTATTAGGTTTTTCTATGGTGGGCTGTGTACCGAAAGCCAATATCCATCAGATTACTTCCGGAGATTACCTGATAATTGGACATCCCGGAGGTTTTGTGAACACACCACTAATTACTTATTATTATCTGAACAGCACACAACTTACAAGGGACACAACTGTGCCCTATGCAGCAGTTCCTGTTGATAACAGCAAATTTAATTTTAGCGCAACTGGTACATCTCTT
The DNA here is from genome assembly GCA_903835005.1 of uncultured Bacteroidota bacterium. Taxonomy (GTDB): domain Bacteria; phylum Bacteroidota; class Bacteroidia; order Chitinophagales; family Chitinophagaceae; genus Nemorincola. The sequence goes on along the minus strand of CAILLK010000032.1, from coordinate 48,297 downwards.
CAACATACTGTTGTTGCCACTATGCTTACCGGTATTCCAGCCGAACTTTTGGGAAAGAACAATCAGGATATTGGCAATCTGGTACCTGATGTAGGGTATATTGATATGAGGGCAAGTATAAAGGGTGTTACCTATAAATGGAGTTTTGAAAGTGATCAAACCAGCAGCAGCCAGGCGGTAAAGGACTTCGTTACTCAGGCCAGAACATTATTTAATTAATCAAGCTTCAATTCTGATTTAAGAATATTTGATTATCCGGTTTATCGATCTCAGATCGAGATTAGATTTCAGGATTAAAAAAGCTTAATAAACTCATTTCCGGATTTTTAATAAAAAGCTAAAATACTTTCATGATGTAATAATATAAAGTTAATATAGTATATTAATATTAATTCGTAATCTGTTGAAAATATTTTAATTGCTATATTATGCTGGTATTATATTTTCATAATAACCCAACAATATCAGACAATTTGGTGTCTTATAAGTAGAGTAGCCTAAAACCACTATTTCTACTTTGTATATGAGTAAATCCAGATTGCTCCGCATATCAATAGCTTTCTATGTTTTTCTTATAATCGGCCTGGCCAAATCATTAGCCCAGAACCTGGTGTATGATGGCGATTTCAACGAATCAGGGCTGGGATGGACCACTTCCTGCGTTTCCGTTGAAGCCTGGGGATTTGAAACCACTTATGGAGGAACTGATCCCACAAACCATGTGGCCGAGATTGATGACGAGGCATGTATGCACCAGGATGTGTGTGTGTTGCCCGGTTACAGCTATATCTATAATATGGAAGCATCCCGCCGCACCGCCGGTGGACCTAACCCATGTACAACCCACATTGCTATTTACGGTCTGGATGCATCCGGCACGGTTGTTGCCACCTATGTAAGTATGGATTTTACGCGTACCAATACAGTTTTTGGTTTTACTCCTGTCACAGGTATTCCAATAGTCAATGTCCCATCATGCTCCGGTGTAGTAAGGCTTAGAATTGAACTCACCGACAATACACCGGGATATTCAACCCTTGGAATGATTGTAGATAATATAAGCCTTGTTTATGCCGGTCCACCGTCAATTACCGGCCCGTCGGTAACCTGCATCAATTCTCCCAACTCCTATATTGTGCCAGCCGCGCCTGCCTGCCTTACTTACTATTGGGCATTGGGCACCGGTGCTATTCCTTCTTCATCTGTGGCTCCGGCGCCCATTGTAGAATGGAGTAGTCCGGGATCCAAAACAATTGTACTTGCCTTGAGCAATGGCGTATGTGCTGATACACTTACCTATCCGGTTACAGTAAACGGAATGGCTTTCGGCACAGTTACGGCCGCTACCTGTGGCCAGCCCTACACATTCGCAGGGCATGTGTATACCGTTTCCGGCGTTTATACCGATACACTCGTTGCCACTGGTGGTTGTGATTCAGTATTAACACTCAATTTAACAGTGGGCAGCAAACCAGCGCCACCAGTGCCGGTGCCTGACACTTACTGCCAATATGCCCCTGCCGCGCCTCTTTCTGCAACCGGAATTTCCTTAACCTGGTTTGGCCCCGGATTTACATCCGGAACCTCTATTCCACCTGCTCCAAACACCTCGGTAACCGGTAATGATTCTTTTTATGTTACACAAACTGTATTGGGTTGTGTGAGCGACAGCGCCCTGGATGTAGTAACTATAAATCCAACACCTGCACCACCCACAGCCAGGGATACAGGTTATTGTCAGAATCAGTCAGCAGTGCAGCTTTCTGCCAGTGGAATTGGTATACAATGGTTCAGTAACCCCACGGGGGGAACAGCTCTTTCAGCCGCGCCGGTTCCTTCAACTATTGGCCAGGGTGCATTTAAATGGTACATCAGCCAGACAATTAATGGGTGCACCAGCAACCGTATACCGGTTCAGGTGACAGTGGCACCGCTTCCTTTTTTCACCATAGCAGCCAATAAAGTAAATATATGCCTCAATGATACTGCTGAGCTTTATTATTCAGGGCAGACTACCATCTCTCAATATGCATGGACACTGGCAACAGGTGATTATGTCTTATCCGGAAGTCTGGCGGCTTCTGGCATATCAGTACTCTGCACTGCATTAGGCAAGCAATATATATACCTTAAAGTAACAGACAGTGGCGGCGCCTGCACGGCTACCGATACATTGGCGCTCAATGTGGTGCCTTATCCGTCAGCAACGATCCAAACTCCCGGAGAAGTTTGCCTGGGAGATACAGTAACACTGGCGCTTGCGGCCCATTCAATGAATTCAGAAAACTATTACTGGTATATAGATAATACTCCGCTTCTGCAGTCGGGTATAATCAATATACTTTACAGGAATGTAAGCACCGGCGGCCCTTTTAATATAAGCTGGAATACTGCGGGGCCGCATCTGGTGGCCTTATATACCGTGTCGCAGGAAGGTTGTCGCTCAGAGACCGTATATGACAGTGTTAATGTGCACAATGTTCCCAATGCGGCTTTTACTTATAATGCAGCCAGCAATTTATGCCTGCAGGACAGTGTATTGTTTCAGGCTATTCAAAGCGGATATGGCTATTATTATTTCTGGTCTCCGGCTGCATTTTTCAGCAATATAAATGAGTCCTCGGCTTGGGGAACCATTAGCAGCCAGAAGAGTAATATCTCACTGACAGTATCGGATGCCTATGGATGCAAATCCACTACCAGCCAGGAATTGGATCCATCTTTATGTTGCCAGATAGTACTGCCAAATGCGTTTACTCCAAATGGAGATGGCCGCAATGATGTATTCAGGCCACTAGGTTCCGGCCTGCATACCTTTCATAAATTTACTATTGCCAATCGCTGGGGGCAGATTGTATTTGAATCGGCCAACAGCAAATTTGAATGGGATGGAAACTTTAACGGTGTGCCACAGGAAATGGATGTGTATTATTACATCCTCAGCTACGACTGCGGGGGCAAGACACTTGAGCAAAAAGGGGATGTAACACTGATAAGATAAATTGGTAAATATTTTGGACGATAAATATTTACTGATCATATTGAACTATCAGTAATTAATTATCAACTCATGAATATTTATACTCGGGCAGATTTGAAAACTTTTTAAAAGTTCTAATCTTACTTATTGCTTGCTTTCTCCAGCTTATCCACTCTTTGCACCAGACTATCCAGGTTCCTGAAATGCACAAATGCCTTACGATATTTACTTGCCTCAAATGCCGGAGAACCACTAAACACTTCACCCGCCTTTTTGATGTCTTTCGATATTCCCGATTGCGCAGTAATGATCGTATTATCTGCAATTTTGAGATGCCCCACAATACCCACCTGGCCACTGAACATACAGTTTTTGCCTATTTTGGTAGAACCGGCTACCACATTGCAGGCCGCCAGGTAGCTGTTTTCACCAATTTCCACATTGTGAGCTATATGCACCAGGTTATCAAATTTCACGCCCTTGCGCAGTATGGTTGAGCCAAGGGTAGCCCTGTCTATGGCGCAGTTGGCGCCTATTTCCACATCATCTTCTATCACCACATTGCCTATCTGAGGTATTTTTTTGTTGCCTTCCTCATTTTCAGGTGCAAACCGGAAGCCATCGCTGCCAATTACCGTACCCGAATGAATGATACAGTCTTTACCAACTACACAATCAGAATAGATTTTTACGCCGGCAAACAGGGTAGTGTTATCACCAATAATAACATTCTCGCCCACATAGCATTGAGGGTAAATTTTTACATTGTCGCCAATCCTGGCGTTATCACAGATAACTGCAAATTCACCCGCATAGCAATTGGAACCCATTTGGGCGCTATCGGCAATAAACGCCATTTTAGATTTGCCGGTTTTGTTCAGCTTCACCTGGTTATACATTTCCAGCAGCTTGGCAAATGCATTGCCCGGATTATCAACCCTGATAAGAGTAGTAGTTACAGGCCCTGTAAGCACATAATCTTTACTGATGATAACCAATGAAGCCTGGGTAGTATACAGATAGTGTGTATAAAGCGGGTTGGCCAGAAATGATATGGAACCAGGCACTCCTTCCTCTATCTTAGCCAACTTGGTGATCTTTGCATCCGCATCGCCTTCTATAACCCCGTTCAGTATACCTGCTATCTGTTTTGCTGAAAATTCCATCTCTTGTCGTTTATTGTTTTGCAATTTTTTATTGGTTCTAAAAATAGGGAATTAGTTGGAACATTGAAGTAATATTCTCTATTTTTGTAGTGTTATGAAAAAGATATTTACTGTTTGTTTGTACTCCTTCTTTTTCGGTGCCGCCGTCTTTTTTTGGGCAATGGTTGTTGCAAGCTGGGGGAAGATTTCATCTTTGATGGAGTCTTTAATAATACTTGCTGGTCTTGGCCTTACAAGCCTGTCGGCTTCTTTTTGGTATCGCACAGACCCTCAGATAAGGAAGATATCCGGAATTGGTCAAAGTCCTTACAGAAAGTCAGGCGTTTATGGCAGAGCTCCCGTAATTGCATCTTATCTATCAGTTGTAGCTGGCGTATTTCTTCCCCTTATAATTTATTATTGCCTTGTACATTGAGCCACTAAATCAATTGCACATTGTCTCATTGTCAAATTACCTGATTGTCGAATTACTCCGGCAGCGCCCCATATTCCTTCAGCAGGTTGTGCAATATTTCTATTCGTACCTTCATCCAGTCTTTTGAGGTATCTGATGCTGGCATTTCAAAATTCTCTGCAAAGAAGTAGGGATAGTAGCGCACATCGCTTTTGTTCATTGATCCCTTAGGTTCTTTCACATTCATTATGTTTTCGGCAAAGCCTACTATCCAGTAAATATATTTATCACCCACTTTGCCGGTACCGGTTTTATAATAAAGGTTGTAGGCTGGGGTCTGTTCCTGCAGCATCATTGTTTTTACTATCCGCTGCGACCTGTCCGACATCGGTAACTCATTGAAATACATTTTTTTCAGGAAACCTGTCTGTTCATCAGCGCTTATTTTCAGACTGTCATTGAGCCAGAAGTTATCTATTCGGCCGGCCATCAGCATATTGCCATATTTTATGGTATCCAAAAAGTGCTGCATTTTAGCCGGACCTATGCGGCGGGCAATCTCCTGGTAATAAGGCACACAACTCACTTTAAAAGCCTCCCGCATATCCATATCATTATCCCATTCCGGCTTGCGCTGCACACTGTCCCATTTTATTACCAGTTGGTCATCGGGGGCAACTGCCGTTTCCAGCGCCACCAGCGAGTTGAATACTTTAAAGGTAGAAGCAGGCAAAAACCTTTGAGTGCAACGATCTCTGTTGTAAAAATGAATAGATTCATGATTATTGTCGCGCAGCATAAAACAGGCATTTTTAATGCCATAAGGCTCAAAAAATTTAGACCAGTCGTCATGCTCCTTTAAGCGCGAATTATAACAGGAAGAAAATATAAAAACCATCAGGCACACCGCCGAAAACCGTAAAAACATGCAATAAATTTATTTGAGTTGCAAAGGTAGGTGAAAACAGAAGAACCAGATAGAATTGTCGCCATTTATGAAAGTACCGCGTAAAACTATTATATAGTTGTCGAATCCTGCCATCCCGGATGCTATTTATGCAAACAACATTAGCCAAACCTGCTCAAATTTATAAATGTTGAAGTTGGGTCGTCAAGCTAAATTGTGGTCCGCTTTAGGAACAGGGTGTATCAGGGCTTTCACCCAATCCACCACCAGTTTCAGTTGTTCTTCCCTGGTAAGTGCCGTATTATCCAGTATCCTTGCATCCTCTGCCTTGCGTAAAGGGCTTTCTTCCCGGTTGCTGTCTATATAGTCGCGCAGCTCCAGGTTGTGGCGCACTTCATCCATGCTTATGTGCGGGTTGGTGGCATAGAGTTCCTTAAACCGGCGCATCACCCTTACTTCCGGGTCAGCGGTCATAAATATTTTCAATTCAGCATCCGGGAACACGGCAGTGCCAATATCCCTGCCATCCATAACAATCGCTTTTTTCTTGCCCATGCGTTTCTGCTGCCCCACCGCAAAGGCCCTCACTTCCTTTATCGCAGCCACTTCACTAACCTTTTCCGAAACGATCATATCCCGGATATACGATTCCACATCTTCATCATTCAGGTAGATGTTGGTTCGCTGTTCTTCTTCATTGAATTCAAAACTCAGATTGATGTTGGCCAGAGCACCCAGCACATTTATCGGATCAGTATAATCAACATGGTTACGCAGAAAGTACAATGTAATAGCACGATACATAGCCCCGCTGTCTATATAGCTGTAACCAAGCTTTTTGGCCAGTTCCCTTGCCAGCGTGCTTTTTCCGCACGATGAATACCCATCTATCGCAATTATGATTTTATGCTGCTGCATAGTGCAAAGTTAATGGTAATGGGCTAAATACCGGTAATCAACCATTAGTGGTTTAAGGTTACAAATTCATTAATTGCAACTGCTACTTGGGCTTTCTAAGATCTTTATAGGGATTAAACAATTTCAATACCTGTCTTTAATATTTCTTCTACAAAGGGGTCCTTATCAGGAGTGAAATCTTTGGTATTATAAGTTCTGGGTTGTATGGGTAAACCAGGCCGTTTAGACAAGGACCTTACAAAATATTTTACATCTTCAAATCCCATGCCTATAAATTCATCCGCAACAAAAGCAACATCTATATCACTCCATTTATGTTGCTCATTCCTTGAATAAGAACCATACAATACTACTTTTTGCAGATGAACTCCTGATTGCTTTATTTCAGCAGTCAGATTTGTAAGATGGTTTATTACAGATTTTTGAGTAAGCATATCCTGATTATATATACTTGTTCAAGAAGGTTTTTAGTTTCTATGGCTTTATATTTTTTTATCAAATCAAATTTGTAATCAGGATACCTGCCTTCTAATTGAAATTGATTGAATAAATTCAAAAAATTTGTTTCTTCCTCAGTGAAAGCTAACCTGGTTTTACTAGCCAGATATACAAGATGATGTATTTTTATGCGGTGTATTTTCAGAATTATCTTTTACTCAATGTGCCTTTAATAGCTTTTCTAATACAAGATGAGCAAAAAATAATGCATAAATATATTCTGTTGCTTTAAAGATATTTTGCACTGTCCCCCAATCATTTTCAGCAGCTGTTACCCAATAGTTAATATGTTCTTGCTTGGTCATGATAAACTATTGTTCTGCATTACCTGATGTAAAGATACCAAAAAGCAATTAACAAAAAATTCCTAAACATGTCTGAGGTATCACGCTTCGCTCTTCTTCATATCTTTCATCAGCCGGTAGGTAAGCAGGCTTAGTACCAGAACAGCTAAAATTATAGCCGGCCACAACCAGTAATTTTTTGATGATCTTACTGTTGGTACTGCTGGTGTAGGCATTTCTTTCAGTGGCCCGTAATTCAGTTTCACTATCTTGCCAGGTATGTCTTTTTTGAATACCGACAGGTCATATACCGGCGCAGTGGCAGTTGGATTACCGGCCAGAAGGGTATAGGTTTTGCCGCTATCCAGCCAGCAGATCACATGCTGCAGTTCCTGGCTGGTAGTAATGCCCGAAAGTTTCAGCGGCGGATTGTCTTCGTTATTAATTTCAGCACGTATAGTAAGCGCTTTCTGGCTTTTTATGGTTACAATATTTACGCTGTCTGATGAAAGGGTGAAGGATCCGGCTGGTTCCCTTAGGCCGTTGCTGTCAGTAGCATTATGCATCACAAATAGGGTTACTGAACGGTTAAACAACCTTGGCGCTGTGATATGAAAGGTGATCTTGTCAGTGAGGTAGGGAGCCTTATTGTTAATGAGTACATAGGTTATCTTATTGCTGTCTTTCTGTATAAATCCGGGCAATGGGTTATTGATAAATGAAGTAGTTGATACCGTATCATTGAGCTTATATGTGCCCGCCTTTATAATTTTCAGCGGGTCGGTATGCGCATTATTGATCTTCAGCCGGAAGTATCTGTACTTGCTCAGGGGAAAGATGATTGTCTGAGTATAGGTGCCATCGGCATTGGTAAACGACCGGTGAAATTTAATAGAATCATCTATGATATACCATTTGTTCTGATCATCGCTTCCACTCAGAGATGTAAACCGTTCTACAGCAGTATTGCTGAGTACCAGCGATGTATTGTTTAGGCCCTCGGCAAAGGCGGCGTTTTCCATTACTATAATGGTATAGTTTCCTTCATTTTTGTTGGTCAGTATTTTACATTCATTAAATTTTTCTCCCGGTGTTCTGCTTATTTCCCGGTGATTGATATAAGGTACAAAAGTATTGCTGTCGTTGAGTATGCGTAAATCAGAAAAATCGGCATTGGCAATGGCCGATAATTCGGTTGTGATGGGTATTTTATAAAATCCGCTTACTGGCACAGGGTCAAAGGTTGCCCTGATTTTAAATTCCTGGGAAAATCCATAGTTTCCTGCCACAAGCAGTAAAGCTAAAAGTATAAAAAGGCTATTCTTTCTAAGGAAAGTTGATAAAATAAAGCACACCATATTGCGAAGTTATTTTTCTTTTTTATGAGGTGTAAAATCTGCTAATAGTGAGCTATTTAAAGAGTTTACAACGAAATAAAAAAGTAAAAGTACGGGTAAGATAGTATACTTTATTTTATCATCGTTCCTTATTATCATCAATTATTATTTTTTTCAGCTTCTGATACATAAACGATACCGTCAGCAATAATACGCCTAATAAAATAAAGGCAAATATTTTACCCCCTTCAGAAATGCCTGAGATATCGAAAATAAAGAGTTTCAGCAATACAATACTGAAGATGGTCAGCGAAATAATACGCAACGTTTTTTGCTTATGCTTCATGCCCAGCCACATAAGTGCAAAGGAACAAATACCCCATAGCGCCGACAGGCCGGCTTTGCTATACTGCCAGTTCAGTTCGGCCGTATTGTTTTTGTTGTACCCGATGAGTATGTATAATTGCTGTACCTCAATACTCAGAAAGGCTAGAATCATAAAACAAATAGCAACAGTGATACCGGTAATAGCCCCGCCATAAATGGCCATATTATTGCGGATGCCGGAGATGGTTTTATAAAACAATGCCACCATCAGCAGGCTGTCGACCCAATGAAAATACAGATGATAATAACGGAAATGACCAGCCAGTACCTCTGCACGTATTGTGTTAATGTAGTTATTGCTGATGGCATATAGCAGGAAGCAGGCTACTAAAAATACAAACTGCAGAGCTGCATTCGCCCTGATGCGTCCCTGTTGCATCAGCATTATAATAATCAGGGCAAATAATTCCGTGATTGCTCTGTGGTATACATTAGGTATATCATACAGAATAAGACTTCTGAAACATAAATTAACCGCAAACAGGCAACTGATATAAAGCACAGCAATAGAGGCGGTGAGCATAAATCCCTGCATAGCCTTATTACTGATCCCGGCAATAAATTCGGTGTCCTTATTTTTCCGCACAAGCAAAGAATAGCAGGCAAGCGAAACAATAACAACACTATTTGTAGCTATGCCTTTAATATCTGAGAAAATAAGGGCAAGCCCTTTGGCCGATTCCCGGAATTCGTTATTCCAGTCCATTGCCAGACTAACGAAAGTGAGTATTATCAGTAATGCAGAAGACTGCTTGAATGTGCGGATACCTGAATAGGAGTGCAGCCAATACAGCAATACAAACTCAGCGCTCCAGAACATGGTAATGGCATGGCCATGCAGTTGTATTGGTATGGTAAGAGTAATGAATGTGGCCGTAAGGCCTATGAGCAGGTACAGCAGATTGCGGTCTGCCTTACCGCTTTTGTACACAATCCAGGCCAGCGCCAGGTTGATGATACCTGCGCTCAGCGTAAACAACCCCTGGTAGGCGCCGTTATTCCAGTGGTGCATCAGTACCATGCCCACAGCATAGTACCAGAAGCTGACCAGCACCAGCAATATAAAATCAAAGGCCTTAAATTGCGCTTTGTTCCGCAATTGATTGAGCATATTCATACCTATAAAAATCACGTAAAAAATACTGGCAAAAGTCAGGGCCACAGGATAGGAGAACGGCTTATTCCCGGCAAACGAATAACCCAGCCAGCTGCCATAAATAACAATGGTGAAAAACAGGGCAATAACATTTATAGCTGGCCATTTTTTAAACCACGAAAGTGACAGCAGCCCGATATTCAGGATAAGCAGATAGGTGAATAAGGCAATATAATTACCTTCCCCGTTACTTACCAGGAAAGGGGCAATAAATCCGCCTATTGTAGCAATCACTGCAAGTTCCAGCTTGTCATAAAGTACAGATAATGCTACTGCAAATGCGGTAATAAGTACCATAATAACAAACGCAGCCGTTTGAGACATTAAATGGTATTGATGAAAAGCAAAAGCAATAGTAAAGTAGAAGACTGCTATGCCGCCACCAGCCAGTACCGAACTGAATGACCGGTATCCCTTGCGCAGATAATGGGCAATACCAACCAACAGGGCCCCGCAACCCATACCTATTGCTACCCGGCCACCTTCTTTGATCCAGTCCTGATCTATGGCATATTTTACAAAAAAAGCTATACCCAGTACCAGCACGGCAATACCTATTTTGTTGATCAGGTTTTCACCTATGAATTTTTCCAGGTCCGGGTTTTTACTGATCCATGATTCCTGCTTTCCGGTGCCCGGTATGGTTTCTTTCTCATATCCTGGCTGGGTAAATGAAGCTGCAGGCTGGCGGGATAATAAATAATCATCTATAAATACCGCGCTTTCTTTTTCGGTTACCTGGTCGGTCGGTATTGCCGGCTTTGCTGTCTCAGGTTGTGGTTCAGATTTTAATTCTTCCTTTATTTCTTCTGGTTGTTCAGTCCTTACAGGTATTGACTCTGTAATAATTGCAGGGGCAGTTTTTTCTTCAGGTACTGGCTTTGGTTCCTGTTCCTTAACAATACTGATGGACGAATAGCTTGTCGTATCTTCCCTTGAGCCGGTTTTTAATTCATCTATTTTGGCCTCTAAAGTGCCGATTTCTTTCCTTAAAGACCTGATCTCCTTACCAAGTGCATCAATAATAGTAAACAGATTTTTTAGTTCATTTTTAGGGCTTTTGCTCAGCATGACAACCAGGAGAATTACTGCAAGAATTACCAGTAAGAAAGTCATAGAATCAGTAGATTTTAAAACAAGATACAAAAAACGGTTACTCTGATTATTTCAGGGATTTACTGAATCAGAAGAGCTGTTTGATTTCTATTATTTATTGTTAAATATAGCCAAAATTTCTTTTATTGATGCTAATCAGTTCATAGATTTAAAATTTATTCGAACTTTGTATTCTGATTTCCTAATTCAGAATCTTTAAAACAGAGCTATTATGATAAAAAGAATCGCATTTGTAATGATCATTTGTCTTTTATCGGGGCAAATAAATGCACAATCCAGAATAGATACCGTTGCTGTCTCCATACTGGATAAGATGAGCGCCATGATTGGTGAACTCTCTTCTTGCAGCGTTGTAGCCAGGTCAAATTATGATGTTAGCAGCAGGGAGCTGGGCTTGGTGAAACATTCTGATGAACATCATGTTTATATAAGTGGTAACAATAAAATGCTGGTAAGGGCCGATGGGGATAAGGGTAGCCGGCAACTGGTGTACAATGGTAAAACCCTCTACCATTATTCTGCCGATAAAAATCATTATACCCAAACCGAAGTTCCATCTACAGTTATTGAGATGATCGACTTTATGAATAAAAAATACGGCATTGTTTTCCCTGTTGTAGACTTCTTTTATCCGGGCTTTGTCGATGACCTGCTTTCCGAAAGCAGCAATCTGGTAATGCTGGGAACAACTAAAGTTGATGGCAAGGAATGTTTTCATATAGCAGGTACTGCCAAAGACAAGACCTATCAGTTCTGGATTGCCGATGATGCATTTAATCTGCCGGTAAAAATGGTGATCGTTTATACCGATAAGCCCCTGAACCCTCAGTATGAAGCTACTTACAGCGATTGGCAGATCAATCCCAACCTGCCGAAGGCTTTGTTTGAGTTCAATGCTCCGCCTCATGCCAATAAAATTAAAATGACTCCGTTAACAGCAAAAAAATAAGTTTTTTACAAAATAATTTCAGTTATGAGCACTATAATAAATAAGAAATTAGTAATCGTTGTTTCCATATTAAGCCTGTTTATGGGTATGCCTTCAGTTAGCTTTTCTCAGCATATGGGTCATGGCGGCGGCGGCGGTGGAAGCAGAGGTGGCGGTGGCGGTGGTGGAAACCGTGGCGGCGCAGGCGGTGGCGGCTTTAATCGTGGCGGTGGCGGTGGCGGTGGCGGTGGTTTCCGCACCCCAGCGCCATCAGGAGGTAGCAGATCTATAAATGGTGGCAGCCGCAACCTGGGTAATCATGGTGTTTTCAATGCCCCGGCAAACAGGGGAGGTGTAAGAGTGGGAACAGGCGGCGGAGGAGAAAGAGGAAGAGGCTTTTTTGGTATAGGCCGAAATGAAAATGTGTATCATCATGTTTCTGGCTACCATCCATATGCCTATCACCCATATCATCCCTATATCTGGGGACCACACTGGCACCCGTTTGGTTTCTGGCTCGGCGCCCTTACAGCCGATGCTATAATGTTTAACTGGGCCAATCAGAATTACTGGTACGATGATGGGGTTTATTATATCCCATCAGGCAATGGCTATACTGCTGTAGCGCCACCTGTAGGCGCAGTAGTTACTTATCTGCCCTCTGGCTATGAAACCATACCCATGGGCGATGATACCTATTATTACTATGGCGGCACCTTTTATATAAGCCAGGGCGGTTCGTTCAGGGTAGTACCTGCCCCTTTAGGAGCAATTGTCTCAGCAATACCCGAAGGCGCCACCGATCAGCAGATCAACGGCCAGGACTACATGCTCTTCAACAACACCTATTATGCTCCTATCTCTCAGAACGGGCAGGATGCTTATGAGGTAGTTCAGGTGCAGTAGCAAATAAAATAACAGTAAAAATATTTCAATAAAGCCCGGAGATAACCCTGGGCTTTTTGATTTTTGAGCAATAAGGATAATTTTCAGTAACTTTATCATAGAACTTTAAAACTGATTTTATGCCGGTAAATTATCTTACTGATAGTGTAGGGGAAACAATCGCTGTGCAGATACCAATAGCAGACTGGAAAAAAATTAAGGATAAATATCCCGATGTGGATGACATTGATGGAGATTTGCCCCAGTGGCAAAAGGATATGATAGATAAGCGGATGCAGGCTATAGAAGATGATCCGGCATCTATTATGGATATAGAGGGGTTATTTGATGAACTGGATAAGGAAATTGAATAACTTATGCTTTATAATTTAGCTTATTATAAAGAAGCAAAAAAAGACATAGCCAGGGCTAAGGTATGGTATTATAACCAGCAGAAAGGGCTTGAAAAAAGATTTGCCTCCGACATCAAAAAAGCTATTAAACGTTTAAAACTTAATTCATATGTACATGCGGTAAGGTATAAGCAAAACCGCATTGCCCATCCTGATGTTTTCCCCTATTCAATTCATTTCTATATAGATGAGGACAACAAGCGTATTGTAATTATCGGAGTTGTACATACTAGCCAGGATTTTGATTTCCTGAATTATCGGCATTAGCAGTCTTGATGCCATTGGTTGCCGATGAATTTTGCAGTGTGCCTACCGAAGATATGAAGCTGTTCATGAAAGCCATGCGCAAATATTATATGGTGCAGCCTCAAACCTACAACACCAAAGATTTTTCTCTTGATAAAAACCCATTTGTGGCAGAAATTTTAGAGACCGGGATTGAGATATAGGTTATCGCTGCCGGATGTAAATATTTTAATCAATGTATCGCAATCCTTTATTTTTATATCTGCGACAGAATTAATATTTTTGCAAGGTGAATGATATTTCCGTCATACTGAAACTAATAAAAAACTCAGTTTTATCCACCGATCCTGGTGCAACCCTCGTCTTATTTGGTTCTTATGCGCGGGGCGATGCCAGGCCCGATTCGGATATAGATATTTTAGTGTTGCTGAATAAAGATAAAATCACCCTCGATGATCGTGTAAGGATAGGGTATCCTTTATGCGACATAGCGTTGGAGACAGATCTGCTGATCAGCCCTAAAGTTTACTCAAGGCTATTATGGGAAACAAAATATAAGATTACCCCTTTCTACAAAAATGTAACACGGGAGGGCATTAATCTATGAGCGCAGAAAAAGAAGAACTGGTAGCCCTGAGAATTGCTGGCGCAAAAAAAACCTTTCATGAAGTTGAAGAATACCTGGTAGAAAATCAACTCTGGAATACCGCTGTAAACAGGCTATATTATGCTTGTTTTTACGCTGTTCTTGCTTTACTCCATAAGGTTGATATGGATACAAAAACGCATAGTGGAGCATTACATGTATTCGGATTGCATTTTATAAAAACTGGCATAATTGATAAGAAACATCATAAATTTTATACCACACTTTTTGAAATGAGGCAGGATGCCGATTATGAAGCAGGTGTGGATTATGAACGAGAAGATGTACTCCCTTTGTTACCCCAGGCCAGAGAACTAATTGAACGTATAATTAGTATTTTATATATGCCGATATCTTCATGAAAACCAAGTTTAAATATTATTTTATGCAATTCCAGTGAGTTGCCTTAAACCAAAACTATTTTTCCGTTTGCATCTGTAGTTAGTAAACATTCCCCTTATTAAAGTTATTTTTGCGCCCAGTTAATCTATCTCTGAATGAACCTGGATTTCAATAAAAACGATGATGCAATGCGGCTTTCAGTAAGCCAGATGAAACAACGCCATGCAGTGATAAGCCTTGGCGGTGGTAAAAAAAGCATGGACAAAGCCCGCGAAAAGGGCAAAATGACGCCCCGCGAACGCATTAAATACCTCATAGATAAAGGAAGTGTTTTTACTGAAATCGGGTCATTCGCTGGCTATGATATGTATAAAGAGCATGGCGGCTGCCCGGCTGGTGGCACTGTTGCCGGCCTGGGCTATGTGCATGGCCGCCAGTGTGTGATTGTGGCTAACGATAACACCGTAAAAGCTGGTGCATGGTTCCCGATAACCGGCAAAAAGAATGTTCGGCTGCAGGAGATTGCCATGGAGAATTTTCTCCCCATTATTTACCTGGTAGACAGTGCGGGCGTTTATCTGCCATTGCAGGATGAAATTTTCCCCGATAAGGAGCACTTCGGGCGCATATTCCGCAACAATGCCCAGATCAGCGCTATGGGAATACCGCAGATAGCAGCAGTTATGGGTAGTTGTGTGGCAGGTGGGGCTTACCTGCCTATAATGAGTGATGAAACGCTGATGGTGGAAGGCAATGGATCTATTTTCCTTGCAGGCCCTTACCTCGTTAAGGCAGCCATTGGCGAAGACATAGATATCCAATCTCTGGGCGGCGCTAAAATGCATACCGAAGTAAGCGGCATTGCCGATTATAAATTTGATACCGAGCAGGAGTGCCTCGACCAGGTGCGCCGGATAATTGATAAAATAGGGGAGCGGCCCCGCCAGGGCTACGACCGGGCAAAGCCGGAAGCGCCGGCAAAAGAGGCCAGCGAAATTTATGGTATCCTATCGCCGCTCAATAACAAGCAATATGATGTGGTGGATGTGATCAAATGCTTTGTAGATAAATCGGAGTTCGACCAGTTTAAGGAAGATTATGGCAAGACCATTGTATGCGGTTATGCACGCGTAGATGGCTGGGCGGTGGGCATTGTAGCCAATCAGCGTAAAATTGTAAAAAGCGGTAAAGGCGAGATGCAGCTAGGTGGTGTGATCTACAACGACAGCGCCGATAAAGCCGCCCGTTTCATTATGAACTGCAACCAAAAAAAGATACCACTGGTTTTCCTGCAGGATGTAACAGGATTTATGGTGGGCAGCCGAAGTGAGCAGTCGGGCATAATAAAGGATGGGGCTAAACTGGTAAATGCAGTGGCCAATTCCATTGTACCTAAGATTACCATTATTATCGGCAACTCATACGGCGCCGGCAACTATGCTATGTGCGGGAAGGCCTACGACCCAAGGTTTATATATGCATGGCCCAATGCCAAGATTGCGGTAATGGGCGGAGAACAGGCTGCAAAAACGCTATTGCAGATTCAGGTTGCCTCTCTAAAAGCCAAAGGCGAAGTAATAGACCCCGAGAAGGAAAAGGAAATGCTGAAGGAAATAATAGACCGCTACGATAGCCAGACAACAGCCTACTATGCAGCCGCACGACTATGGGTAGATGAGATTATTGACCCTGCTGAAACCCGGTCTGTAATTTCTGAAGGCATAAATGCAGCTAATCATTCTCAGGTGAATAAGGAATTTAAGATGGGTGTGGTACAGGTTTAATGACTCAATATCTCAATTGCCGAATAATTTACAGGATATGTTGAGTTCAGAATCATGAAATTGCATTAATTTAGTCATCAGTAAATATGGATGATAGCTTATTAGCGAGGGGGGTGATGGCTCTGGAATGGGAAGCCAATTACAGAAAAAGATTCAGCGGAGACGAAACAGTATCAAAATGTTTTATTGCTGTTCCTGATGCTGTGGATGAAGATATTTACCAGGTATTTGACCAAATAAACAGGCCAGGCTGTAGTGTACTTGATATTGGTACAGGTATGGGTGAGCATGCCGTTTTTCTTGCTCAAAAAGGTTACGATGTTACAGGCATTGATATATCGGCATCTGCCATTACTATGGCCCGAAAATGTGCAACTGAGCATAAGGTTAATGTCCATTTCACTGTAGATAATATTTTATCTTCTAATTTGAAAAGTCAATATGATGCAATAGTTGACAGGGGGTGTTATGAGCTCATAGCCATTGAAAACCTGGAAATTTACCTGGAAAATATGATGAAATTGCTTAAGCCCGGCGGGTGGTATGTATTGAAGATAGCCAGGCGACGAAGACGGGTTGAGGCAATAAAAAATACATCCGGATTAACTATAGTGAAGCTTAAAGATACCGAGTATAAAACCCTGGATAACAGAACAATAAGGGCCAGATTGATTGTTGCTGAAAAAGCTTCAGTTTAGTACTGATTCCCTGTTTGCAGTTATCATTAAAACCAACTTGTACATTTTCACCTTTCCAATTTATCTTTGATCAATGAATACCATACTCTTCAGTAAAGAAAACGGCGTGGGTTTTATTACCCTCAACCGCCCCGATAAATACAACAGCTACAACAGGGAAATGGCATTGGCACTGCAAGCCCGGCTTGATGAATGTGAAACGGACGATGAAATAAGATGTATTTATATTACCGGGGCAGGCAAGGGTTTCTGTAGTGGCCAGGACCTTTCTGAGGCCATGAACCCGACTCCCGAAGAGTTTGAACGTATGGTGCGCGAGCATTATAATGCCACAATATTGCGCCTGCGCAAAATAGAAAAACCAATTATAGCTGCAGTAAATGGTGTAGCTGCAGGTGCTGGAGCCAATCTGGCGCTTGCGTGCGATATTGTTTTAGCAAGCGAAAGCGCCTCTTTTATCCAGGCGTTCAGTAAAATTGGCCTGATACCGGATAGTGGTGGCACCTATTTCCTGCCCCGCCTGGTTGGTATGCAGCGTGCAGCCGCACTTATGATGACGGCCGATAAAGTAACCGCTACTGAAGCAGCATCAATGGGTATGATCTATAAATGTTTCCCGGATGATATTTTTGAAGCTGAGAGCAAAAAGATGGCACTATATCTTGCACAGATGCCCACAAAAGGTATAGGCCTTACCAAAAGATTGCTCAATGAAACCTATAACCATAGCCTGGAAGAGCAGTTGGATCGGGAAAAAGAAGTTCAGGCCCTGGCAGGCAGTTCATATGATTTCAGAGAAGGCGTACAGGCATTTCTCGAAAAAAGAAAACCCGTATTCAAAGGGAAGTAATAGTTACAATTTGGTCATCACTATATGGCAGCTGAAACCACCAATGCCAGCTACAGCCGATGTGAAATCGAGTGTAATAATATTGTTGGTATAAGTGCCGGTGGCATTAATGCCAGCAGAACCTGTGGATGGTGCAATTGTGATTTTGCTTATGCCATTTATAGCGCTGTCAATTGTTGCGGCAACCGTAATACTTGAGTTGTCAAATCTGGATATATCTATGGTGTAGCCGCCATTGGTTGCATCTTTTGTTACAGCGCTCTGCCAGGTGCTGTCGCCCTCAACTGCAGGTTTGCAGTCCGACCTAACGCAGTTGTAAGTACCTATTGCCACGTCCGACCAGCCCGTCTGGCAGGCATTTCCTGAGTAACCTGTCGGGCAAACACATACATTTGAAGTACATGTTCCACCATTCTGGCAGGTAGTAGACCCGCATTTATTTTTGCAACTGGAAACAACTACCGCACCGAAAATACTTATGGTAGCCAGCAGAGAAAGAATTATGTAACGGAATTGCTTCAAAATCAGGTAGTTTAATTTAGCAAATATAAATCACTTCTATGCGCAACACAGAAGTGGTGTAAAAGTAATTAATTACCACCTACCTTTACCTCATATCATTGAGTTTAACAATTAATTGCGTAATAAGTAAGCCTTTTTGGTTCCATACACAATTGGTCTCCTGATCTTTTGTACCCTTTCCTCGATTTCTTTAGGGTCTTGTGTACTTTATGATAATCCTCGTGAACCTTGTATAAAATTTCTTTTATGATTATTGGTTTATACAATCGGGAAATTCTTTCTGTAGATACGATCAAAGGCTACTAAACCATTTAGCAATCTTTAACTTTGCAGCTCCGATGCAGACAACCTACACAATTGCCCTGGTGGGTAATCCTAATAGTGGTAAAAGCTCCCTGTTCAATGTACTTACAGGCCTTAACCAGAAAGTGGGCAATTTCCCGGGTGTAACTGTTGACAAAAAAACAGGCATAGCAAAAATCTCAGACTCCCTGACAGCTCATATTATTGATCTGCCGGGCACCTATAGCCTGTACCCTAAAAGCGCTGACGAACAGGTAACCTATGAGGTGCTGCTGAATCAGAAAAGCGCCGACAAGCCCCAATTAATCATAGTCATTGCTGACGCATCGAACCTCAAACGCAACCTCCTCTTCTGCAGCCAGATAACTGACCTCAAAATACCCGTAGTTATTGCCCTTACCATGATGGATATTGCCCGGCAGAAGGGCATAACCATCGATATTGCAGCATTGGAGCGGCAGATGGGTACAACAATTATCCCCATCAATCCGCGCAAGAACAAAGGGATTGCCCAGCTAAAGAAAGCTATTACAGATATAAGTGCTGCAAAACCAGCTGTTAACCCCGATTTTATTGATCTGCCGGCAATTACCGATAAATGGCTGGCAGAGATTAAGGATCTGTGCGGTCTTACCAGCAATTATGCCGCGCTGCACGTGGCCTGCAATTACCTGGAGCTGAGGCATATCAACGCAGCCCAGCGCATCCGGATAGCAGCCTTGCTGGGTGAGGCTAAGTTTCAGAAATCCAAGGTGCAGGCCGAGGAGATTATGCAGCGGTATAAGCGGATCAATGCGGTAATGCAGCAATGTGTGGTTACGGAGAGCCCTATGAAGCGCATGGTAGCCAGTGAGCGCATTGATAAGCTGCTGCTGCATCCGTTTTATGGCAACCTGATATTGCTGGTGGTTTTATTCCTCCTGTTTCAAAGCATTTTCTGGCTGGCCAAGTACCCTATGGACTGGATAGAAGGCGCTTTTGCCCTGTTTGGCAACTGGCTAAATGGTATGTTGCCTGCAGGCATGGTTACCGATCTGCTGGTGAATGGACTGATTGCCGGTATAAGCGGCATAGCCGTTTTTGTGCCCCAGATCATGATACTTTTTGGCATGATCACCATACTGGAGGATAGCGGCTATATGGCTCGTATCAGTTTCCTGACAGACCGCGTAATGCGCAGCGCGGGGCTCAATGGCCGCTCTGTAATGCCGCTTATCAGCGGTATGGCCTGCGCCGTGCCTGCTATAATGGCTGCCCGAACCATACAGAGCCGCAAGGAGCGGCTCATTACCATTATGGTAACCCCGCTCATGAGCTGCAGTGCCCGGCTGCCCGTATATACCATACTCATTGCCCTGGTTATCCCCAACCATCAGTTTCTAGGCATCTTCAACCTGCAGGGATTGGTGCTGATGGGCTTATACCTGCTGGGTTTCTTTATGGCGCTGATAGTAGCCAAGGTAATGAACTACTTCATCAAAACCACCGAGCGCACCTTCTTCCTCATGGAGCTGCCGGTATACCGTGCTCCCCGTTGGAAGAATGTGGGCATTACCATGATCGAGAAAGGCAAGATTTTCATTCGCGATGTGGGTAAGGTAATCATTGTGCTGGCGCTTATTTTATGGGGCCTGGCTACCTTCGGGCCGCCAGCCAGTATGCGGGCAGTGGAGGCTCAATACGCCACCTTGTTAAAAGAGCATCCCGACCAGCATGTAGAAATAGAGCACCGGCATGCCACTGCCAAACTGGAGAACTCCTTTGCCGGCATGATGGGCCATGCCATAGAGCCTGTTATCCGTCCTCTTGGCTACGACTGGAAGATAGGCATAGCGCTCATCACCTCATTTGCCGCCCGAGAGGTGTTTGTAGGCACTATGGCTACCCTATATAGTGTAGGCGATAAAGAGGCAGGAAAAGAAACCTTGCGCGAGAAAATGGCCGAAGCCCGCCGCCCGGATGGTACTCCTGTCTATACACTTGCCGCCGGCCTCTCGCTGCTTATATTCTATGTTTTTGCCATGCAGTGCATGAGCACCCTGGCGGTAGTGAAGCGCGAAACCCGCAGCTGGAAATACCCCCTCATTCAGTTTGTGTATATGGCAGGCATTGCTTATTTGTGCTCGTTGCTGGTGTACCAGGTGTTTAAGTGAATATACTTAAGTATTTCAGACAATAAGTATTTTGCCTGATATACTTAACGCCAATAAGTGCCTTAATGATCAGATTTTCAATTGATTGTGCCGATTACCGGTATTGCTACTAAAACATGCGATACCTTGCGCCTCCGCTGAAGCTATGGCGGCTCGCGGTCAGCATCGGTGAAATTCCCTGATTGATTTCAATAAACATATAATACCTTCAGGATTATCACTTAATCCAATAAAAATAAGCTTCAAAGATCGAATTAAGTTGCCGAACTCACGTTACCTATTAATTCATACTCACAGAGCAGAAGCTGCTGCCGGAGTTGCTTGTAATATCCAGCGATATAAAATGGGTGGTGCCTGTGTAATAACCTGTGCCTGAACCTGAGTAGGTAACAGAACCTATGGTTTGCGATGGCACTCTTATCTGTTCTGTATTGCAGTTGTATATGCCATATAATTTTAAACCGGTACCATTAACATTGTAAAACCAAATCTTATTCACAATGGTCGGGTCGGCTGTTACACTATCTTTATAATAGCCGCCGGATATCATGCACGAAGAATTGCAACTGGCATAAGTACCCACTAAAATAGAAACGCAGCTTGGCTCGGCATTTACTTTCAGGTTGAAGGGATAAGTCTTTTTGCCCGACGTAGCACCGGTAACGGTGAGTGTCATAGGGTAGGTGCCGGGTGTTGCGCCTGCCAGTGTGGAATCATAAAACAGAAGCGTTGTACTGAAGGAAGGTATGCCGCTGGTAATCCAGGTACTATCGAGGGTTATACCCTGCGGCAAAGCCGATAAAGATAAAGAAACTACCTGCTGTGCCGAATCGGAATACTGAACCGAAATGCCTAAAGAGTTGTAGTTAGTATTGCCATTGGTGAATGTGAGGTCATGAACACCACTTACGGTAAATGCCGGCAGCGGTTCAATAATGTTATTAGTGGTTGTGTTGTTGTTTTTGGTGCAGGAGCAAATGGTTACAACTGCGAATACGATGAGTAAACAGGCTTTTTTCATAATTTTTTGTAGTTTCTAAAATAAAGATGGTTTTTAATGTAAAATGTTATTTTTCAGTGATTTATTTTATCTGAAAATAATTAACGCAATATACGGCTGATTATTGTGATAAAAATCTATTTCTTACAAATTTCCCATCTACTTATAAAAATAAAAACCCCACATTGTGATTGATAATCAATGCTTTTAAGGTAAAAAATGTCCCACTTTTTTCCTTGTTGGGAAATTTTGTTTCCTCATTCTCGGTGTTGGGTAGACCCATTCAGGAAAACCTCAAGGCTTCTGGGTACTATCCCTAAAGTATGATTAATATTATGTACCTGCTTACGGGATTCAACCTGCCGAGATAAAAACTGCGTCTTTTATGCAAAGGGACTTCCTTTTTACTGCGTCTTTTTGCAGAACACCCACCAAAGTGCAAAACCAGCGCACGAAAAAAAATGGATTGCAAATCATTAACCGTTTAGGTCGGGATTATAAATCCCGTCCAGCGGGTTCTCTTCGTTGTAAAAGTCTTTAAATAATGCATTCTTCACAGATTTTACACCTCTATAAACAGAAAAATAACTTCGCAAAATTGTATGAATTATTTTGAAAGCTTCACTTACTTTGCAGCATGTACACCCAACAGGATGAAAAACGCTTGTATGAGCAAGCCAAGCATTTACTAAGTCATGATGCCGCCAATGCCGGAGCGGCAGTTGCCCAACTGCGGGAGGTTATCAACTATGCCGACTGGAAATACTATGTGCAGAGCAATCCGGTGTTATCGGATTCGGAGTATGATGCCCTGTTTAAAAAACTGAAACACGCCGAAGAAAAGCACCCGGAGCTGGTTACAGCCGATTCGCCTACACAGCGGGTAGCCATAGGGCTTAGTGAGCGCTTCCCGGCGGTGAGCCACTTGGTGCCCATGCTGAGCCTGGACAATACCTACAATGCCGAAGACCTTACCGACTGGGACCGCCGGTGCCACGAACTGGCCGGCACCGATGATATAGAATACTGTGTAGAACCCAAGTATGACGGCGCCGGCATATCGCTGATCTATGACAACGGCAACCTGGCGCGCGGCGCAACCCGTGGCGACGGGGTGATGGGGGAGGATGTAACCACCAACATCAGGCAGATAAAGGCTATACCCTTGTCGGCAGCGCTGATGAAGGATGGCATAGGGCAGATAGAGATACGCGGGGAGATCGTTATTCATAAAAATGTGTTTGAGGCATTCAATAAGCAGCGGGTAGCTGAGGGGCTCTCGCCACTGGCCAATCCGAGGAATGCGGCATCGGGAACGCTGCGGATACTGGACCCTAATGAGGTAAAGAAACGCGGCCTGAACAGTATTCTTTACCACATCAGCAGTTATACGCTGACGGAGGGCCACAGCAGGCCTGCCGAACTGGCCACGCACTACGGGGCGCTGCAATGGCTTTACAGCCTGGGTTTCCCGACCCCGGCCAGGGAAATGCAAAAGTTTAATCACATAGATGAGGTCATAAAGTTCTGCCACGATTTTGAAGCCCGGCGCGATGACCTGCCTTTTGAGGTAGACGGACTGGTGATAAAAGTAAATGACTTCGGACTGCAGGAAAAGATGGGTTCAACCGCTCACCATCCCCGGTGGGCGGTGGCTTATAAATTCAAGGCGCGGCAGGCTACCAGCAAGCTGCGGCGGGTGGAGTTTCAGGTGGGCAGGGTAGGGACTATTACCCCGGTGGCTAAGATTGACCCTGTGCATATAGGCGGGGTAACGGTAACGTCGGTTTCCCTGTTCAATGAAGATGTGGTGCGCGAGAAAGACCTGCGCATTGGCGATACCGTGCTGGTGGAACGTGCCGGCGATGTGATACCGTATATAGTGAAACCCCTCACAGAACTGAGGACGGGGGATGAAGAACCAATAAAATTCCCCGCCAACTGCCCGGCCTGCAACAGCGAACTGGAAAAACAGCCGGAAGAAGCGGCCTGGCGGTGTATCAACATTAACTGCCCGGTGCAGGTGGTGGAGCGCATGATACACTTTGCCAGCAAGGATGCCATGGACATACGCAGCATGGGTAATGCCAATGTGCAGAAGTTCTTTGAGCTGGGCCTGCTGCACAACATTCCGGGTATTTACAATCTCGACTGGAGCAAGGTGCAGCATATGGAAGGCTTTGGCGAAAAGTCGGTGAGCAACCTGAAGGAGGCCATAGAAAAATCGAAGGGCCAGCCGCTGAACAGGCTCATCTTCGGGCTGGGCATAAGGCATGTGGGCGAGACAACAGCCAAGACACTGGCCTCGGCAGTATCGGAGATCAGGGAGTTTTACAACTGGGACATAGATAAGCTATCTGTGCTGGAAGATATAGGGCCGAAGGTAGCCACATCGGTTGTTGACTTTTTTGCCAGGCATGAAAACAGGCATATGATAGACCTGCTGGAACAGGCCGGAGTGAACCTGAAGAACGAAAACAAGGGCCAGATGAAAACTGATGGCGCCCTGGCAGGCAAAACATTCCTGTTTACCGGTACCCTGAGCCAGTTTAAGCGCAGCGATGCCGAGTCTATGGTGGAGGAAAAAGGAGGATCAATACTGGGAGGCGTGAGCGCCAAACTCAACTACCTGGTGGTGGGTGAGGATGCAGGATCAAAACTGGATAAGGCAAGGAAACTGGGAACAGTAACTATATTATCTGAGCAGGAGTTTTTAACTTTGATAAATAGTTAAAGTCTGACTTACTAAATTGCATCTGGCCTATGAGATAACGAATACCTTAATTGAACATTATGAGAATACTATTGGGTTTAATCTGCCTTGTATTGGTTGTTTCCTGTCAGAATGAGGGGAACAAACCAAAGAATGTGGCTGTAGACTGGGCCGGGCCTAAGGACTCTGTGAAGGAATTCAGGCAGCACCTGCAGGAAAAGGAACGGCAGGCAACTGAAAGGAAGAACGACACCCTGGGCCGGCTTGTCTCGACAATTGATTTTAATGTGATGACCTATGACTCCATCATTAAGAAGGAAGAAGTGATATCAATGATTGAGCTGGACAGCCCTGATATAAAGCACCTGATAGGTAAGGAGGACATTGTGCTCAAAGACGAAACGGTGACGTTGATAATAGATTATCCGCTGGATAATCCAGATTTCTCTGAGCTGGTCTCTAAGAACGGTTTCACAAGGCAGGGGCTGGTTGAGGCTATTGCTAAACGCTACCATGAAATATACGATGAAGAGGAACAATCGGCAACCATTAAAACAGTACCATCGGAAAAACGGACCGGAATGTATAACCGGAATGAAACCAACGGCAGATACCACATATGGGGCCATGACATCAGCGACCTTGTGCTGACCAGTATTTGGGTGTATAAAAATGATAAGGGCAGGATATTTCTGAGTTTGCAGATAGATTCGTGATGCGCCTGTTTTGTGATTGCTGGCAGGTTGCCGGTGTGATCTGAATGATAAGGATTATAGCAGACTCATTTGTCCTGAATTCAATTTTTCCCAGTAACTTAGCCTGAAAATTAAAATGTTCCATGGCTAAAAACGGTGCATTATGAGGAATTTTGCCTCATTATTGTTGATGGGAGTCCTGATTTCGGGCATCAGTTTTTCTTGCCGGAAAAGCAATAATTCCTCCCAAACATGCAACCTGGCATCCATGACCGATTCCACTGCAACTGTGCAATCGGTAACCCAATTTACTTATGATAACCAGAACAGGTTATCGTCCATTGTGGTAACAGGTCAAAACGCCTGTACGCGCACCTTTCAGTACATTGGCAACACTATTATTTTTACTGTGAAAGATACAACTCCGGGTATTCTGGCAGAAATTGATACTGTGTTGCTCAACAGCAATAATCTGATGCAGTCTTTTAGCAGTTATTTCCCCTCATCAGGTTCAACTTATGCTATCACCTACTTTTACGATCTGCCTGGCGTTCAGCAGGCAACAAGGAGTGTTTCTATGAGTAACGGTGAAGCTGATGATACTATAGGGTATTTTGTTGCTAACGGCGACCTGATCTATGATAGTATACAAGGGCAAACTACTCATAAAGACGATTTTACTTATTATGCATCAAAAGGCATTGTATATGGCGACCCTACTTACTTCAGGCAATTGCTTTATTATGGCGCATATTACTACATCAATGTGCATATGCTCAATTCGCTCTATACGGCAGGTAAATTTTACAAGGCTTTTACCTACACCTACAGCAATAACCGCATCAGCCAGCAATCACTCAGGCAATGTACTTCCGGATCCACCGATACGGTTACTCATACCATCAGCTATGCCTATACCTGCAAATAGTGGGTTACAGGGCCTGATTTTCAGATAGTTTCCGATTTCATTCAAAGCGGCATCAGCCTTGTATAAATACATTTATGCCCGATTCATCCTGTTTGTTTTAACTGACTATGATATTTTGATTATATTAGAAGGTTTAAAGCAATTTTATCGGGTATTAATGGCAAAGGGTTATTTCAGGCTGGTGGTTGTTTTGTTGTTATCTTTCGGGTATCACTTGCTGAATGCCCGGGAGTTTCCGTTGCCCGATAATTTTAAGTTTGATGGCCATTCGGATGTGCACCAATTTGAGCCCTTCATTGTGCCCACAGTAAGCTGGCTGCAGCAAACCCCGCTGAATGCAGATAAAGATAAAAGAGATGTAGCCAATACCTTTGTACTGAACTGGCTGCAACGAAACCCGGATATAAATATCGGCCTGCCTGAATATTCGCTTAAGTTTCATGATATAGATAAACAGCTGCTTTACCTGTTCATGGAGAGCTGGATTAAGTATACTCTGGAAACAAAAGACACCAATATTACAGATTGCAGTATAGCCGGCATAAAAAGTATGCTGGACTATTATAATAGCGGCAAAGCAGCTGATCTGGGTAAAATTGATTTCCTCGATAAATTAACTGAGATCAGCCAAAGCGGAAAAATAAAGGAGCTTTTTGATACCGGCAGGACAGCGCAAAATATATGGCTTTATTTAAAAGCACCTTCATCCAGGAAGGATTTTAAGTATGATGAGAATTATTTCAGTTTCAATTTCTGGTCCATAAACCTGTTGCACCCCAGGACTATATCCTACAGGTATATGCTGGAAGGGTATTTCGATAAATGGATTACCACTAAAGACGGCTCTGTAACTTACCCCAGGTTGCCACCGGGCGATTATACCTTCAGAGTTCAGGCAGCCATGAATAATGATTTCAGCCATGCACCTGAGGTGGTATGGGGCTTTACCATCAGTCAGCCGGTTTGGAAAGAAAACTGGTTCCTGGCATTGCTATTGTTATCCGGAGCCCTGCTCGGCTATTATATCATAAAACAAAGGGAGCAGAACCTAAAAAATATTGCCTTGCTGAAGCACGAGCGCATCCTGTTTGAATATGAACATTTAAAGAGCCAGGTGAACCCTCATTTTTTGTTCAACAGCCTCAATACACTAACGCATCTGATAGAACGCGATCAGGTAAAAGCGATAGAATATTCGGAGAACCTGTCATCGCTGTATCACAGTATTCTTACACATTATGATAATGACCTTGTGCTGCTCTCGGAAGAAATAGCTATACTTGAAAACTATTTTTCCATCCAGAAGGGCAGGTTTGGCGCTGCCTTGCAACTGAAAATGGATATACCGCCGGAGGTAATGAGCCGCAAAAAAATAGTGCCGCTGGCGATGCAGATATTGATTGAAAATGTGATCAAGCACAATGTAATTTCGGCAACTGACCCGCTTATTATTCAGATATATGCTACCGAAAATGAAATAACTATAAGGAATACAATATCGCCTAAAATTAGCAAGGAAAAAGGGAAGGGTATGGGATTGGTAAACATTAAAAAACGCTACGAATTGCTGACCAAAAGCCCGGTAAGTTATGGTGAATCGGGTAATGAGTTTGTTGTAGTAATGCCATTATTATGAATATTGTGATCATAGAAGATGAAGTGCCTGCAAGAGAAAGGCTGGAGCAACTGCTGGCATCGGTAATGCCATCAGCAAGGGTTATAGCCCACCATGACACGGTTAAGGGGGCAGGCAAATGGTTTGCTGCAAATCCTTTCCCCGACCTGGTATTGCTGGATGTGCAACTGGCCGATGGCACTGCCTTCGACCTGCTGGATATGGTCAAGATCAATTGCCCGATAATTTTTACTACTGCCTACAGCAAATTTGCCCTTAACGCATTTAAGGCAAAAAGCATTGATTACCTGCTTAAGCCCATCAAGCAGGCTGAACTGGAACAAGCACTGCTGAAACTGAAAGAATTTAAAGAGATTCTTACACCTCCGGATGCACCTATCCGAAATGCTATTGCGCCGTCAGCAGAATACAAGAAACGGTTTATCATCAGGCTGGGGGAGCATATCCGGACTTTGGCTGTTGAAAATATTGCCTATTTCCTGAGTGAAAACAAAAACACTTTCGCCCGCACATTTGATGGACTGAATTACCCTATGGACCATAACCTTGACGCACTGGAGCTAATGCTGGATCCGCAAAGTTTTTTCAGGATAAACCGCCAGTTTCTGATCAGCCTTAAGTCGATAAAAGAAATGAAGGTATATACCAAATCGAGGGTGATTGTAAAGCTGGAGCCTATTGTAAAAGAGCCGCCAATAGTGAGTTCAGAAAGGTCGGCTGAATTTAAATTGTGGCTTGCCGGAGAGTTAAACTGAACAGAAAACCGGGCAATTAGTTTAGCGGTGAAGTGACATTTGTTTATTGGTTCCGGCTTAGTTTGTTTAAATCCGTTTTATCCCATTCCATATCTGGTTTAACCCCGTTTATCAGAGATAGGTTTATCGTTGCTCTTGTATCACCTACATTTGAGTATAAGAATAAATTGGCCGTATTACTGATCTGTTTATTAAATTTAACAGAGTTTTTTTCTGAATAGTATTTTATTACATTTATAACCCAAAACCTTTAAAAATGAAGAAGAAACTGATCCTTTTACCATTTGCGGGCTTATTTCTTTATGTAACCCTATCCAGTTATTATTATGGCCCGGCATATGCTGGTCTTGGTGATCGTACAGGTGCAACAGGTACCAGTGGTTGTGGCCCGTCAGGATGCCATGCTTCATCAGCTGTATCCAGTACTACTGTTACCGTACAACTTTTGAGCAGCGGTACTCCGGTTACCAGCTATATACCGGGTAATGTTTACACACTTAAAATATCTGCTACAAATACCAGCAGCTCATCGCTGCCAAATTTCGGGTTCCAGATGAGTGTGGTAAAATCCTCAGGAGCGGGTACCGGCAGCGCTACCTATGCAGGCACTATGGGAACTGCACCTGCAGGCACCCATGTATATACAGGTTCAAGTGCGCAAATATTTGAACATTATAGCGCCTCTTTTGGTGATGGCTCCATTGTTGCAACTACCGGGACCGGGGGAACAGGCACAACCTATGTGGAAACAATATCCTGGACGGCTCCATCTTCCGGAACAGGAAGTGTAGTTATATATGGAGTTGTTAATGCGGTAAATCATAATCTGGCATCAGACCCCGGTGATTTCTGGAATACAGCGGCTCCTGTAACTATTTGTGAGCAACCTGCAGCTATCACTGGTACGTTATCGGTTTGCGGGGGGGCAACTACCACACTGAGTGATGCAACAACCGGAGGCACCTGGAGCAGTGTAAGCCCATCTATCGGTTCCGTTTCCACTTCGGGTGTAGTTACCGGAACCAGCGTGGGGTCAACAGCCATAAGCTATACCACATCCTGCGGGTCTGTGGGCGCTGTAGTAACTGTTAACGCTGTTCCCTCATCGATTACAGGTCCGCCATCTGTGTGCAGTGGCGGAACAATAACCTTAACTGATGCCTCTACAGGAGGTTCCTGGAGCAGTGCATCACCAACTATTGCCACAGCTTCTGTTGGTGGTGGGTTAACTTCAACCGTAACGGGGGTATCGACTACCGGCGGAACATCAGTGATCAGTTATACATTTCCTGCAAGCGGATGTGCAGCATCAACCACTGTAACCGTTTATCCAAACCCAGGGCCTATTTCGGGTACCTTTGTTTTATGCCAGGGCGCCAGCACCACGCTGAGCGATCCGCCAATCAGTGGCACATGGACAAGCAGCACGCCAACAGTAGCCACTATCGGTTCCTCATCAGGAATACTCAATGCTGTTGTTACCGGCAGTACAAGCCCGGCTACAGCTTTAATTACCTTTACTACGGCAGGAGGTTGCCATGTCACGCAGACGATAACTGTAAATCCATTGCCCGGCGCTATAGCGGGAACAGCGGCCATTTGCCCTGGTGCAACCACAACATTAACTGATCCGGGTGGCGGATCATGGCTGAGCGGAACACCATCTGTTGCCACAATAGGATCTTCTACAGGACTGGTAACCGGTATTTCGGCTACCGGAGGCACCACTGTCATTACTTATTCCTTACCATCTACTGGTTGTTCCACAAGTACCATTGTTACGGTCAACCCATCCCCTGCAGGTATAACAGGAGTATTAGAGGTATGCCCCGGAGGAACTACTTCTCTCACAGATGCAGGAGGGGGTACCTGGACCAGCGGCAGCCCTCTGGTAGCCACAATAGGTTCTTCCAGCGGAACTGCGACCGGAGTATTATCTGCAGGTGGGACATCAATGATAACTTATGCCTTACCTGTAACCGGATGCTCAACTACAGCTGTTCTTACTGTAAATCCGGCTCCCGGACCAATAACAGGTACATTATCTATCTGCCCTGATGTATCAACAAGTTTGGGTGAAACAGGTTCCGGCCTCTGGAGCAGCAGTATTACATCTGTTGGTACTATAGATCCTGTTTCCGGCCTTTTAACCGGCATATCAGCTGGTAATACTACGATTTCTTATACACTCTTAAGTACGGGATGTTTTACCACGAGTATTGCAACGGTTAATCCGCTACCGTTTGAAAGCCCGATTACCGGCACACTTAATGTATGTACAGGCGCTACGACAACTTTAAGCGACGCGACAACAGGTGGCACCTGGTCCAGCAGCAACTCATTGGTTGCAAGTATTGGTACATCGGGAGTTGTGACCGGTGTTGGGGCGGGAGTTGCAACCATATCTTATGCCTTGTCCGGTACCGGAGGTTGTGTCGCTTATGTATTTGCTTCGGTTACGGTTAATCCCAACCCACCTGCCATTTCCGGGCCGACTACAGTTTGTAGCGGGTCAACAATTACACTTTCAGAACCATCAAGTGGTAACTGGAGCAGCAATATACCCGGTATAGCAACTGTAACAACTCCAGGATCAACAAGTACGCTTAGCGGAGTATCTCCCGGCGCTGTTATCATTACCCATACTTCTACTTTAACAGGTTGTTCGGTAACGGAAACAGTAACTGTAAATCCAAACCCTGGTGTTATTACCGGCACTGCAACCGTTTGCATCGGGTCGACAACAACATTATCTTCATCTCCGACAGGAGGCACCTGGAGCAGCAGTACCACACATGCAACTATTGGTGGTACAACAGGCATAGTAACCGGTGCAACATCCGGTACATCTATTATTACATATGCACTCGGTACTGGCTGCTTTACAACCAGAACTGTAACCGTTAACAATAATCCATCAGGTATTTCAGGGCCGACACAGGTTTGTGTTGGATCAACCACAAACCTTACAGATGCCGGTGGCGGAACCTGGGCAAGCAGCAATGCCAATGCAACTATCTCCGGCACAGGTGTAGTAACGGGTGTTACTGCGGGAACTACAGTAATAACTTATACTTTAGGTACGGGCTGCTATGCTATATCAATTATTACCATAAATGCTTTACCTGCAAACATTACAGGTCCTTCATCTGTTTGCGCCGGGCAGACTATTACACTTAATGATATTTCCGGAACCTCAACCTGGTCATCAAGCAATCCGTCGATTGCCACAGCAGGTTCAGCTACGGGAGTTGTTACTGGTATTGGAGCTGGTACTGTGAATATTACTTTTACCATACCCGCAACCGGATGCACCGTTCATACACCTGTTACCGTAAACAGTATATCCTCCATTTCAGGCCTGTCTTCGTTATGTGCAGGCACAACCACTACACTTACTGATGCCAGTACGGGAGGAACGTGGCTGAGCACTGCTACTTCAGTTGCCACCATTGGTACAGCCGGCCTGGTAACCGCCATTGGCACCGGATCAACCATTATTTCTTACACCTTACTGTCCGGTTGTTTTGCGACAGCTACCGTCAATGTTATCTCTGCTCCAGCTACGATAACCGGACCATCAACTGTGTGCATGGGAGTGTCTACAGCCTTTACTGATGCCGGAGGCGGTACCTGGACCAGCAGCAACCCATCTGTCGCAACAGTTGGTTCTTTATCCGGGATTGTTACACCTATAGCATTGGGAAGCAGTGTTATATCCTATTCATTGGGTACTGGTTGCACTGTATCATCAGGAATTACCGTAAATCCGATACCCGGTGCTATTACGGGTTCCACTTCAGTATGTGTCGGGTCATCTGTTGTTATCGCCGACCCAACTACTCCTGGCGGAACCTGGACAGCCAGCAATGGTAATGCTACGATTTCCAGTACAACAGGTACAATAACCGGAGTGACACAAGGTACTACAGTTATGACCTATACCGGATCAAATGGTTGTATCAATACCCGCACTGAAACAATCAACCCGTTGCCATCGGCCATTTTCGGAACTTTTACCCTGTGCGCAGGTTCAACTTCATTATTAACCAATGACAGCACCGGAGGTACATGGATAAGCTCACCTTCAGTAATTGCTACAATAGGCTCAACGACAGGACTTGTATCCGGGGTTACAGCAGGAACTGGAAATGTTACTTATACTATTTCGGCAACAGGTTGCAATGTAAGAGAAGGCATTACTGTTAATCCGACACCTGGCTCTGTATCCATTTTGACAGGCGGGGCGGCAATATGTGTTGGTTCATCCAGCACTTTAAGCAGCACGGGATCCGGTACCTGGAGTTCAAGCAATGCCAATGCCATAGTTGGTTCAACCGGAATTGTTACCGGCGTTACCGCAGGCACTTCGGTTATTTCTTATACAAATGGCTCAGGTTGTTTCGCCACCAAAGCAGTTACCATCAACCCGATTCCTAACCCTATCACAGGTACCTTAACCATTTGTGCAGGATCTGCTACTTTGCTGGGAGAGACAACTACAGGCGGTGCATGGTCGAGTAGCTCACCCTCTTTTGCTACTGTAACTGCGGGCACAGTTACCGGAGTCAGCGCAGGTACAGCGGTTATTGCCTATACCATTTCAGGTACAGGCTGTGCACAATCGGCTACAGTTACTATCAATCCTTTGCCCGGTATTATTACCGGGACCACAGCTATCTGCCCGGGAGGCGCTGCTACGCTCACAGATGGCGGAGGCGGTAGCTGGAGCAGCAGCTCACCTGCAATAGCTACCATAGGTTCCACGACAGGCCTGGTTACCTCTGTTTCGGCAGGTGTTACTACTATAAGCTATTCATTGTCCACCGGCTGTGCGCGAACCACACCTTTTACTGTGAATCCTTTACCAGCAGCTATAGCAGGTATTGACAGTGTGTGCATAGGAGCTACTACTGCACTCACAGATGGAGGTGGCGGCTCATGGACAAGCGGTTCTCCAGCTATAGCTTCCGTAGGTGCCTCAACCGGAATTGTTACCGGAGCAGGAACAGGTACAACTGCAATCACTTATACATTAAGCACTGGTTGCAGCCAAAGTGTAACCGTTACTGTACATGCTTCTCCAGCTGTAATTACCGGCACTACCAATGTTTGTGCAGGCGCTGCTACTACATTGAGCGACGGAACAATAGGCGGAACGTGGAGCAGCAGCACACCTGCTACTGCCACTATAGGTACCAGTGGTATTATTTCCGGACTTGCCGCCGGCACCACAACTATAACTTACCTGGCTGCTACCGGTTGCTCAGCGACTACAGTAGTAACCGTGAATCCATTGCCTTCAGCAATTACCGGCGCTTCATCAGTATGTGTACTGGGCAATGATACATTATCGGATGCGGGTAGTGGCACATGGACCAGCTCTGGTGTTACTTTTGCCACTGTCGGGTCTTCAAGCGGAATTGTAACAGGTGTGGCAACAGGTTCGGCCACTATTACCTATACTTTACCCACAGGTTGCATAGTATCCATGCCGGTTACCGTAAATCCTCTGCCAGATGCAGGAAGTATTACCGGCCCGTCGGTAGTTTGTGCAGACTCGTCAATTAATCTGTCTGAAAGCATAACAGGTGGTGCCTGGAGCAGCTCTCATGCTACGATAGCCGGAATTGGCACAACAGGTATTGTATCCGGAGTAGCTGCAGGCACAGACAGTATCCTGTATTCTGTAACCAACAGTTGCGGAACAGCAACTGCATCAAAAACGATAACAGTTAATCCGTTACCGGTTGCCGGCACAATCACCGGACCAACTAATATCTGTTTTGGCAGTCCGGTTACTTATACGGATACTGCGGCCGGAGGAAACTGGAGCAGCAGCAATACCTCTGTAGCTACCATCGGATCGGCTACAGGTATATTAACCTCAATAATTCCGGGGATAACCAATCTGGTATATACTGTTACCACCGGATGCGGTACAGCCAGCGCTTCGAAGACAGATACAGTAGTAGCCCTTATAGTAGCTGCGGTATCAGGAATTGACAGTGTTTGCCAGGGAGATACTGTTTATTTCAGCGATGTGACACCCGGAGGCATTTGGTCGGTATCCAACAGCAATGCCGGTATAAGCAGTACAGGGAGGGTAATTGGTGTTAATTCAGGAACTGATTCAGTTATTTATACTATAACTAATGTCTGTGGTTCCATAAGCTCCGGCCAGTTGATCAATATAAGATCAGTTGCAGTTTGTGATGAAGGTGTAAAATCTATACCATCTACTTCAACGCGCATTAATGTATACCCCAATCCGTCTACCGGTTTATTTACCGTTGAATTGCCTGAAACAGAAGCTGGCACTTCCATTACCATTTCAGATGTTCTCGGTAAAACAATTCAGTCCAGATTAACAGGTAATACCGGTGCTCAGAAGGTGGTTTTCGATCTCAGTCATGTTGCAGCCGGAAGTTATATTATTAAGGTGGATACCGGAAACAGTACCTTCAGGGATAAAATTGTGATCTGGTAATATCAGTATGAATAATTTTATTACAGGGGTCCCTGCTCTCCGGCAGGTATCCCTGTAACTTTTTAAGGGTACTATGAAATTTTGTAATAATGCCCTAACTTGCTATCCAATATCCGGTATTTTGAGCAGATATAGTTTATAAGCCGGTTATTTGATATACCCATTCCGGAATCATTCAAACATCATTAGATTTTATGAAAATACGTTTTACATTAATTAATCTGCTGATCCTGCTGCTACTTTTTAACGGCGCTAAAGCCCAGTTTATCAGCACTTTTGCCGGTAATGGCATTCAGGGTTATCTGGGCGATGGTGGCTCTTGTGCAGCAGCAGAGCTCAACAGCTGTTCTGCAATAGCAATTGATGGCGCCGGCAATGTATATATAGCCGATCAGGGTAATAATGCTATCCGTAAAATCAATACTTCCGGAACTATCTCTACCATAGCAGGCAACGGATCAGCTGGCTTTGGCGGTGATGGTGGCTCAGCGATATATGGAATACTGAATGCCCCATCAGGCATTGTGGCAGATGCAGCAGGTAATATATACATAGCGGATAAAGGCAATAACCGGATCCGGATGATAAATACCCATGGTATTATTTCTACCTATGCAGGAACGGGTGTTGCCGGATTCTCGGGAGATGGTGCGGCTGCAACATTGGCAAAACTGAATGGCCCGGTTGGATTGGCTGTTGACCAGCTTGGCGACCTGTATATTGCTGATGCCGGTAATAATGCCATACGTAAAATATATGTATCCGGTGCCATTACCACTCTTGCAGGTGGCGGGGCAGCGGGCTACACTGGTGATGCCGGATTTGCCAATTATGCTACACTCAATAATCCTACAGCAGTGGCAGTTGATCCGCGCGGGCAGATCTTTATTGCTGATAATGCCAACCAGGTAATACGGGTTATTGATACCGACTATGTGATGCATACCTTTGCTGGTAATGGTTTCCCTGCTTTCTCAGGCGATGGCGGGCCCGCGCTTTCGGCATCATTGCTCTTCCCTTCAGGGGTAGCCGTTTATGGTTTTGGTGATATTTACATTGCCGATCAGGGCAACAGCCGTATCAGGCACATCAACAGCGCCGGAACCATCAGTACTTATGCCGGCAGCGGAATAAGCGGTTATTTTGGCGATGGCGGGTATGCTACTGCTGCCAAAATGAAGACGCCGATTGCAGTAGTTGCAGATGGCGATAACCGGGTATATATTGCCGACCAGGGCAATAATGTAATAAGGAGAATAAGTGATGTGGTTGCCGTGAAGCCGGTAGTACCAGACGCTTCCAGTCTGAAAGTTTATCCCAATCCTTGCAAAGGTTCCTTCTCTGTTGATATCCCATCCATGAGGGGTACAGGAACTGTTACCCTAATGGATATTACCGGCAGGGTATTAACAACTTCACAGGTAAGTGCTTCCAACACAAATTCCATACTACATTTTAATAAAATCAATCCCGGAAGTTATATCATCCGCCTGGACGGAGCTGAAGGCGCTTCTCGCCAAGTGCTGGAAGTGTGGTAACAGAAATTAATTCCTGCCTGAAACAAAGCAGGGGAGAGCAGCGCGGCAATCTATTGCATTAAGCTTTTTTCCTGAGGCACCATGTGGTCATGCACCTTATGTTGTTCACATTTGTAGTCTTTATTGGCTCATACAATTCACCTTTCAGCTGGCTGGAATAGTCGAGCAGCATTTGTTCATTGACCAGAAAACGGACGGTACCGTCCGGCAACAGAAAACGGCCATCACCGCGCGGCTGAACAAGTTCTTCAATGCCAATATCTGATGCCAGCCGGGCGAACAAATAACCACCTGGCTTTAATACCCGCCATACAGACCGCACCATGGCATCAAAATGTTTGGTGTTGTTGGCAAAATGAAAAAGCGCATTGCAAATAGCCAGGTCAAAAAAGCCATCTTTGTATGGTAATTCTTCAGCCCTTGCTACAACAAACTGATGCACACTGTTATCGGGGGCCAGATCCTCACTCAGGCCTTGTAATAGTTCTATAGATTCGGGGTCTCTGTCAACACCATAAACTTCATAGCCTTGCTTCAGAAAATAGACCAGGTTTCGTCCACCACCGCAGCCCACATCTATTACCCGGATACAGTCATCAAAACGTCCTTTGAGCAACTGATCGAATAAATAAATATCAATATCTCCGAATTCGGTCTTTAAATTGTTTTTCATAATCGGGGTGGAAAGGTACAGGAAATGCCATCATTAGAGAAAATAAATCTGTATGTAGTAGAGATTTTTCTATGTTATAAACTTACAATGCGAATGTTGGCTGATCTTCAGGTGATACTGTATAATACAATAATTCGGTGATGGTGCTTTTGTTGCGAATGTTCAAAAAAACTACAGGGTATTAGTCAGTTATTAAAACCTGAAAACAGAATTTTATCTAAGTCCCGGAACAAAGTACCCGATTTTTATCGAGATGGTTTTATGGAATTTGGCTTCAAAGTAGCCCCAACCCATGCCGCCATTCCTCCCACCAATCCACCAATAAACACTGTAACCAGAATAAACAACCAATAATTGGGCAACTTAAACAATGCCGCCATCCTGGTAGAAAGTATATGCTCATTGGCCACATCGTGCAGCAAGGCAGCTACCAGCCAGAAAATACCCACCCCCAGAAAGCCAATAAGGAAAGCCCTGCCGCCACTTTGCCTGGCAAACAAAGCCACAAGGAAACAAACCACCGCGCAGCTCCACCATGGCAGCAAAAATTCAGCGCCGGCGGATAGTAAAGCAATAATCAGGACTGAAAATAAAAATCGCATAATCTTTATGGTTGAACTGTCCATGTATATTTAATAGCCGAATCACTTTGTTTATCAGCATTCGGCATAAAATCAAGCCGGTAATATTTACCACCCGACCAGTCATCCAGGAAACTGGCATAATACTTACTCCCCGGATTACCACTTTGCCCGCCCGGATAAACCCCATAAGCCTCTATCTCCTTACCCATCTGTACCACCATCCGCCAGCTCGGGCCATGATCGTTTTTAGCCGCATTAATAGTATTGCCCCATCCGCCTATTTTTACATGGTCATAGCTAAGGGCAGGGAGTTTTGTGAGATGGGAGATTGTTGTGTTTTTTACTTTGTACCATTCCCTATTCTCCGGTGGCCTTTTGTCAGGTTGTTTTATGCGAATGAAACTATCTGCAGTCATTCTAAAACTAACATTAATTGCCGATTTTATTGAGGCAGACAAAAGGCTGGATTTATAAGTTATGTTAGGGTCTTGAGGCGGATTCTGTTGTAAAATCTGCATGGTTTTTTCCTGTAATGGCAAATAATCCCCTTTCAAAGAAAAACCGGCATCTGAATGCCACAATTCAGAATTGAAATACTGCCACCAAATCTGGAAAACCGTGGCCTCCATTCCTTCGGCATTAAGTTGGTAATTCCAGCCTTTAAATATATTAATTAAAGAATGTTCATTTTTTATAGAATCACCAAGATACTTAATCATTAAAGGCAAAACACCCGCCGCCAGCTCCGAATAAGTATCCTGCTGCATATCCATCATATCCTTAACCGTTGCCTTTTGCCTGTCTTTTAGCAGGTCATTAATGCGCCATGCCCGCAGGTTTACCCAGCCGCTGCCATTGTAGTTGTAGGGATAAGTATTGTCTGTATTAATCTGGTTAGCACCGCACAGATAGCCTTGTGCAGGGTTGAGCGAATGGGGGTTCTCGCGCATGGGTATCAGTTCTTTCCATAACGTTGAGCTGTCAGTGCCGTTCATTACATACTTGCCCTGGTCTTTCCATTTGTTTACAAACTGCCCCTGCCCCCAGATGGCTATATTTCCCTGCCTGTCTGCATAGCCCATATTCTGTGCCGGGCATTCAAAGTGCATAATGGCATCTACAAACTCATTATAGCTCCTGGCTTTATTAAGCAGGTATATGGCCAGCATCTCATTGCTTGGCCGGTGGCCCATCCAGCACATGGCCAGTGGCTTACGCAGTCCGCCAGCCCTGGCATTTTGCTCGGCATAGGTAACCGGGCCATGCAGGGTGTAGTTGATGGTATCGACAATATCGGGCTTGCCTTTTACTTTGATCACCTCAACCCTTTTGACATAATCAACCTGCTTACCTGCAAACCAGTATTTGTTCTTATTGCCTCCCACTTCTTTTATCAGGTAGAAGTCTTTTACATCGCGGTAATTATTGGTAAAACCCCAGGTAAGGCTGTCATTAAAGCCTATCACCACTCCGGGGGTTCCCGGTAGCGATGCCCCATACACATTAATGCCCGGTGCCTGAAGCTGTGCTTCATACCAAAGGCTGGGCAGGTTTAAAGCCAGGTGGGGGTCATTGCACAATATGGGCGCTCCGCTGGCTGTGCGTGATCCGCTCAGTATCCAGTTATTACTTCCCTTGCCATCCACCTTTGGTTCACCAAAATCCGCTGGCTCAAAATGAGGGAATGCACTACTATCCGGCGGTGCAGCGGGTATGGTTAAAGATGGTTTATCAAATACAGTACCTGGCGGTATCACGGTAGTGCTACCGGGTATTCTGTCGGGGAATAACAATTCCAATTCATCCCTGGGCAATATATCCCTGAGGTAAGTGAGCGCAATATCATCTGTACTGCCCGTAAGGTCATCGGCCATATACTTGAGCAGCAGTGATATTTTCAGGTTGGTATAGGGCTCTGGTGCAAAGCCCATCAGTTTGTATTCAAAAGGGTAGTTGCGGTAATTAAGCGTGCCTATATATGCATTGATCCCTTCGGTATAGGCATCCATTATTAGTTTGGTTCTTGAGTCTGCCTCCATTGCCCGTAGCGAATTTTCGGCAGCATAGCCCATGCCCTTATATCGTTGTTTCCGGTCGAATGCCAGAGCCTTATCGCCCACTACTTCACTTACTCTTCCGGCAGCAGCCCGGGTTTCCATATCCATCTGCCATAGCCTGAAGGTAGCATGAATATAGCCTTCCAGAAAATACAGATCATGATCATTGGTGGCATGTATGTGCGGCACCAGCCGGTTATCAAACCATACAGTAGCACCGCCCTTTACTGCAGGTAATTTAAGATCAGCAGAGAAATTTTTATTCACAGGCTCCGCATTGGCGAGGCAGCCATTTACAGGCTCCAGCAGGCGGCCGATAGCCGGTAAAGCGCCCAGCGGATGATCCAGCAGATAAATAAGCATTGTGGTAATAACCAGTAACACAAAACCCTTGATTGGGATCTTCTTCATATTATTTATCGTTGCGCTTACAAAGTACTAAAAAATAATTCCGGTTAGTGAGAATTCAGCTTTAAAGTTAAGACGAAATAATGGAGCTGAAATTCCATAACCATTTCAGGTATTCAAATATGCATACATAGCCCACTATTGAAACCGTGAGCGATGTTTTATTATTTAATCAGGTTAATATCCTTGATTATGCCAATTTTCCTAAACCAGGTTTTTTCATAACAATAAAGTAAAACAAGTTTGTCGGATTAATCCATCCAACGTGCCTACCTTTATTGAAAATTAAGATTATGGCAAAGCAATTCAGTAAAGGAGACGTGGTAGTTTTAAAATCAGGCGGCCCGGCAATGACCATTACCGGCGGTGGCAAAGACTGTGATCATGCAGTAACCTGGTTTGATGAAGAAGACAAACAGCAGTTCAGCCAGTTTGATGACGAAGTTTTGGAATCAATTGATGATGAAGACGAGGACGATGAATAAATAACGCACACACTCAAACAAAATCAGAAAAGCTCCTATCAGGGGCTTTTCTTTTTAGAAAATCAATAGCGGCGAAAACAAATGTACTAAACCTATATCCAGCGACTGGAATCCTGCACGCTGCTAAATACCTGGCTCCCCTGAAGAAGGCCCCGCTTTTCCAGAGGTAGGGCTGGGGCTATTGAGGCAACGCTATCTCATACTTCTTCCCGTTTTTTACGGTGAGTTTATGCGCCCTCAACCAGGGGTTGTATATTTTCAGCATCTTATAGGTAGAGCCATTCTCTTTGGCAAAATCATTGAGGTTATCAACGGTTTTATCCACTTCAATCGTTTTTGATTTCAGTGGCTGATATTCTTCCGAGGCTTCAATCATTATACCAAAAAGTTTGGGGTGCGATATGATGTATTTTAATGCCAGTATACGGAAAACATACCGGTTGGTTTCATCCGGGAAAATCATGTCGTAATAATACTTCGTTTCCTGAAAATCTACCTGGTTCTGAAAGCCGGCCTGGCCGCAGTTGTAAGATGCAGCAGCAGCAGTCCAGTTGCCGAATTTGGCATAAGATGCCTTGAAATATTTGCAGGCGGCATCGGTTGCCTTTGCCGGGTTAAACCGTTCATCCACTTCATCGCTGATTTCAAGCCCGTAGGCAGGCCCGGTATCTTTCATAAACTGCCAGAAACTTGCAGCGCCCACAGCCGAGAGTGCATTTTGCTGCAGCGAGCTTTCGGCAATACATACATACTTGAAATCATCGGGCACATCATTGGCTTTAAGCCTTTCTTCAATAATCGGGAAATACCGGCCGCTCTGTTTCAGTATCAGCAGGTCACTGCCATGCAGGTAGGCATTTACCAGCAATTCGCGGTCCAGCTTTTCGTGAATATCCGGTCGGTCGAGAGGGACGGGTTCCCCACAAAAATCCAATGTGGCCGGCACCTGTGGTGCATACCATTTATATTGCGGATACCCGTCGGGGCTTACTTCAACAGGAGTAATTGTTGAGTCCACTTTTTTGGAGGCCAGGCCGGTTATTAACACCGCACCCAGCACAATGCCAATCAGCAGGTAAACAACAGAACGATATTTTGTGATCATTAAGAATCTTTACCCCATAAAATTAGTGATTATTGCAAACTAATCAGGGCCGGATCAAATTTTTTCTGTTTTTTTCTAAGGCTGAGGTAAATACAACCTGAATACCTGCCTCAATACAAGAAAACAAACTTCAGACTTAAGACTTATGACTCAAAAACTACTTCTTACCCCCGTTCAGCAGCGACATCAGTTCATCCAGCTTTGGCTCCAGTATTATCTCAGTGCGGCGGTTCTTACCTCTGCCTTCGGGTGTGCTGTTGGGCGCTACCGGATCAAACCTGCTGCGGCCACTGGCGATCAGTTTTGTAGGGTTTACATTATAATCATCTATCAGCACATGGGCGATTGATGTGGCCCTTGCGGTGCTCAGCGCCCAGTTGTCGGCAAATGTTTTGTTGTGTATAGGCAGGCTGTCGGTATGGCCTTCTATATCTATATTGATATCGGCGTTGGTATTGAGCACTTCCGCCACTTTAGATAATGCTTCCTTACCCTTAGGGTTTACATCGGCACTGGCAGATGGAAATAAAAGGCCTTCCTGCATACTGATGTATACTTTACCGTTCTTCTGGGTCACAGTCAGCTCACTGCTGTTAAAGCCGTTCAGGGCATCCGCAATTTTCTTTCTCAGGGCCTCAGTAGCCTTTTGCTGCTGGTCTATAAGCGCCTGCAATTGTTCCAATCTTTTGCGCTGTTCTGCTATCTGTTTTTGAGTGCTGCTCAGTTCTTTAGCTGTGTTTTCTTTTTCATTGCCTACAGTGCTCAGCTTTGTATTCAGTTCATTGATATTGTCTTGCAGCGTACTAATGCTATCCTGCAGTTCCTCTACTTGATGGTTAAGGGCCTGGTTGCGGCCATTAAGATCTTTAATGCTGGCGTTTTGTTCCCTTACATTACCATTCAGCTTGCTGTTCTGCTCATTAAGTAAGGCCAGTTTATTGGCCAGCGCTACGGCATTGTCGTGTTCCTTATTGGCTCTTGCAGTCTCGGCATCAAATTTCTTTTTGGAAACAATGCAGGAAGAAAACAGGAATGAAGTAATAAAAAGGCAGGCAAATAAACTGATTATTCTTTTCATTTTGAACATTTAGAGAGAAGCTTGAATAATTGTTCAAAACTACAAACAAAATAAGTGAGCTACATCTAAGTTTGCAAATTCTTAAGAAAAGATTATCATCAAAAATGCCTTTGAGAAAGATACAAAAGATTGTCTGAAGTCAGTAATAATATTCCGGGAACTTTCTTTTGTAGCTCAAAAGAGTAATTGTAAAGATACGTGTCTAAACAGATTGTTTTGATAGTCAATTGGAAACCTCGAGCCTTAAAGAACAACTATAACCCGATATTCAATTTTATAAACCATGATCTGATCAAACTACCTCTTATGCCAAAATTTAGTTTCCAATTTAATGACAAGGAATTACAAAACTTATTTTATCACTGT
The DNA here is from genome assembly GCA_903835005.1 of uncultured Bacteroidota bacterium. Classification (GTDB taxonomy): domain Bacteria; phylum Bacteroidota; class Bacteroidia; order Chitinophagales; family Chitinophagaceae; genus Nemorincola. The sequence goes on along the minus strand of CAILLK010000032.1, from coordinate 4,873 downwards.
GGTAACTTGCTTAGTCATTAACTTTGCTCAATGGCCGAAATCTATCCGTTATCTGAAGGTGTTTTTACTGTTGGGCATGATAAGCAGTTTATGCCATTCAGCCTGACTGAAGACCAATTGAATGACAGGCCTGTGGGCTCATTGCTGGTTGAAGTTCAGCCTTTTCTGGTGGTTACCCACAAAGACCTGATCGTATTCGACACCGGGCTGGGATTCAGCAATAATGATGGGATATTGCAAATACACGATAATATCAGGGACCAGGGTTATGAGCCTGCTTCAGTAACCAAAGTATTGATGTCGCATCTGCACAAAGACCATGCAGGTTGCCTGGTCTTTAAAGATGATAGGGGATTGGAGCATCCCACATTTCCCAATGCAGATTATTATATTTACAGGCCTGAAGCTGATTATGCTTTAAAAACCGGTTTCCCCTCTTATATCGTTGAAGATATTGAACCATTGTTGGGTACCGGGCAGGTTAAATGGCTGGATGGTGAGGAAGGCTTAATTGATGGCTATATTCGGTTCATGCATTCCGGAGGCCATTGCCCGGAGCATGTGGTATATCTTATAAATGATGGTAAAGACAAGGTATTTTATGGTGGAGATGAGGCGCCACAACTAAAACAGATGAAAATGAAGTATGTGGCCAAGTATGATTACGACGGACGGAAAGCAATGGCACTGCGGGAACAATATGCCGAACAGGGCAGGGCAGAGGCGTGGCAGTTTCTGTTTTACCACGATGTGAAAAGCCCGGTAGCAAAACTTTAGAATATCATTTTCAACTAAATGGGAAATCTAAATCAGCCTATGCTTTATTCTCCTCCGCGGTTGTCGTGGTTAGGATCCATGTGATGGAAAAACTCTTTTTTATCAGCCTTGCATTCTTTTTTGTCTGCTTTCGACTGCTTCTTCATTGCCCGGTAGGGCTGATCATGAAACATCTTTTTTTTAATCTTGCAGTCTTTTTTGCATGATTTCATTTCTTTCTTCATCGCTATTTTGCAGTGTTCGCCCTGAGCGTAAACCCCTGGCGTTGCAATAAAAATTAACACGAACAAGACAGCAATAAAATAAAGGTGTTTCATTATATCCGGTTTTGGGGAGCAAGATAAAGAATAAATTATTCTTCTCCTAGTTTCTGTATTGGAATCGGCTCCAAACATTAATACTCAGCCGGGTATAGTATACCAATATGATTTACCGCGAGCAATGGAAAAACACACAGTAGCTCCTTGCGGGTCAGTTATTATTATCCTGCTTTATTGTTTTCTTTTCCACCTGTTTTTCTTTTTTCGTGCAGGTTAATGGCATACCGGTCATAAATTTTTTTACCTTCTTTTTATGAGCAGGTATTTCCCGTTGGTTTTCTTTTTTAATTGATCCGGATACAGCCTGAGCGACGGATGTGGGAGAATACAAAAATACGATAGCTGTAATAAAGACCAGGGTAAAATATTTCATATTTTATGTTTAGAGTATAATATTCTAAACAAATGGCCAATAGGTAACTGATTTTGGTTGGTTGTCAACTGATTGAGGTCAAACGAGCCTATCATTTAAATGCAAATAAAAAGCCGCTGCATAAGAATGCAACGGCTTAATGCTGTAAAAAATAGTCAGCTTATTTATGTTCTGCTTCTTTCATGTTCTTCTTTACTTCTTTTTTTTCTGCTTTTTCTGTTTTCTTTGCTTCTTTTTTCTCCTTGCCTTTAAATTCTTTCTTTTCAACCTTTTTCTCTTTTTTGTCAGCCTTCATTTCTTTCTTTTCAGATTTTGGGCCAGTCTGTGCAAGGATGGTGGTTGTACCAGTGATACCTGCAAATAATAATGCAATCAGAATAAATTTTTTCATCATTTTATAATTTAATGCCAAAAGTAGGCTGTTTAATTTACAAAGCATGTTAAATCTTCTACTGTGCAATATGTTTTTTTATAAAAACCAAAATGAATCTATCTTTGCTCCATAGCTATGTTTAAAGGTTTTGTTCTGTTTATTGCACTGATTTCCGGTGTTCTATCCGCTGATTTTTCATCTGCCCAGGAATGCAATCCTGCCGGCAGCGGTTTGGGTATTGAAGCGAATATACTGACCGGGAAGATCATAAAACATGAGAAAAAATTTACTGCGCCTATTCCCGCTTTGTCCAACGCTTTTGATCTTAATTTCAGCAGCACAACTTTTGGTAAGCAGGAATGGCAGCAACGGCGCAATTTCCCGGTATGGGGAGTGGGTATTACTTATACAGGTTATGGCAACAATTCGGTTTTCGGCCATTGCCTGGGCATTTATCCCGATTTGCAAATGCGGATTATACGCTGGAAATACCTGGAATGGACTTTCCGTTTCGGTGACGGGATAGCCTATGTGACCAAAAAATACCAGAAAACCAATCCGGTTGACACCCTGAATACGGCCATAGGTACCAATATAAACGATTTTGCCATTTTTATGACCGATCTGCGGGTGCATGTAAATGAACACTGGCATCTCCAGTTCGGAGGAAATTTTACCCATATATCCAATACCGATGTGCACCAGCCCAACCTGGGTGTGAATATGGGTGGCATACATGCCGGTGTGCAATACTTTCCGGTAACCTGCAGACCTAAACCTGTATTGAGAGAACTGCCGAAACTGAAAAACCGCTGGCTGGTGGAAGCGAGGCTTGGTATGGCCTGGAATGAAGCGCGAGCCAAAGACAGCGTTATTTTACCCAGCTATATTGCCACTTTCTATGCCAGCAAGCGATGGCATAATGTGAATAAATTCTTCATGGGTTTTGATTATGGCTACCATACTGATGTATATGCTTTTCTTAAGAATTATGGTGTGGAATATGGCCATGAAATGGGCCACTCGTGGGACGGAGCCGTTTTTGCCGGCAATGAATGCCTGGTAGGCCGCTTCGGGCTGGTAGCGCAATTGGGATTTTATTACCATCAGACCTGGCTGAAGTTTGACCCGTTTTATGAAAAAATAGGTACTAATATCTATATCATCAGGCAGGAGCATGGCCCGCTGAAAGAACTTTTTGTTTCGGCAATGTTATTGACCCACGAAATTGTGGCGCAGTATGGAGAGTTGGGGATGGGGGTAGGGTTTTAGTAAAATTGTTCCACACCCTTAAGGTGTGGAACAACCGGAGCAATCGGAATTTACTCTTTGATTATCCGGATAAAATTCCTTTCACCTTCCTCAGAAATCAATTCAAGAATATAAATGCCGGGAACAATTTTAATCATAGATATAACATTGTTTCCCAACTCCAATTCCCCATCCAATATATTTTCACCCGTTACGTTCATTAATTGGAAATGGGTAGTTTCCGTAATACAGGTAATATTCAATTCATTTGTTACAGGATTAGGATAAACTTTCACATTACCAACTGTAATTGCAGTAGAATTTTCAGAAGGAATCTCTATCGTTACATTGCTGCAATGAATGTCGCTTCCACAAGTGGTATATACTGTTACGCATACATGGTACGTGCCGGAAAGACTGTAGGTATGCAAAGCTGGTGTACCTGCAGCCGTATGCCCATCCTCGAAATTCCATACAATACTGTCTAACCCTGTTGTTGTTCCGGTATAGGTAACTCCGATTGTATGAGTACCGGTATCTGTATATGAGGCAATCGGAGATGATGTGCAACTGCAATCAACACCATACTTCATGACAAAGAAATCGGTATTACCGCCGACCGTATGATATGCCGGAATAGCCGGTGAACCTGCCCATATACTGTCCACAACCTGACCGCCAATATAGATATTGCCGACTCTATCTGACACAACAACATTTCCCCCATTATAAAAACCGTTTCCATGAATTTGTTTCATTGTTTGAAGATCCCCGGCCGAATCGACTATGACAAAGTATGGACTATATCCTTCGCCAGTTGGAGTTGATAATGATATAGTCCCATCTGTTGTAATGCCGACAAATGTTCCTCCTGCTGCTATTTTGTTATTGGGAAGAAGTGTTATACCATTGAAACCACTAACCCCTGAACTTCCATCAAATTTTTTTATCCATTCAGGGTGTCCATTTGTATCAGTTGTTAAAATTACTCCTAATGCATATAACGGATAATTAGTGTTGAAAGCAGTGTCCCCGTTAAAGAAAAAATAACTCGGTTTGGTCGTTGTATACGTCTCGGCAGCGCCTGAAAAATGGAGATGCTTAGATTGATCTAAAACAATTCCTGATATACCCGATGCTTCAGTATCATTTCCCGTAAAATATTGCCAAAGCAAACTACGGGAAGCTGAAAAAGCAGCAGCATAAAATGAGTCTGTAGTTGTTCCTCCATAAATGGACTGATTTATTTCTCCATATACATACAATTTATTTGTAGCTGGGTCTATTACAGCGCCATGTACGTACCATGCGGAATCCATAGCCAACCTTACTGTGCTTAGTAAGGTACCTGACGAATTATAAGTATAATCATAAACCCCATAGGAGCTTGTGCCTGTTAGTAGAGGTACCCCAGATTCCATATAACAAAAATAGTGTAAATTATTTGAGCCGTCAATTGCGATTGGGTCAGCAAGACTTCCTAATAATATCTCGCAGGCGAAAGTATTTATACCTATATACCGTATCCAATTAAAATGTCCACTTGTGTCAAATTGAATCAAGCCAGTCATTAAATGGCCTGAAGAGAAGCTGGTATCACTACCAATATAAAAAGTGCCACCGCTACCACCAAATTCACCAGCTATATAAATATGACCTGAATTATCTGCTGAAATTCCGAAAGGAAAGCTCGAAGCACTTGATGATCCTAGAAGTTTTGCCCACCTCATTACTCCGTTGCAAGTATAGCTTGTTATCAAAAGATTATTGCTTGCACCG